>VAWW01000011.1:104326-121434 GCA_005884575.1 Actinomycetota bacterium
ACGGCTTTCCCTTCCATGCCATCACCGCGAGGAGCACGATCGATGGAGTCGCGAGCGAGGAATCCGATCACGGTCGCCAGAAACTCGAGCGGCGCGACGAAGATGACGAGGATCAGGCCGACGTCGTGAATCTCGCGCAGCCGGATCGAGCCGATCCCCTCGCCGGCGAGCATGAACATGCCGAGCCCGAAAGAGAAGAACCCGAGCGGCAGCGCACTCCCGATCGGGCGCAACATGATCCGCGTCTCGAGCTGTCCTTCCACGACGCGCGGATTCCCGCGGCGCCGGGACTCAATCCTCTACGGGTGTGCCGGGCTGGGCGCGAGCTCGGGGATCTCGAAACCGACCTCGTCGACGTAGCACCAGAGCCAGTCCTCGCCCGGCTCGAACGACTGGACGATCGGATGCGCGATCGTCCGCGCGTGCTTCGACGCGTGCTTGTTCGGCGACGAGTCGCAGCAGCCGATGTGGCCGCACGCCATGCAGCGCCGCAGGTGCAGCCAGTGGCCGCCCATGGCGAGGCACTCCTCGCAGCCCTCGGCGCGGGGCGGCGGATCGAGGATCTCGTCGAGGTGGGAACAGGCCACCGCCATACAAAGAACGGTACCGGACACGTACAGTCGCAGGCGTGACCCCGGAGTGGCCTGAGCTCCCGCTCGACGCCTGGCGCGACACGCGCGACACGCTTCATCTCTGGACGCAGGTCGCCGGAAAGATCCGCCTCAAGCTCGCGCCGCCGGAGCCTGACTGGGCGCACGTCACGCTGTACGTCACCGCCACCGGCCTGACGACGAGCCCGATCCCGTGCAGCGGCAACCGCGTGTTCCAGATCGACTTCGACCTCGTCGACCACGCGCTGCACATCGTGGTCAGCGACGGCTCGCGCCGCGTGCTCCCGCTCGTGCCGAAGACCGTGAAGGCGTTCCACGCGGAGGTGATGGACGCCGTGCGCTCGCTCGGAATCGAGTGCGAGATCTGGCCGAAGCCGCAGGAGATCCCCGGCGCGATCGTGTTCACGGAGGACGAGGTTCACCGGTCGTACGACGCCGCATGGGCGAACCGCTTCTTCGAGGTGCTCTACCGCACCGACGCGGTGATGAAGGAGTATCGCGGACGCTTCGTCGGACGCACGACGCCCGTGCACTTCTTCTGGGGCACGTTCGATCTCGCCGTCACCCGCTACCTCGGCGACTCGATGGTGGCCTGCGGCTTCTGGCCCGGCGACGATCGTTTCGCAGCGCCGGCGTTCTTCGCCTACACGTACCCGAAGCCGGACGGAATCGAGACCGCGACGCCGTGGTGGAACGACGATCTCGGGGAGTTCATCCTTCCCTACGAGGACGTGCGGACCGCGCCGTCGCCGCGCGACGCGCTGCTCGACTTCTTCGAGCGGACCTACGAGGCCGGCGCGGAGCGCGTCAGCCCGACGGGGCAGGCGACGCCGGTGCCGCCGAGCCCGCAGTAGCCGTTCGGCACCTTCTGCAGGTACTGCTGGTGGTAGGGCTCGGCGTAGTAGAACGGTCCCGCCTCGGCGATCTCCGTCGTGATTTCGCCGTAGCCTGCGGCCGCGAGCTCGCGCTGGTACGCGCCGCGCGACGCCTCGGCGGCTGCGCGCTGCTCGTCGGTCGTCCAGTAGATCGCCGACCGGTACTGCGAACCGGCGTCGTTGCCCTGGCGCATGCCCTGCGTCGGATCGTGGTTCTCCCAGAAGAGCCGCAGCAGCTCGTCGTAGCTCGTCACGGCCGGGTCGAAGACGACGAGCACGGCCTCGGTGTGGTTCGTGCGCCCGCTGCAGACCTCTTCGTACGTGGGGTTCTTCGTGATCCCGCCGGCGTAGCCGACCGCCGTCGTGTAGACGCCGGGGGCCGTCCAGAAGACGCGCTCGGCGCCCCAGAAGCAGCCCATCCCGACGACGAGCTGCTCGAAACCCTCGGGAAACGGCGGCCGGAGCGGCGTGCCGAGCACCTCGTGCCGCTCGGGCACGACCATCTCCTCGTCGCGGCCGGGCAGTGCCTCGTCCGCCGGGACGAGGTCGACGCTCTTGTTCAACAGGAAGCGCATGCAGGACTAAGGGTACGTCCTCGGCCGACGTCTGCGTCGGAGCACGGCCACCGCGGCCGCGAGCGCGGCAACCGCGGCCGCGATGCCGGCGATCACGAGCCGGTCGCGGTTCTCGCCCGAACCGGACGCGGCGGCAGGCACCGGCACATCGATCCCGCGTGCCGCGGCGAGCTTCCGCACCGCACTCGTTGCCGCCCCGGCGAGGTCGCGCCCCGGTAGCGGTTCGCGATCGAGCAGCGCCCGCGCAGCGGCGAGCGGCTTGCCCCGCTGCGAGATTCCGTAGCCGTTCGGCATCGCGATCAGCAGCGGCCCTCTGTACACGTAGTAGAGCTCCTGGCCGAGGAACTCCGCGTACTGCTGCGGCTTCCGCCAGAGCGCGGTGACCGAGCCGAGGTCGCCGGGTCCCGCGATCAGCGCGACCTTGACGCGAAACCCGCGCTTCGTCGCGTCCGCGACGAGCTGCGAGAAGCGTCCGGCCTCCGCCGCCGGCACCTTCACGTCGAACGGGAAGAAGACGTCCTGCACGACGAGGTAGTCGCTCGCCGGGTCGCCGTCGGCGCGCGCGACGCCCGGGACGAGCAGCACGGCCGCGACGGCCACCAGCCCGAGCGCCCTACGGGATGACATCGCGGGCCAGGAGGATCACGACGGCGAGCGCGGCGGCGCCTGCTCCGAGGGCGAGCAGCGCCGCGAGCAGCTTGACGCGGACGTCGTTCATCCGGTCGCGTGGTCGACGATCAGGACGTCGAAGGGCTGCCCGCCGCGCGGCCGGATCTGGAAGTCGAGACCCCAGTGTCCGACCATCACGAGCGCCGGCGCCGAATGGCTGTAGACGCCGGGGCCCGACTCGGCGAGCTGGTATGCCTGCTGTCCCATCTCCATGTCCAGCATGGCGAACGACGCGGTGACGTCGGCACCGCGAACCGGCGTCCCGCCCTTGGCGAGGCGGAGGGCGAAGTCGTTCGGGACCGCCGCCTTGTTCGGCGCGACGAGCAGCTCGATGCGATAGCCGTTCTCGTTGACGACCGCGCGCACCGCGCCGGGGCCGACGTGGGCGACTGCCCGGCCGACCGATGCGAGCGCCTTCGCCGGCGGCGCGAGGCTCGAGAGGACGGCGGCCGCGAGCACGGCTCCGGCGACGAGGACGGCCTCGCCGCTCACGAGCCTGCGCAGGAGCGCCGCCGCACCGGTGCCGAGGTCCGGCCGGTCGCGCGCCGCCTGGAGGCGCGGCTTCGTGCGCACGAGATTGACCGCGGCGAGCAGCAGCGCGACCGCGAGGATCCCGATCTTCACGAGCAGTGTCTTTCCGTACGACGTTTGCCACAGCGACGCGAGCGTCGGCAGGTGGAGGATCGCCGCCCAGGTCCCTGCGCCGACGAGCACGAGGACCGAGACGAACGCGACGTTCGAGAAGCGCGGCACGCAAACGACGAGGCCGGCGACGCGACGCGCGACGGGCAGGCTCCGCCAGAGCACGAGGAGACCCGCGAGCCCACCGACCCACACCGCGCCGGCCGTGACGTGGAGCCAGTCGAGCACGACGGACAGACCGCGCGGCGCGGTCTGCGCGGCGTGGCCCGCGAGCCCCGGGACGACGAGGACGGCCGCGGCGGCGAGGAGCGCTCCGCCGAGTGAGAGCAGCTCGACGATCGAGCGCCGCGGACGCCCCGGCCGGTCCACCCAGATCGCGACGCCGGCCGCGACTGCGAAGAGCACGAGGCAGAGCTCGAGGTCGAGGAAGCCGCGGCCGAACGCGGACGAGCGCACGAGCGGAAGCAGCGCGCCGAGATCGAAGACCGACCGCACCGCGAAATCGGCGGTCGCGAGCAGCATGTAGACCGGCGTCGCCACGAGCGCAACCGCGAGCACGATCCAGAAGGCGACGGAGAGCGCGCGCAGCTGCGTTCCGTCGACGCGGCGAACGAGCGGCCGCGCGATCAGCATCCGCAGGACGAACGCGCCCACCGCTCCCATCGCCGACAGGAACGTGATCCAGCGAGCGGTGACGAGCCCTGGCGTCGCCGCCGTCTCCGAGATCGACGGGATGACGAACTGCGGCGCCGGCCCCGCGTTCGGGCCGACCGCGAACGTGAAGGCGCCCCGCACCGGGTGGCCGTCGACGGAGATCGCGCGCCAGTAGACGAGATACCAGCCCTGCGGGATCCGCTTCAGCGGCACGACGAGCGTGTCCGGGTTTCCGGGCGCCCGATGCGGCGGCCCGGTCGTCTCCTGGTGCGCGGCCGCGTCCGTGACCGAGATGATCGCGAAGCGCGGCTCCACCGCTTCGCTGTAGATGAGCGCGACCCCGGTGGGCGGACGGTTCACGGTGCCGCTCGCCGACGGCACCGTCCGCAGCAGCGCCGCGTGCGCCCACGCCGAGGCGGGCGCCGCGAGCGCGGCTGCGAGAGCGAGGAGCGCCGTGACTGTTCGCCCGCGCGGCGTCATGCGATCGTCCGTCCTCCCTGTTTCGCGACGAGCGCTACGATTCCGACCACGAGCCCGAGGGCGCCGACGATCAGCGCAACGATCGCGAGAGTCGAGGTGCCGCCGCCCCCGCCGAGCGAGCTCTTCGCCTCGACCGCCGGGGCGGGCGTGTCCGACGACTCCGGGCCGGACCAGTCGACAACGGAGCCGTCCGAGTACGTCTGACGCACGTCGAACGTGTAGCTCTTGCTCGCGTCCGTGCCGGCGAGGAACTGGAAGGTCGCGTCCTCGCCGGTCGGCACGTGACCGCCCTCCCACGTCACCTTCGTCACCACGGCGTTGTCGCCCGAGCCGGTCTGCTGGACGCTGCGTTTCCAGCCCGGCGCGGCGACGAACGAGTCGATCCCGAACCCCTTCGGCGGCGTCATCTCGATCTTCGTCGTCGTCAGGCTCTCCTTCTCCGTCGGCACCGCCAAGGCGAAGAGGTACGAGCTCTTCGCCTGCACCACGGGCGGGCTGACGTGCGCGTGCGCCGATGCCGAGGCGGCGACGACGAGCGCCGTGCCTGCCGCGACGACAAGCGTCGCGATTCGTCTCCTGCGCATTCCGTTCTCCTTTCGAATCAGATTGCAGCTGCAATGGCCGATTCGAGCGCGGACGGCGGGCCGCGCGGCGGGAGCGGACAGACGCCGTAGCGGCGCGCGGGCGAGGAGCGGTCGGCGGTCCAGGACCGTGAGCCGGTCGCGGCGGCCGGGAGAAACGGGAGCCGACGCGCGAGCGTCCGGCGGGCCCACACGAGCAGATGGTCGACGGCTTCGGCGCACGCGGCGGCGACGAGCGACAGCGCGGCGAGGAGCGGAATCGCGTCGCGGTGCACCGGGCCGGTGAGGCAGCTGAGCCCGTGCCAGCCGAGGCCCGCGCGCCAGTGGACGTACGACTCGAGCAGCGTGAACGCCGCCGCGGTCGAGACGACAAGGACGGCGTACCTGCGGCAGAACCGGAGCGGCCGCAATCGCGGCGGCGCGACGACGATCGCCCGCTCGAGCGCCAACCGCTCGCGGACGGCGAGGACCGCCAGTCCCAGCGCTGCAGCCGCGATCGCCGCCGCGAGCCCGAGCGACCAGAGCGAGACGATCACGAGCCGCGGGCCGCCGACCGAGCGCTGCAGCTCGAACGTGAGCTCGCTCGGCGCGGGCGCAAGCGCGTACGCGAGCACGCGTGCGGCGAGCACGACGAGGGCTCCGGCGCCGCACCAGGCTCCCGCGCGGACGAGCACGCTACGCCCCGACCTTCAGCGTGAACGGCGCCGTGAGCACGTGCAGGCCGACTTTGCACTGCAGGAACAGCCGCCACGTCCCCGGCACCGGGACGAGCACGCCGACCCGCAGCTTCCCGGGCGTCGACGAGCTGCCCGCGACCGTCGTCGCGCCGAGCGCGCTCGTGCAGCCGGTCGCTCCGGGGGCACAGACGTGCGTGTGAAAGTAGTCGAGCGTCCCGGCCCGGAAGAAGATCGCATGCGCGAGCGCGCCGAACCAGGGGGTGAAGCGCGCCGGCTTCCCGTCGGGACCGGTGACCGTGATCGTCACGAAGCCGGCCTGGATCGCCTTCAGCTTCGGCGTGCCGAGCATGCGGACGCGGTAGCCGTCGACGTCGACCTCCGGCTTGAACGGCGGCAGCTTCTGCGCCCGCGCCGATCCGGCGACGCGGATCGTCCGGAAGAGCTGGAAGTTCCGCTGCGGCCCGGCCGTGTTCGGATACGCGTCGACGACGACGCGATACGTGCCCGGTTCCGGAAAGACGATCGTGTCGCTGAGCCGTCCGTCCGGCCCGAGAGGCGGATGGCGGTGGATGATCGCGGCGAGGTCGGTGCGGACGAGGATCAGGTGGACGCCGGTGTGGGGCCCGGCGCCGCGCTTGTAATTCGTCAGCGGCTTGCCGTTCGGCTGCTGGATCGTGAACGCGACCGTCACCGGCTTGCCGGCCGCGACCGCGCCGCCCGGCTCGAAGCCGGCGAGCTGGAACGTGCGCGCGGCCTGAATCGTCGGGATGCTCGGCGCCGAGGACGACGACCCGCCGCACGCGGCGACAAGTGGAACGACGGCGAGCAAGAGAAGGAGCTTGCGCATCAGAGATCTCCAGGGAAGAGGAAGCTGGGATGGGGCGGGACGTAGCCGCCGAGCTCGAGGACGATCTGCGCGTGTCGCGTCAGCGGGATCGCGGCCGGGTCGCCGCGCCAGCGGCGGCGGCGGACGAAACCAGATCCGGAACAGGTCGCCGAGTGTGAGCCGCGCGCCGGCCACGATCTCGACGACGCCCGTCGGCGTCCGCGTTCGCGCGGCGTAGCTGCAACGGCGCGCCGTCGCGATGCCGATCCCGGCCGGAACGATGACCACGCGGCGCCGGGCGAAGAGCTCGAGATGCACGCCGTAGCGCTTGCCGGTCGCGCCGCAGCGGAAGGTCCCGACGGGACGTCCCGTCTTCACGGTCTGTGTCCGCGCGGGCGGCCGGTAGGCGGCGCCGACGCCGATCGGCGTCGGAATCACGCTCGGCGGCGGCGCGGCGATCACCGGCGCACCGCCTTCGGATCGCCGGCGAGGACGCCGAGCACGGCCGCGGCGGATCCGCCGACGATCGCTGCGGCCGTAGCGAGCCGGGCGAGCCCCGGCGAGAGCGAGGAGATCACGACGCCGTGCCAGAAGACCCCGAGGGAGCCGAGACTGAGCGCGGCCGCGACCGCACCGGCGATCGTCGCCGCCCAGGCGCGCGTGACCGCGCCGGCGCGGAGCAGCACGATCGCCGCGACGAGCGCGAGCAGCGCGGCGCTCGCGGTCTGGAACCAGGCGCCGGTTTGGCCGATCGGGTCGGCCGTCGCGATTCCCGTGCTCTGCGCGAGCGCGCCGAGGGCCGCGACCATGGCCGCCACTGCTGCGAGCGCGACCCGCCGCCGCCGCGTGCGCGCCGCGACCGCGAGCGCGGCGATCGCGATCGCGGCGCCGATGAGCCACGGCCAGAGCGGCGGGCGCGGGACATGCTCGAACGTACCGCGGATCGTGGCGGCGCGCCCGCCGAGGCGTACCGGCAGCGCGAACGGAGCGGTGCTGCCGACGGGGATCCCGGGCGGCGGCGCGAGCCGGTGGTCGTGCCACGTCAGGCTGTGCCCGCGCGTCAGGCGCACCCAGCCGGGGCCGGCCTTCGCGAGCTTGTCCGACGCCGCCGTCGGCGATGCGCGGTTCGCCCAGACACCGTCCGGCCCGGACCTGGCGACCGGCTCGCCGACGAGGCCGCGGACGACGAGGCGCACGTGCGTGTCGACGCGGAGCCGGAGCTGCCGATCCCCGTCGATCACCTCTGCGTGGACCCCCTCAAGCGGCTCGGCCGGAATCCGCACCCGGTAGTCGAGCGCAGCAGTTCGTCCGCGCGCATGCGCGGCCGCGGTGCCCGGCACCGCCAGCACGGCGATCGCGACGACCGCCGGGATCGTCCGACGGACTCTCTGCACGAACCTCCTTCCGAACCGATGGACGCCCGGATGCCCCGGGCGCGAACCTCAGTCCGAAAGGAGCGGCGGCGCCCGGAGCGCGAACCGGCCCGCGAGCGGACGCGGCCGGACGGCCCGCACTGTGCGGATGCTCCAGCCGGCGGCGGCGCCGGCGCGAACGGGCCGGCCCTGTACGCCGAGCACACGCCGCACGACCTCCCGTCCGAGTCGCAGTGCGAGCGAGAGCACCAACGAGACGGCGGCGACCGCCGCCAGGAGCGTCAGCCAATCCGACGGCGCGAGCACCGCGACCGACGGATGCCCGAGAGCCACGCTGCGCTCGAGGGCCTCCTGGCCGAGGAAAACGGCGAGCGACGCGGCCGCGAGCGAGCGGACGCTCGCGGCGAGCGGCGCAGGCTCTGCGACGCCGCGGCGGAGCGGGCGACCCAGGCGCCGGGCGGCGACTGCGACCGCGACGAGCACGAGCAGCCCCACGAGGCATGCCGCGGACGCGAGCGCGACTGCAGGCTCGTACCAGCCGAAGTACCCGTGCAACCCGTCGCCGGGGGTCAGCGACCGGTAGACGAGAGCGTGCGCCGCGAGGGCGCAGACGACGGCAGCCGGGAGTCGCCGGACGAGATCCATGGGCTCCCGAAGGATTCCCGTGTTCCAGCGGGCCGTCAAGCGGGAACCTCGAACTCACCAGGCGCCGCGTGCCCAGCCGGAACCGCCGACTTCGACCCGGTACGCGAGCGGGTGCGCCGCCTCCTCGACGACAGCCTCGGCGGCCTGATCGAAAGCGCGGTCTGGGCGCCGCCGGTCGACATCGAGGAGACCGATGACGCGTACGTCGTCGAGGCCGAGCTGCCCGGGGTCGACTGCAAAAACGTCAACATCGAGTTCGTCGGCAACGAGCTCTCGATCACCGGCGAGATCAAGGAGAAGGAGCGCGCGGGTGTGCTGCGCCGCAAGACCCGCCGCATCGGCAAGTTCGAGTTCCGCGTCGTCCTGCCCGATCACGTCGACGGCGAGAACATCGACGCGAGCCTCAACGACGGCGTGCTGCGCGTGCGCGTTCCGAAGGCGGAGAAGGCGCAGCGCCGCAAGATCGAGGTCAAGACCTGATGTCCTCGACCGAGCAGCACTACTGCCAGCGGCACGGGAGGCCGGCGGTCGCACAGAGGGTGCGCACGCTTCCCGACGGGTCGCAAGAGGTCGAGTACCTCTGCGAGATCGACCTCGCCGAGGAGCGGCTGGCCGGACACTTCGGCGGCGGCAGCCTCTTCGACGACTTCTTCTCGGACTTCTTCGGCGATCGCGGCACCGGTGTCGGCGGAGGTGCGCGCCGGCCCGCGTCGCAGCCGCAACGACGGGTCGAGCGCGTCGACGTGACGGAGTACTTCAGCGACGCGACACGTCAGCTCCTCCAGCGCGCCGCGCAGACAGCGCTCGAGTGGGGCAGCCTCGATCTCGACAGCGACCATCTGCTCTATGCCGCGCTGCAGGACGACGTGGTCCAGCACGTGCTGCGCCAGATCGACGCCGACCCGCAGGCGATCATGGCGCAGGTCGAGGAGGAGGCCGAGCGCGGCGAGCGCACCGACGTGGCGCCGTCGCTCTCGCCGGACGCCAAGGCGGCGTTGCTCGCTGCGTACGACGAGTCCCGCGAGCTCGGCGCGTCATACGTCGGGCCCGAGCACGTGCTGCTCGCGCTCGCGCGCGACGAGGAGGCGCAGGCCGGCCGGCTGCTGCAACGCTTCGGCATCTCGCACACGAAGTTGCGCGGCAGCGTCATCCGCGGCGTCGACTCTGGCCGCGCCAAGGAGACGTCGGCGACGCCGACGCTCGACGAGTACGGGCGCGACTTCACCGCGCTCGCGAAGGGAAGCTCGACCCGGTGATCGGCCGCGCCGACGAGATCGAGCAGACGATCGAGATCCTCTCGCGGCGCACGAAGAACAATCGCGTCCTGATCGGCGACCCGGGCGTCGGCAAGACGGCGATCGTCGAAGGGATCGCACAGCGCATCGTCAACGACGAGGTTCCAGAGACGCTCGCCGGCCGGCGGCTGATCGGCGTCGACCTCGCCGGGATGATCGCCGGGTCGAAATACCCGGGCGAGTTCGAGGAGCGGCTGAAGAAGGTGATCGACGAGGTGACGGCGACCGAGGGTCAGGTGATCCTCTTCATCGACGAGCTGCACACGGTCGTCGGCGCGCGTGCCGCCGAGGGCGCGATGGACGCCGGCAACATGCTCAAACCTGCGCTGGCGCGCGGCGAGCTCCAAGTGATCGGAGCGACGACGCTCGACGAGTACCGCAAGAACGTCGAGGCCGACCCGCGCTCGAGCGGCGCTTCCAGCCGGTGCTCGTCCGCGAGCCGACCGTCGACGAGACGATCGAGATCCTGCACGGGCTCAAGGACCGGTACGAGGCGTTCCCCCGCGTGCGCATCTCCGACGAGGCGATCATCGCGGCGGCGGAGCTTTCCGACCGCTACATCCGCGACCGCTTCCTTCCCGACAAGGCGATCGACCTGATCGACCAGGCGAGCGCACGCGTCCGCCTGCGCACGAAGACGAAGGACGACGACACCCGCAGCCTCGAGAAGGACCTGCGCCGGCTCGCGCGCGAGCGAGACCAGGCGACGTCGGCGCAGGATTACGAGCGCGCGCGGGACGTGACCGGACAGCTCGACGAGCGCCAGAACGAGCTCGACGAGCGCCGCAAGGGGCGACAGCGTGCCCGGAGGTCACCGCGGAGGACATCGCCGAGGTCGTCTCTCGACGGACGGGCATCCCGGTGTCTCAGTTGACGACCGAGGAACGCGAGCGGCTGCTCCGCCTGGAGCAGCCGCTGCACGAGCGCATCGTCGGCCAGGACGAGGCGGTGACCGCGGTGGCCGAGGCCGTGCGCCGTTCACGAGCGGGACTCGGCGACCCGAATCGCCCGACCGGCAGCTTCCTCTTCCTCGGGCCGACTGGCGTCGGGAAGACGGAGCTCGCCCGCGCGCTCGCGGAGATCGTCTTCGGCGATGAGGACCTGATGCTTCGCTTCGACATGAGCGAGTTCCAGGAGCGGCACACGGTCTCGCGGCTCGTCGGCGCACCGCCGGGCTACGTCGGCTACGACGAGGCGGGGCAGCCCACGGAGGCGGTGCGGCGGCGGCCGTACTCCGTCGTCCTCTTCGACGAGATCGAGAAGGCGCACCCGGACGTCTTCAACATCCTGTTGCAGATCCTGGACGACGGGCGGCTGACCGACGCGCAAGGGCGGACGGTCGACTTCAAGCACACCGTCGTGATCATGACCTCGAACCTCGGGCCGAACGCATCCAGGCGTTCGCGCGCACCGGTGGCTCGTTCGAGCAGCTGAAGGAAGATCCGATGGAGATGCTCTCGCAGAGCTTCCGGCCGGAGTTCATCAATCGGATCGACGAGATCATCGTCTTCCGCACGCTGACGGATACGCAGCTCGCGGAGATCACGCGCATGCTCCTCGACCGCCTCGAACGGCGTCTGCACGCGCAGGGGATCGAGGTCGAGTTCACCGAGGCGGCGGTCGCATTCCTCGCACGCGAGGGCTTCGACCCACAGTTCGGCGCGTGGCCGCTGCGCCGCACGATCCAGCGGCTCGTCGAGAACGAGCTGTCGCGACTCGTCCTCGGCGGCGCGTTGAACCCGGGCGACCGGCTCGTCGTCGCCGAGCGCAACGGACGGATCGAGTTCGACGTCGAGTCCGGCGCCGCGACGCTGCGCGAGCAGCAGCAGGAGGAGGTCGGCGCAGCCACGTCCTGACGATCCACGTCCTGGGGTCAGGTCTTGCAATGACGGTCCCGTGTCGCAATGCAAGACCTGCCCCCGGTCTTGGCTCCGCGGGGCCCGGCTAGTTGGGACGGGCGTCGGGGAAGCGTGGCAGGCCGTCGTCCGGGATGGGCTCCCACATCGCGGCATAATCGACGTACGTGTGGTACTGCGGGCGGATGCCCGGGTCGCCGTCGAACGCGCCGAGGCGAAATGCTTCGAGAACCCGTCCGGCGGCTCGTACGCGCGGATCAGCTCCTCGCCGGAGAGGATCCGCAGCGAGCCGGGCGCGATCCGCGCGCTCGCCGCGGCCGCGGTTCCCGTGCGCCGCTGGCAGCGCGTGCAGTGGCAGTACCCGGCGGAGACGAGCGCCTCGGTGATCTCGAACCGCACTCCGCCGCAGAGGCAGCCTCCGGTCAGCGGCAGGTCGGGCACCCGCGGCAGGCTACCGCGCGTGCTTGCACAGCGCGAGCACCGCGTTGTGGCCGCCGAAGCCGAAGCTGTTGCTCAGCGCGACGTCGACACGCACCGACCGTGACTCGTTCGGAACGTAGTCGAGGTCGCACGCCGGATCGGCGCGCTCGTAGTTGATCGTCGGCGGGACGACGTCGCGCTCGATCGCGAGCACCGTCATCGCCGCCTCGACCGCGCCGGCCGCGCCGAGGCAGTGGCCCGTCGCGCCCTTGATCGACGAGACGGGGATCGACCTCGCCTTCTCCTCGCCGAGCGCGAGCTTGATCGCCGCGGTCTCGCTCGCATCGCCGAGGTCGGTCGAGCTCGCGTGCGCGTTCACATAGTCGACGTCGTCCGGCTCCAGGCCCGCGTCCGCGAGCGCGAGGCGGATCGCCTGCGCGGAGCCGCGCCCGCCCGGATCGGGCTCCGTCATGTGGTGCGCGTCCGAGCTCACGCCGTAGCCCGCGAGCTCCGCGTAGATCTTCGCGCCGCGCGCCTCCGCGTGCTCCAGCTCCTCGAGCACGAGGACCGCGGCGCCCTCGCCCATCACGAACCCGTCGCGTCCGGCGTCGAACGGCCGGCTAGCGCGCGCGGGATCGTCGTTCCGCCGCGACAGAGCGCGCATCGCCGCGAACCCGGCGACCGCGAGATCGGTGATCCCGGCCTCGCTGCCGCCGCAGAGCATGACCTCCGCGCGGCCGAGCCGGATCGCGTCGTAGCCCTCCCCGACCGCCATCGCCGATGCGGCGCATGCCGTGCAAGGCGCGCCGAGCGGCCCACGTGCACCGAGCTCCATCGAGACCCAGCCGGCGGCCATGTTCGGCATGAAGGCGGTGACGAGGCTCGGATGGATCCGCTGCTCCTCCGCCTCGGCGCAGCAAGCCGACAGGCTCGCGACGCCGCCCTGCGCGGTCGCGATCGACGCGCCGACGCGATCGGGCTCCGCGGCGACGTCGAGCCCGGCGTCCGCCTCGGCCATCCGGGCCGCCGCGACCGCGAACTGGGCGAACCGGTCGAGGCGCCGCAGGCTCCGGCGGTCGAGCCAGCGCTCGGGCTCGAATTCCGCCGCCTCGCAGGCAATTCGCACCGGATGCCCGTCGGTGGCAAAGGCCGTGATCGGCCCGCCGCCCGACTCGCCGGCGGTCAGACGGCGCCAGGTCGTCTCGACGTCGCCGCCGAGCGGCGTCACGGCGCCGAGGCCGGTCACGACGACGCGGCGGCCGTCCGGGGTGCTGGGGGGACGATCGGACAAAGACCACTCACGAAAAACCCTGCGTGCGCAGGGCTTTTCGGACTACCCACGATACCAGCGGCAGCGCTGGTCAGTAGAGCCGGCGGCGGTGCTCCGGCTCGAGTGCCTCGACGAGCTCCGAGAACGGCCTCCATCGGTCGTGCTCCCACTCCGTACCGCCGCACATCGGGCAGCGGGACGGGGCCGTTCGCCGACTCACGCCGTATCCACACGTCCCGCACCGCATCGAGGCCAGTGGCGACCGGTGTGTGTCGTGGATCTCTGGTTCGAGCTGGATCGGCATGATTCCCCCCGCGCGTGGCATGCCGCAGATTGCCGTCGCAATCTATCGAACCGCGACCGGCTCCGGTAGCCCCTCTGAGGGGATCTTATGACCGGGGTTCGCCCGAGGACGCGTCCGCCTACCGCGGCCGACGGCCGATCGGCGCCGGCACGGAGCCGAGCGCGGCGAGGGCGAGGATCGCTCCGCCGACGACGAGCGTCCACGTGTCCGACCCGCTCGGCTTGACGATCATGTCGGCGACGGCGAGGTAGAGGATCGTCAGGTCGAGCCGCGCGATCTGCGCGAGCCGCCGGTACGCGCGCTCCGCTTCGGCCGGCGCCCGTTCCAGCCGGCGCAGGGTGCGGAGACGGAAGACCGCGTTCGTGACGGTCGTCGCGGCGAAGGCCGCGAGTCCGAGCTTGATCCAGAGCGGGCCGAAGGTCCAGTGGCCGTCCCACACCAGCAGAAGCCCGACGGCGAGCGCGCCGAGCGATGCCGGCCCGAAGACGCGTGGCCCGAGCCATTCGCCGAGCCGAACGATGTCGTGCTGGAGACGCGAGTCGCCGCTCCGGCGTGCGAACGCCGCCGCCAGCGCGAGCGTCGTCCCGGCGCCGAGCCAGACGATCACGCTCCCGACGTGCAGGAAGAGAAGGAGCTCGTAGCGGCTCATTCGATAACTCTTAGCACACGAACTATTAGTAATCAAATCGTTAGACGACTATTAGACTGCTCTTGTGCGCCCATTGGGCATGCCGATCGGACGGCAGGTCGTTGCGACTGCGAAGACGGTCAACCGCGCGTTCAACCATGCGCTCGCCGACGCGGGCGGATCGGTGCCGACGTGGCTGATCCTCACCACGCTCAGGCGCGACCGCTGGCGGACACAGCAAGATCTCGCCCGCGCGGTCGGGATCGAGGGCCCGACGTTGACGCGTCACCTCGACGGGCTCGAGCAGGCGGGTCTCGTCGCGCGGCGCCGCGATCCGGCCGACCGCAGGGCCGTCCAGGTCGAGCTCACGCCGGCCGGTGAGGAGCTCCACGCGCGGCTCCTCGAGTCGGTGATCGCCTTCACGCGACGGCTGACCTCGGGCCTCAGCGAGACGGAAGACGCTCCTGCGAATGGAGCAGAACCTGCGGTGACGCTTCCTAGCCGTAGTCGAGGTCGAGGGTGTCGATCCGGCCGGACCAGCGCAGGGTCAGCCGCCAGCAGCCCGAGGCGGGGAGATCGATGATCGACGGCCCGGGGCCGCCCTCGACCCGGCGCGCGACGGGAGGCCCCGACGGCTGCGCGCCGTCCCAGCGCTGCGCGGCGATCCGCAGGTCGGTGACTCGACGCGGCACGACGCGCGGGACCCAGAGGATCTTGTTGTTCCGGCCCTCCGCCGGCGGCGACATCAGTGGATAGCCGAAGAGGATCGCGGCGATGCCGCCGCGGGAGCCGAGCACGTGGGGAATCCGCGGCCTCGGGCTGCTGAACCCGCCGCGCGCCCAGGCCGGGAGCACGCCCTGATCGACCTCTGCGTGGCACGGCGAGCCCAGCGCGACGGCGGAGAGAAGGAGCGGCAGGAAGCTCATGACCCTTGTACTGGAAGAAAAGCGGATCCGGTTCCGTCCTACGACCATGGATACCGTCGAACAGCTCCGCATTCCCGGCCCGCTCGGCTATCGGATCGACCTGGACAAGGTCACGGCCAAGCTCGAGGCGCTGCTGAAGAGCCTCGCCGTCGACGCCCGGTCGCTCGACGGCGAGGCATCGCGGCGGATGCGCGACGCAGCTTCCCAGATCACGTATCTCGCGCGGCTCCAGGAGCAGGCGCTGGCCCGCAACGGGCGCGCCTTCCAGGCAGCCGCGCACTAGCTTTTCTTGTTGAGGAGGCTGGCGACGACGTTGATCGTGATCGCGACGATCACCGCCCCGAACACGAACGAGATCAAGGCGTGGCGGATCGCCGGCCGGCGGATCTTCTTCGTCTGCAGGTCAGTGTCGGAGACCTGGTAGGTCATCCCGATCGTCAGCGCGAGGTAGGCGAAGTCGCGGTACTCCGGCGCCTCGTCGCCCTTGAAGTCGATGCCGCCCACCGGCGCGCTGTAGTAGAGGTCCGCGTAGCGCAGCGTGTAGATCGTGTGCACGGAGGCCCACGCGAGCGTGACGGTCGCGACCACCAGCAGGATCAGCAGGACTTTCGTCGTCCCTTGCTCGCCGCTCGCCTCGACAAGCGTGTACGCGACGGCGCCGAGGCTGGCAACGCTCGCGCCGAGGACGATCACGTCCGCCATCGCGCGCGAGACGTCCTCGGCCGTCGCGTGCTCCGCGGTCGCGGCTGCGTCCTTGGCCCAGATGCTCGTCCAGACCCAGGCGAGGAAGACGAGTGCCCCCGTGCACCACGCGCCCGAGAGCCCGACCTGCCAGGACGCGCCGCCGACGAGCGAGCCGGCGAGCACTGCCGCACCGGCGAGGACGCCGGCCCCGACGCGCGCGGCCGCGAGCCAATGGTGGTCACGCATCGCGCGGACGATACTCCGATGCCGTAGCGTTGCCGGCGTGCGCGCGCGCGAGCGTTGGGGGTACGCCGTCTGGGGCGCGGTCGCGCTCGTGATCGCGATCCCCGAGCTGATCGCGGCGATCTGGGAGAAGGCGACGTGGCCGACGATCTCGGGGACGATCGCGCATCTCGAGGAGCTCTGGCCACCGACGGCGGTCGTCGTCGTGGCGGCGATCGTCGTAATCGCGGTGCAGGCGGCGAAGGCAAGTCAGACGGGCGGGGTTCGAACGGTGCGCGGGCGCGGGCCCGCGCCCGCCCCGACCCCCCCGCAGTCAGGCCGCGCCGAGATCCTCTACAGCGTCTTCGTCTTCCTCGGCGTTCTCGGCCCGGCTGTCGTCGCGCTCGTGCTGAGCGGCGACACGAGCCGGCACACGAAGTGGATCCTCGGCTGCGTCATCTACGGATCGATCGGCGTTGTGTGCATCGGCTTTCCGAGCGCGATCGCCTACTGGGGCGGCAAGGACGTGCCGTTCCCCGGCTTCTTCGAGACGCTGGCCGACCTCGAGCACCGGTGGCACTGGGCCGCAGTGGCAATCCTCGCGGGGCTCGTCGTGCTGCTGATCCATCTCGCGCTCTACCCCTGGCCCGACGTGCCGCACCACAACCCGACGCCGACGTCGCCCTAGAGAATTCGAACGGGCCCGCAGGCGGGCCTGCTCTTGTTACCGGACGGGTCGATTCCCGTCACGCAGAGCTTCGTCGGACCCACGCGCAGGTTCGACGGCACGGTCCACGGGACGCTGTAGCTCTTCTGACCCGACACCGGCCGTAGCGGCACGTCGAACGTCGCGATGCGCGACGCGCCGACGCGCACCTCGAGCTGGACGCGGGCG
>VAWW01000011.1:121493-129710 GCA_005884575.1 Actinomycetota bacterium
GCGACCAGCTTGCGCACGGCGCCCGCCGCCGCCTGCACAAGCGCGTCGCCGGTCGGCGCCGGCAGCGGCAGCTTCGCGAGGACCGTCTCCTCGGCGACGACCGTCCGACCGCCGTCGTAGATCCCATAGCCGGCGGGCATCACGATCAGCAGTGGCCCGATGTAGTAGAGCCCGAGCTCGGTGCCGAGGAACTGTGCGTACTCGACCGGCTTGTCGAAGAGGCTCGGAACGGCGCCCAGGTCCTGCGGCGAGGCGATCACCGCAACCTTGACGCGGTAGCTCTTCGCGTAGACGTCGCTCACCGCCGCGGCGAGCGGTTTCGTGATCTCCTTCGGCGGCGTCGGGTACGGCAGGAAGACGTTCTGGAAGATGAGCGTGTCGCTCGCCGGATCGCCGTCGGCCCGCGCAGCCGAACAGGTCAGCGCGAGCAGAACGCCGGCCAGGATCGCGGCGGCAAGCGACCGTCGAGGCACGGCGGGACGTTAGCGGCCTCTGCTATCGTTGAGTGCTCAAGTATCCATGGAGATCGGCGTCTACACCTTTGCTGAGGTCACTCCCGACCCGAGAACGGGCCGGACGATCACGCCCAACGAGCGCCTGCGCGAGCTCCTCGAGGAGATCGAGCTCGCGGACGAGGTCGGCCTCGATGTCTTCGGCGTCGGCGAGCACCACCGGCCCGACTTCGCCGTCTCCTCCCCCGCCGTCGTCCTCGCGGCCGCCGCCGCGCGCACGGAGCGGATCCGGCTGACGAGCGCTGTGAGCGTCCTCAGCTCCGACGACCCCGTGCGCGTGTTCCAGGACTTCGCGACGCTCGACCTGCTCTCCGGCGGGCGCGCGGAGATCATGGCCGGCCGCGGCTCGTTCATCGAGTCGTTTCCGCTCTTCGGCTACGACCTGCGCGAGTACGACGAGCTGTTCGCTGAGAAGCTCGAGCTCCTGCTGCGATTGCGGGAGTCGGAGCACGTCACCTGGTCGGGCAAGCACCGGCCGGCGCTCGACGGCCTCGGCGTCTACCCGCGGCCGCTGCAGGATCCGCTGCCGGTGTGGGTCGCCGTCGGGGGCACGCCGGAGTCGGCGATGCGCGCCGGACGGCTCGGGCTGCCGATGGCGCTTGCGATCATTGGCGGGATGCCGGAGCGGTTCGCGCCCTTCGCAGACCTGCACCGGCGCTCCTCTGTCGAAGCCGGCCACGGCGTGCTGCCGCTGAGCATCAACTCGCACGGCTTCATCGCCGACACTGCGAAAGCGGCCGCGGATGAGTTCTTCCCGCCGCTGAAGGCCGTGATGGACAAGATCGGCCGGGAGCGAGGCTGGTCGCCGCTGACGCGACAGGATTACGACGCGTCGCTGACGAAACGTGGCGCGGCCTTCGTCGGCAGCCCGCAGGAGATCGTCGAGAAGATTCTCTTCCAGCACGAGATCTTCGGGCATCAGCGCTTCCTGATCCAGTTCAGCGTCGGCACAATGCCGCACGACCGGATCATGCGCGCGATCGAGCTCCTCGGCACCGAGGTCGCTCCCGCCGTGCGCGCAGAGCTCGGCGCCCTCGCGGCTTAGCTACGCCCGGACGGCGTCGAGCATGCCGTGCACTTGCGCGGCGGCGAGCTCGATGTCGTAGTAGTTGTCTGGCCCGCCCGCGACTCGGCCGCGAGGATCGCGCAGCGGTGAACCTTCTTGAAGTCGCCGTACGGGAACTTGTAGCGCGACTTCGTCTGCTCGTCGGCGTCGTCGTCGACGCCGAGGTGCCAGCGACCGTACTCGGTCCAGCCGTGCTGCTCGATGAACTCGTTCTCCTCCGCCGCCGACGGCTGATGCTCGCTCCAATCGTCGCGGTTGTCGCGCACGGCCTTGCCGTCATTGACGAACTTCTTCGCGTGCTCGAACCCGGGGCGCGTTGAGGCGAACTGCCATCGAGGAAGATGTGCTCCGTCGACGCCGGAGCAAACCTCGCCGGTTACCTCGACGCTACGGCCGCCCTAGAAGTCGAACAGGTCGAAGAGGTCGCTGATCGAGTCGAGCCCGTCGCGCGGCGGTGCGGGCGCTCCCCCGGTGTTGTAGTTCCCGCCCGTCGGCGTCGCCGTGTCGAACCGGTGGTTGCGCGAGGCGAGCGTCGGAAGGCCGTGCAGGCGCTCGATCAGCTTCAGCGTTGACGTGTGGTCGGCGGGCTTCTTCGAGAGCACCGGCCCCTTCTTCGCGTACGGCGAGACCATCCAGAGGGGCACGCGGACGCCCAGCCCGTAAGCATCGACCTGCGGCGGCGGAACGTGGTCGAAGAAGCCGCCGTGCTCGTCGTACGTGAGGAGGAACGCGGAGCTACCCCACTGAGGCGAGCTCCGAAGCGCGTCGATCAGGCCCTGCTGGAAACCCATGCCGACCGAGACGTCCGCGGGCGGATGCTCGTCCCACCCGTGCGCATAACTCGGTATCACCCACGAGACCTGCGGCAGCTCGCCCTTGCGCGCGTCGTTGAAGAACGCACCCTGCGGCCTCAACGCGCGGTTGTCGTGCTGGTACTTCTCCCAGAAAAGGAAGACGTTGTCCGTGTTGCCGTAGGGGACGCTGTCGAAGCCGATGTTGTAGACCTTCCACGTGATTCCGGCCTCGTCGAGCAGGTCGAGGATCATCGGGTGGCTGAAGACGCCGAAGCCCCAGACGCCGTTCGTCGTGATCCCGCCCGAAGTGCCCGCCGCGAAGTAGAACCGGTTCGGCCACGTCGGCCCGAGGACCGAGCAGAAGTAGTTCGCGCAGAGCGCCGAGTTGTCGAACAGGCTGTAGTAGAACGGCAGCTCCCTCGCGGTGTAGTAGCCGATCGCGGCATTGCCGTCGCCCGGATACTGCGCGGCCATCTCGTAGAAGCCGTCCATCTTGCCGTCGTCCACCTGCGTGTGCACGGCCTCCCACCAGTGCGGCGGGTCGGGCGTCGAGAGCTGCGTGAACTCGAACGGCGCATGCCGCCCGCCCGCGGCGTCGGGCTGCGTGTAGCCCGGCGGCGGTCCGAACCTCTTTGCCTGAACCTGCGGCGCGTAGCCGTAGTAGTGGTCGAACGAGCGGTTCTCCTGGCAGGAGATGATCAGCTGCTTGATCGGCGTGCCGCGCCCGGCGCGGCGCGCGCGGGCCGCCACGGGCGAGGTCGCCCAGAGTGTCCCGCCAAGCACAGCGGCTCCGGCGGCGCCTGACTTCTTCAGGAAGGTGCGGCGCGTATAGATGCTGCGGGACATCGGCTCCTCCTACTCTCGATTGACCGTCGGCGCGGCGAGTCTACGACGCCGGTCGATGACGGCGCGTTGCGGTCCGGTTGGGAACCGGAGTCAGCCTCGTCGTGAATCTTCGTCGCATTCGACTTCCAGACGTCGAGAAGCTGCCCCGCGAGCTGCCGCTGCTTGCGCGCCGCGAAGGCCGCGGCGGCCGCCGCCGGTTCGGCTACCGCCGCGCGCCGCCCCATAGCCGGACATCGGTACCAGGTACCGACGCAAAACTGTCACGCGAATGAAACAGAAGTGCGGCAGAGGCACGCTTCCTCCCGGGCACGGGCGTCCGCGCGGTACCAGGTACCGACGCAAAACTGTCACGGGGGTTGAACGGAAGTGCGGCAAGGAGGAAGCTTCTCGCGTGCTGAAGCTGCACGCTCCGCAGGCATCCGGCGGCCAGGTCGCTCCCGGCGATCGGCGTGCGGTGTCCGCGCTCGCCCTTGCGACGGTTGCCGCCTGGGCGGCGCTCGTGTCGGTCGCGTCGGGGATGCAGATCGCGGCACTGCCGTTCCTCGGCGCCTGGGCGCTGATGATGACGGCGATGATGCTGCCGTCGGCGGCGCCGCTCGTCCTCGTCCACGCGCGCGCGGGGCGCGGGACGGCCTTCCTCACCACGGGCTACCTGCTCGTCTGGGCCGCGACCGGCGCCGCGGCGTACGCGGTGACGAAGCTCGTCGATCCGATGATCGTGTCGGACACGGTCAAAGGCGCTGTCCTCGTCGCCGCGGGCGTGTACCAGCTGACACCTGCGAAGAGCGTCTGCCTCAAGCGCTGCCGCAGCCCCGTCGACTTCCTGATGCAGCGGTGGCACCCGGGACGCGTGGGCGCGCTGCGGCTCGGCTTCGCGCACGGCCTCTTCTGCGTCGGCTGCTGCTGGGCACTGATGGCCGTGCTCGTCCTCGCCGTCGCGATGTCGCCGGCGTGGGCGGCCGCGATCGCCGCGGTCGTGTTCGCGGAGAAGGTCCTGCCGCGGGGCGAGGCGATCGCGCGGCTGCTCGCGGTCGCGCTCGTCGCGTTCGGACTCGTGACGGCATTGGGCTGAGAGGAGGAACGATGGCGGACTGGAAGCTGAGGGGGACGGTTGTCGTCGCGTGCAACTGCGACTACGGCTGCCCGTGCAACTTCAACGCGCTCCCGACGAACGGCAAGTGCGAGGGCGGCTGGATCTGGCACGTCGAGGAGGGCTCGTTCGGCGACACGTCGCTCGACGGACTGACCTTCTCGGTGCTCGTCAACTGGCCGGGGGCGATCCACCAGGGGAACGGCGAGGGGTTGATCCTCGTCGACGAGCGCGCCGACGACGCGCAGCGGGAGGCGATGGAGACGCTCCTCAGCGGCGAAGTCGGCGGCCCGTGGGGCATCCTCGCGTGGACGTGGCCGACAGTGCACGGCCCGAAGCCCGTGGCGTTCGAGCTCGACCTGAACGGGATCCATTCGCGCGTGAAGGCGGGCGACTCGCTCGAGGTCGAGTCGACGACGATCAAGAACCCCGTCACGGGTGCGGAGGTCCATCCGGGAGCCGTCCTGCCGGAGGGGCTGGTCTTCAAGCGCGGCGACTTCGGCGCTTCGAGCGTCTTCCGCGTGCAGGACGGGATCAGCTGGGACCACTCCGGCCAGTACACCGCTGTCGCACGGTTCGAGTACGCGGGGCCGTGAGGCACCGCTTGTCTAGGAAGCCGCCTGCGCGCCGTTGCCGCTGCCCACGGGCTCCTTGCTGAACGTGCCGTTGCCGAGCGCGCGCTCGAGCGCCGCGACGCAGATCTCGCAGAACTGAATTCCCGCAAGCCGGTGGAGCTCGATCCTCGCCTCGAGGTCCGAGCGCGCGACCTGGTAGACGCGGTTCGTCCGCATCGAGTCGTACGCGTCCGCGACGTGGATGATCCGGGCGCCGAGCGGGATCTCCTCACCGTGGAGCCCGCGCGGATAGCCCTCGCCGTCGATCCGCTCGTGGATCGCGGCGACGGAGTCGGCGAGGAAGCCGAGCCGCTCGATGATCCGCGCGCCGTCGTCGGAGTGCTTCCGCATCACGTCCCACTCCGCCTCGGTGAGGCTGCCCGGCTTGAGCAGGATCGCATCCGGCACCGTCAGCTTGCCGATGTCGTGGAAGAGGGCCGCGTACCCGAGCGTGTCGAGCTCGGCGGCGGAGAGCCCGAGCTCGCGCCCCATCGCGAGCACGAGATCGCAGACGCGGCGGGAGTGGCCGGCCGTGTACGCATCGCGCCTGTCGACGATGCTCGAGAGGCTCGCCATCGCCGAGGTCGACCGCTCCTTGAGCAGCCTGTTGACGCGCTCGAGCGACACGTTCTGCGTCTGGATCATCTCGGCCGCCTGGCGGAGGTTCTGCGCGTTCTTGCGTGCCTGCGTGACGATCGCCTCCTGCGTCTTGCGGATCGCGAGCAGCGTGGCTGCGAACGCGACGAGCGCGTAGAGGCCGGCGTGCCGGTAGGCGACGGCGGCGACCGCGGCGACGAAGCCATAGACGGCGTAGTGCGGCGTCAGCCAGCTGAAACGCTCGCGCCATGAGCGGATTCCGGGCTCGCCGCCCTCGAGCACGAGCGCGAAATCGAGAACCGCGGACGCGACGACGAACGACGCTGCACCGGCGAGCGCACCGAGGGCGATGATCACGACGTCACGCACGCCGCCGCCACCACCGAGGCGGGCCAGCGCAAAGATCCCGGCCGCCGCGAGCAGCCCGAGCGTGCGCGCGCCGAGCGTGACGATCGCGTAGGCCGGCCGTCAGCGGCGCGCGGCGACGTCCATCACGACGCCGATCGCGGCAAGCAGGAGCGCCGAGCCGGCGCCGAACATCGCGACACCGGCGAGTGCGGCGACCGCGCCGGCCGAGATCGTGCCGTTGTCGATCTCGAGCGCGAAGAACTGCCCGACCGCGACGAGTGCGGCGACCACGAGCAGTGCGCGCGGCTCGGGCCGGTGCGCCAGCAGCGCTGCGACGCCTCCGGCAGCGATGCCGGCCGCGCCCACCGCGGTGACGAGCACGCCGGCGCGCGCAGGGCGGCCGAATCTCGCGACCTCGCGGCGGCGGCGAGGCGGCGTCTCCTCCATCTCGCGGACGACGGCCGCGATCAGCGGCTCACCGGCGACCGCGCTGAGCCGCGCCCGACGGCTGGCGCGGAAGGCGCGGTTCCGTCCCTGCAACTTCGCGTGGTATGCCGCGACGTCCGCGTGGTGGAGCAGATCGTCGGGATCCGTCCCGTGCGCCGGGAACGAGGCGACGCCCATCGAGAGCGTGACGTTCACATACTGGCCGGCGTTCTCCGCCCAGATCGGCGTCTCCGCGACCGCCTGGCGGATCCGCTCGGCGGTCTCCCACGCCTCCATCTCGGTCGTTTCCGGCAGGACGATCGCGAACTCCTCACCGCCGAAGCGCGCGGCGACGTCGTAGCGCCGCACGTGCGAGCGGACGATCTCGGCGATCCCCGCCAGCACTGCGTCGCCGGCGAGATGCCCGTACGTGTTGTTGACGTTGCGCAGGAGGTCGAGGTCGGCGACGATGACCGACAGCGGCCGGCTGAACCGTCGCGCGCGCGTCAGCTCCTCCTTCAGCGTCTCCATGAAGTGCCGCGCATTCGCGAGCCCGGTCTTCGAGTCCATCCGCGCCTCCTCCCGCAGCTGCGGGAGATGGAGCGCGGCGTGCAGCAGTGCGAGCGGCGCGATCGCGAACGGCAGCAGCCACGCGTCGACCTGCCAGAAGTGCGCGAACGCGATCCCGAGGCACGCGAGCGCGGCGTCGGCGCTGAGCGTCTGCGGGTTGAGGATGTCGCGCGGGCTGTGACCGCGTGCGAGGTGGAGGATGACCGCGAAGGAGCCGTTGTTGAGGACGACGTAGACGATCACTGCGGCCGCGGCGCCGGCCGCCCAGCTGCCGCTGCGGTCGCCGAGCGTGCTCGAGACCAGCCGGTCCGCCCCCCACGCCGCCATGATCGCGAGCGTGAAGTTGAGGATGTTGAACGTCTGGATGTACCAGGCGTAGCGCTTCCGCAGCCAGTCGGGCACGTGCGAGATCAGCGGCAGGAGGATCAGGAGCTGCGGCGGCAGCAGCATGACGCCGGCGATGAAGAAGAGCGGCGTCGTGTGGAAGACCTGGTTCCGAATCGTGTGGAACGCGAAGAGCTGTGCGACCGCCGCCGCGACCGCGAGCACGGCGAACGCAATCCAGCCGTGCGGCCTCCCACCGTGCAGGAGCGCCGGCATGCTGATCGCCGTCGCCGCGATCCCGACCGCGAACAGGAAGATCTTCGCCTGGTCGGGCAGGCCCGGCGCGGGCGCGGTGGGAGCGAGCATCCGCTCGGACATCCCGCTAGCCCGTGTGCTGCTTCATCGTTTGTCTCCCGACTTCGTCGTGCATGCTTATCCCCCGGCGAGCTGGTTCCTATCACTCCCCGACCGTCGACCCCCACGCGGAGCCCCAGGCCGACCCCCACGCGCTGCCCCAGGCAAACGTCCCCCACGCTGTGCCCCAGGCCGAGCCCCATGCGCTTCCCCACGCGGAGCCCCAGGCCGCGCCCGACGCCGACGCGACGCCGTCGTCGCCCCGCCACATGACGCCGTTCCAGACGCTGCCCCACGCGTAGCTCCCCCACGCCGATCCCCAGGCGGAGCCCCAGGCTTGGCCGGCCGCCGACCCGCTCCAGCCGTCGCCCTCCCGCCGGACGGCGTGGCTCCAGGCCTGGGCGTCGAAGGCCGTCCGTCCCGACGAGTCCTGTCCCACGAAGCGGTCGAGCGCGGCATTCGGATCGATCGGGTTCTCGACCGCCGCGGCCGAGGCGGCGGCGAGCTCGCCGGCGCCGACCGAGCGGTCGGCTGCGCCGGGCGCGATCGGCTGTGTCGTCTGCATCAGCGCGCCCTTGACGTCGTCCGGCGTCCAGAGCGGATGGCGTGCGAGGATCTGCGCTGCTGCACCCGCGACGACGGGGCCGCGAACGACGTGCCGGAGAGCCGCAGGTAG
>VAWW01000073.1 GCA_005884575.1 Actinomycetota bacterium
GAGCGAACAACCCTCGAGAGTGTCCTTCGCGATCGCGGCTACGAGCCGGTCGACGCCGGCGCGCAGCCGGCTGCCCCGAGATCGTCTGCTCGATCAATCTCGCACTCATCCGCGGAATCCCCACCGGCCCAGGAGAGAACGCCGCCGCTGCAGTTCTCGAGCCCCGATCCGGCGAGTGCTGTGTCGCGATCCACACGCGGGGTCATTGAGAGGCAACCGGTCGCAATCCCTGACGGGGAGAGCATTGCGGGCGGGACGGCGTGCGCGATTCCGAGCTGAGGGTCCTGGCGTTGGTTCGGGCAATTGATCCGGGGCTTGGTGAACTCCCTTCGGTGGGTCGCGTTTGCGTCGCGTCGCCGCGGGAAATCCCGAATCACTCGTGGCAGAGCTCGTCGCCGACTTCATCCTCAAGCGCCTGCGCGAGTGGGGCGTCCAGCGCATTTACGGATATCCCGGCGACGGGATCAACGCGCTGCTCGGCGCACTCGATCGGGCGGGCGGCGACCCGGAGTTCATCCAGGTTCGCCACGAAGAGATGGCCGCTTTCATGGCCTGTGGACACGCGAAGTTCACCGGCGAGGTGGGCGTCTGTCTCGCGACCTCGGGGCCGGGCGCGATCCATCTCCTGAACGGCCTCTACGACGCGAAGCTCGATCACGCGCCGGTCGTGGCGATCGTCGGCCAGCAGGCCCGCGCGGCGATCGGTGGCAGCTATCAGCAGGAGGTCGACCTGCAGACACTGTTCAAAGATGTGGCGCACGAGTACGTCCACACGGCGACCGAGCCGGCGCAGGTGCGCCACCTGATCGACCGCGCGCTGCGGATCGCGCTCGACCAGCGGACGGTCACCTGCGTGATCGTCCCAAACGACCTCGCGTCGATGAAGGCGCAGGAGACACCGCCGCACAAGCATGGAACGATCCACTCGAGTGTCGGCTACTCGCGGCCGAAGGTCGTCCCGGCGGAGGGTGAGCTCGAGCGTGCAGGCGAGCTGCTCAACGCCGGCGAGAAGGTCGCGATCCTCGTCGGGCAAGGCGCGCTCCACGCGGCCGACGAGGTGATTGAGGTCGCCGAGCTGCTCGGCGCGGGTGTGGCGAAGGCCCTGCTCGGCAAGGCGGCGCTCCCCGACGACCTGCCGTTCGTCACGGGCGCGATCGGCCTGCTCGGCACGAAGCCAAGCTGGGACCTGATGATGGGCTGCGACACGCTGCTGATGGTCGGTTCGAGCTTCCCTTACTCGGAGTTCCTGCCGAAGGAGGGCAACGCAAAGGGCGTCCAGATCGACATCGATGGCCGCATGGTCGGCATCCGTTATCCGATGGACGTGCACCTTGTCGGCGATTCGAAGGAGACGCTGACGGCATCAAGAAGTGGTGGAGGCTGATCGAGGAGCGGGCGCTGCAGGATGCGCACCCGATCAACCCGCAGCGCGTCTTCTTCGAGCTCTCGCCCCGGCTTCCGGACGACTGCATCCTCGCCGCCGACTCGGGCTCGGCTGCGAACTGGTTCGCCCGCGACATCAAGATCCGGAAGGGGATGATGGCGTCCCTTTCCGGGACGCTGGCGACGATGGGGCCCGGCGTCCCCTACGCGATCGCCGCGAAGTTCGCGTATCCCGATCGCGTCGCGATCGCGCTGATCGGTGACGGCGCGTTTCAGATGAACGGCATCAGCGAGCTGATCACGATCGCGAAGTACTGGGAGCGCTGGGCCGACCCGCGCCTCGTCGTCCTCGTGCTGCACAACAACGACCTCAACCAGGTGACGTGGGAGCAGCGGGCGATGGAGGGCGACCGGAAGTACGAGGCGTCGCAGACCCTGCCCGACTTCCCATACGCGCGTTACGCGCAGCTGATCGGGCTCGACGGGATCCGCGTCGACGACCCGGAGCAGATCGGCGACGCGTGGGACGACGCGCTGTCGGCCGACCGTCCCTGCGTGATCGAGGTGGTGACCGACCCGGAGGTGCCGCCGCTGCCGCCGCACATCACGCTCGAGCAGGCGCGCCACTTCACGGAGGCGGTCGCCGGCGATCGGAACGCGCTCGAGGTGATCCGGCACAGCTTCGCGCAGAAGCTCGTCGAGTTCCTGCCGGGCCGGTAATGGCCGTTCGCACGGAGGTCTCCGTCGAGCGGGTCGACGTCGCCGCTTACGAGATTCCCACGGACGAGCCGGAGACGGACGGCACCGCGGCGTGGGACGCCACGACGATCGTCCTCGTCGAGGCGCACGCGGGCGGCGAAACGGGCCTCGGCTACACATACGCACCCGCGGCGGCGGCGTCCGTCGTCGAGGCGCAGCTCGCCGGCCTCGCCGCAGGCGCGGACGCACTCGCCCCACAAGCGGCCTGGCGGGAGCTCGGCGCCGCGCTGCGGAACGCAGGCCGGCCGGGAATCGGCTTCTGCGCGCTCTCCGCGGTCGACATCGCCCTCTGGGATCTGAAGGCGCGCCTGCTCGGCGTCGCGCTCGCGGACCTGATCGGCCGCGCCCACGACGCCGTACCGGTGTACGGCTCAGGCGGATTCTGCTCGTACTCGCTCGACCGGTTGCGCGAGCAGCTCGGCGGCTGGGTCGCCGACGGGATCCCGCGCGTGAAGATGAAGCTCGGCCGCGAGCCGGAGGCGGATCCGAAGCGGCTCGACGCCGCGCGCGACGCGATCGGCGACGACACGGAGCTCTTCGTCGACGCGAACGGCGCGTTTCAGGTCAAGGAGGCCCTCGCGTGGGCCGACCGCTACGCGTCGGAGTGGGGGGTGACCTGGTTCGAGGAGCCCGTGTCGTCCGCGGATCTCGACGGTCTGCGGCTCGTCCGCGAGCGCGCTCCGCTCGAGGTCGCGGCCGGTGAGTACGCCTACGTCGCGCGCGACTTCGTCAACCTGCTCGGCGCCGTCGACTGCCTGCAGGCCGACGTCACGCGCTGCGGCGGCATCACCGGAGTTCTCGCCGCCGGCGGGCTCGCGCAGGCGCACGCGCTCGATCTGTCCGCGCACTGCGCTCCGGCGATCTCTGCGCACGTCTTCTGCGGCGTCGCGCGGCTGCGGCACCTGGAGTACTTCCACGACCACGTCCGCGTCGAACGGCTGCTCTTCGACGGCGTCCTCGACCCGGACCAGGGTGCGCTCCGCCCCGACGCGTCCCGGCCCGGGCTCGGACTGGAACTGCGGCGGGCCGACGCGGAGCGGTGGGCGCTGTGAAGATCCAGCACGTTCCGGTCAAGTCCGTTCCGGGGGCGCGCACGCGGCCGGTCGGCGACCTGCCGCTCGACGTGCGAAGGCTCGCGGACGACCTCCGCTCCGTTGTCGCCGGCGAGGTCCGGTTCTCGAACGGGGACCGCGCCCTCTACGCCACCGGTGGCTCGAACTACCGCCTCCTGCCGATCGGCGTCGTGATCCCGCGGACGATCGACGACGTCGTCGCGACGGTCGAGGTCTGCCGCGGCTACGACGCGCCGCTGCTCTCCCGCGGCGGCGGCACGAGCCTCGCGGGGCAGGCGTCGAACGTCGCCGTCCTGATCGACTTCTCGAAGTACCTGACCGGGATCCTCGAGATCGACCCGGAGCGAAAGCTCGCACGCGTCGAGCCCGGCCTGATCCTCGACCACCTGCGCCACCGGGCCGAGCACGAGCACGGCGTCACCTTCGGCCCCGATCCCTCGACCCACAACCACTGCACGCTCGGCGGGATGATCGGCAACAACTCCTGCGGCGTGCACTCAGTCATGACCGAGTTCCACGGGCCCGGTCCGCGCGTCTCGGACAACGTGCACGAGCTCGAGATCCTCACGTACGGCGGCGAGCGCTACCGCATCGGGCCAAACGGCGAGGGGGTGCCAGCGGACCTCGCCGCGAGGCTGCGCGACCTGGCCGACCGCTACGGCGATCTGATCCGCGCGCGCTACCCGAAGATCCCGCGGCGCGTCTCGGGCTACAACCTCGACGACCTGCTGCCGGAGAACGGCTTCAACGTCGCCCGGGCGCTCGTCGGCACCGAGTCCACGTGCGTGACCGTCCTCGAGGCGACCGTGCACCTCGTCGAGAGCCCGCCGGTGCGCTCGCTGCTCGTCGTCGGCTACGAGGACGCGTACGCGGCGGCGGATCACGTGCCGCTCGTCCGCGAGCACGAGCCGCTCGGGATCGAGGGCGTCGACGAGACACTGATGCAGGACATGACGCTCGTCGGCATGCACAAGGAGGATCTGTCGCTCATGCCCGAAGGACGCGGCTGGCTGCTCGTCGAGTTCGGAGGCGAGACGAAGGAGGAAGCCGACGCCCGCGCGCACGACCTGATGGCGGCCCTGTGCAAGCAGCGCGACGCGCCCTGCGACATGAAGCTGTACGAGGACGAGATGTCCGAGAAGCATGTCTGGGAGGTGCGCGAGGCGGGTCTCGGCGCGACGGCGTTCATCCCCGGCAAGCCGGACACATACGAGGGCTGGGAGGATTCGGCCGTCCCGCCCGAGCGGCTCGGCGAATACCTGCGGAGGCTGCACAAGCTCGCCGGCAAGTACGAATACGACAGCGCGCTGTACGGGCACTATGGACAGGGCTGCATCCACGCGCGCTGGAACTTCGACCTCGTGACGCGCGACGGGATCCGCACCTTCCGCCGCTTTCTCGACGAGGCGTCCGATCTCGTGCTGGAGCTCGGCGGGTCGATCTCCGGCGAGCACGGCGACGGCCAGTCCCGCGCGGAGCTCTTGCCGAAGCAGTACGGCGAGGAGCTCGTCGAGGGATTCCGCGAGTTCAAGTCGATCTGGGATCCCCGCTGGCGGATGAACCCGGGCAAGGTCGTCGACCCGTACAAGATCACCGACAACCTGCGGCTCGGCACCTCGTACAACCCGCCGAAGGTCAAGACGCACTTCCACTACCCGGACGACGGCGGCTCGTTCGCGCACGCGACGACGCGCTGCGTCGGGATCGGCAACTGCCGCCGCACCGACACCGAGGACGGGACCGTGATGTGCCCGAGCTACATGGTCACGCGCGAGGAGAAGCACACGACGCGCGGCCGGGCGCGGCTGCTCTGGGAAATGCTGAACGGCGGCGAGCTCGAGCTCTGGCGCGACGAGGAGGTCTTCGAGGCGCTCGACCTCTGCCTCTCGTGCAAGGGCTGCACGCACGACTGCCCGGTCTCGGTCGACATGCCGACGCTGAAGGCGGAGTTCCTCGCGCACTACTGGAAGGGCCGCCCCCGGCCGCGGCACGCCTACGCGTTCGGGCTGATCGACCAGGTCGCGCGCGTCGCGTCGCGCGCGCCGCGGCTCGTCAACCTCGTCACGCACGCTCCCGGTCTTTCGAATCTCGCGAAGCGCGCGGCCGGCATGGAGCCGCGCCGCGACTTCCCGCGCTTCGCGACGCAGACGCTGCGCGACTGGTTCTTCACGCGCGGCGAGCGCAATCCGGGCGGTCAGAAGGTGATCCTCTGGCCCGACACGTTCAACAACTACCTCCACGCGGGCACCGGCATGGCGGCGGTCGAGGCGCTCGAGGCGGCCGGCTTCCGCGTGACGATGCCGCACGTGCATCTCTGCTGCGGGCGGCCGCTCTACGACTACGGGATGCTCGCGCTCGCGCGGCGCTACCTCGAGAAGACCGTCGCGGCGCTGCGCGACGACATCCGCGCCGGCGTCCCGCTCGTCGGCGTCGAGCCGAGCTGCGTCGCCGTCTTCAAGCACGAGGCACGGAAGCTGATGCCGAATGACGAGGACGTCCACCGTCTCTGCATGCAGACGCACCACCTGGCCGAGTTCCTCTGCGCCGCCGACTGGGAGCCGCCGCGGCTCGCCCGGAAGGCACTCGTCCACGGCCATTGCCACCACAAGGCGACCGGCGGCATGGATCCCGAGCATGAGCTGCTCGAGCGGATGGGCATGGACGTCGAGCCGATCAAGTCCGGCTGCTGCGGGATGGCCGGCTCCTTCGGCTTCGAGCAGGGCCACTACGACGTCTCGACGGCATGCGGCGAGCTGGCGCTGCTGCCGCGCGTCCGGGAGGCCGAGGCGACGGACGTGATCGTCGCGGACGGGTTCTCGTGCAAGACGCAGATCGAGCAGGCGCGCACCGGCCGGCGGGCGGTGCACGTCGCCGAGGTCGTCAAGCTCGCGCTCGACTACGGCGCGGAGGGCCCGCGCGGGAAGCCGGAGCTCGCCGTCCGGCGATGAGAATCGCCGGGTTCGCGCCGATCGAGGACTACGCGGCGCTGGCGGACGGACGAGTCGTCGCGCTCATCGCGAAGGACGGCTCGGTCGACTGGTTGTCGATCCCGACGATGGACGGCACCTCCGTTTTCGGCGCGCTGCTCGACCCCGAGCGGGGCGGCCGCTTCGCGCTCCGGCCGGTCGACCGGTTCGAGGCCGAGCGCCGCTATCTCCCCGGCTCGAACGTCCTCGAGACCACGTTCGAGACTGCGAGCGGGCGGCTGCGCGTCACCGACGCGCTGACGCTGCAGGACGGCGGGCTTCTTCCCTGGATCGAGCTCGCTCGTCGAATCGAGTGCCTACGCGGCTCGGTGCGGATGCGCTGGAGCTGCGAGCCGCGCTTCGACTTCGGCCGAGTCGAGAGCCGGATCGCCCGGGTGCGCGGCGCCGCCGTCGCGCACGGCGGCGCCCGCGACCGGCTTGCGCTTCTCTCCTGGGGTGCCGGCGAGCCGGAGCTGACGACGACGGCCATCGCCGGCGAGTGCGAGCTCTCGCGCGGCGACTCGGCGCTGCTCGCGTGCATCTGCGTCGACAACGAACCGATCCCCCTCCCGACCCGCCCGGAAGTCGAGGGGCGCGTCGACGGGACGGTCGAGACCTGGCGGCGCTGGGTCGAAGGCATCGAGTACGACGGGCCGTGGCGGGAGGCGGTCGAACGCAGCGCGCTCGCACTCAAGTCGCTCACGTATGCGCCGTCGGGCGCGATGGCCGCGGCCGCCACGACGTCGCTCCCGGAGACGATCGGCGGCGATCGCAACTACGACTACCGCTTCGCATGGATCCGCGACTCGTCGTTCTCGATCGACGCGCTCGGCTTCCTCGGCCTGCGCGAGCAGGTGCACGAGTCGCTGTCGTGGCTGCTCTCCGCCACCGAGTCGACGCATCCGCGCATGGAGCCGCTGTACACGCTCGGCGGCGAGGTGCCGGCTGCCGAGGCCGAGCTCCCGCTCGCCGGTTACCGCGGCACCGGACCGGTGCGGCAGGGCAACTCCGCGTCGGGGCAGCTCCAGCTCGGGACGTACGGCGACCTGCTCGAGACGGTTCGCCTCTACGCGTATCACGGCAACGCGATCGACGAGCTGACGGCAACTCGGATCGTCGAAATCTGCGACCTGCTCGCGCGAACCTGGCACAACGAGGACTCGGGCTTCTGGGAGCTCCCCGACCGCCGTCACTACACGATCTCGAAGCTGTCGGACTGGGGCGCGTTCGACCGCGCGCTCGCGCTCGCAAGGGACGGCCACCTGCGGATCGACGACGCGACGCGCGCGCGCTGGCAGCGTGCGCAGGAGGAGATCCGCGAGTTCGTCGAGACGCGGTGCTGGTCGGAGCGCAAGCGTGCGTACACGTTCCACGAGGACACCGACAAGCTCGACGCGGCCGTCCTCCTCAACGCGCGGATCGGCTACGTCTCGCCGGACGACGAACGGATGCTCTCCACGATCGACGCGGTTCGCGACGAGCTCGGCGCGGGCGGGCCGCTCCTCTACCGCTTCACCGACATGCGTGGACGCGAGGGCGCCTTTGTCGCCTGCTCCTTCTGGCTCGTGACCGCGCTCGTGCGCGCCGGCCGGCCCGACGAGGCGCGCAGGCAGATGGACGCGATGCTCGAGCTCGCGAACGACGTCGGCCTGTACGCCGAGGAGATCGATTCCGACACGCACGCGTTCCTGGGCAACTTCCCGCAGGCGCTCAGCCATCTCGCGCTGATCACCGCAGCGGTGACGTACAACCGCGTCTCCGAGTCCGGCAAGTTTCCGGCCAGTGCGGCCGAGGAAGTCTCCCGATGATGGCCGAGGTCGTCGTCGTCACGGGGGCAACGTCCGGGGTCGGTCGGGCGGTCGCGCGCCGCTTCGCCGACGAGGGCGCGAAGATCGCGCTCCTCGCGCGCGACCGTGCGGGCCTCGACGCAACCGCGAGGGAGGTCGAGCAGCGCCGCCGCGGCGACCGAGGAGGCGCTCGGCCCGATCGACGTCTGGATCTCGAACGCGATGACGACCGTCTTCGCGTTCTTCGAGGACATCGAGCCGGCGGAGTTCCGCCGGGCGACGGAGGTCACGTACCTGGGCGCGGTGTGGAGCGCGAAGGCGGCGCTGAAGCGGATGTTGCCGCGCGACCGCGGCACGATCGTGCTCGTCGGGTCGGCGCTCGCGTACCGCGGCATCCCGCTCCAGACGGCGTACTGCGGCGCGAAGCACGCGGAGAAGGGCTTCTGGGAGTCGCTTCGCACCGAGCTCCGCCACAAGGGCGCGAACATCCACCTGCCGATGGTGCAGCTGCCGGGACTGAACACGCCGCAGTTCGACCACTGCCGCGCGAAGACGCCGCGCTACCCGATGCCGGTGCCGCCGATCTATCAGCCCGAGCTCGCCGCCGACGCGGTCTACGACGCGGCTCACTCGAGCCGGCGCGAGCTCTGGGTCGGAATGCCGACGGTGTACACGATCGTCGGCGAGCGGATCACGCCGGGCTTGCTCGACCGCTACCTCGCGCGGACGGGCGTCGACTCGCAGATGACCGACGAGCCGCTGGACGGCCCTCGCGAAGGCAACCTGTTCGAGCCGCCCGACGCCGACCGTGGCGCGCACGGCCGCTTCGACGAGCAGGCGCACCCGCGGTCGATCCAGTATCTGGTCGCGAAACATCGCCGCTCGGCCGGCGCGGTGGCTGGCGGCGCACTCGCGCTGACGTTGATGGCGCTGCGCCGGTGAGGGCGAGAGAGCTCGAGCGGGGAACCTGGGCCCTTGTCTTCGACACCGGCGAGGAGGCGTTCTCCCTCCTCTCCGGGTGGGTGCGCGACCAGGTCGTCACCGCCGCGCGGCTGACCGCGATCGGCGCCTTCGAGCGCGCCGTCGTCGGGTACTTCGACTGGGAACGGAAGGACTACCTACGGATTCCCGTCGACGAGCAGGTCGAGGTGCTCTCGCTCGTCGGCGATGTCGCCCTCGACCCGGACGGCGCGCCGGTCGTCCACGCGCACGCGGTGCTGGGCAAGCGCGACGGATCGACCGCCGGCGGCCACCTGCTCGAAGGGCACGTCCGGCCCACGCTCGAGGTCATGCTGATCGAGTCGCCCGCGCATCTACGCAAGCGGCACGACCCGGAGACCGGGCTCGCCCTGATCGAGTAGCGACCTAGCGGACGCGGACGGCGCGGCGCCGGATCGCGGCGAGCCAGCTCCTGCGGATCGCGCCGCTCGCGGGCCGGATCGCACGCCAGTAGCGCAGCAACGCCCGGGTGGCCTCAGGGCTCCTGCCCGCCAGGCGGGTCTCGGTGATGACGCGGCTGCCGCCGCGCTCGGGGCGGACGAGGAACGCAATCGCTGCTTTCGCGTCCTCCGGTCGGGCCGGCACCCAGATGTCGTGCACCTCACGGGCGTCGAAGCGCGGTAAGACCTCATCGAGCAGCGACCGCGGAGCGCTCATTCGTTCTGAGCCTGGGCCACCCGCCGCACTCATGCTCGTCAGCGCAGGCGTCAGTCGCGGCGACTCAGCGCCCGTCTCAGGAGATTGGGGCTGGCTGTGGGCGCGAGTGTTCTGCGAGTCGACCGTGTACGAACTGCACGGCCATCGCTCCCTCGCCGACAGCGGTCGCGCAGCGCTTGGTCGACCCGGAGCGCACGTCGCCCGCGGCGAAGACGCCGGGCAGACTGGTTTCGAGCATCGTGTCGGCACCTGCGGCGGCGCCCGTGAGGATGAAGCCCTTGTCGTCGCGTGCGACGGCGTCGCCGAGCCAGTCAGTGCACGGCGATGCGCCGAGGAAGAGGAACAGGAACGAGAACGGCAGGCGCTTGCCGCTCTTCAGCGTCACCGACTCGAGCTGACCGTCGGCGCCGTGCAGCGCGGCGATTTCGCGCAGATTGGCACGGCGGTGAAGCAAGGTCACGAGCGCGCCGCCGCGGGCGAGCCAGACAGCAGCCTGCCCGGCCGAGTTCCCGCCGCCGACCACGCCCACGCGCGCGGCGCCGCAGAGCTGCGCCTCGGGAGGCCCGGCTGCGTAGAACACGCTCATGCCCTCGTAGTCCGAGAGCTGGTCGACGGGGAGGCGCCGGTACTGCGCACCCGTCGCGAGCAGCACGCTCCGTGCCGCGATCTCGTGGTCCTCTTCCAGGCGTACCACGTAGCGTCCGTCGACCGGCTCGAGCGACAGGGCGCGGTACGGCGTCGCCGTGCGGGCGCGAAACTTGCGGGCCTGCGTGACGGCGCGGCTCGTCAGCTCCGAACCGCTGATCCCCGCCGGGAATCCGAGGTAGTTCTCGATCCGACGCGACGTCCCCGCCTGGCCACCGAGTGCACTGCTCTCGACCACCAGCGTCTCCAGACCCTCGGACGCGCCGTAAACCGCGGCGGCCAACCCCGCGGGGCCTGCACCAACCACAACCAAGTCGACCTCCTCCCGCGCGGCGAGCTCACGGCCAATCCCAAGCGCGCGGGAGACCTGACCGGTCGACGGTCCGTGCAGCTCCACACCGCCCGGCAACCGCACGAGCGGTAGGGCCGCGACATCCAGCCCTGCGAGAAGCGCAGCTGCAGCCTCGTCGTCCGACCGCTCGGTATCGTGCCAGCTGAAGGGCAGGCGGTTGCTCCGGGCGAACTCGACCATCCGCATGGTGCCCGCCGACGAACGCGGCCCCACGATCTCGAGACCAATGCCCTGAACCCCCTGCAGCGCCTCGCGCCGGGCGATGAACGTCGACAGCAGCAGGTCGCTCAGGGGGCCGTCCTCGAAGAGCAGCGACCGCAGCACGTCACGGTCGACAGCGATGTAACGCAACCGCTGTGTCACGACTGCCGTCAGGAAGACGGTCTGCCCCGTCAGGAGGTTCATCTCGCCCAGGAAGCCTGACGTCCGATGCCGGATGATCTCGTGGCCGGCCCCGTCGAGGATCGCGACCTCGCCCTCGATGATCGCGATGAACGGGTACTGCTGGTCGCCGACCCGGAACAGCAGGTCGCCGACGTCCGCAGCCCGCTCCTCGCCGAGCTGGGCGAGGGTCGCCAGCTGCGCCGCAGACAACATCGGACTAGCGGGACCCGCCATCACGCGAGCTTACCCACAGGTGGAGAATCGCCTGATGACGCCTCGGTTCGTGCGCGTCCCGAGCTCGATGTCGATGAGAGCCACATCCGGTTGAAGGGTTGCAAACGTCGATCTCGCGCCCCTACATCGAGCACTTCAAGCGCTTCTAGGCCGACACGCCACGTTCGGCGTCGAGCCGCTGCTGCTCCAACAGGCGATCGCCTTCTTCGGCGTCGACCGCATCATGTTCGGCTCGGACACGCCGATGGACGACGGCGCCGGCGAGAGGTTCATCCCGAACACGCTCGCGAGCATCGACGAGCTTGGACTCGCAGACGAGCAGCGCCAGGCTGTCCTGTCGGGGACCGCGCAGCGCCTCTTCGGTGCGTGGCTACCGGCCTGAATCTCGATTCCTTGCGATTCACCGCGGCGGACCCTGCACGCGCGCGGCGTGGTCCCCGCGGTCGCCTCGGAAGTGCTGGATTGGGTAGATCGCCAGAGCGAGGATGACGCCGGCGAGGAGCGCGCCGACGAGCAAGGCGCGCCTGCTGCGCGCTCCCGCAACGACCACTTCTGCGTGTCGGCGCCAGTCGGCTGGACCAAGTCGCAGCGTGCGTCCGAGATATGCGACGAGGTGGACGATCATCAGCGGACCCCAGACGACGAAGCTGAGCGTGTGCACGGTGCGCAGCGCTCCGCCGCCGTGCCCGACGACGATGAGTGCGACTCCGCTTCCGAAGAGCGACAGCGTCGACGCGACGAGAAGGGGAGCGAGCAAGCGCAGCAGAGTTCTCGGTGGTCCCGCGAGCCTGTAGGCCTCGAGTCGGGTGTAGTAGCGCAGGAAGCGCCAGCAGATGCTCGCGAGCTTCAGGGCGACCGGTGGGATCAGCAGGAGCCCGAGAAAGATGTGGACGGGCAGGAACGACCGCAGAGCCAACGTCGTCAATGTCTCCACCGCGAGCAGGACGAGCAGGGCGAGCCCGGTCGACGTCGTGAGCCGCTCGTTCCCCGGTGGTCCCCACGCGCGGACAACTGCTCGCCAATCGCGCGACGGCGACTCTCGATGCCCGGTGGCGGGCATTTCGGTCAACCCGCTGCCCCTCCGAGCGCGGCGCTGACGGAGGCGATGATCGCGCCGCCGAGTGCAACCGACACGAACGAGCCGAGAAAACCGGTGCCGAAGAAGCGCGCGCGGATCCATGACAGTGTCAGGAGCTCGCAGGCGATCACGACGATCGCGACGATCAGCGCAGCGCGGTATTGCGGGATCAGGAACGGGAGCGTGTGCAGGATTCCGCCCAGGAACGTGCCGGCGCCGGTGATCGAGCCGCGCACGTAGGCGCTCCCGCGGCCGGTCAGCTCGCCGGTATCGGAGAGCCCCTCCGAGAAGGCCATGCTGACGCCGGCGCCGATTGCCGTCGCCAGTCCCGCGAAGAATGCGTACTGCGGCCGGTGGGTGGCGAGCGCGACGGCGAAGATCGGTGCCAGGGTCGAGAGCGACCCGTCGATCAGACCGGTCATCGCCGGCTGCACGCGCTGCAGCAGGAACGACTTCGCCGACTCGGAGCTCGCGCGAGTTGGAGTCGCGACGGACGACATCACCGCACGATCTCGAGTGCGAGATTCGGCGGACAGCCGCGTGCGACAAGGGCCGCGATCTCGTGCCAATCGATGAGACCGGCGAACGTCTCGGCGAGGATGCGCGACAGGCCGAGGCGGTGCAGCTGCTCGGCGCGCCAGGCGTGGATCAGTAGCTCCTCGTCGGTTGTGTCCCCGACGAGCTCGGCGTCTGAAATCAGGATCGGCTCCATCGTTCTCTCCCTCTCGAATCGAGGTTTGTTGGGCTCATGGAAGGATCGCGGCGATGAGCCTCTCCGGCATCGAAGCCAGCGGCGATCTTGGCGCACCGCTAGCGGGAACCTTGCGACTTCCTGCTAGCTGCAACGAGGCCCCGAATTCGCAGACGTGATCGCGAGCAATTTCGTCGGACAGTGCGCAAGCTGAGAACCGGTCGCTACCGGTCGCGACGACCTAGCGTCAGCGCGTCAGCCTCGAACATGGCGTGGTCTGTGGGGGCGCTCTCCGCGAGGATTGACTATCGATACCGGTCGCGCGCAGCACGGAGGAGCTTGTCGACTGCGCGCGTGCTCCGGACGCGGGTCTCTTTGTTCACCGGCTGGTGGCTGTAACCGGCGCGTGTCTTTGCGCCGAGCAGGCTTCCGAGCGCGATCCCCAAATCGCTGCCGTCCGGGCGCACGCGCCGTAGTAGCTCGACTGCGTCCGTGTGGCTTTCACCGTGGGCGTGCTCGCCGAGCGCTTCGCAACAGATGACGTCGGCGGCGGCGATTCCCGCGTGGATCAGAAGCGTCACGTAGGCGTCGCCGATGTCGGCTTCGTGGTCAGCGAACTCGCGGATCGTTTCAGCGGCGTCGGCAAACTGCTCCGCCTTGCGCATCCGGCCCGCCTTGATCGCCTGCGTGCACGTCGTCGTTCTCGGTGTCACGCCCCCCTCCGTCGCGCCGTGCGAAGGAGCCTCCGCAGCGACCCATGGAGCTCGATACCTTCGGCGGCGGCGATATCGAGCACGGCCTCCTCCTTGGCGATTTCGTCGGCGGCGTACTCGAGCACGCGTGCGTCGTTCCCGGTCCACGTTGCTGCCGCGGACTCCAGCGCTCTCACCTGCTCGCGCCAGACGGGGTCGTCGTAGTCGACCGTAGCCGGCCTGATCAGGAGTAGGTCGATGTCGCTGCGCTGTCCTGCTTCATTGCGCGCGGCCGAACCGAAGAGGACGACTGCGTCCGCGGACACTTGCCAAGCCGCGACCGTTCCCCGCAGCCGGTCGATCAGCTCGAGCCGCAGCGACGCGAGGCCCTCGATCCAGCGCGCGGCGAGGTGACCGCGGTTGAGGCGATAGAGGAACGCCCGCCCTGCACGCTCACGCGTGACGATCCCCTCGCCGACGAGGTGCCCGAGCGCACGCTGAACGCCGCCATGCGACGCGCCGCTCTCACGCGCGATTGCGCGCCCCGTCAGGGGACGATCAGCGCGTGCGAGCAGCGTCAGCACGTCGCCGTCGAGTGTCGGTGCGACGACCTGGAACGGGCGCTGCAGATTCATCTCGCAAAGAGTAGCAGATATGGCCGCAATATCGGCCATATGGCCTAGATATCGTTCAATTGGCCGACATGTAGGCCATTGGGCAGGGCTTTTCGTCTCGCGGAACCGGTGCGACGAAAGAGATCATGGCTGAGCGGCCGTGGAGTCGTTGCGCACTGGTTGCCATCGCAGCGGCGCTCATCGTCGGAGGCACGGCTTGTGGCGGAGCTTCCCGGGACGCGCCGAGATTGCGGCGGTGATCGAGCAAGGACGTGTTCCTGGCGAACGTGGTGGCGATAACGCGCGTGCAGTCCGAGATGACGCGGGGCGGCCGGGCGTCCGGTTACCGCGTCCTGTCGCGCTCGGCCGGGAGCTTCCTCGCCGGCCGCGGCTGAACGCGGACGGTTACTCGTCTCTTCAGCGGACGTGCCCAAGCCGCCCGGCGAGAACGGTGCGGTTCAGCAGCGGAAACGGAGAGGTGAACGGAGGTCGTCGCGCGAAGCAGAAGCCGTCGATCCGCCCGGATGCGAGCTCTCCCGATTGCGGCTCGGCGCGGGCGCGAAATTCGAGCGGGAACACCTCGTCGGGCTCGCGCTCGAGCAGGCCGTAGTCCTCGCGCACCTGCGACCGGCTCGGCTCCTCGTCGAACCAGAGCGGCACCTGCCCTCGCTCGACCGCGATCGTCGGCTGCAGGAGGCCGAGACCACGGAACCAGCCGCGCGTGGTCGCGGCCGCGACGGGCGTCGGCGAGCAGTAGCCTGCCACACGGCTGCCGTCGGCAAGGGAGAAGTCCGTGGCGACGACGAACACGCCGGTCTCGCTCTCAGCGTCCGCGGCGACGATGAGATCCGGGCGCGCCCGGAGGCGAGCCTCGCGGAAGTCGCCGCTCTCCCTCGACACGTCCTCCCAGACCGCGCACTGCTCGAGGTCGGCAAGCGTGAGGTTGCGCGGCGTGGTCAGCTCGGTCCTTGCCTTCGGATGAATTACGAGATCAAGGCGAAAAAGCCCGATCCCCTGACAGCCGTGCAAGCACCTCGAAGAGTGCTGCAATGTCGCGATGCTCGTAGCCGGACGCCCGCGCGGCCGTCAGCACGGTGTCGGCTGCGGCCGCCGACGGCAGTGGGACGCGCAGCTCCCGCCCGGCTTCGAGCGCGAGTGCGACGTCCTTCTGCATCAGGCTGACGTCGAACCAGGCTTCGTCCGGTAGGTCGAGGACGAGGGGTTCGCGCGCCTTCAGCATCGGCGAGCCTATGGCGCTCTGCGTCATCACGTCGGCCGCGAGCTTCAGGTCGATGCCGTCGCGCTCCGCCAGGACAAGTCCTTCGGCGAACGCGAGCATCTGCACGGCGAGGCTGATGTTGATCGCGAGCTTGAGCACCAGTCCCTGCCCGTTCTCGCCGATGTGCGTCGGGTTGCCGAGCTCGCGGAGAATCGGCTCGACGCGCGCGTATGCCTGCTCGTCCCCGCCGACCATGATCGTCAGCGTGCCGGCCTGCACCTGGGGAACGCTTCCCGACACGGGCGCGTCGAGCATCGTCGCCCCCTGCGCGCGCACGCGCTCGGCGAGCGCGCGGCTCGCGCTTGGGCTCACCGTGCTCATGTCGACCCAGATCTTCGGAGCGGCGAGGCCGGCGAGGATTCCGTCGGGCCCGGACGCGACGCTCGCGAGGACGTCCTCGTCGGGAAGGGACGTGAAGACGACATCGGCGGCCTCGGCGACCTCGCGCGGCGTGTCGCACCACCGCAGCCCCTCGTGCACGAGGTCCTCGGCATGCCGCCGGTCACGAGATTGGCCGTAGACGGTGTAGCCGGCCGCGAGGAGCCTGGCGGCCATGTTTCCGCCCATGCGCCCGAGTCCGACGAAGCCGAGCACGTCCATCAGGCGAATGATGACGGCCGTAAGGCCCTTCGGCATCGAAGCCAGCGGCGATCTCGGCGCACCAACCAGCAGGAATCTTGCGGGTTGGTGCTAGCCCGAACGGCGGCCGGCACGACCGCGCGCGGATAGGCTTCGCCGAGTGGACGAGTAACGCTGACCGGTGGGCGGCCGGCAGGGAGGTCCTGCGCGCGGCGGACCCGCGGATGGCGGCGCTGGTGGAGGCTGACCCCGGGCTCGACCCCGATGGCCTGATGGACGGCTTGCCGAGCGACCTGTGGGGCGCGCTGGTGCTGCAGGTGATCGGGCAGCAACTCTCGCTGGCCGCCGCCGTCGCAATCCTGGCCCGGCTCGAGGCGCTGCACGGCGGCCGCCTGCCGACGCCGGCCGAGCTGCTCGCGACCGACAACGAGATGCTGCGCGGGATCGGCCTGTCGCGGGCGAAGTCGGTGTACCTGTACGACCTCGCCGCGCGGCTGGAGGACGGCCGGCTGGACCTCGAGCGGCTGCGGACCCTCGACGACGACGCCGCGCGGGAGGAGCTCACCCAGGTCAAGGGCGTGGGGCGGTTCACCGCCGACGGCGTGCTCATGCTCGCGCTGCGCCGGCCGGACGTCTGGCCGGCCGCCGACCTCGCGCTGCGCCGCGCGGTCGAGCGGGTCTGGGAGGTGGATCCTCCGGCATCGGTTGCAGAGGTTGACGCCGTCGGCGAGCGCTTCCGGCCGTGGCGGACCCTGGCGGCGGTGTACCTCTACCGAACCCGAACGCCTCAGCGGGCGAGATAGTACGCGGCGAAGGCGAGCCCGAGCATCAGCGTGAAGATGGGCAGGAGAAAGAGGACGACCCCGAGGATCGCGATGAACGGGGTTTCGGGGCTTTCGCCGACCGCTTCGACCTCGCGCAGGTGCTCCGCTTCGGCCTCGATTTTCCGCACAGGCGTCAGCACGACGTCGAACGTCTTGCGATAGAGATCGCCGGCGTGCTTCGCCGCTGCCGTTGCCATGCCCATCGGCCGATCTTAGTGGAGCGCCTTCCAGAAGACCGTCGTGTCGCATGGCCGCCCGTCGGGGTAGAGCGCGTAGCCGGGGATCACGCCGACCCTCGTCCACCCAAGTCGCGTGTACAGGCGCTCGGCGGCGTCGCCGGTCACCGTGTCGAGCACGAGCAGCGTCTTTCCTTCCGCCCGAGCTTCCGACTCGGCACGCTCCATGAGGAGTTGCGCAATGCCGCGCTTGCGTGCCGAGCGGTGGACGAGGAGCTTCGCGATCTCCGCACGGTGCGGCTGGTTCGGCGGCAGTGCGAGGATCACCTGCACGGTGCCGACCAGCCGGCCCTCGGCGAACGCACCGAGAAGCAGCCGGCGGCCCTGCTCGACCTCGACGGCAAAGCTTTCGAACGCGGCGCGCGCCTGTTCGTGCGAGAACGGTGCCATGTAGCTGACGGACGCACCTCCGGCCACGCAGTCGGACAGGACGGCCGCGAGCCCGTCGAGGTGTGCGTGCACCTCCGTCGGACCGAGACGGCGGATCTCGATCTGCCCGGTCGTTGGCATCGGAGGCAAATATCGCATCGGCCCAGGCGTCTGGGCCCAGGGAGAGATCCGCCGGAGGCGCCGGACTCATCGCCTAGCATTGAGTCGTGGGAACCTCGGCACGCGAGTCGCTCGTGCTGCTCGGGATCCTCGGCGCGGGTGCGGGACTGCTCGTGCTCGCGCCGATCGTGCGGGTCCCGTATCCGATCCTGCTCGTCCTCGGCGGCCTCGCGCTCGGCTTCGTGCCGGGCATCCCGCACGTGGCGCTGCGGCCGGACGTCGTGCTCGTCGCGATCGTGCCGCCGCTTCTGTATTCCTCCGCGTTCTTCACGTCGCTCCGCGACCTGCGGCGAAACGCCCGCTCCCTCTCGATCCTGGCGATCGGCCTCGTGCTCGCGACCGTGGTCGTCGTCGCGGCAGTCGCCCATGCCACGATCTCGGGCCTCTCCTGGCCCGTCTGCTTCGTGCTCGGCGCGCTCGTCGCGCCGACCGATGCCGTTGCTGCGAGCGCGATCGCCGAGCGCCTCGGGATCCCGCACCGCCTCGCCGCGATCATCGAGGGTGAGAGCCTGGTCAACGACGCGACGGCTCTCGTCGCCTATCGCTTCGCCGTCGCGGCGGTTCTCACCGGCACCTTCTCGCTCTCGCATGCGACGTGGCGCTTCGTCGTCGACGTCCTGGGCGGGGTGGCGGTCGGCCTGGCCGTCGGGCTCGTCCTCCGCCAGATCCGGCGGCGGCTGAATCACTCGCCGACGGAGATCGCGATCGCGCTCCTGTCGGGATACTTCGCGTACCTGCCCGCCCAGGCGCTGGGCGTCTCCGCCTTCCTGGCCGTCGTCACGGTGGGCGTCTACGTCGGCTGGTACACGCCGGAGCTGACGACAGTGGAGACGCGGCTGCAAGGCGACGCCGTGTGGAGCATCCTCACGTTCCTGCTGAACGCGCTCCTGTTCGGTCTGGTCGGGCTCCAGCTGCGCCCGATTCTCGACTCGCTCTCCGGGCGCCCCGTGGGCACGCTGATCGCGGACGCGGCAATCGTGAGTGGGACCGTCATCGTCACCCGCCTCGCCCTCGCCTATCCGATCACGTACGTGCCGCGCATGATCCCGCGCATCCGCGCGGCCGATCCGCCGCCGCCCTGGCAGTGGCCGACGCTGGTCGGCTGGACGGGCTTGCGCGGCGCCATCACGCTCGCGGCGGCCCTCGCACTGCCCCTCACCACGCGTGCCGGCAACCCATTCCCGGAGCGCGACCTCCTCATCTACCTCGCGTTCTCTGTCATCGTCGCCACGCTCGTCCTGCAGGGGCTGAGCCTGCCGCTGGTGATCCGCCTCCTCCATCTGGAGGAGGACGGCACCTCCGCGAAGGAGGAGACGAAGGCACGGTGGCACGCCGCCGAGGCGGCGCTCGCCCGGCTCGAGGAGCTCTCAGGAGAGGACTGGGTGCGCGACGACACCGCCGAGCGGCTGCGCGGCCTGTACGGATTCCGCCAGAGACGTCTGTCGGCGCGTTTCGACGCGGCCGACGACGGCGCGATCGAGCAGCAGTCGCAGAGCTACCAGCGATTGCGCCGGGAGCTCCTCAACGCCGAGCGCGCGGCTGTCGTCGAGCTCCGGCGCCAGGGCAGGATCAACGACGACGTCATGAACCGCGTCCAGCGCGACCTCGATCTCGAGGACGCGCGCCTCGACGTCTAAGAACTCGTCCCGGCGACGCGGCGCCGGGATGCGCCGACGACCGCGCCGATGTGCGACTCGAGATTCCAGAGATTGTCGAGATGCTGGCTCGCCCACAGCAGGACGAGCGCCGAGCGGACGGTCGCCTCGTCGCGGCCGCGCGCGGCGTCGCGGACGCACGTGAGGAGACGGCGGCGACCGTCGGCGTCGCGGATGTGCGGCGGCGCGACCGGACGCTCGTTCACGAGCGCGTAGCCGAGCGAGACGTACCACGACTGCAAGGCGTGCAGCTCGCCGTCGAGGTTCTCTCCGCAGCGCTCGAGTCGCGTGCCGCCGTCCGCCATGCGTCCGAGCTTCGCGAGCGATTGCGCCGACCTTCGCACGCGCGCGGCGCCGCCGACCATCGCCCCGACGCTCTCCACGTTCACCTCCGTCGCCGAGCGCTCGGCGAGGTACTGCCGAAAGGCATCGTCGAGCCGGTGCAAGGCGGCGTCCGCGGCTCGGGCCGCACGATGCGCGTCGTCGACGTCCACCGCCTCGATCAGCTGCCGCGCCGTGGCGACGACGTAGTCGGCGCCGCGCGCATATGCGGCGGCCAGATCCTCACGGAGCAGCGCGGCCGCACCGCGGGGCCAGAACAGGAGGCCGACGCCGAGGCTGATCGCAAAGCCGATCGCGACGTCCTCGATGCGAATCAGTCCCACTCGCCAGCCCACCGGCTGGATGATGTTGAAGAGCACGAACAGCGTCACCGTGAAGCCCGCCTGTCCCGCCGCGAACGAGATCGCACGCGGCGCGTACGCGGCGAGCAGGATCGCGACGGGCAGCACTCCCCACAGCACCGCCTCGTGCGTGCCGATGCCGAGCACGAGCAGCGCACCGATGACGATCCCGACCGCGGTTCCGGCGAGGGCGCTGACGATGGACGACCCCGTGGCGAGCGCGTTCGACCGCAGCACCGACAGCGTCCCGAGCACGACCCAGAACGAGTGCTGGAGGCCCGTCCGCTGGGCGACGTAGACGGCGATCGCGAGCCCTGCGGCGCCGCGTACGCTGTTCCGGAACCACACCGAGCGGACGCTGGCGTGCTCGACCGCAATCTGCTCCGTCGCCTCGAGGGCCAGGCGCGCTGGCGACGGCTCCGCGGGGTCGGGGCGCTCCGGCTCATGTGCGTCCGCCCCCGTCGCGACGAGTGCATAGCGGGCGACCTGGCGGGCGGAGTAGGCAGCCTCCCGGATCCGGAACGGCGGGTCGAGCACCTCCGGGACCGCGTCGTCCCGCCCGCCTCCGGGCAGCTCGGGCAGCCGTCGCACGAGTGCGCGCGCGACGGCGTCTTGGCCGGCGTCGAGCCGAGCGAAGTCGGGCCGTCCGTCGCGGCCGTCGAGTCTCTCCGCGCTCGCCCGGAGCACGGCGGCGGTCGCAGCGATCGCTTCCCCCTCCTCCGTGCAGGCGAGCTCGAGCGGAGGAGCCTCGGGCGACGGCGCCAGAACGGAAAGGAGCCAGTCCAGCTCGTCGGGAAGCGAAGCCAGCGCGGCCATCGGCCCGGTCGGGCCGGTCGGGCGGTGCTGGGTTCCGAGGACGCGCCGGCCCAGGTCGTCGACCGCCTCGCGGGCGGCGCGCGCACGTTCGCCGAACCGCTCGCGCTCGGAATCGACCAGGTCCGCGACGGCACGCAACGCGCGGGCCGATCTCCGTTGGAGGTCGGCGCGCCGGCTCGGCGGCCAGAGGAGCATGGCCGCGGTGATCCCCGCGCCGGTTGCCAGGCCCCAGCCTTCGAGACGGTCGGGAATCGCCGAGTTCGGGGCCGGAATCGTCACCGGCAGGACGAACGTCAGGATTGCTCCGGTCGAGGCTGCGGCGAAGTAGCCGCCGAGGACGCCCGAGAAGAGGACGCCGAAGCCGACGATCGCCATCACGCCCGCGGCGAGCGACGGGTTCCGCGAGCAGAGCGTTCCGACCGTGATGAAGACGGCGCCGGCGCACGCAAGCCCCGCGTATGCCGCCAGGCGACTCCGCGCCGGGCCTGCGAAGTCGGTCAGCACGAGGATCGCGAACGATCCGAACGCCGCGAAGATGGACGTCTGCGGCTGTTGGATCACCTCGTCCGCGAGCGCGAAGACCGCCGGGATGACGATCGCGGCGCGTGCTGCGCTCTTCAGCGCTGCGACATCCATCGGTGCTGCCGATGATACGTCTGCGCTGGAATGCTCCGGCCGAACCGACCTCGCGAGAGGAGACGCAGATGGCAGACCCGCCGGGTCGTCTCGCGAGACGAGTGGCTGGCC
>VAWW01000114.1 GCA_005884575.1 Actinomycetota bacterium
CCATCGCCACGACGTTCACCACCCGGTTCGTCGACGATCACCCGGGAACGAGCCTCTTCGCCGGGAGTGCACTCACCCACGGCTTCGCGATCACGTTCTACGTGCTCGCTGGATTGATGCTGCTCGCGGCGGCGGTGGCGATCGTATTCGTCGAATCGCACGTCGCCACACCTGACGAGGAGAGCGTGGAGGTCGAGCCCGAACTCGTACTGGAGGCAGCATGACCCAACGTCAATTCGGCAAGCTCGACGATCTGGTGCTGGAGCTGAAGGGGCTCGTGCTCGTGCGCGACCTGCTTCGCGATCGCGGCACCAACGTCGAGGAGATCGACGCGAACATCGCGCGCGTGCGCGAGCAGCTCGCGCAGAAGGTCCGGCTGGCAGCCTAGGCGCCGCTTGCCGGCGCCGCCTTCAGGCCGCGCGGGTTTCCCGCGCGGCCGTCTGCGTTGCGAATCTTGAGCGTTTGAAAACGACCACGCTCCTAGGCCGGCTGGAGCGGCGGGCCGATCTTGCCGCCTCGCCGCGAGCGGCCCGCCGCGCGGAGCGCACGGTGGTAGGCCTCTCGCGGCGAGTCGCCGCCCGCCATCACCTCACCGGTCGAGCGCATCTCCGGCCCGCGCGTCGCGGCGCCGGGGAAGCGTTCGGCCGGGAAGACGGCTTCCTTCGCCCACGCGCGCGTCGGCTTCGCGCGCTCCGGCAGGTCGAGTGCCGTCAGCCTCTCGCCGAGCAGCAGCCGGACGGCGTGCTCGACGAGCGGGACGCGCGTCGCCTTGGCGACGAAGGGCACGGTGCGCGAGGCGCGCGGGTTCGCCTCGAGGACGAAGAGCCGGTTGTGGTGCACGGCGAGCTGGAGGTTGATCAGCCCGCGCGCGCCGAGACCGCTTGCGATCCGCGACGCCACCTTGCGGATTTCGTGTTCGAGCGCCTCGCTGACGGACGGCCCCGGCAGCACGCACGCGGAGTCGCCCGAGTGGACGCCGACGGGCTCGACGTGCTCGAGCACCGCGGCGCGCGCTCGAGCTCGACGTCGACGCGCTCTGCGACGGCGAGGAGGCGTGGGTCGCCGCGGTGCTCGGCGGCGTCGATCGCGTCGAGCGGGTCGCCGAGCAGCGGATAGCCGGCTGCGGCGATCGCGTTCGCAAGTCGTAGCGGCGTCTGACCGCCGAACGACACCGCGACGCCGACGGGCTGCTCGAGCGCGCAGACGTCGAGCACGTTCGCCTCGACGAGCGGCTCGAGGTAGAGGCGGTCGCTCGTGTCGTAGTCCGTCGAGACCGTCTCCGGGTTCGAGTTGACGAGCACCGCCTCGTAGCCGAGCTTGTGCAGCGCCTGCGTCGCGTGCACGCAGCAGTAGTCGAACTCGATCGCCTGGCCGATCCGGTTCGGCCCCGCGCCGAGGACGATCACCGCGCGGCCCGACGGCACGGGCCCCTCGTCGTCGCCCTCGTGCGTGACGTAGTAGTAGGGCGTCCGCGCCTCGAACTCGCCCGCGCAGGAGTCGACGGCGAGGCGGCGGGGGCGGCCTCTGTGCGGTTTGAGTTGTGCGATTTCAAAGAGCCTCGCGCGGAAATACGGGTGGATCCCGGGCGGCTCGAGCCCGCGCCGGGCGCATTCGAGCAGCAGGTCCCAGCGCTCGGGCAGCGGCTCCGCGGCGCGTTCGAGCAACGCGTCGTCATCGGCGGGGAACACGAACGGCGGTGCCTCGCGGCCGACGTAGGCCTTCATGAACGCCTCGGCGAACGTTCTTCCCAGGCCGAGCGCCTCGCCGACAGCCCGCATCTCGGCTCCCAGTCGGCGCTCGGCCCCGGGGAACTTCTCGAAGTCGAACCGCGGGGCCTTGACCGCGACGTAGTCGAGCGCCGGCTCGAACGCCGCCGTCGTCTTGCCGGTAATGTCGTTCGGCAGCTCGTCGAGGGTGTAGCCGACGGCGAGCAGGGCGGCGAGCTTCGCGATCGGGAAGCCGGTCGCCTTCGACGCGAGCGCCGACGAACGGGAAACGCGGGGGTTCATCTCGATCACGCGGTACTCGCCCGCATCGGGTGAGACGGCGAACTGCACGTTCGCGCCGCCCGTCGCGACGCCCACGGCGCGCGCCGTCGCGAACGCCGCCTCACGCAGCTGCTGGTAGACGCGATCGGGCAGCGTCTGCTGCGGCGCGATCGTCCACGAGTCGCCCGTGTGCACGCCCATCGGGTCGAGGTTCTCGATCGAGCAGACGACGACGGCGTTCCCGCGCGCGTCGCACATCACCTCGAGCTCGTGCTCCTGCCAGCCGGCGAGGTACTCCTCCACCAACACTTGAGAGACCGGGCTCATCTCGAGCCCGTGCACGATCGCCCCGCGCAGCTCGTCAGGCGTGAACGCGACCCCGCCGCCGGTGCCGCCGAGCGTGAACGCCGGCCGCACGATCGCGGGCAGGGGAAACTCGACGTCGGGCGAGTGCGCCACGATCGAGCGCGGTGTCGGGATGCCGGCCGCGTGCACCGTCTCGCGGAAGAGCTCGCGGTCCTCGGCGCGGTTGATCGCGCCGAGGTCGGCGCCG
>VAWW01000074.1 GCA_005884575.1 Actinomycetota bacterium
CGATCCGTCCCAGCAGCCACCGATGCTGCTCTTCGACCGGAGCGAGTTCCGTCGCACCCAGTGCTACGGCCCGCTCGACGACCGCGCGCGGATCCTCCACGACGAGGAGCAGTCGCACGGTGCTGCCGCCCAATGACTCGGGGCTGAAGTTCCTGTTCGGCGGTGACTCGTCGGAGACCCAGAAGAAGGTGTCGCCGACCGAGAGCTGGGAGACCACGTCCGGGTGCTCGTCCGTGCCGGCCACGCGGTAGACCTCCACCGCCCCGAAGGCGGCCGTGTAGAACTCGACGGCCTCGCGGCCGCGCCGCACCGAGAGCTCCGGCGAGACACTGGTCTGCATGTGGGCAGCGGCTACAGCGGCGAGCTGAGCGCCTCGTCGAGCGAGTCGTGGACCGAGAAGTGGCGGGCGAGACCGGATACCTCGAGCGCACGTCGTGTCTCGAGTCCCGGCGCCGCGAGAAGGAACGCGCGGCGATTCGCCATTCGCGTACGCGCTTCGACCAGGACTCCGAGCGCGGTCGAGTCGATGAACTTTACGGCGCTGAGGTCGACGACCAGCCGCTCGGGCGCCTCCGTGCAGCACTCGAGCAGCGCGTCCCGCACGACGTGCGCGTTGTAGAGGTCGAGTTCCCCCGCGAGCGCGACGACCACGGATTGGCCGTTGCGTTCGATTCCCGCGATCGGGTCCTCGCGTGCCCCCTCGGTTCCGTCGAGCGTCGAGCCGTCACTTGGCGGCATCTCAGTCTCCTTGGTCCGGACGCTGTTTCGGCGCAGCGGGGGCTTGGCTGCACGTTCCCTCGACAACAATTGAACCACCGCGCGCCGACACGGCGCAACCCGGTGCTTTGACGAGCCGCCCGGCGGCAGGACATGCTTGGGGGCGTGGATGCAGCTGCAGTCGCCCGCCGCGCCCGCGGGGAGAACTTTCCCGTCGCGTCGCTGCTCTTTCCGCGGCCTCTGCGGTCGCACCTGCGGGCGGTCTACGGCTACTGCAGGCTCGTCGACATCCTCGGCGACGAGGTCGACGGCGACCGGCTCGCCGCGCTCGACGAGCTCGAGGCCGAGGTCGAGGCGTGTTACTCCGGCACACCGTCGTGGCCCGTGATTGTGGAGCTGCAGCCGACGATCGGCGAGTTCGACCTCCCGCACGACCCGTTCCTCCGGCTGATCGAGGCGAACCGGATGGACCAGCGGGTCGCCGAATACGAGACCTGGGACGACGTGAAGTGGTACTGCGTCCACTCGGCCGATCCCGTCGGCCGGCTCGTGCTCGGATTGCTGCGACGGGCCGGCGACGAGGAGCTCGTCGCCGCGAGCGACTCGGTCTGCACCGGCCTGCAGCTCGTCAACTTCCTCCAGGACGTCCCGCGCGACCTCGAGCTCGGGCGGATCTACATGCCGGTGGAGGATCGCCGCCGCTTCGGGGTCACCGTGCTCGACCGGCCGAACCCGGAGCTGCGGGAGCTGCTCCGCTTCGAGGCGGCCCGTGCGCGCCGGCTGCTCTCCGCCGGCGAGCTCCTTCGCGCACGGCTCGGCGGACGGATTGGCCGCGGCGTCGGGCTCTTCGCGCGCGGCGGCCTCGCTGCGCTCGAGGCGCTCGAGGACGCGGGTTGGGACATCTTCACGCGGCGTCCGAAGCCGTCGCGCGCGCGGCTGGCGCGCGAGGCCGCGCTCACCCTCGTCCGCTGATGCAGCCCGAGCAGGCCTATGCCGAGGTGGAGCGCCTCACACGCGCGCGTGCGAAGAACTTCGCGTACGGGATCATGGTGCTGCCGAAGCCCAAGCGCCGGGCGATCGCCGCGATCTACGCGTTCGCGCGCCAGGTGGACGACGTCGCCGACGGCGAGCTGCCGCTCGCCGAGAAGCGTGCGCGTCTTCACCGGCTGCGTGCGCTCGACGGCGACGGCGCGATGCACATCGCGCTCATGGACGCGATGCGTCGCTACCCGATTCGCCGCGACGCGCTCGAAGCGCTCGTCGACGGCGGCCTGCAGGATCTCGAGCGGCGGCGGTACGCGACGTTCGACGAGTTGCGCGGCTACTGCGAGAAGGTCGCGGGCGCCGTCGGGGTCGCATGCATCGGCGTCTACGGCTCCGACGACGTCGCGCGTGCCGAGACGCTCGGGATCGCGCTGCAGCTGATCAACATCGTGCGCGACGTGCGCGAGGACTGGGAGCTGGGTCGTGTCTACCTGCCGCAGGACGAGCTGGCGGCCTTCGGCGTGACCGAGGACCACATCGCCGCCGGGAGCGTCACGCCCGAGTGGACGGCGCTGATGGCGTTCCAGGCGCAACGGGCGCGCGCGCACCTGCAGGAAGGCCTGAAACTGCTCGAATCGCTCGACCGGCGCAGCGCGCTGTGCGTCTCCGCCTTCGCCGGGCTCTACGAGGCGACGCTCGACCTGATCGAGGCGAGCGGCTGGGACGTCTTCGGCGAGCGGACGCGGCTCTCCGCGCCGGCGAAGCTGGCCGTCGTCGCGCGGGGGCTCTGGCGATGAAGGCCGCGGTCGTCGGCGGCGGTTTGGCCGGACTCGCGGCTGCGCTCGACCTCGTCGACTGCGGCCACCACGTGACGGTCTACGAGGCGCGGCCGACGCTCGGCGGCGCGGTGCAGACGCTGCCGGAACGGGAGGGCGATCCCGATCCGCCGCCGGACAACGGCCAGCACATCGCGCTCGGCTGCTTCACCGAGTACCTACGCTTCCTCGCTCGGATCGGCGAGGCCGGCTCGGTGCTGCGCAAGCGCCTCGCCCTGCCGGTCGTCGGCGAGAGCCGACGGGTCGCGACGATCAGCTCGAACCCGCTCTCGATCCTCGGCTACCGGCACCTCGACCGCGGCGAGCGCCTCGCCGTCCTGCGGACGCTGCTGCGGCTGCGCACTGCAACCGCGTCGGACGGGGAGACGTTCGGCGACCTGCTGCGCCGGCTCGGCCAGTCGCAGGAGGCGATCGACCGCTTCTGGGACGTCTTCATCCGGCCCGCGCTCAACCTACGCACCGACGAGGCAAGCGCCGCGGTCGGCGCCTTTACGGTCCGCACCGCGCTGCTTTCCGGGCGCGCCGCCGCCGACCTCGTGCTGCCCGTTCGCCCGCTCGGCGCGATGCACGGCGACGCGGCCGGCCGCGCGCTCGAGGCCGCCGGCGCGAACGTCCGGACAGGCACGCGCGTCGACTCGCTCGACGACCTCGACGCAGACACGGTCGTCGTCGCGGTTCCGCCGGCGGAGTCGGCGCGGCTGCTCGGGGATGAGCCCGTTCCGCTCGAGGACTCGCCGATCGTCAGCGTCCACCTGCTGTTCGATCGGCCTCTCCTTCGTGTTCCGCGAGGCGCCTTGACCGGCCACGAGCCGCAGGCTCGTGGTCAGTATCTGACCGTCGTCTCGAGCGGCGTCCCCGAGTTGCTCGAGATCCGGGGCCGAGGGCTCGTCGACCGGATCGCGGGCCAGCTGACGGAGCGTCTCGGCGCGGCCGAGCTCCTCTGGTCGCGCGTCAGCCGCGAACCGCGGGCGACCGTCGCTCTCCGGCCCGGCCAGGCCGCCGTCCGGCCGGGCACCGAGACTCGCTACCCGAATGTCGTGCGCGCCGGCACTTGGATCGACACCGGTTGGCCTGCGACGATGGAGAGCGCCGTCCGGAGCGGCCGCGCGGCGGCCCGGGCGCTGACTGCCGAGAAGACGACGCCGATTCCCGCATGACCATCCTCGACCGACGGACCGCCCTCGACACCGCGATCGACCGGGGCACCGCCCGCCTCTTCGAGCTCCAGCACCCGGACGGGCACTGGAAGGCCGAGCTCGAGTCGAACGTGACGATGACCGCGCAGCACCTCTTCTGGAACCACTTCGCCGGCCTGCGCACGCCCGACCTCGACCGCAGGATCGCGAACGAGATCCTGGCCCGGCAGCGAGACGACGGAACCTGGGCGATCTGGTGGGAGGGGCCCGCCGACCTCTCGACGACGATCGAGGCCTATGTCGCGCTGAAGCTCGCGGGCGTCGATCCCGGCCCGAAGGCCCTCGCCTTCATCCAGCGCGAGGGCGGCCTCCGCCGTGCGCGCGTCTTCACGAAGTGCTGGCTCGCGCTGCTCGGCCAGTGGCCGTGGCAGCGGATCCCGTCGATCCCGCCCGAGATCGTCCTGCTGCCGCCGTCGGGCCCGTTCTCGATCTACGACTTCGCCTGCTGGGCGCGCCAGACGATCGTCGCGCTCTCGGTCGTGATGGCGTTGCGGCCCGTCCGCCCGGCGCGGATCGACCTGCGGGAGATCGGCGCCCGCCCCGGGACGACGAGACCCGCGCGGCGCCCGGGCCCGCTGCGCGCCCAGGCGATCGCCGCCGCCGAGCGCTGGGTGCGCGAGCGACAGGAGGCCGACGGCGGCTGGGGCGGCATCCAGCCTCCCTGGGTCTGGGCGATCGTGATGCTCGCCGCACTCGGGCACGGCTTCGAGGACGACACGTTCCGGCGCGCAGTCGAGGGCTGGCACAGCTTCATGGTCGAGGACGGAGAGCGCCTGCGGCCCGAGGCCTGCCAGTCGCCCCTCTGGGATACCGCGCTCGCGCTGCTCGCCCTCGGCGCGTGTGGCCTCACGACCGACGACCCGCGCGTCGCGAAAGCAGTCGACTGGCTGCTCGCCGAGGAGATCGACGTCCCGGGCGACTGGGTCGTTCGCCGCCCGCACCTGAAGCCGGGCGGCTGGGCCTTCGAGTACGCGAACGATCTCTATCCGGACATCGACGACACCGCGGTGATCGCCGTCGCGCTGCGCAAGCTCGGCGCCGGCGACGACGCCGTTCGCCGCGGGCTCGACTGGGTCGTGGGGATGCAGTCGCGGAACGACGGCTGGGGCGCGTTCGACGCCGACTCGAACGCGATGTGGCTCTACAAGATCCCGTTCTGCGACTTCGGCAAGGTCACCGACGAGCCGAGCGCCGACGTCACCGCCCACGTCCTCGAGGCGCTCGGCCCTGAGGGAATCTACGGCGACGCGGCGGCGGCCGGCGTCGAATGGCTGCTTGCCGAGCAGGAGGAGGACGGCTCCTGGTTCGGCCGCTGGGGCGTCAACCACGTCTACGGCACCGGTGCAGCGCTCCCCGGCCTCGAGGCCTGCGCGGTCCCACCGGAGCACCCGGCGATGCGCCGCGCCGTCGCCTGGCTCGACTCCGTCCAGCAGGAGCACGGCGGGTTTGGCGAGGACATCCGCTCGTACGGCGACCCCTCCTGGCGCGGACGCGGGTTCGCAACGCCCTCGCAGACCGCCTGGGCGCTCCTCGGTTACATCTCCGCCGGAGCCGCGGAGAGCGCCGGAGCGCAGCGTGCCGCCGAGTTCCTCAGCCGCGCCCAGCTGGACAACGGAGACTGGCGTGAAGATCACTTCACAGGAACTGGCTTCCCGCTGGACTTCATGATTCGCTACCACCTGTACCGTTTGAACTTCCCGCTCCTCGCCCTCGGACGACTCAGAGAAAGGTTGAACGGATGAAGTTCCCGCTCGCTTCGACGGTCACGATCGGCAAGTACGTCGCGACGCAGCAGCGCAAGGGTCAGCGCTATCCGCTGGTGCTGATGCTCGAGCCGACGCTCGCGTGCAACATCGCCTGCATCGGGTGCGGGAAGATCCGCGAGTACGAGTCGAACCGCGCGCGCCTCACCGTCGAGGAATGCGTCGACGCGGGCATGCAGTGCCCGGCGCCGGTCGTCTCGATCTGCGGCGGCGAGCCGCTCGTCTACAAGGGCATCGAGGACGTCGTCGCCGGGATGCTCGAGTTCAACAAGACGATCGAGCTCTGCACGAACGCGCTGCGGCTCGAGCAGTACCTCGACGTCTTCGAGCCGAGCAACCGGCTCACGTTCGTCGTGCACCTCGACGGCATGCGCGAGATCCACGACTACGTCTGCGACTACCCGGGACTCTGGGACATCGCGATCCAAGCGATCCGCGACGCGCGCGCGAAGGGCTTCCGCGTCACGACGAACACGACCGTCTTCAAGGAGACGAAGGTCGAGGACGTGATCGAGATGATGGGCTATCTGACGAACGACGTCGGCATCGACGGGATGCTGATCGCGCCCGGGTACCAGTACTCGCAGATCGATCCGGCGCTGACGATGACGCGCGACGAGCACGAGGCGAAGTTCCGCGAGATCCGCGCCGCTGCGAAGAAGCACAACTATCGGTGGATCGCGACGCCGATCTACCAGGAGTTCCTCACGGGCGAGCGCAAGCTGGACTGCGCGCCTTGGGGATCGATCACGCGCAACCCGTACGGCTGGAAGGGCCCGTGCTACCTGCTGACGGACGGCATCTTCCCGACGTACGACGCGCTGCTCGAGGGGATGGACTGGGAGAGCTACGGGCCGGGGAACGATCCGCGCTGCGAGCACTGCGGGATCCACTCGGGCTTCGAGCCGTCAGCGGCGTTCGAGGCGACGAAGAGCCTCAGGGAGAGCGCGAGGAGCATGGCTTGGACGTTGACGGGTTGAAGGACGTGGGGGAACCCCTGGTTCCCCCACGAGCCCCCTCCTTTCGGGCGTCGGCAATAGTTCCAGCGGATGTGGAGCCGGCGGCTGCGGTCGTCGGCCGCGCGTCGCCTCGCGTCGGCGAGCCTCCCGCCGGGCACGGCCCGGCTCCGGCGGCCGGTCGCGTCGGCTCCACGGCGGGGCTCGTCTTTTGCTGCGCGATGGCCGCGGAGGAGAAGATCGCCAGAAAGCTCGGCCCGACCGCTCGCGTCGGGCTCGCGGCGGCGAACGGCGTCCCGGAGGGACGGCTCGTCTCGTTCGGGATCGCCGGCAGCCTGCGCGGCGACCTGCCCGTGGGCACCGTCATCGACGCGACGCGCGTCGTCGACGAGAGCGGCGCGACGCTCTGGGAGGGTGGGCCGCTCGGCGTGCCCGGAGCCCGCGACGGGACGATCCTCGGCGCGAGCCGCATCGTCGACGACCCGGCCGACCGGGCGCGCCTCCGCAACGTGACCGGCGCCGACGCCGTCGACATGGAGTCGGGTGCGCTTGCCCGGAGTGGACGGCTGGCCGGCTGCATCCGTGCGATCTCCGACACGCCCGACCTGCGCCTCGGCGGAATCGCCCAGGGCGCGAAGCCGACCGGCGAGGCCGACCTCGTCGGCCTCTTGCGCGGGTTCGCACGCGAGCCGCGCGTCACCGTCCGCGCCGCGCGGAACGCGATGCGCGCGCTCCGCGCGCTGGAGCGTGTCGCTTGAGCTTGCTCACGTTCTCGGGGCGCCGCTGGCGGTGCGAGGCCGGAGGGCACAGTACGAACCAGTACGGGCCCGGAGAGCATCGCGCCGTCAGCGGCGTCAGCCTTTCGCGGAGCGCCGCTCTGCGGCGCGGGAGCGAAAGGCGGCCGAGGGCGTGAGCGGAAGGGTCCTGCTTGCGGCGCCGCGATCGTTCTGCGCGGGCGTCGACCGAGCGATCGAGATCGTCGAGCGGCTGCTCGAGCAGCACGGGCCGCCGGTCTATGTGCGCCACCAGATCGTCCACAACGACCACGTCGTCCGCCGGCTCGAGAAGCTCGGCGCGGTCTTCGTCGAGCACGAGGACGAGATCCCGCCGGGCGAGATCTGCGTCCTCTCCGCGCACGGGGTCGCGCCGGCGGTGAAGGAGCGCTGCCAGGAGCGCGGGCTGAAGGTCGTCGACGCCGTGTGTCCGCTCGTCTCGAAGGTGCACGCCGAGGCGCGGCGCTACGCCGACAGCGGTCACCTCGTCGCGCTCGTCGGCCACGCCGACCACGTGGAGGTGATCGGGACGCGCGGCGAGCGGCCGGACGCGACCGTCGTGATCGAGTCGCCCGAGCAGGCGCGCGAGCTCGATACGCAGGGCAAGCCGGTCGCGGTCATCACGCAGACGACGCTGTCGCTCGACGACGTCGCGCCGATCGTCGACGCGCTCGGGGAGCACGTCGGCGGGCTGCGGAGGCCCGCCGCCGACGACATCTGCTACGCGACGCAGAACCGCCAGGACGCGGTCAAGGAGCTGCACGCGCTCGGCGCGACGCTGATCCTCGTGATCGGCTCCGACACGAGCTCGAACGCGCAGCGGCTCGTGGAGGTCGCCGAGGCCGCGGGTGCCGAGGCGACGCTGATCGACGGCGAGAGCCCGCTCGATCCGAGCCTGCTCGCGGGCCACGCGGTCGTCGGCCTGACGGCCGGCGCCTCGACTCCGGAGGAGCTCGTGCGAAGCGTCGCCGCGCGGCTCGCCGAGCTCGGCTACGACGCGCCGGAGGAGATCACGGTCGCGCGCGAAGACGTCCATTTCCGACTTCCCAGGGAGGTAGCCACCGCATGACGACCGTCGAGATCCCGTATTCGATCGCCGCGGTCCTTCCGACCCTGACGGTGATGGACATCACGAACGACCTCAGCCACGAGTTGCGCGACTCGGGCCGCACGAAGGGGATCGCGTACATCACCTCCGGCCCCGGTCCCTCGCTGATCCGCATCAACGAGCGGGAGTCCGGCTTCTTCGAGGATCTCGAGGGCCTGCTCGAGCGGCTCGTCCCGCTCGCCGACGGCGATCGCGAGCGCATGGTGCAGATGCTGCTCGGCCCCCGCACGGAGCAGGTGCCCTTCGCGAAGGGCGCGTTCTGCCTGGGCACCTACCAGCGCGTGCTGCAGTTCTCGTTCGGCGGCCACCGTGGCCGCGACTGGACGCTGACGCTCCTCGGATAGTTAGAGGGCGCTAATCACCGTTGACCTGCCCTTCACGGCAAGGGCACACTTGAGCCGTGATCACGGCACGGCGGCACCAGCGGCTTCTGGGGCTCCTCGCTTTCGGTCTCCTGGCGCTCACCGCCGAGCTCGCCGGCCGTAGCCTCACGCACCGCCTCGACGTCGGCCGCCACGTCGCGCGGCCGAGCTACGCGGGCGGCGACTACTACCCGTTCCTGCTGATCGGCGTGAAGGTCGGGGTGGCCTTGATGCTCGCGCGCGTCGCGTGGCGCTTCGCGAAGGCGCGCGCGACCGCACGCGCCGCGCGGCGGCTCGCGATCGCGCTCGGCGCGCCTGCACGCGCGGCGCCGCGCGTGCGGATCGAGGTCTCCGCGCGGCTCTGGCTCGTGACGTTCCTCGCCACGTCCGCGATCTACCTCGTGCATGCGGACGCGGATCAGCTCGCGACGGGGCGCATCGACGTCTTCGCCCCGTGGTTGCACAGCTCCGCGCTACCGGTCTTCGCCGTCCTCTCCGTGCTCGTCGCGCTCGTGTACCGCGGCGTCTCGCGCTGGCTCGCCGACTACGAGTCCTACGCGCAGGAGAGCGCCGCGTACGCGCGGTCGCTCGCAGCACAGCCCGTCTCCTCCACTCCGCGGCGCACGCGCTCCCATGTTGCGCCGCCGCGGCGGCTCTTCGGGCTCTCGTTCGAGTCCCGGCCTCCTCCGCAGCCAGCTTAGCCCGCGGGAATCGCTCACCCCCGCGGGCCGTTTCTGGCTCTCGACCCGTGGAGGAGAAGTGAACGCCGAACTTGCACACGAACTCGAACGACGACGAGCGTCACGCGCCCGGACGCGCAGCGGTCGCGCACGGATCATCGGCGGTCTCGGGCCGCTGACCGTCCTCGCCGGCCTCGTCTGGGCCTTCGTCCAGCCGTACCGCCTGACGTTCCTGCACCCGCACGACCAGGGGTTCTGGTGGCTCCTCTCCGAGCCGCCGATCTACGTCGTGCTCGTCGGGATCCTCTTCTGGCGCGTGATCGCGCCCGGCCTGCTCGAGGATCTGGAGGCGGAGGCGGGGAAATGACCCCGCCGTCGGAGCACGTCCACTGGTGGTTCGCCACCGGCTTCCTGATCCTCGGGCTGCTGCTCGTGGCCGAGGTCGTCGTCGGGCCGGCGGTCTGGAACCGCAGGCCGTGGCGAAAGTACCTGTGGCCGGGGATGTGCTTCGGGCTCGGCGTGCTGATGTGGCCCGTGATGGCGTTCTTCACGAACTCGACGATCCACATGGTCGCGCACGGCTCGTGGGCGCAGGCGTTGATGGTCGCCGGAGCCGCGGAGCTCGGGCTCGCCCGCGGAAAGCTGACGAGCCCGCGCTGGCACCTGTTGGTGGCGCTCGGCCTCGCGGTGTCCGGGAGCGCGTTCCTGCTGCACGAGCAGAACCCCTGGCTCTTCCAGCGCTCGGCCTTCCTGCACCACACGCTCGGGTGGACGGTGATCGTCGGCTCGCTCTTCCCGCTCGTCCAGGCGTTCCGGCCGCGCTCGCTCGTCGCCGCGATGGGCTTCGCGACGACGTTCCTCGTCGTGGCCGTGATGCTGTTCTGCGACCGCGACGTCGCGCCGATCTTCGGGCACCTGTCGCAGCTCGCCGGCGTGCCGCACCGATGAGACGCGCGCTGCTCGTCCTCGTCGTCGCACTGGCGGTGCCCGGGTCGGCGTTCGCGCACGCGAGCCTGACCTCGGCGACGCCCGGCTTCCGCGAGCGTGTCGCGGCCGCGCCGCGCCAGGTTGTGCTGGAGTTCGACCAGCAGATCACCGTGATTCCCGGCGGGATCAAGGTGCTCCTGCCGGACGGGCGAAACGTCGCGGGGCTGGCGCACGTGACGCGCGACAAGCACGGCGTGGCCGCGAGCATCCCGCCGCTGCCGAAGGGGCCGTACACGATCCGCTGGACGGCGCTCTCGAACGACGGTCATGTGGTCTCGGGCGTCTACACGTTCGGCGTCCGCGTCGTCGCGCCGCCGCCGACCGAGGCCGTGGGTGCGCAGGGGCCGACACGGACGGAGCACGTCGTGCGCTGGGCGTACTTCGTCGCGCTCGCGCTCCTCGTCGGCGGGCTGGGCTTCCGCCTGCTCGTCGTGCGCGGGCCGCTGTCGCCGCGCGCCGAGCGGCGCTTCTACTGGACGACCGGCATCGGCGCGGTCGCCGTCCTGGAGGTCGGGATCGTCGCCTTCCTGCTCCGGGCCGAGGACGCGCTGCAGCTGCCGTTCGGACGATTCCTGTACGGCGACCTCTCGCCGATCGCTGGCGGGACACGCTTCGGCACGGCGTTCATCGCGATGACGCTCGGCTACGCACTCGTCTCGGCATTCCTGTTCCTCGCATGGCTGACCGACCGGCGGGCGCTCCTCTGGCCCGCGTTCGTGCTCGGGCTTGGGTTCGCCTCCGGCCTCTCGCTCTCCGGCCACTCCGCCGTCGACGCAGGGTCGTCGTGGGTGTCGGAGCTCGCGGACTGGATCCACCTCTCGGCGGCCTCGCTGTGGGTGGGCGGGCTGATCCAGCTCGTCGCGGTCGTCTGGCCGGCCGCGCCCGAGCTGCGGCGCACGGCCTTCCTCCGCTTCTCGCGTTTTGCGACCGTCCTCGTCGGGCTGCTGCTCGCCGCCGGGGTCTACCTGAGCGTCGTGCGGCTGCCGCGGCTCGCCGATCTCTGGAGCACCGGCTACGGCCGCGTCCTGCTCGTGAAGCTCGGTCTCGTCTCGGTCGCGCTGCTCTGGGGCGCGTTCCACCAGTTCGCCGTCAAGCCGCTGGTGGAGCGGGGCGCGACGGGAGGCCTGCTGACGCGGCTGCCGCGCAGCCTGCTCGGCGAAAGCCTGGTCGGCACGTCGGTCCTCCTTGTGGCCGCGATCCTGGTCGACTCGAAGCCGCCGCCCTCGCGTCCCTCGCCGGCACCGGCTACCGCCGGGCAGAGCCCGGCTCCGCCGGTGCCTGACGACGCTGGCCGCACATCGCCTTACGGGGCCGTGCTACTTGCACTGTCCCCTCCGGCGACGCACGACCAGCGCCGCCCGAGGAACGCGAGGCAAGCTCGCCCGCTGCCGGCGGCGCCGGTCGCGAGTAACGTCCAGAAGTAATGCTGTTCCTGTCCCGAGGCGAGGTCGAAGAGCTGCTCGACCTGGACGAGCTCGTCGACGCGCTCGCGCGGGCGCACGCGCGCTTGAGCGCCGGCGAGGTGTCGATGCCGCCGCGAATCGCCGCCTTCGCGGAGAACGACGGGCTGCTCGGCGTGATGCCGACATACGTTCCCGGCGAGGTGCTCGCCTGCAAGCTCGTGACGCTCTTCCCGCAGAACCGGGACCGGCACACGCACCAGGCGGCGATCATGGTCTTCGACCACGAGAACGGCACGCCCCTCGCACTCGTGGACGGCACGTACATCACCGCGGCGCGCACCGCCGCAGGATCCGCGCTGGCAACGCGGCTGCTCGCGCGCGATGACGCGCGCGTCCTTGCACTTGTCGGCACCGGCGTCCAGGCGCGCTCTCACGCGCGCGCGCTCGCGCGCGTGCGCGACTTCGAGGAGATCCGCGTCGCCGGCCGCGATCCGGAGAAGGCCGAGGAGCTCGCCGACGAGATCGGCGGCCGCGCCGTCGGCTCGTACGAGGAAGCGCTCCGGGGCGCCGACGTCGTCGCCGCGACGACGCACGCCACCGAGCCGGTCGTCCGCCGGGAATGGATCGACCCGGGCGTGCACGTCAACTCCGTCGGACTGAACCCGGCCGGCCGCGAGGTCGACGAGGCGACGGTCGCCGAGGCCCTCCTCGTCGTCGAGTCCCGCGAGTCCGCGCTCGCCCCGCCGCCCGCGGGCGCGCCGGAGCTCGTGGGCATCGCGCCTGAGCACGTCCACGCCGAGCTGGGGGAGCTCGTCAGCGGCGCGAGGCCGGGTCGGACCGCGCGGGACGAGATCACCCTGTACAAATCCGTCGGCGTCGCCGTCCAGGACGCGGTCGCCGCGGCGCTCGTCCTTGCCGCAGCCCGGGGGCGCGGCGCCGGACGCGAGATCGAACTGGAGGAATTGACCGCATGAACGAGTTCAGCCCAGGCCTCGCCGGCGTCGTCGCCTTCGAGACGGAGATCGCGGAGCCCGACCGCGAGGGCGGCTCGCTGCGGTACCGCGGCGTCGACATCGAGGAGCTCGTCGGCAAGGTGCCGTTCGAGAAGGTGTGGGGCCTGCTCGTCGACGAATCGCTCGAGCCGGGCCTGCCCGCCTCGTACTGCGAGCTGCCGATCCGGACCGGCGGCTACATGTCAGATCTCCAGGCGGGCCTCGCCGTACTGGGCGGCCGCTGGGGCTTCAAGCAGCTGATCGACATCGACGCGGAGCAGGCGAAGGAGGACCTGCGCCGCCTCTCGGCCGCGGCGCTGTCGCTCGTCGCGCAGTCCGCGCGCGGCGACCAGCCGCCGGTGCCCGAGGACGTCGTGATGCAGGGCGAGACGGCCGCCGAGCGGTTCCTGCTCACCTGGCGCGGCGAGGTGGACGAGAAGCGCGGGAAGGCGATCGACACGTACTGGATCTGCACGGCCGAGCACGGCCTCAACGCCTCGACGTTCACCGCTCGGATCATCGCGTCGACGGGCGCCGACTGCGGGGCCGCGCTTTCCGGCGCCGTCGGGGCGCTCTCCGGCCCGCTGCACGGCGGCGCGCCCGCGCGGGTGCTGCCGATGCTGGACGCGGTCGCGGAGATGGGCGACGCCGAGAAGTGGGTGCACGAAGCCCTCGCGCGCAAGGAACGGATCATGGGCTTCGGCCACCGCGTCTATCGCGCCGAGGATCCGCGTTCCCGCATCCTCCGCCGCACCGCCCTGGAGCTCGGCTCGCCGCGCGTCGAGGTCGCCGACGCGCTGGAGAAGGCCGCGCACGAGGCGATCGCGGTGAAGAACCCGGACCACTCGTACACGAATGTCGAGTTCTGGTCGGCGGTCGTGCTCGACGTCGCCGAGGTGCCGCCCAACCTCGCGCCCGCGATGTTCGCGTGCTCGCGGACGGCCGGCTGGTCGGCGCACATCCTCGAGCAGAAGCGGCTCGGGGTCCTCGTCCGTCCGAGCGCGAAGTACGTCGGCCCGAGCGAACGGCCGCTCTCGGCGCTCAACTGAGTTAGCCCTCGGCGAGGACTTGCGCCAGCGCGTGTGACGCCTGGCGGATCATCCCGGGGTTGGTGTGCCAGTAGTACGGCAGCGCCGACACGGCCTGGTAGAGCGCCCAGCCGCGGCTGCGTAGCCATGACGCGTCGTCGACCTCGAGCTCGGCTCGATACCGCGTGCGACTGTCACCTGCGAACACGTTCCAGGCAGGCTGCAGGTCACAGGCGGGATCGCCGACGTTCAGGCCGCCGAAGTCGATGACGGCCGACAGGCGGCCGTCGACGACGAGCAGGTTGCCCGGCAGCAGATCGCCGTGCACCCAGACCTCTTCGCCGTCCCAGCGCGGGGCGTCGAGCGACTCCTCCCACGAGAGGATCGTGGCGTCGGCGTCGATTCGGTCGTCGAGCTCAGCGATCGACCGACGGACCTGCTCGTCCAGCTCCGCGAGTGGTGCGCCTCGACCGCGAGCGGGACGCGGATGCGCACCGGTCGCGTCGATCTGGCGCAGCGCGTTCACGAACGCGGCGAGATCGACGGCCGCCCGATCCAGATCGTCGATCGTGCCGTCGGCGCTTTCGCCGGGCAACCAACTGTAGACGGACCATTCGAACGGGTAGCCCTCAGCCGGATGCCCCATCGCCAACTGCACCGGAACCGCGAGCGGCAGCTGCGGCGCGAGCTTCGGCAGCCACTCCGCCTCCTTCGCCGCCTGGTTGGTCGCCCACCCGATGCGCGGCAGCCGAACGGCGAGGTCGTCACCGAGCCGATAGATGTCGTGATCGGTCCCGTACGACGCCACCGGATCGATCGCGAGTTCGGCCCACTGCGGGAACTGCCCGGCGAGCAAGCGGCGCACGAGCGCGACGTCGGTGTCGATCTCGTCGGCATGCATCTTCGGTCCCGGCACGGCCTCACACTAGACTCGCAGCGCGTGGACCTTGCTGAGCGCTATCGCGACCGCTTCCCGATCCTCCGGGACACGACGTACCTGATCAGCCGCTCCTCGGCCGCAGCCGGCATCGCCGCGAGCGAGTGGTTGATCAGGTACGTCGTGTCCCGGAGGATCGGGAAGCGGTCGCGATAGCGCTCAGCAAGGTCCACGCGCTGCGAGGCTCCGGATCGGTCGTCATGCACCAGAACGTGACGATCGCCGAGGCGATCGTGCTCTCGTGCTTCCGCCCGACGCCGGAGCGCAACAGAATCGTCTACGAAGAGGCGAACTTTCCGTCGGTGCGCTACCTCTACCAGGCGCAGCCGGAGCTCGAGGTCGTCGCCGTCGAGGACGACAAGGCGATCGTCGACGCGATCGACGAACGGACGCTGCTCGTGCCGATCAGCCACGTGCTGTTCAAGACCGCTGAGATCCAGGACGTCGCGCCGATCGTCCGGCGCGCGCACGAGGCCGGCGCGCACGTCGTGCTCGATGCGTACCAGTCGGCGGGCGTCGTGCCTCTCGACGTCACCGAGCTCGACGTCGACTTCGCGACCGGCGGCAGCGTCAAGTGGCTGTGTGGCGGTCCGGGCGCGGGCTGGCTCTACGTCCGCCCGGATCTCGCCGCGAGTCTCGAGCCGACGCTCGTCGGCTGGCAGGGACACGCGCGGCCGTTCGACTTCGAGCCGGAGCTCGAGTACGCGGAGGGCGTTGCGCGCTTCCTCACCGGCACGCCGAACGTACCCGCGCTGTATGCGGCGAGCGCCGGCTACGACGTGATCGAGGAGGTCGGCGTCGACCGCATCCGCGCGAACTCGATCCGCCAGACGCGGCTGCTGATCGAGCTGCTCGACGAGGCGGGCTTCGAGGTCGGCAGCCCGCGCGACCCGGCGCGCCGCGGCGGCACCGTGCTCGTGAAGACGCCCGAGTTCCAGGCCGTGCACAAGGAGCTCGCAGAGCGGCAGATCTTCTGCGACTTCCGCCCGGACGCGGGCATCCGGCTCGGCCCGCACTTCTACAACACGGACGAGGAACTCCGTTTTACCGTCCGGGAAATGGCCGAGATCGTCGCAACGGGCGCCTACGAACGGCACCTCGGGGCTACTGCCCGTTTCTAGGGTTGAGATTGCGGGCTTTCGCCAATAAGCCCTGCATGCACCGCACTCTCGCCGTCAGGTGTGCGTTGCTCGCGGTCCTGGTCCTCGCCGGATCCGCGCACGCCTCGCAATTGATCGACCGGAACGCGAATGACGTCCGGTTGATGACGAACGCCAAGGGCGAGGCCATGCTGACCTACAAGGTCGGCGGCAAGCTCAAGCACGTGCTCGTCTGGGGTGCGATCAACGCGAAGCAGCCGAACCCGAACGAGAAGCAGGTCAAGTTCTCCGTCGACTACTCCGGCGGCTGGGGCAAGTACAACCGGAAGATTGCGAACTACTGGACGACGTTCGGCAACAAGTGCGCCGGCTACGACGGACCCGACCTTCCGTTCTTCATCACCGGCTGCCATGCCCCGGACGGATCGCTCTGGGCGGTGCAGAGCTGGCAGGTGCCGCTGCCGGACCTCGGCTTCACGCCGTGGACGGCGCAGCTGTCGGCGTATGAGCTGCACATCTCTCACTGGAAGGGGCCGATCGCGCAGCTCGAGGTCTGGAGCGACTGGATCTACGGCGGTAAATTCCACGATCTGTTCGGCCACGCGACCTACGACGGCCGGCCGATCTACGGATTCGGGACGACGAGCGTCGGCGCGCCGACCGATCGGTTCGGCCGGCTGATCTATCTCGACACGCTCGACGCGCCGAACTACGGTTCGGGCTGGCAGCGGGAGAACTCGTTTGTCCCCCACAACCCGACCGGCGTCTTCTGCTACGGCTTCTACACCTTCGACCCGACGAAGGGCGGCTACGTCCACCCGTCCGGCCAGACGGCGATGCGCGGGCCGGGGGTCGGCAAGCAGTACCGGCTGACGCTGGACGGGCCGGGTGTCACGCCGGACGTGCAGGTCATGATCGACGACCCTGGCGACTACGACGCGAACGACCCGAGCAAGGTCGCCTACGAGAAGCAGCAGAACGCGGAGCTCGACTCGATCCTGAACGGCGACAAGCTCTGCCGCCAGCACTGAGACTCGCCGCGCTTGCGCTCGCAGCGCTCGTCGTCGCGGGGTCCGCGGCCGCAGCGTCGCGCGACAACGGCTCGACCGTCTCCGTCCGCGTCGCGCTCGAGGGACTCGGCGACAGCGAGAGCGGCTTCTTCGAGCCGCCAGACCCGCAGATCGCCGCCGGCCCCGGAACCTTGATGGAGATGGTCAACCTCGCCGGTCGCGTGTGGCGCACGGGCGGAACGCCGCAGGCGCTGCCGGTCTTCACGCTGAGCGGCTTCTTCCACGCAGGGAACGACGCGCTGTCCGACCCGCGGCTGCTCTACGACACGGGAAGCGGCCGTTGGCTCGCGTCGATCTTCGACGCGACGCGGACGGCGATCCTCGTCGCGGCCTCGCAAGGCGCGGATCCGACGGGCGGGTGGAGCATCCAGTCGATCCCCGCGGACGGCTGTCCCGACCAGCCGCGGCTGGGCGTGGCCGACACCGTCGTCGTGGTCGCGGCGGACATGTTCGGCGCCTGCGACGAGAGCGCCGGCTACGAGGGCAGCGCCGTCTGGGTGCTGAACAAGGCCGAGCTGCTCGCCGGAACAGCGCCGGAGCTCCAGAAGTTCGGGCCCGACCGGCGCTACTCGACGCTGACGCCCGTGCAGTCGCTCGGCGCGACCGCCACCGAGTACCTCGTCGCGGTGGGCAATCCGCGCTCGACGGTCGTTCACCTGCTCGCCGTCAGCGGGATGCCGCCGGCGAAGGCGACGCTGACGCGGCTCGCGTCGATTACCGTGTCGCCGCTCTCGGCGCCGCCGTCCGCTCGGACGCCGGCCACGATCGAGACGAACGACAACCGCGTGCTCGATGCGGTGTGGGAGAACGGGAGGCTGTGGCTGTCCGGCAACGACGGCTGCACGCCGCCCGGCGATCGCTCGCGACACACGTGCGCCCGGGTGATCGGACTCGACACGAGTTCGCGAACGCTCGTGGCCGACTCCGAGCTCAGCGAGGCGGGCGCCGACCTCTTCTATCCGGCCGTCCGCCCGGACGCGGCCGGAAACCTCGTCGTCGTGTACGGGTACTCGTCGACGACGGTGATGCCGCAGCTGCTCGCGCTCGCGCGGACCGCGGACGGGGGCTTCACGCGGCCGGTTGTGCTCGCTCGGGCCGACGCCCCACAGTCCGGGAGCCGCTACGGCGACTACTTCGGCGCTGCGCGCGATCCGTCCGACCCGAGCGTCGTCTGGGTGGCGGGTGAAGCCGGCGCACGCGGTGCCTTCTCCGGCTGGAGCACCGCCGTCGCCGCGGTCTCGCTCGCCGTAGGTCCGCCGAAGATGAGCCTGCGCGACACGGTGGCGCCGACGGTGCGTGCGATCGCGAGCGCAGGCCGGCGGGGAACGCCGGTCCGGCTCGAGTACCGCGTCGGAGACGACAGCGGCTCGAGCCGCGCGCTGGTGACCGTCTCGCGGCGCGGTCGCACGGTCTTCTCGGCGGCGACGCTGCTCGTCCCGGTGGACGCCGGGCGCCTCGCCTACGTGCTCTGGCGCCCGGACGCGTCGCTGCGTCCCGGCACGCTCCGCTTCTGCGTGCGCGCGACCGACGGCGCGGGAAACCGCTCGGCTTCGAGCTGCTCCTCGCTCAGGCTCCGCTGAGGAGCTCGCGCAGCGTTTCGGCGTATCGCGGCGCCGTCGGCTCGTCCTCGTGCCGGAAGTAGACGTACGCCGGCTCGCGGATGGCTGCGACCTTTTCTGCGAGCGCGCGCAGGTCGTCGTCGGAGTACGGCGGCTCACGCAATCGCCGGTACCGGAACGGCGCCTCCCGCTCGAGGTCGTCCACACGCACCGCGCCGGCGGCCGCGAGCCGGTCCTCGATCCCGTCCCACGACGGGTGTTGGAGGTCGAACGCGAGCCGGTTCGCCGGATCGAGCGAGCCGAGCAGGAGCTCGATCATCCCCTCGTCGCGGGCGCTCTTGAGGACGACGCGCACCGGCCCGAGCCGGTCGCCCAGGTGGCGCACCCGCTCGTCGAAGGCAGCGACGATCTGCGGCCGGTCGCCGGGCAGCTTGACGGCGAACTCGAAGCCGTCGGGCACCTGGTCGGCCCAGCGGCGGAACTGCTCCTCGGCGGGCAGGCGGTAGCCCGTCGTGTTGAGCTCGACGGTGTCGAAGCGCTCCGCGTAGTAGGAGAGGAACTGCTTCGGGTCGGTTCCGGCGGGATAGAAGCCCGGCCGCCAGGTCGGATACGACCAGCCGGAGGCTCCGACATGTGCCCTGGATAAACTCGCCCGCGAGGTGGCCACGACAGACAGAGTGATAGCCGACGACGCGATCCGCGTCCTCGACCACGGTTTCGTCCGGCTGGACGACGCGATGGCGGATGACCTCTCGGTGGTCAACGCTGCACGCGTCAGCTTCGCGCGGCGGAAGGAGGTGATGGAGGAGTCTGATGTGGGCTTGATCCGCTTCTTGATGCGTGAGCACCACGGGACTCCTTTTTGAGCACAACGCATTCCGCTTCCACATCCGCTGCCCGATCTTCGTCGCCCGCGAATGGTTCCGACACCGGATCGGCTGCCTGACCGGCGACGCGGTCGTTACGTTCGTCAACGGAAATGGCCAGACGGGTCCGGGCTTGCGGAAGACGATGGACGAGCTGTGGACGATGTGGAGCGAGGGCGAGGTGAACGGGCACGCGCTCTCGTTGCCGGTCGCCCAGGAGGTTGATCGGCTCGCTGCCGCTGGGTTGAGCCTCCGTTCGATCGCCCGCGACGTCGGATGCGGCCGCCCTGGTGCGACGAGTCATCTGCGCGGAACGAACCGGCTTCGGGACGCGAAGTGGCGCGTCCGTCGGATGCGACTTCGCGTCCTCAACGAGGACACCAACGAGTTCGGCGTGGGCCACATCTGTGACGTCGTGGACAAGGGACTTCAGCCCGTCTATCGCGTCACGCTCGCGGACGGAAAGGAATTGACGCTGACAGAGAACCATCGCGTCCTCACCCATGAGGGATGGAAGAAGCTCCGCGATGCCGTCGGGCTAGTCGGCGATGGCGGCGAAGCGAAGATGACGCGGCCCTGCGAGCTCGTTACCAACGGCGTAGTGGCACATCGCGACCGACAGTGGCTCGCCGCCCAGCGCGCTGCGGGAAAGTCGGTGGGAGAGATGGCCGCCGACGCCGGCTGCAGCTACCACACGATCCGCAAATGGCTCGCCGTTCACGGTCTCACGTTCGAGCGCGGTGAAGCGATGCGCGGGCACGAGCCCTGGAACAAGGGTCGCCGGTACACGACCGGACGCCGTCTCACGCCTGCCCACAGCGAAGCGATCCGCCGGGCGCGGTCGGGCGACCGCAGCAATTTCTGGCGCGGGGGGATCACGAGCGAACGAGCCTCGATCGCACGCTGGACGACGGAGCAGGCTCCGCGAGTCCACCAGCAGTACGACTACACCTGCCAGCGCTGCTTGGCACAAGGCGGCAAGCTGCATGCCCATCACATCATTCCGGTCTGGCTCGAGCCCGAGCGTGCGCGCGATCTGGGGAATCTGATCACGCTCTGCGACGATTGCCATCGGGGAATCCACCGTACGCGGGACTCAGAGCTCGAGTTCGCGGAGCGGTTTGCGAGCTTTGTAGGCCATGTCCGGGACATACCACTGCGCAAAGCGGGATGGAGGCTGACCGGCCGTCCCGTCTCGGTCGTCTCCATTGCTTACGTCGGCGTTCGCCGGACATTCGATCTCTGTGTCGAGGGGCCGTGGCACAACTTCGTTGCCAACGGAGTCGTCGTTCACAACTCGTTCAATGAGTTCAGCATGAGATATGCGAAGGCAACGGATGACTTCTGGCTGCCCGATCCCGAGGACGTCCGTTCGCAGGTCGGCAAGCCCGGCGCCTACACGTTCGAGCCGGTCGGCGACGCACTCGCCGAGGAGACACGCGACGCGATGCGCGAGGTCTACGAGCAGGCGTATGCGACCTACGAGCGCCTCGTCGAACAGGGTGTTGCCCGCGAGGTTGCTCGCGCCGTGCTCCCCGTCGGCGCATACACCGAATTCTTCTGGACGGTGAACGCGCGAGCGGTGATGAACTTCATTTCTCTACGCAACTCCGAGACGGCGCAGCGCGAGATCCGCCGCTACGCGGAGGCCGTCGAGACTTTCCTCGCCCAGAAGATGCCCGTCACGCACGCGGCCTTCGTCGCAGCCGGCCGCATCTCGCCCTGACGCGTCAGCGTTTCCCGGAACCGACCTCGTCGAGGTAGTCGACCGCAAGACCTGGTACGAGCGGATGTCGCCCGTCCAGTCCGACTCCATTGCACGATCGAATTCAGGCCGCCAGGCCTCATAGTCGGCGACCCGGTGAGTGATGAGAGCCGTCGTCATCCTGCCCTCCGTTCGGTTTGCGCAGATGCTCAGCGCTCGACCACGCTGCGTCAACGGAGTTCTAGGTCGTAAGAACGACCCGCCCCGGCTCCCGGTCGCCGGGCTGCTGGATCGTCACGACCCAGCCGGCGCCCTTCAGCTTGTACGGCGCGTTGAGATACGCGATGCCCTGGCCTTTGCGGACGATGAAGCTGCCGCACGGCGCGATCGGCTTCCCGCCGCGCGTCAGGAAGACGAGGTAGTAGCCCCGCGCCGGGAGCGCGGGAAGGCCGTCGGCCACGATCCGCATCGGCCAGTTGCCGCCGGCGTCGCGCTTGCCGATCCGGATCGACGCGAGCGCGTTCGGTGCGGCCGCGGTCCCGTGCAGCTTGAGCGTCCGTACCGCGGCGAAGTCGTCCGAGCCCTTCGAGCCGTTCGCGCTCATGTAGCCGGCGAGGAACGCTGCGGCGACGACGACCGCGGCGGCGGCGAGGACGATGGGGCGGCGCAAGACAGGCCCGCCACGCCGCCGCCGGTAGGTGAGGAGCATGTCGGGACCCGCGTCGAGCTCCGGGGAGAGCTCGGGCGGTGGGCCTGCGGTCACGAGCAGGTCGTGGACGCGACGGAGCCTGTCGCGCTCTGCGGCGTCGAGGTCGTCTCCGACGAGCTCGTCGAAGTTCGGAGCGTCCGTCAACGCAACTCCTCCTCGAGGAGACCGGCCAGCCGCGCGAGGCCGCTGCGCGTCCGCGTCTTCACCGTGCCGAGCGGGATGTCCAGGAATGCCGCGACCTCGCTCTGCGAGAAGCCGCTCCAATACGCGAGCTCGATCACCTCGCGCTCGCTGCCCGGCAGCTCGTCCAGGGCGCGGTGCACGCGCCATGAGACGTAGCCGGACTCGGCCCGCTCCGGCGGCCCCGGCTCGCCGGACGGCCGGTCCGGCAGCTCGCCCGGTGTATCGATCCGCGTCCGAAGCCGATCGGTGATCGCGTTCCGCGCGATGGCGTAGAGCCACGGCGAGGCCGGTCCACGCTCCGGCTTGTAGCTCCCGGCGGAGCGCCAGATCGCGGCGAACGTCTCCTGCACGGCATCCTCCGCGCGGCCGCGGTCGCCCAGCCGGCGCAGCGCGAGGCCGAACACCGGCCTCACGAAGCGGTGGTAGAGCGTCTCGAACGCGGCACGGTCGCCGTCGGCGATGCGGAGGAGAAGCTCGCGGTCGCCGTCGGCTGCCGGATGCTCCTCCGCCGCCGACGCCGGCCGCCGCAGGGACGCGGGCGGGCTGAGCGCGAGCTCCATCTCCGTCCGTTCACTACGCGGGGGCTCCATCATCGGATTGTGAGAGTTACTTGCGCTTCAGCTTGTCCCGCGCCTCGAACCGCTTGGCCACGGCGTCCCAATCGACGACGTTCCACCACGCGGCAAGGTAGTCGGGCCGCTTGTTCTGGTACTTGAGGTAGTAGGCGTGCTCCCACACGTCGATGCCGAGCAGCGGCACGTCGTCGAAGTCCTTGAGGGACGGGCTGTCCTGATTCGGGGTCGAGTAGACCGCGAGGCCGGTTCCGTCGTAGACGAGCCACGACCAGCCGGNNAAGGACTCGAAGGTGTCGTCGATCGCCGCCTTGAGGTCGCCCGTCGGCTCACCGCCCCCATTGGGGCCCATGATCTCCCAGAAGAGCGTGTGGTTCGCGTGGCCGCCCGCGTTGTTCCGCACCGCAGCCCGCTTCTCCTCGGGCATCACGTCGATCTCGATCAGCACCTGCTCGACCGGCCGCTTCTCCCACTCGGTGCCGGCGAGGGCGGCGTTCGCGTTGTCCACGTACGCCTTGTGGTGGCGGTCGTGGTGGATCTCCATGGTCTTCGCGTCGATGTGCGGCTCGAGCGCGTCGTAGTCGTATGGCAGGTCCGGCAACGTGAAGGGCATCCCGTGTCCTCTCGTTCGTCTTCTGTCCCCGGTGTGAGGATATGCTCCGCCCGCCCGGTCAGGCGAGCCACCAGGAGATCCAGGACACGATGTCGACGCTTGCATTCAAGTTCGAGGAGATCGCCCCGAGAGAGCTCCGCCCGGAGCTCTACGAGCTGGACGGAATCTCGAGGGCGTCCATCGAGGCGCACTACAAGCTCTACCAGGGGTATGTGAACAAGCGAAACGAGATCCTCGGGAAGCTCGCGGAGGTGGACACGGCGAGCGCGAACCAGGTCTACTCCGAGATCCGCGCGCTGAAGGTCGACCTCAGCTTCGCTGTCGGCGGGATCAAGAACCACGAGATCTACTTCGAGCACCTCGGCGGCTCCGGCGGCGCTCCGGGCGGCGCGATCGGCGACCTGATCAAGCGCGACTTCGGCTCCATCGAGACCTGGCGGAGCGACCTCAAGGCGACCGGGATGGCCGGCCGCGGCTGGGCCTGGACCGCTTACGACTGGGACGAGGGGCGCCTCTTCAACTACGTCGGCGACGCGCAGAACACGTTCCCGATCTGGAACGCGACACCACTGGTCGCGCTCGACGTCTACGAGCACGCATACTTCCTGGACTACCAGACCGACCGTGCCTCGTACATCGACGCGTTCTTCGACAATCTCGACTGGGACGTCGTGAACGACTGGGTGTCCCGGTACTCGATCCCTAAGTAGCTCCGGAGAGCGGTGTGGTCACCGCGCTGTTCGTCGTCATCGGGTACGTCGCAGGCTCCATGCCGTGGGGTTACTGGCTCGTGCGCGCGTTCAAGGGCGTCGACATTCGCACGCAGGGCAGCGGCAACATCGGCGGGACGAACGTGTGGCGCGTCTACGGGCGATGGCTCGGGTTTCCGGTCGTCTTCCTCGACACGGCGAAGGGATTCGTGCCGGCGCTCCTCGCGGTGCACTTCGCCGGGCACGGAACCGCAGTGCTCGCCGGCGCCGCTGCGATGCTCGGCCACTACCGGCCGCTGTTCCTCGGCTTCGCGCGCGGCGGCAAGATGGTCGCGACCGCGGGCGGCGCGTTTCTCGGGCTGGCGCCGATCGTCGGCGGGATCGGCGCCGCGATCTGGATCGTCGTCTTCGTAACGCTGCGCTACGCATCGGTCGCGTCGATGGTCGCCGCGGCCAGCCTGCCGATCACGGCGTGGCTCTTCGGTTATCCATGGCCGGTCATCGCGTTCGGCGCTGCCGCCGCGCTCGCGGTCGTCGCGCTGCATCGTGCGAATATCGGGCGACTCGTGCGCGGGCAGGAGAATCGCTTCGTGCGCAAGCCCCGCGGCGTCCAGGCCGGCACAGGCTAGGAAGGCGGGACCCGCGCTGCGGGCCCCGCCTCGTCTCGACGCGGTGGCCGAGAGCTACGGCGTGCAGCCCGCGGGCTGCGTGCCGGGGATGTTCGGCTGAACGCCCGTCGGCAGTCCGAGGTACGTGACGTAGAGCTGGACAGGCTTCGTCCCGTCGTTCCGCGCCATGTGGAGATGGTTCGCGGGCTCGACGAAGGCCTGGCCCTTGCCGTAGCGCTGGGGCGCGCAGTTCGCGACCGAGCTGTCCCAGACGGTGAGCGTCCCGCTCGTGATCACGACGGCGACCGCGGAGCCGTGCGTGTGCCAGCCGAAGTTTCCGCCGGGGGCGACCTTGACCGACTCGACGATCAGCGCACCCGGCTTGAGCTTTGCGGCGAACGGCGTCTTCATCGTGCCGATGCCGAGCGGGGTGCCCACGATCGGCGCGACGGCGGCCGCCGCGGGCGCGGCGGTTGCGAGGGCGGCGAGAATCGCGCACCCGAGCAGCTTGGGGTTCATCGGAGTCCTCCTTACGTCGTCGGATACCGCGTCGTGCTTGCGGTGACGACGTTAGGCGGGGCGATCTTTGCCGCTTCTTAGCGCCGGCTTAGCAGCGCCGTGCGCCGCGCAGAGAGCGACGCCGCGGCGATCCCCGGCGCGGCGGAAGAGCCGCTGGGCGCGGACGACGCTCGCGTGCGCCCGCTCGAGCTCGCCGCAGGCCGCGTAGATGTCGGCAGCGTCGAGCCAGCCCCAGCCCGGAAGATGCCCGCGCAGCCCGCGCTCCCACACTTCGGCGCCGCCGCGTGCGAGCTCGGCCGCGCGCTGGAGGTTGCCGGCACGCTCCTCCGCCAGCGCCCACGTGACGAGCGCGCCGCCGTGGCCGGGCGCGTCGTCGGCGGCGCGGAACCTGTCGCGGACATGCGCGAAGAGCGTCCGTGCACGCTCGCGCTCGCCGCTGTGCGCGAGCGCGAGCGCCAGATCCGTCTCGGTCATGCCGACCGCTCTCCGGTCCCCGCGGCGCCGGCGGAGCTCGCGTGCCTGCTCGAGCCACGCGATCGCGGCCTCGGGCTCGCCGAAGCTCCGCGCCCAGTTTCCGAGACCGGTCAGCGCGAGCGCCTCGCCGGCGTCGTCGGCGAGGGCGCGGAAGCGGTCGAGCGCGTCCTCGAGCGCCGTCCGTGCTGCGTCACGCCGGCCATCGCTCCGCTCGAGCGTCGCAAGGTTGCAGAGCGCGTACGCCTCGGCCTGAGCGCGCGCGAAGCGGTGAAAGAGCATGATCGTCTCCTCGAGGATCGGGCGCAGCGCACCCTGCGGCCCTTCGGGGAGGACGACGAATCCATACGTCGCACCCTCGAAGAAGGGCGGCTCGTCCGCCGGGACCTCGGCGAGCGTCTCGAGCGCGGCCGCGAGCCGGCGCCGCGCCTCGCCGTAGTCGCCGACGTAGTACGGGACGATCGACCACGCGTGCAGGATCGACGCGCGAACAGGTGCGTGACCTTCCGCGACGAGCTCCAGCGCGTCCTCGCACGCCGTCTCGAACGACGCCATGTCGAGACCCGCGACGTAGAGGAGTCCTGCGCGATGGACGACGTCCGCAGCGAACGGAGCACGGCTCGAGCGACGGGCAAGCTCCTCGGCCTGGCGTGCGCGTGCGACGAACGACGTCGGCTCGCCCGACCGCAGCTCGAGCGCGGCTGCGGCGAGCAGCGTGCGCATGCGCAGCTCGGTTGCCTCGGGCGCTGCGTCGAGCGCAGCGCGGAGCCGGCGCACGCCCTCCGTGAAGTAGTTCCGGTCGAGCCAGAAGCGCCAGAACGTCGACGCCAGCCGCAGCGCCCCCTGCGCGTCGTGCCGGAGGCCCGCGTCGAGCGCGGCGCGGACGTTGTCGTGGTCGAGCTCCAGGCGTGCGAGCGAGCGCTCGCGCGCGCCGGTGGCCGTGTCGGGATCGTGCGCCGCTGCGAAGCGCAACGCCCAGTCGAGCATGCGGGCCTCGACGGCATCCCGCTCGCCGGCCTCGTCGAGGCGGTCGGCGCCGAATTGACGAATCGTGTCGAGCAGCCGGTACCGACCGGCGTCGGCGTCGTCGACGGTCACGATCGACTTGTCGACGAGGCGCGCGACGAGGTCGGCGATTCCGTGACGCTCGATCGCGCCGCCGACGCAGACGTCCTCGACCGCGTCGAGCGAGCAGGACCCCGCGAAGATCGCGAGCCGTCGGAGCAGCACCCGCTCTTCGCCCGTGAGCAGGTCGTGGCTCCACGTGATCGCCGCGCGCAGCGTCTGCTGACGCGTCAGCGCGGTCCGGTTGCCGGACGAGAGCATGTCGAGGCTGTCGCCGAGCCGCGCGGCGATCTGCACCGGCGAGAAGGCGGCGACGCGCGCCGCGGCGAGCTCGATCGCGAGCGGCAGGCCGTCGAGTCGCGTACAGACGGCGTCGACGTCGGCGGCGTTCTCATCCGTCAGCTCGAACGACGGGCGCGCGCTCTTCGCGCGCGCCGCGAACAACTCGGCGGACTCGGTCCGCCCGAGACCCGGAACGCGCCACGTCGTCTCGGCCGAGCAGCGCAGCGGTTCGCGGCTCGTGGCGAGGACGGTCACCCCGGCACACGCGAGCAGGATCGCCTCGGTGAGCGAGGCGCAGGCATCGACGACGTGCTCGCACGTGTCGAGCACGAGAAGCGTGTTTCGCGCCGCCAGTGCGCAGCCACCGCCTCGACCGCGGTCCGCCGCGACGGGACGCGGATTCCGACCGCGGTCGCGGTCGCCTCGGCGACGAGCTCGGGATCGGAGATGCCGCCGAGCTCGACGAAGCAGACGCCGTCGGCGTAGCCGTCGCGGGCGCGCTCGGCGGTCGCGATCGCGAGGCGCGTCTTGCCGCAGCCGCCGGATCCCGTCAGTGTGACGAGCCGGCCACCCGCGAGCAGCTCGCCGACGTCGTGCAGCTCGCGCTCGCGGCCCACGAACGTCGTCAGCTGGACGGGGAGCGGGCTCGCGGTGTCGGCCGGCCCAGCCGCCAGCAGCCGGCGGTAGAGCAACCGCGTCTCTTCGTCGGGCGCGGCCTCGAGCGTCTGCTGCAGCGCCGCGTGCAGCCGGTGGTACTGCGCGAGCGCGTCCTGACGCCGCCCGAGCTGCTCGTAGCTCTCCATGAGCGCACGGTGGGCCCGCTCGTGCAGCGGGTCCGCTGCGATCGCGCGCTGCAATGTCAGGACAGCTTCCTCCGGCGACTCGAACGCCGCGAGCTCCAGGCAGAGCGTGCCGTGCAGCTCCCGCAGCGCCGCGCGCCGCGCATCGACCCACGGCTCGTACCTGTCCTCGGGGAGAAGTTCGCCGCCGTAGAGGTCGAGCGCGTCGCGGTACGCGGAGGTGTCGGTCGTGCGGCGCGCCTCGGCCGCCGCGCGCTCGAACGCGTCGACGTCGCAGACGACGGCGGCGTCGAGCCCGAGCATCGCGTCCGCCAGGGTCAGGCTGTCTGCACCAAGCACCCGCCGCGCGGCGTGGAGCGCCTGGTGCAGGTTGTTCTGCGCCGCGGAGGCGTCGAGCTCGGGCCAGAGCAGGTCCATCGCCTGCTCGCGGTGCAGCCGGCGTCCGGGCTCGAGCGCGAGCAGCTTGACGAGCGTGCGCGCCTTGCGCAGCCGCCAGGCCTGCTCGTCGACCGCGGCGCCCGCGACGTGGGCTGCGAAGCGACCGAGGAGAGCGAGCGAGACCTCCTCGGCGCCCATCGCCTCGCCTAGTCCGCTCCGAGCCAGTCCCTGAGCTCGGTGTGCCGGGCTGCGACCTCGCCCGACAGCTCGGCGCGCAGCTCGCCGACGGTGCCGTAGCGCTCGGCGACGACCTCGTGCGCGTGGATCGTCTCGAAGTTGACCTGCCGCGAGTAGAGGAAGTCAGCGTCCGCGAGGTCGGGGTGCTCCTCGAGCGCGGACTTCAGCGCGACCCGTACCGAGTCCTCGACGAAGCGCGGCTGCAGGTGCGCGTGCTCGACGACGAAGAGTTCGTCGGGCCGCTTCAGCAGCTCGTAGATCGGCGCGCTCATCGAGCGCTCGACGATGTCCGCCAGCTCCTCCGCGTCGATCGGCTTTGCGGTGCCGACGTAGAGCGTGCCGCGGCCACGCTGGTTGTGCGTCGCGATCGGGACGAGCGCCAGGATCCGCTCGACGTCGCCCCACTCGAACCCGGCCTCGAGCAGCCGCTCCGACGCGTGGCCGCGCACCAGTCCCTGGGCGCACGGGCAGGCGTTGATGCCGAGCGCCTCGACTCCGACGACGCGCCGCACTCCGTCGCCCGTTGCGGCCGCGATCCCGATCAGCGTCACGAGCTCCTGCGTCGACAGCCCGGACACGGGCGTCTCCCGCCGGCGCGGGTAGCGCGCCTCGATGCGCACCTCGGCCCGGAGCGCGGACTGCCGCGAGACGATGTGGCGCGCGATGTGCTCGGCGAGCTCCTCGACGAGAAACGACTCCGTCACGACCTCCTCGATCGCCTCCTCGAAGAGCTCCGGGAAGCGCGACATGTGGACGCCCTTCTGCGAGGGCGGCAGGTCGACGGTGCAGTCGATCCGGGCCGGGATCAGCTTCTGGCGGAGGCGGATCGCCTTCTCGACGCCGGTCACGCCCGCGCGCGAGAGGCCGATCCGCACGTCCGGCGGCGATGCCTGCAGATCGTCGAGTAAGTGGCGCGTCTCGCTCATGGCCCGGTAGGGTCCGCACGGTACCAGGGGGCAGCTTGAACAACGACACGACTTTCGCACGGCTCGTCTCGCTGGCGTGCCACGACCTTCGCACGCCGCTCGCGACCGTGAACGGGTTCGCGCGGACGCTCGAGCGGACCGTCGAGCTCGAGGCGCCGGCCGACCGCTACGTCGAGATGATCGTCGCCGCGGTCGCCCAGCTCGACGAATTGCTCGACGAGCTCTCGCTCGTCGCGCGGATCGAGGCGGACCGCTACGACCCGAACCTGCAGGAGGTCGACACGCTTGCGCTCGCCCGCGCGGCCGCAGACCGGCTCGGCGAGGATCGCGTCAAGGTCGAGGGCGAAGGAGCTCCGGTGCTCGTCGACTCGGCGGCAGTCGAGCGCGGCGTGTCGGCACTCGTCCAAGCGGCGCTCCGCCACGGCGGGCTCGACGAGGTACAGGTGCGCGTGCGCGGCGCGGTGCTCGAGGTCGAGCCGGTCACGGACTCGTCGTCGAAGGTCGTGCTCGGCCAGGACCTGCGCGACCTCGGAGCCGCGGTCGCGGTTCGGCTGCTGGAGCGCCTCGGCGGCGCGGTAGAGGTCGACGGCTCGAGCCTGAAGATCCACCTCCCGCAGTGAGCTAGTGGCTCAGAGCCACAAAGTCCCGCAGTGATGAGCTAGTGGCTTAGAGCCACAAAGTCGGTTAGGAGACGGTTGCCCGCGCGAAGTCGCGCAGGCTGATGATCCCGACGGGCCGACCGTCGGCGATCACCGGCAGGTGGCGGAAGCCGTGCTCCAGCATCGTCCGTGCGGCCTGCTCGGCGTCCTCGGAGGGCTCGACGGTGACCGGGTCGGACGTCATCCACTCGCGCACACGTGTCACGCTCGAGTGCGTGCGCCGGGCGACCGCGCGCATGATGTCCCGCTCGGTGAGGATGCCGATGATGCGGCCGTAGTCCGCCACGACGACCGCGCCGACGTCGGCCTCGGTCATCTTCGCAGCGGCCTCGCCGAGGGTGTCCTCGGGCGCGACCGTCAGCACCCCGTGC
>VAWW01000116.1 GCA_005884575.1 Actinomycetota bacterium
CTTTAGCGAACTCGCTGCGCCGGTCGCTGACCAGCAACTGCAGCACAGCCGAGAAGGCGAGATAGACAGAGCAAAGGAGCCTGCAGCGATGCTGCCATCGCCCGCTGCACAACGCAGAACGGGTCACGTCCCGTCAAGTGGATGTCATAGGGCTCTGTCCTGAGCGTTGAGGACGATCGGGCCTCATCGACGTGAGGAGGTCCGTGATGTTGTTCGCGGCGATCGACATCCATAAGCACGCCTTTCAGGCGGCGGTGCTCGATCCGCAGGGTGGCGAGGTGGTCGAGGCGCGTTTCTCGGCCGATCGGGAGAGCCTTGCTCGCTGGGTTGAGGAGTGGCAGGGCCGGGTCGTCGCGGTGGCGATCGAGGCGACGACCGGCTGGCGTTGGGTCTGGCGTGAGCGCTCGGCGCGCGGCTTCGACGTTCGGCTCGCCGAACCGGTGCAAGCCCGCGCGCTGCTGGGCCGGCGGCGCAGCGCCAAGACGGACCGGCTCGATGCGCGTTGGCTGGCGCGGCTGTTGGCGAAGGAGATTGATGATCGCCGACCGCAACAACAACCGGATCATCATCGTCTCGCCGGCGAAGAAGGTCGTCTGGGAGTTCCCACGCCCGGGTGACCTGCCCCCGGGGCAGTCGTTCGCCGATCCCGACGATGCATTCTTCACCCCCAGCTACGACGCGATAATCGACCAACGAGGAGTTCAACCAGCAGCTCGGTGAGATCGACGTGCGCACGCGCCGGCTCGTGTGGACGTTCGGCCATGCAGGTGTGCGCGGCTCCGCCTTCGGCTATCTCTCGAATCCCGACGATGCGTACCTGCTACGCAACGGCCTGTTCGTGGTCGCAGACATCCAGAACTGCCGCGTGCTCTTGATCAACCGCGCCCATAGGGTGGTACGCGAGATCGGCCACGCCGGCTCCTGCGGCCACAACCCCCCGCGCAGCCTCTCGTCGCCCAACGGCGCCACGCCGCTCGCGGACGGCAGCGTGCTCGTCACGGAAATCGGCGGCTGGGTCGACCGGATCAGCGCCTCCGGGAGGCTCCTCTGGACGATTCGCACACTGACGTCGTATCCATCGGACGCGCAGCTGCTGCCGAACGGGAACGTTCTCGTTGCCGGCTTCGACACGCCGGGCCGTGTCGACGAGCTCACGCCCTCCGGCCGGGTCGTGTGCACGTACGCGCCGACCGGCCACCGGTCGCTCGACCGTCCCTCGCTCGCGGTGCGCTGGCCGAACGGGATGATCGCGATCACCGACGACTGGCACCACGGAATCGTCGTTGTCGACCCGAAGACGAAGAAGGTCGTCTGGTCGTACGGGCACCTGAACCAACCGGGCACCCGGCTACCTGAACAAGCCCGACGGGCTCGACCTGCTCCCGGCCGTGCCGTGAAGTCGAAAATCCCCTGAGGTCGGATAGCCGATTCGCGTGCGCATAAAAAGCTCCATACGCACCGAACGTTCCACGCGGAGCAAGTCGACCTTCGAGAACGCCCAGCCGATCCCGAGTCGCCACAGCTGCGAAGGCGAGGACGTCTCGCCGCCGCTTCGCTGGACGAACGTGCCCAAGCGGGCGCGGTCGCCGGCGCTCGTCGTCGACGAGCCGGATGCCCCGAGCGGTGTCTTCACTCACTGGGTCGCCCGGGGGCAACTCCTAGGCTCGCCCGCTCGCCGCCTCACGCGAGGCGTTCGAACGCGTTCGAACAGACGGCGTTCCCCCCCCGGAGGATCGGACGCATGCCTGACGGCTTGAACCGCGGGGAGGTCGCGACGTTCCGCGACGTCGTCGAACCCGTCGGACGCGGCTGTGCGGCACTGCTCCGCGAGGCGGAACCTTGAGGTTCGGCCGGGATGACAGGCGGCGCGAGTTCCGGATGCTCGTGGCGCATCCGGTCGAGCAGCTCGTCGCGCAGGTCGCACACCGGTAAAGAAACCGCGCGCGCACGAGTCCTCCCCCATTCGAGTGATGCCCCTCAGCGGAAGAGATGAGATGTTTTCGCAACGCCCTCCCTGTCACTCGATGGCGGCCCATCGAGTGACAGGCGGGCCATCTCCCGCACTGGACGTGCGGCCAGTAGCCGCGGAAGCATCGGGCTGAGTACGTTCGGGGGTACGGGTCTCGCAGCGCGCGCCGCTAACCCAGCGCGCGTCCTCCGAGATTCGTGCCGGAGCCGGTGGGCACCGCCGGGTTGGGCCGCCAGCCCTGGCGGCGTCCCGCTGGCTCCGATGAGCCCGACGCGTCTCGGATCGGCCATGCTCCAGGCGCAACTCGTGTGCGTCGAATGCGGCGCTGTCGCGCGCGGGGGCGCGCGCGGCTGGCGGGCGGTACTGGCCGACGACGAGGAAGATCCGCCCCCGGAGATCGTCGCCTACTGCCCGGAGTGCGCCGAGCGCGAGTTCGACCGACGGGCCGACTAGGCGCAGGCGTCAATCACGTTCAGGCGTCTCCGCCGCGCCACCGCCACGCGCGGCGGAACCCGAGTTGCTCGGCCTCGCCGGCCGTGGCGACGTAGCACTCACCGCGAGCGGACTCAATCACGGTCGTGTCGTACTGCTGGTCGAACGGGAGGTGGTAGATCCGCTCGCCGCCGCGGCGGGCGATGTTGCACTTGATCCGTGGGTAGTCACCGAGCGGGAAGTTCTTCTCGACACGACTGGTACCTGAACCCTCGTTTGGATCGAGCGGCAGAAGGTGCCACCTGCTCACCCACACCGGCACGCTGTTCACAGTCTTCCGGGTGGGCGTACATGTAGCGGATCTCCACCCGCTCGGCGACTACCTTCTCCGAGCTCCACCGCGACGATGTTCGGCTTGCGAAGCGCGCGAGCCGAAGCATGCTCGGCTTCATGACC
>VAWW01000087.1:0-11020 GCA_005884575.1 Actinomycetota bacterium
CGGCGTGGCGGACGGCGTCGTCGGAGGAGGAGAAGCGACGCGCGTCGCCGAGCTCGGCGAGGATCGCGGTCGCGCTCACCGGCCCGACGCCGTACAGGCTCGCGATCAGCGCGCGGCAGCCGGCCTGGCGGCGCGCAAAGACGCCGAGCTCGCGGGTAAGTGGTGCCAGCTCCTGGTCGAGCGCATCGATCATCCGCAGCCCGAGCTCGACCAGCTCGCGGCCGGCGGCGTGGTCGCGCAGCGGTCGGTGCGAACGACCGCGCGTGGCTACGCGGAAGCGGTTCGCTTCGCCGAGACGCACGCGCCTGGAGTGCGCGCCTGGGCCATTGAAGGCGCCGGCCATTACGGCGTCGGGCTCGCTCGCCACCTGAGCAGCCGCGGCGAAACAGTGATCGAAAGCGGTCGCGGACCACGCGACGACCGTCGGCTGCGCGGCAAAGACGACCCGCTCGACGCGATCCGCGCCGCACGGGCAGCGCTCGCGAGTGAGACGGTCGCGGTGCCGCGGATGGGACGGCGGCGCGAGGCTTTGCGGCTCTTACTGGTCGCGCGGCGGGGCGCGATCGACGTGCGCCGGCGGGCGCTCGTGCAGCTGCGCAGCGTGATCGTGACCGCACCGGATCGGCTCCGCGCCGAACTGGAAGCGCTGGCCGAACGGCGGCTGCTCGATCGCTGCAGCCACTTCCGAGCTCCTGTCCCGTCGACGAGCTCGCGACAAAACTCGTCCTGCGCACGCTCGCACGCCGGATCGAGGGCGCAACCAGCGAGGCCGAGCAACTCGAACGTGAGATCCTCCGCCACGTCCGCATGCTTGCACCGCAGTTGCTCGACGAGCCCGGCATCGGGCCGATCGTCGCCGCAGACGTAATCGTCGCCTGGTCGCACCCAGGCCGCGTCCACCCAGGCCGCGTCCGCTCAGAAGCCGCCTTCGCACGCCTCGCCGGCGTCGCGCCCGTGCCCGCCTCCAGTGGCCAGACGATCCGGCACCGACTCAGCCGCGGCGGCGACCGACAACTCAACCGCGCCCTGCACACGATCATCCTGCAACGACATCAGCACCACGCAATAACGAAGGACTACATCGAGCGACGGATCGCCGAAGGCAAGAGCCGCCGCGAAGCAAACCGACTGCTCAAGCGCTACCTCGCCCGCCGCATCTACCGACTCCTACAACACCCCCCGCTGATGACTTGACGCGCTATAGGAGCATCACCCCTGCAGCCGCCGGGCGGTCAGAGGGGGCGGCGCCCGGGTGTGATTACGAGTACGAAGTCGGCCCGTGGTAGCGATGCGGTCTTCGGGAGATGGCCGGTGCGGCGCCCGGAGCGTTACTGCCTGGCGGGGGCGAGTGCATGCGAGAGCGCTGCCCGCAGTGGCGCGTACTCATCGTCCGGATACTGGGCGAGGAGACGGGCGAGTGCGCGCTGCTCCTGGTGTTGCAGGGCGACAACGCGTTTGCCGCGGATGGCGCGGTCGAGCACCAGGGAGAGGTCGCGCAGCGCGGAGGAGCTCGCGGCCTGGGCGGTCGCTTCGTCCCGCAGCCGCTCGGCTTCCGCACGCGTGAGCGAGATCAGGCGGCCGTTGATGTCGAGCTGAACGGTCACTGTCGTTCCTCGGAGCGCTCGAACCGAGCTTACGCCGACGCTCGGCCGCCCTCGTTCCACTATGCGTCAGCGCCGGTTCTGGATGCCGCGATCCGCCGCTCTACGTCGACTCCGGCTACCACGCCATGGCATGTAGAGACGGCCGCTCGCTGAGCGGCTTTGGCTCAACCACGCGGTTCGTGCAGGCCGTAGACGTCGTCCCGTGCCGCCCTCGTGTGGACCCGGTGATGACAGGAGATGGTGTCCGTGCGCGGAACGCGGGTCGCACGCGACCTCCGGCGTGACAGGCCGGTACCGGCTCGACCGACACAACCGCATGGGGTTTTAGAAACTCTGTCACGTCGACCGATTCGACGGATTTGTAGCGGGATCGGGTTAATGAACCCTACGGGCTCATCTGATTCATCGGAGACATCATTCCGCCCCCCGGAATCGTGAGACCTGGGACGGCGTCGGGAACTGCAAACAAGAGCACGCCCAGCGCAAGGAGGATGCCTGCCGTTCCGTAGGTCGCGACACGTCGCCACGGCAGCGTCTTCTCGATCGCGATCAGGCCCGCGACGATCGCCATCCAGACGGCGCTCATGATTCCGAGCGCGAAGAACGAAGCCATGAGCGCCCAGCAGCAACCGACGCACCAAGCGCCGTTCCGTACACCCATCCTCAGCGCACCCGCTGGGCCCTCTCGCCACGAGCCGAGTAACAAGCCCAGCGGGCTGCGGCATTTGCCGAGGCAGACATCCTTGAGCGGCGTCAGTTCGTAGATCGCCGCGACGATCAGCGTCGTGGCCGCGACCCAGCGCCCACCGCGGCCCCACGCGAGGACATCACCGACGATTCGACCTCCGGCGAACGCGACGGCGAACACCATTGCGCCGGCGGCAGCCCAGATGACGAGGTATCCCAGAGCAAAGAGCAGCGGGCGTGCGATCGACTCCGCATTCGTCATGCGGGAGTAGAGGGCGACCGTCGGCGAGACCGACGGGAACATCATCGCGGCCATCATCACGACCCAGACGCCGAGGAACCAGCCTCCTGCTCCGAGATGCGTCCAAGGCCCATTGTCCATCCCGCGCATCTGCTCGACGCTCCACCACCACCCAATCGCGGCGAGCGCGAAGAGCACGGCGATGAGCCCAAGTCGGGTGCGCGCGGCGGCGAAGACGGAAGCGAGGCCTTCGCGACTCTCGAACTCTTCGCCGGACGAGGCGAGCAAGCCTCAGGCTGCCCAGGAAAACTCGGACGTCGAGAGGCCGGTCTTCCCCTCGTACTCGATGCCGAACGCGTTGATGCGCGAACGCTTCGCCTCTGCAATCGTCAGATCGGATGCGACAGGGTGGAACATGCCCTGAAACCGCACCGGTTGGCCCGTCTCGACGCCGAACGGAACGATGTCCTCGATTTCGAAGTCGATCGAGTCGCCGACGCGGACGCTGTGGCGAACGCCGTCGTCCTCGACGGTGATCGCGGCCCGCTCCACGCCGAGCATCTCACCCACGAGTGGGCCCAAGGCTGCCATCGGTCCGCCTATCTGGCCGGTGAAGACCTTCACCAGCTTGTCCGCCTGCTCCTCGGACGCGTTCTCGTCGATGAACACTCCGAGACGCCAGTTTCCGTCAGTCATCACCTTCGGTGTGTCGGCGATCGCAGCGACCTTCAGCCCGCCGATGTCGATCCCCTCGACGTCGCCTTCCCTGATGTTGAAGACGAGCGTCACCCTGCAGTAGTCATACGTCGCGCCGTGGTCGAAGGTCGCGTTGCACGGACAGATCAGGTCACATGAGCACGTTTCGACGTAGCTCCCTTTGAGTCTCCACGCCATACCGACCTCCTTCGAGGAGTGCGAGGCATCGATTCTCGGAGGTGGCGAGCGATGCGTCAAGCGGGGAGCGGCGCATCGTGGTACGAAAGCGCGATGATGTTCAGGCGAGGGTGGTGCCCTGGACGTAAGCGCACTTACGAGAGGAGTGATCATGTCCCGTGCGCAGCAGATGCTGGAGACGCACCCGCGGGCGCTTTCGCTGGAAGCTAGCGTCTTGGCCGCGTGCATCGACGAATGCTTCGTCTGTGCCCAGACCTGCACGGCGTGCGCCGACGCGGACCTCGGCGAGCCGGATGTCGAGACCCTGCTGAGGTGCATCACGCTCTGTCTGAACTGCAGCGACATTTGCCTGTCGACAGGCGGCGTTCTCAGCAGACAGACGGAGTTCGTGCCGGACCAGGCGAGGATCGTTCTCGAGGCGTGTATCGACGCCTGCCGGAGATCCGCAGAGGAATGCGACCACCACGCGCAGCACCATGAGCACTGCCGCATCTGCGCCGAAGAATGTCGACGGTGCGAGGAAGCCTGCGCGGTGGCTCTGTTGGCGCTCCCGACGTAGACCTGCCGGCCCCACTTCGGAAGAAGATGGAGGAAAGGAGCGGGAGCGACGGGGGTCGATCCGTGGATTACAAACCAAGTGATCGAGATCCGACTCTGAGTCGTCCGCCTCGTCCCCGTATAGGGCATCGAGCATCGAGTTCTAGAGTGTCAGCCGTGGTGCGTGCGGGCTGCGCGGCTGCCGCCCTCTTTGCGGCCTTCGCAACGGGGTGCGGCGGTCACGCGCGGACAGCGGGGACGATCCTCTTTCAGAGCGACCGCAGCGGTCGCGCGGCGCGTGGGGTGCACAAACTCGGTCCGGGCCGCCAGAGTGATCGCGGAATGGGCGGCAGGAGCTCGGTAGCGTCGGCGACCCCTGTCCTTGGAGGTCGCGTTGGTGTCGCTCGTGTATCTCGTCGTTTGCCGCCTGCTGGAGCTGCTCGTGCTGCTCCCGCGTGGGGATGCCGCGAAGGACTTGGAGATCGTCGTGCTGCGGCACGAACTCTCGATTCTGCGCCGGCAGGCTCCGAGGCCGGCGTTCACGCCGGGCGACCGGCTGCTTCTGTCTGCGTTCAGCCGAGTTCTGCCCGGCGACGCGCGTAGGGTGCGCAAACTCAGCCGGGCGCGATGAGCGCTTCGGTAGTTTGGGTGATCGGTCTGGTGAGCCGCGTGCCGATTGCCCGGGGGCCGGACGCTTCTCGGTTCGTTCAGGTCCAAATAGGCGGGCGCGGCGTCGTGCGGGTACCTGGTGTGCCGTGGGCGGGGCGCCATGTATTGATGTTTCGCGCGGGCGCGGGTACCAGAGATCGGTCAGGGGCACAACTTGCCTGTCGCCGCGAGCGCGGCGCTCTTGCTGTGCCGCGCTCGCTAGCCTCGGTCTCCGTTGTCGAGTCGGAGGTGCAGCTGGTTTGGTCCTTTTTCTATCTCTCGGTTCGGAATCTCTTCGCGCTTGTGCTGCTGCTTGGGCGCTCGGATCGGTCGAAGGAGGTGGAGATCCTCGTCTTGCGTCACGGGCTCGCTGTCCTGCGGCGCCGGTCGGGCCGTCCGCGTACCGAGCCGGCCGATCGTGCGCTGCTGGCGATGCTCGGTCGGGCGCTTCCGCGCCGAGCGTCGGCGGCCTTCTCGGTGCGGCCGGAGACGTTGCTGCGCTGGCAGCGCCAGCTCGTGTCGCGGCGCTGGAGGTATCCGCACAAGAAGCCGCGACGGCGACCTCTCGCGCGGCCGCGGCGGGAGCTGATCTTACGTCTCGCGCGCGAGCACCCGCATTGGGGTTATCAACGGATCGCCGGCGAGCTCAAGCTGCTGGGGCTTGCGGTCTCTCCGACCACAGTCCGCAAGCTGCTGAGCCTCGCCGGGCGTCCCGCCGGCACCCGAACGCGGACGGCAGCCGTGGCGGTCGTTTTTGCGCCAGCAGGCCGCCAGCACGCTCACCTGTGATTTCTTGACGATCGAGACGCTCGCGCTGCGGCGGATCTATGTCCTCTTCTTCATCTCGCTCGCGACCCGCCGGCTCGAGTTGATCGCCTGCACAGCCAACCCGGACGGCGCCTGGGTCACCCAGCAGGCTCGCAACCTCGCCATGCAGCTGGGCGAGCATCAGCCGCAATTCCAGCTGCTGATCCACGATCGCGACTCGAAGTTCTGCTGCGCCTTCGACGAAATCTTCCGCTCCGAGGGGATCGAGGTGATCCGGACGCCGGTTCGGGCGCCGAACGCGAACGCATTCGCTGAGCGCTGGCTGCGGACCGTCCGCAGCGACCGCCTCGATCGCATCCTCATCCTCGGACGCCGACACCTCGAAGCTCTCCTACGCATGTACAGGAACCACTACAACGAGCATCGGCCACACCGGGCCCTCCAACTCGCTCCACCAGACGGCAGCAACGCGACCGACCAGCACAACACTCGCAGCACCGCTGCCCTCCGCCGCCACGACCGCCTCGGCGGACTGATCCACGAGTACCAACGAGCAGCGTGACCAGGTTTGCGCACCCTACGGGCTTCGCCGCGTTCATGCGCGGCGTCCGCGACGGCATCAGGGTGGCGTGGGACATCTCAGCGGTCGGCGCCGGCGTAGGGCTTGCCGGCAAGCCAAGCACTCATCAGCCCAGGCGGGACGCAGACGGCCACGGCTTCGTAACGGCAGAATCACGCTCCCCGCATCGGCTGAGCCGGTCCGCCATTCCTCCGACACAAGCATCCTTGGGTCCCGAGCGCGGCTCCATACCCATTGCATGTTGCGGATCGGGCAACTCAGCCGACAGAAGAAGCCGCGGTTCGCGGCGCTTCTGCAGAGCCCTCTTCCGGACTCGAACCGGAGACGCCCTCCTTACCATCCGCGCCGATCCGATTTGCGACGGGCTGCCAGCGTTTGCCACCACGGGGCTCCATAAGGGCTCCACGTTTTGTAGTCATTCGAGGCAACAGGGCCGCCGCTGATCTTCTCGGCTGGGACCGCTTCTCTGTTTAGTCATCGAGTTCTCGCTTGGAGGCTCGCGGAGGGCCTCGGTGGGGGTGGGCGAGTCTTCGGGATTGCCGCCCGAGCAGGAGCGCACTAGTCTGGAACTCGTTTCAGAATGTCGTTTGCGCCGTATTTGGGCGCGGACTATGGTCTCCCGCGAATGAGCAGCGCGGAGATTATGGAGGGGCCGCAGTATGCGGATCCGCCGCGACGAGACCTCCTCGGACGAGGTTCTGCGGGCGCACGTCGAGGCGGCCAGAGGCGCGAACGCCGGGCCACTGCACATCCACGTTCGCCAGGAGGAGAGGTTCATCGTCGACAGAGGGATGCTGCTCGTTCGGCGCGGGCGCGAGCGGATCCACGTTGGACCCGGAGAGGATGTCCGGATTCCGGCCAAGGTCAGGCATACCTTCGAGGCCGAGGTCGATAGCACCTACACGGTCGAGTTTCGTCCCGCGCTTCGCGTCGAGGAGTTTTTCCGCGACTTGTTTGAGCTTCCCACTGATAAGCGCGGCAACCCCCGGATCGGCGATGCTGCCCGCCTGATGCGCGCCTACCCGAACGAGTTCCTCTACTTCCCCTTCATCCCGGTGTCAGTCCAGCGGGCCCTGGCAGTGCCGCTCTCCAAACTCGGAACCGCTTCTCAGTAGCCCAGCCGGGCTCGGCCTCCAAGCTCCTGCCGGATTGCTCTGAAACGTGCGCCGGCCTGGCTGATGCGCCGAATCGACTCAAGAGGGACGCGATTTCGAGTCGAGAGTGGGCTCGGGTCTTGACCGCAGGATTCGGCATTGCCAGCATCAGCCGAATGTCGCATCCCGACGCAAGCGGTCCAGCGAACCTCACACCGATCCAGGTCGGCGAGGTTTGGGAGAACCGCGCCACGGGCGAGCGCGCCACGATCCTCGAGCTACCCCATACCAACCCCGAGGGTCGTGCCATCGCCGAGCTGACCGCCCTCGTTGGCGGGCGCGTCGTCGGCGAGCACCGTCACCCCGCCCTCGTCGAGCGCTTCACCGCCCTCGAGGGTGAGTTGACCGTGAAGCGCGACGGGCGGACGAGCATCCTGCGCGAGGGCGACACGGCCGTCATCGAGCCGGGTGTCTGGCACGACTGGTGGAACGCAAGCGACCGCGACGCCCGCGTGCGGGTGGAGGTGACCCCCGGCGAGCGCTTCGCTCACATGATCGAGACCCTGTTCGGGCTCGCGCGGCTCGGACACGTGAACACGAAGGGCATGCCCGACCCGCTCCAGCTCGCGCTGACCGCGCGCGAGTTCAGCGATGTGATCGTGTTCCGTTCGCCGCCGCCGCCGGTTCAGCGCGCGCTCTTCACTGCACTTGCTCCACTCGCGCACTGGCGAGGCTACCGCGCGACCTACCCCCAGATCTCACGCACCGTGCTGGCCCCGCGGAAGTGATGGCCGCGCGGATCCGCAAGCCACAGCGATTCGTAACCACATTCCCTCACCACTCACGCCTGGGCGAGCGTGCTCTCGCCTGAGCTTTCGCCGTTCATCAGACGTGGTGAAGGGAATGTGACTTCGAGCCTGCGCCCTTAGCGAACGGAACGCTCATTACAGTGAACGTGAGGAGGCGGCCGATCAATGCCGCGTTTCGTCGCCACTTGCATGACCGTGCGACCCTCGTGCGACCCTGAATGTTGGCAGCAGGCGGAAAGAGCCACGCCGGTCGAAGCACAGCTCGGGTCGCCTTTGAGGCGACCCGAGCCTTAGCGATGGAGTGGGCGTCAGTCGGCGGTTGCGAGCACCGGCACCGGGGCCGTAACCGACCCACCATGATCGAGGGTGGGCAGCCAGTTGAGCCAGCGGGGGAGGTACCAGTTCCAGTCGCCGAGCAGCTTCATCGTCGCGGGGAGCAGGACGCCGCGGACGATGGTGGCGTCGATGAGGACTGCGGCGGCGAGACCGATGCCGGCTTCTTTCATGTCGAGGATCGGCAGGGTGGCGAAGATCGAAAACACGCCGACCATGACGAGTGCCGCGCTGGAGACGACGCCGGCGGTGGTCTTGATTCCGTGAGCGACGGCGTCTTCGGTCTTCAGGCCGCGGTCGTAGGCTTCGCGGACGCGGCTGAGGATGAAGACGTGGTAGTCCATGGAGAGGCCGAAGAGGATCACGAACATGAAGATCGGCAGCCAAGAGGCGATGCCGCCGTTGGAGTGGAAATTGAGGATGCTCTCGCCCCAGCCGTACTGGAAGACGGCGACGAGGACGCCGTAGGCGGCGCCGACGGAGAGCAGGTTGAGCACGATCGCCTTCAGCGGGATGACGATCGAGCGGAAGGAGACGAGCAGGAGCAGGAAGGCGAAGGTGAGCACGAAGACGAACACGATCGGCCACGAGTGCTTGAGCTGCGTGTTCCCGTCGACCGAGTTGGCGGTACCGCCGGTGACCGCGTAGGTCGCTCCGTCCAGCTTGCCGATTGTCGCTGGGAGGATCCGCTGCCGCAGTGTGCGCAGTGCGGCCGTCGACTTCGCATTGGTGCCGTTGCCGACCAGTGGAATCGTGACGCGGGCCGTGGTGCGGCTCGGGTTGGCCTGAACCCGTAGGGTTCGTAAACTCGGCCATGGTCGCTTTTGCAGGCAAATCGTGCCGGCCGGGCCAGTGGTTTTTGGCATGCACGCCGGGCGGGAAACGCGCGATCACGATCGCGGTCGAACGCGCACCGGCCGCGACCTTCGAAGCGGCGTCACGCTCTCGAGCCGCAAACAGGCGACCGTCGCGAGCAGACCGATCAGACCACCGCGGCCGGAAGAGGCTTAAAGCCTCTGGTTGCAGGTGAAGGCCTTCCCCGCGCCGCGCCGTTTGTTGAGGAACGGGATCGCTAGATCCCAGATGTCTCTGGCACGCTTGGCGTCGGCGTCGCTCGGTAGCGCAAACTGCCGCGACAGCCGTCTGACGACGATGGCCCGCCCGCTGCCGCGGTGGTCGCGCGCCTCCGCCGCTCCGCTGGATTTGCCTGCAAATCCGCGCGATCGAATTTACGAATCCTACGCGCGGGGATGTCCTAAACGAGGCCGCGAGCGAGGCCGGGCCATGACGCCGAGGCGATTGCTCGGACGTGACGCGGCTGACCGCTTCGTCCGAATGCACTGCGTCACACAGCCATTCCGATGCGTACTCCCGGGAGCGCGATCTCCCTGCAAATCTGCGTGACCGAGTTTTGGGCACCCCACACGAGGTTGCGCGCCTGCTGGGTGACCCAGGCGCTCGTTGGGTTAGTCGTGCAGCCGGCCAGCCAGACGCGCCGGCTCGCGTGCGCGATAAAGAACAACACGTACTACCGGCGCAAGAACACACTCTCGACCGTGAAGAAGTCGCACGCGACGATGCTCGCTGCCGGGACGCGCAGGAATTCGCGCCAGCCCGGACTTGAACGACGCGGGGCCGGCTCGAGTCCGGCGCGGGCGAGCAGCCTACGGATGCTCGTTGGCGATACCCGGAGGCCGAGCTTGGCCAGCTCACCGCTGATCCGCCGATGGCCCCAGCGCGGATTCTCACGAACTGACGTCACTCACCGCATATGTAGCGACGCCCGCCGAGGTGCAAGAGCTCTGCAGAAGCGGAGAGGCGCTCGGCTGCTACGGGAGCAACCGGCTCCGGGTGAGCGGCGAGACGTTCGACGGGGTGAGCCCCGAGGAGGTCGCGCGGCACGAGTACGGCCATCACGTCGCCGCGAATCGCAACAACGCCCCGTGGCCGGCGATCGACTGGGGGACCAAGCGGTGGGCGACAGACGAGAACGTGTGCTCGCGCGCGGGCCGGAGCGAAGTGTTCCCCGGCGACGAAGGCGAGGATTACACCCGGAATCCGGGCGAGGCGTTCGCGGAGACATATCGTGTCCTCAACGACGTCCGCTCGCTGGGGCTGGCGGCGAGCTGGGGCCTCGTCGACTCGAGCTTCGTGCCGAACGCTGCGGCGCTCGACGCCGTCGAGCAGGACGTGCTGCATCCCTGGACCGGACCGACGTCAATCGTCCTTCGCGGTCGGTTCACGGCTCGCAGCAGCAGCGTCTGGGCGAAGACCTTCGCGACGCCGCTCGACGGCGGCCTCTCGGTCGGACTCTCCTTCTCAGCTGTCGAACGCTGCGCCTCCGTGTCTCTCGCAGAGGCGATTCCGACGGGTTCACTGTCCGCGTTACGCGACCTTGAGGAGAGCCGACATGAGACTCGGTAATCCGAAACCTGAGGGGCGCGCTTCCTGGCAGGAGCCGCCGCCGTGGTGCTCGCGGTGCTCGCACTGTCGTTCGGCCGACAGCGAGCACGGGCCGTGATGCGCGCAGTCCAATACTGCACCGTGATCGGTAATCGAAAAGTGCACCACTTGCGGCGTCGCTGATCGCGTCCGCCTCGCCTTCGAGGCTCGACGGGTCGGTGTTGTCGAGCGAGAGGTGCGGAGGTGCGAAGCGCGTTGGAGTGGGCGCAGGTGCGAGCGTTGGCGGCCGATGGGATCTCGCAACGTGAGATCGCTGAGCGGCTGGGGATCAACCGGCGCACGGTCGCCAGGCTGGCGCAGAGTGATGAGCCGCCGCGCTACCGGCGGACGCTGACCGGGTCGCAGCTTGATCCGCTGGAGCC
>VAWW01000087.1:11107-12696 GCA_005884575.1 Actinomycetota bacterium
AGGCGCGTCTGCAGGAGCTGCGGCCGCGGGCGGTGCGGCCAGCGCAGCGGACCGGCTACCGGCCGGGGCAGGTGGTGCAGCTCGACTGGGCGGAAATGCCGACCCGGCCGACGGTGGCCGGGCGCGAGCGGCGGGTGTACGCGCTTGTTGCGTCGCTGCCCTATTCGGGTGCGCAGACCGCGTTCTTCTCGCTCGACCTGACGCTCGAGTCGTTCCTGGAGGGGCACGTGCGTGCGCTCGAGTGGCTGGGCGGCGTCCCGCGCGAGTGCGTCTACGACAATCTGCGCTCAGTGGTCGCCCGCCGCGAAGGCGACGAGGTCGTCTGGAATCGGCGCTTCCTGCACCTGCGCGGCCACTACGGCTTCCACGCGACGCCGTGCACGCCCGCGACGCCGCGCGAGAAGGGCGCGGTCGAGGCCGCGGTGCGCTACCTCAAAAGCGGCTTCTGGCCTGCGCGCCGCTTCAGCTCGCTCGACGAGCTGGACGAGCAGTACGTCGATTGGCGCGATCGCGTCTGCAACCGGCGCCTGCATGCGACGCGGCGGGTGCGCGTCGACGAGCGTCTCGCGGAGGAGCGTGCGGCGCTTCGGCCGCCGCCGCCGGCGCGCTTCGGCTGGTCGGGACAGCGCACGAGCCGGGTGCCGCTCGACGGCTACCTGCGCCACGGCGGCTGCTTCTACCGGGCGCCGGAGCGGCTCGTGCACGAGCGGGTCGAGCTGCGCTTCGACCGCGACCAGGTCTGGATCTGCCATCGCGGCCAGGAGGTGGCGCGCTACCGGCGCAGCCACGAGCAGGGCCTTTGGCTGCCGCCGCCGATCATGCGTCCCGAGCCGCCCGCAGCGGCGACCCCGGTTGTGTTGCCGCGCGTCGCGGTGGCACCGCCCGAGCTCGCCGCCTACGCGGAGTTGTGCACGTGAGCAAGGCGAGGGCGGGCGAGCGGCTGCCCTATCTCCTCTCGAAGTTGAAGGCGCCGCGGGTGCTCGAGCGGCTCGAGCAGACCGCAGCGCTCGCCCGCGAGCAGGACTGGCCCTACGAGCGCTTCCTGGAGACGCTGCTCGAGGCGGAGGTGTTCGCCCGCGACGCCTCCGGCGCCCGCATACGGATCCGGCACGCCGCCTTCCCGGCGCTGAAGAGCCTCGACGACTTCGACTGGGCCGCCCAGCCGAGCGCGGAGAAGCCGCTCGTGCTCCACCTCGCCCAGCTCGCCTGGATCGAGGAGCGCGCCAACGTCTGCTTCTTCGGGCCGCCCGGCACCGGCAAGACGCACTGCGCGATCGCAATGGCGATCAAAGCCTGCGAGCGCGGCTATCGCGTCGCCTTCGCCACCGCGCAGGAATGGGTCTCCCGCCTCGAAGCCGCCCAGGACCGCAACCAGCTCGAGGCCGAGCTTCGCCGGCTCGAGCGCTACCACCTGCTCCTCGTCGACGAAGTCGGCTACCTGCCCTTGGAGCGACAGGCCGCCAACCTGCTCTTCGCCTTGGTCTCGCGCCGCTATGAGCGCGGCTCGATCATCGTCACCTCGAACCGCGGCTTCGAGCAATGGGGCGAGATCCTCGGCGACGCCATGGTCGCCGCCGCCCTGATCGACC
>VAWW01000088.1 GCA_005884575.1 Actinomycetota bacterium
GACCGCTATTGAGAATCGAATCGGGAGGCTGAGATGTTGGCGAGGCTGCTGCGAATTATCCGCATGAAGCTGTACTTCCGCCGGAGGCGCTAGTCCTCCGTCGGTCGAGCCTCCGGGCCGTGCCCCTTCCGGCCACGGCCCGTGCCTGGTACACGGCTTGGCTCTGTTGGACATGGTTGTCGACTGAATCGGTGAGAGCGTGTCAAGTCGCTCTTTCGGACACGGCGTCTCGGGTCGGGGACGTCAGGCGACGCCACCGGTGACGGTGAGCTCGTCGACGCGGCCGTGGATCTCGAGCGGCGGCACGCCGTCGGCATGGGCGACGATGCCGCCGTCGACGCTGATCTCGCTGCCGTCCGCTTCCGGTCGCAGGCTGAGGCCGACGGCTCCGACGCCGTGCGTCTCGATGCCGTGGTGGACGATCAGCCGGCCGAAGGGGCGGCCGATCTGCATGCCGACGGCGGCGTCCGCGTGTGTGACGATCCGGTAGAGCTCCGCGTCGTCGACGGTGCCGCCGTCGACGTCGAAGCCGTGCGCGCCCGGCCCGGATGTCTCGACCGGCGCCGTGATCTCGAGCCGTCCGATCATGCCGTGGTTGACGAAGCCGGTCCCGCTCGCGCCGTAGGACGTGAGCGGTGCGGTGGCCTTCCAGCTGTCGACGACGCCCCAGTTTCCGAGCACCACGTCGCCGACGCCGTACGTCGTCACCGGGCCGATGTCGTCGACGTCCTGCACGTGCGCGCCGTAGACGACGAAGATGCCGCCGGCGGTGCCGCCCGGAATGCCTCCGTCGGCGAAGACCGGGCCGGTATGCAGCCGGGTCGCCTCCAGGCGGCCGCCCCGGTCGCCGCCGCCCGAGACGAAGACGCCGCTCCCGCGCACCGGTGTCTCCTCGCTCCCAGCGGACAATCCCGTCAGGTCGGCCGTGATGCGCGCCGCCGGGTCGATCTGCTGGTTCCAGACCGTGATCGCTCCCTGCAGCACGTGGACGCCGTAGCCGTGCGGCCGGGGCTCACGCACGCGCGTGTCGGCCTCCTCCACGTGGACGCCCTCCAGGATGACATGGCCGGACACGACAGCGTCGTCCGCGAGGATCTGGACCTGGCCGACCGCGTGGAGCAGGACGAGCTCCAGCGTGCCGAGGCTCTCCACCGTCGTGTCGTTGAACACAACACGCGCGGACGGGGACGCGCGGAGCCGCAACGAAGCGACGCGGTTGTCGCGCGTCAGCTGCACGCCGTCGGCGCCGTCGCGGAAGACCAGCGCTGCGCGGTCGTCCGCGCCGACGAGGTTGCGGCCGGGGGCGAGCCGAAGGGTCGGAACCCGCTCTATGGCGCCGGCGACGACCACGTCACCGGCACGGTCGTCGGCCACCGCCCGCTGCAGCTCCTCGACCGAGGCGACCTTCGTCGTTGTGACGGCCACGTCACGCCCAGCTATATCACCGCGACGGCCGGGCTTGCCGTGCCGTACACGCCGCCCGTATGGTCGAGGGCATTCGACGAATCGGAGGAACCATGACGGACATGGTCTTGATCCACGGTGCGTGGCTCTCGGCACGAAGTTGGGAGAACTTCGCCGACTACTTCAAGCAGCTCGGCTACGACGTCGAAACCCCGGAATGGCCGCGCAAGCACGGCGACGTCGAGGAGCTGCGCGAGAACGCCGAGGAGCTCGCCGGGCTCGGGCTCGCCGAGATCGTCGACCACTACGACGCGCTGATCCGGGGCCGCGACCCGCAACCGGTGCTCGTCGGGCACTCGTTCGGCGGCCTGATCGTCCAGCTGCTGCTCGACCGCGGCCTCGGCGCCGCGGGCGTCGCCCTCGACCCCGCGCCGCCGAAGGGCGCCACATACCTGCTCGAGCCGTCGACGCTGAAGGCCGCGTCGCCTGCGATCGCGCATCCGTTGAAGCTCCACGGCGTCGTCACGCTGACGTTCGAGCAGTTCAAGTACGGGTTCACGAACACGTGGGACGAGGCGGATGCGAAAGCAGCCTTCGAGCGGTACGCCGTGCCCGAGACGGGCCGGATCTTCTTCCAGGACGGACTCGCGAACTTCGCCTGGCACTCGCCCGCTGCGCTCGACTACGGGAAGTCCGACCGTGCGCCGCTCTTGATCACGGCCGGCGAGCACGACCACACGGTCCCGCCGAAGACGGCGCGCGCGAACTTCGAGAAGTACGGGAAGTCCGGGGCCGTGACCGACTTCGTCGAGTTCCCGGGCCGGTCCCACCTCCTGGTGGTCGGGGACGGTTGGGAGGAAGTGGCGTCGACCGTCGCCGACTGGGTCGGCAAGGTTGTTGCCGGCGCGCCGCGTAGCGCGTCGCTCGCGGCGGCCGACCGGGCCGAGTAGCTCATCCCCCGGTCGGCGCGACGGCCGGCACCGCGACGAGCTCCTCGCGGCGGACCAACGTCAGGGTCGCGAGGAGCGCGGCGGCGGCGAACCCGGCGAGCAGCCAGAACGAGAGCGCATAGCCGTCGGTCAGCAGCTGCGGCGTGACCGGCCCGCGACCGATGTGCGTGACGAACACCGTCGACGCGAGCGCGACTCCGACGGCTCCGCCCATCTGCTGCGCGGTGTTGATCATCCCCGAGGCGAGACCGGCCTCGTCCTGCTCGACGCCTGCGAGCGCGGCGATCGTGACCGGCACGTACGCGAAGGCAATCCCCGCGCCGACCATCAGGTAACCCGGCAGGAGATTCGGGCCGAAGCTGCCGTCGACCGGGATCTGGCTGTACCAGATCATCGCGCCGAGCAGCAGCGCGAGCCCGGACGCGAGGATCGGCTTGACACCGACCCGCGTGACGAGAGCCTGCGCGGTGCCCGCCGCGAGAACGACCGTGACGCCCGTGACGAAGAACGTGACGCCGGCCTCCAGCGCCGAATAGCGGAGCACGTCCTGCACGTACAGCGTCAGAACGAAGAAGCTGGAGAAGATCGTCGCGCCGAGCAGGAAGCCGACGACGTTCGCACCCGTGACCGTCCGCACGCGAAAGATACGGAACGGCACCAGCGGCTCGCGGACGCGGCCCTCGACGGCGACGAACGCCAGCGCCAGCACCCCGGAGGCGACGAGCAGCACGATCGTCCGCAGCGCCCCCCAACCCACGAACGGGGCGCGCGAGACCGTGTACACGAGCAGCGCCAGGGCGCCGGTGATCGCCACCGCGCCGAGCGGGTCGTAGCGCCGCCGCGCCCGCTCGAGGCGGCTCTCCCGGACGAAGCGCGGCGCGAGCGCGAAGACCGCCGCCCCGACGGGCACGTTTACGAAGAAGATCCACTCCCAGCCCGCGTACTTCGTCAGGAAACCGCCGAGGAACGCGCCGGTGGCGCCGCCGCTCCCGCCGAGCGCGCCCCAGATGCCGAGCGCCTTGTTCCGTTCGGCGCCCTCGCTGAACGTCGTCGAGACGATCGACAGAGCGGCCGGCGAGATGATCGCGGCGCCGAGTCCCTGCAGGGCGCGCGCGCCGATGAGGACGCTGTCGGTCGTCGCGAGCCCGCAGAGCAGCGACGCCAGCGAGAAGAGGGCGACGCCGCTCATAAAGACGCGCCGGCGGCCGAGGAGGTCGGCCGCGCGTCCGCCGAGCAGCAGGAATCCGCCGTAGGCGAGCGCGTATGCGGTGACGACCCACTGGAGGTTCTCCGCCGAGAAATGGAGATGCGTGCCGATCGACGGCAGCGCGACGTTGACGATCGAGACGTCGAGGATCGTCATGAAGAAGGCGGCGCCGACGACGGCGAGCGCGAACCAGCGGCGGGGATCGGGAGCGGCGAGTGTCACGAGTTCCTCCTCGAATCGGGTGGCGACACCTCGTAGACGAACGGCGTCGCCGAAACTCGACAGTCAGCCCGACTGGATCCCGGTGAGAACCGCGACGCCTACGACGATCGCGGTGACGCCGAGAACCTGGATCCGCCCGAGCCGCTCGCGGAAGACTGCGAACCCGAGCACCGCGGCGATGCCGCCGAACTGGGAGGCGAGGACGGCCGCGATCGCGATGCCGTGCCGCGCGCCGAGCGCGAAGAGCGAGAAGCCCGCGACCTCGCAGACCCCGCCCCCGACGACGAACGGCACGGCGCGCCGGGTCAGGCGCAACCGCGAGCTGAGCGCGAGCGGCAGCGCGACCGCGATCAGGCCGATCAGGCGGGCGGGCAGGAGCGCCCACGCGATCGGCAAGTCGCCGCTGAGGTGCCCGGTCGAGTAGAGGCCAAGCCCGAAGCACCCGGCCGCGGCGGCAGCGAGCGCGACGGCGCGCTTCTCGTCCGCCGGAGACGCCTGCCGCTGCGAATCGGGAATCGCGCCTGCGAGCACGACGCCGACCGCGATCACGAGCAGCATCGCGGCTGCGCCGGCGGCGAGGTGCTCGCCCGTCGCGACGGCGATCAGCGCTGCTATCGCACCCTCGGTCGAGATGATCGGCGCGATGACGCCGACCTTCCCGATCCGCACGGCGGCGTACGAGAAGAGCAGCCCGACGACGTTCGCGGCGCCGCTGACAAGGAGCCACGCGCCCGTGCCGCGGTCGAGCCCGGAAGGGATCCCGGTCGCCGCGACCCACGGCAGCGTGATCGCGCTGCCGACGATCATCACCCAGGCGAGCACCGACCACGGCCCGATCAGCTTCGCCGACCGCGACGAGAAGAGCGTCGTCCCGGCGAACATGAACGCGGCGCCCAGGCCGCCGAGGACGGCGATCATGCGCCTAGCGTCGCACGGCTGGAACAATTCGATCTGATGGAAGTCGTCGAGCTCCGCGCCGAGCACTGGCCCGCCGTCGCGCGCATCTACGCCGACGGCATCGCCACCGGGAACGCGACGTTCGAGACGAAGGTGCCGAACTGGGAGGGCTGGCATGCGAGCCACCTCCCGGAGCACCGCTTCGTCGCGCTCGTCGACGGCCGCGTCGTAGGCTGGGTCGCGGTGTCGCCCGTCTCGGACCGCTGCGCGTACGGCGGCGTCGTCGAGAACAGCGTCTACGTCGACGCCGACGCACGCGGCAACGGCGTTGGCCGCGCATTGCTCGAGCGTCTGATCGAGTCGACCGAACGGGCCGGCGTCTGGACGATCCAGACCGGCATTTTTCCCGAGAACGAGGCGAGCATCCGCCTGCACGAGCGCGGTGGCTTCGAGACGGTCGGCGTGCGGAAGCGGCTCGGCAAGCTCAACGGCGTCTGGCGCGACGTCGTCCTGCTCGAACGCCGGAGCGACAAGGTCGAATGACGAACGTCCTCTTCGTCTGCGTCGCGAACAGCGGGCGGAGCGTGATGGCCGAGCGGCTCTTCCGGCGCGCCGTCGACGGACGCCACGACGCGCGCTCCGCCGGCAGCGCTCCCGCGACGGCGGTGCACCCCGTCGTGGTCGAAGCGCTCCAGGAGCTCGGCATCGACGCGTCCGACCACGTGCCGCACGTCCTCGACGACGAACGGATCGGCTGGGCCGATGTCGTCGTGGCGACGTGCGACGACGCCTGCCCCGTCGTCCCCGGCAAGCGCTACATCGGCTGGAATCTCCCCGACCCGAAGGGTCGCCCGCTCGACGAGGTGCGCGCGATTCGCGACGACCTCGCCGAGCGGGTGGCCGCCCTGGTCGCCGAGCTGGATCAGGCCGCCGGCGCCTCTGCGGGAACCGGGAGCAGCGGCCGCACCTCGATCGCGCCGTAGCGCGCGCCGGGGATCTTCTCGGCCCAGTCCAGGGCCGCCTGCGCCGAGTCGGCCTCGACGAGGTAGAAGCCGCCGAGCTGCTCCTTCGTCTCTGCGAACGGCCCGTCCGAGACGACGCGCTCCCCATCGCGGACGCGGACCGTCTGCGCCGTGGACGTCGGCTGCAGCGGCGCAGCGGCCACGTACGCGCCGTCGGCCCGGAGCTCGTCGGCGAGCGCGAAATACTCGCGGACGATCGCGTTTCGCTCATCCGGTCCGAGCGCTGCCCAAGCCTGCTCGTCGTTGTAGATCAACAGCAGGTACTGCATGAAACTCCTCCCTTTTGCGTCGGTACCTGGTACCGACGAACGGGACCGCTGCGAATCGACACTAGGTTGTTGCGAACCGCTTGACGGCGCGGGCACGCGCCCGTTCCGCCTCGAGCTCGCGGTCCTTCGGCGCCGCGGCGGTCACGAGCTCGCCGAGCAGCCGCCGCGACGCTGCCGCGACCTCGTCGACCGCGCGGGCGAACGCCTGCTCGTTCGCCTGCGAGGGCTTCGTGAAGCCGCTGATCTTGCGGACGTACTGGAGCGCGGCCGCGTCGATCTCCTCTTGCGTCGCGGGCGGCTCGAAGTTGAAGAGCACATGGATGTTCCGGCACATGTCGCAATCCTAGCCACTTCAGCGTAAGTTGCATCTAACGTAAGAATATGCTTACGTACAGGCGATGGAAGCCGTGCTGAAGGCAATCGCCGCACCCCGCCGCCGCCAGATCCTCGCGCTCGTCCGCGACGGGGAGCTCTCGGCCGGCGAGATCGCGGAGCACTTCGACGTGACCCGGCCGGCGGTCTCGCAGCACCTGACCGTCCTGAAGGAGGCGGGGCTCGTGAGCGAGCGACGCAACGGCACCAGGCGCCTCTACCGCGCGCGGCCGGAAGGCCTCGGCGAGCTGAAGGCGTTTTTCGAGGAATTCTGGGACGAGCGGCTCGACGCCCTCAAACGTGAAGCCGAACGAGAGGAGAGAGCGAAACGTGGAAGCAGCCGCGCTGGAAATTGACTACGGCCGCCGCGTCGACGTCCGAGCGTCGCGCAACCGGATCTTCGACGCGGTCGGCACCCTCGACGGGTTGCGAGGTTGGTGGACGCCGCTCGCGGTTGGCGCGGCCGAGGCGGGCGGCGAGCTCTGCTTCGCGTTCGTGGGACTGGACGAGCACATCGTGATGCAGGTCGCCGAGGCGACGCGCCCGTCGACCGTGCGCTGGAAGTGCATCACGCACACGGGGCATCCCGAGTGGCAGGGGACGACGATCGCGTTCGACATCGGCGAGCGCGCGCTGTTCTTCCGGCACGTCGGCTTGCTTCCCGAGCTCGCGTGCTACGGGGCGTGCGAGCTCGGCTGGGACCGCTACCTCGCGAGCCTCGTCGCGTACGCGGAGACCGGCGCAGGCGCACCGTTCCGGGCATGACACGACGACAGGAGGAGGCACCATGGCAGCTATGACCGAAACGACGTCCGTCGCGCGGGAGATCGCGATCGATGCGAGCCCGGAGACGGTCTGGGAGTTCTTCGTCGACCCGGCGAAGGCCACGCGCTGGATGGGCCTCGACGCGACGCTCGATCCGCGGCCCGGCGGCGTCTACCGGGTGCAGGTGCTGCCCGGCTCGACCGCGGTCGGCGAGTTCGTCGAGCTCGATCCGCCGCGTCGGCTCGTCTTCACGTGGGGCTGGGAGCGGGGCCGCGACACGCCTGACGACGTCCCGCCCGGCTCGACGAGGGTCGAGTTCGAGCTCGTGCAGAGCGGTGACGGCACGATGCTCCGGTTCAGCCACACGGGACTCCCCGTCTCCGCGGCTGCCGGCCACGGGCACGGCTGGGACCACTACTTCGCGCGGCTCGCCGTCGCGGCGGCCGGCGGCGATCCGGGTGTCGACCCGTGGACGACGGGCAGCGACCGGTCATGACGGTCGACGAGCTCTTCGAGCGCGCGTCCCGGCGGCTGGTCCGCGGTCCGGGTGTCGAGCAGGGCCGGATGCTCCACGCCGTGGGGCTGAGGGTCGCCGGCGGGAAGTACTTCGCCTTCGTCACGGGCGGCCAGCTGGTCGTGAAGCTCCCGGCCGGCCGGGTGGCGGAGCTGATCGCCTCGCGCGAGGGCATCCCGTTCAGCGCGGGCAAGGGACGGCCCATGAAGGAATGGGTCGGCCTTCGCCCGCGCGACGAGGCGGCATGCGCCGCGTACCTCCGCGAGGCTCGGAAGTTCGTCGCCGGCGAGTCCCTCGTTCCAGGGTGAGGGCTCGCCGGCCGCGCTCCCGATACTCCGCCTCGTGCGGCGGGTTCTTTTCCTCGGTGCGCTCGTGCTCGGCAGCGTCGTGCCCGGCGCCGCGGCGGCCGGAACCTCGTCGTGGTCGGACGAGGCGAACCGCGTCTGCGTCGTCTACACGGCGAAGGCGAAGCGCGAGTTCGCCACACCCGTGACGGTGTCCGGGCTCTACGCCTTCGCGGTGAAGGCGAAGGCCCTCGAGAACCAGGAGCTCGCCGAGCTCGCGAGCATTCCGGGCGCGACGCCCGCGGGCACGAAGGCGATCGGCAGCCTCCGCGCCGACGTCGCCGAGATCGACGCGGCGATCCGCGCCTGGGACAAGGGCGACAAGGCCTCGTTCGCGCGGATCCTCAAGCAGTACCTGAACGACAGCCGCCCGAAGGCCGCCTTCGCGGCCGCCGGCGCCGGCCGGTGCGGCTGACGCGCTAGGAGTATCTTCGCGGGCGTGGAGCCGCTGATCGTCCGGACGGAGGATCCGCTCAACGCCGAGGCGCCGCTCGGCCCGCTCGTGCGCTCGCATCTGACGCCGACGCCGCTCTTCTTCATCCGCAACCACGGGGCGGTTCCCGCGGTCGACGCGGACGCGTACCGCTTGACTCTCGACGGCGACGTCCGAGAGCCGGTCGTCCTCTCGCTGCGAGAGCTCCGCGACGGCTGGCCGGCGGCGACCGTGACCGCGACGCTGGCCTGCGCCGGCAACCGGCGTAACGACCAGACGCCGGTTCCGGCCGGCGTGCCGTGGGGCGCCGGCGCGATCGGCAACGCGGTCTGGACCGGGGTCCGGCTGGCAGATCTGCTGGCCGCCGCAGGCGCGTCGGATGCCGCGCGCCATGTCGCCTTCACCGGTCTCGACCGCCCGGTCGCCGAGGGAACGGCACAGCCCTTCGCCGCCTCGATTCCCATGGCGAAGGCGCTCTCGCCCGAGGTGGTCGTCGCCTACGAGATGGACGGCGAGCCGCTGGCACCCGAGCACGGCTTTCCCGTTCGCGTCGTCGTGCCCGGCTACATCGGCGCGCGCAGCGTCAAGTGGCTCGCGGGGATCTCCGTCAGAGCGTCGCAGTCGCCGAGCTTCTTCCAGCTGCGCGACTACGCACTCGACGGGACGCCGCTCACCGAGCAGGCGCTGAACTCCGCATTCTCCGCGGACACCGGCCGCGGCTACGCGGTCGGCGCCGGCGGCCGCCCGGTCGAGCGTGTCGAGATCTCGACGGACGGCGGACGCTCGTGGACGGCGGCGACGCTCGAGAGCGGTGGCGGACCGTGGGAGTGGCGGCTCTGGAGCGCGGACGTGGACAGCGCCGGCGAGCTTCTCGTCCGCGCGTGGGATAGCGCGGGCGAGGGTCAGCCGGAGACTGCCGACTGGAACGAGCGCGGCTACATGAACAACGGCTGGTTCCGGGCGCGCCTAGAAAGCGGCTGAGTACGCGTTGAGCGCGGGCTGGCCGCCGAGGTGCGCGTACAGCACCCGCGAGCCCGGCTCGATCCGCCCCGAGCGGACGAGGTCGATCAACGCCGCCATCGACTTTCCCTCGTAGACCGGGTCAGTGAGCATGCCCTCGAGGCGGGCGCAGAGACGGATCGCGTCGATCGTCTTCGCGTCCGGGATCCCGTAGGTCCCCGCGTGCCACTCGTCGAGGAGGACGATCTCGTCGTCGCGCAGCTCGCGAGAGAGCCCGATCGCCGCGGCCGTGGTCCGCGCGATGCGCGCGATCTGCTCGCGCGTCTGCTCCACGGTCGCCGAGCCGTCGATGCCGAGCACGGCGTGCGGGCGTTCTTGCGCGGCGAACCCGGCCACCATCCCGGCCTGCGTCGAGCCGGTGACGGAGCAGACGACGACGGTGTCGAAGAACACGCCCAGCTCCCGCTCCTGCTCCGCTACCTCGTCCGCCCAGCGGGCAAAGCCGAGGCCGCCGAGGGGATGGTCCGACGCGCCCGCCGGGATCGCGTACGGCGTGCCGCCCCGCTCGCGTACCGAGTCGAGCGCCTCCTCCCAGCTCGGACGGATCCCGATGTCGAAGCCGGCCGGGTCGAGCCGGACGTCCGCGCCCATGATCCGCGAGAGCAGGATGTTTCCGACCTTGTCGTAGACCGCGTCCGGCCAGTCGACCCATTGCTCCTGGACGAGCACGCAGCCGAGGCCGAGGTGGGCGGCGACGGCGGCGACCTGGCGGGTGTGGTTCGACTGGACGCCCCCGATCGAGACGAGCGTGTCGCAGCTCTGTGCGAGAGCCTCCGCGGCGAGGTACTCGAGCTTCCGCGTCTTGTTGCCGCCGTAGGCGAGGCCGGAATTGCAGTCCTCCCGCTTGGCCCAGATCTCGACCCGCCCGCCGAGCTGCGCGGCGAGGCGGTCAAGGCGGTGGACCGGGGAGGGGCCGAAGAGCAGCGGGACTCGGTCGTACGCGTCCAAGCCCATTGGCTCCGGAGCGTAGATCAGAGGTCAGCGCGACGCTTCGGTCCGGTCCCGGACGCGTGGCCCGGTCGGCGGATCGAACAAGGCGCGCGTGGAGCAGCGTTTCTCGTCGCGGCAGACGTAGACGACGTCGTCGCGATCCGGCCGCGCGATCAGGTGGTACTGCTCGGGCCGTCGGAGTGCCGCGCCGCAGAGATGGCAGTGGACCTTGCTCACGTCCGAGGGTGGAACGGCCGCGTCGCGACGTCGGGTACGGCCGGCCTTCGACGTTTCCCAAACTCAGGCCCGGGAGACCGTCTCTCCGGCGGCAACTGGCGCGTTGTCGCGGTGGACGGGCATCCGCCCGGCTGTGGCGTCCAAGGGGATTAGGGCTTATGCGGCAACCCGATCTTTAGCGCTCTCGCCTGCAGGCGAGACGGTACTCGATTGCGTTGTACGCGGTCGTTGCGCTCTGGGCAGCGGGCGCAACCGATTCGACCGCCGCACTTCCGGCGGTGCCGGTATCGGCCTTGCCGGCAGCTCCGGTCGCGGCGGTCGATCCGAGCCTGACCTCGGCGGTCGCGGCGCACCCGGGTCAGTTCCTGCACGTGATCGTGCAGGCTGGGGGGAGCTGACACGGCGAGCGCCGCGGTCGTCGCGGTCGGCGGCACCGTCCGGCAGAGCCTCTCGATCATCGGCGGCGTCGCCGCGGACATTCCGGATACGGCGCTGCAGACCCTGGCCGGGCTCGCCGGGCGTCGAGGCGGTGTCGCTCGACGGCCGCGTGATCCCGAGCGGAAGCTTCACCTCCGCGGACCCGAACGCGTGGCCGTCGGCGGCCGGCGTCGATGCGCTCTGGGGAACGGACGCGACGCCCGCTCCGGCGACGCCCGCGATCGCCGTGATCGACTCCGGCGTGGACGCGACTCGCGCGTGGACGACTTCGGCGGGCGCGTCGTCACGCAGGTGAACCTGTCGTCGTGGCAGCCGGACGCATCCGGCGACGACTTCGGTCACGGGACGATGGTCGCCGGACTCGCCGCGGGCGCCTCGTCGTCGTATCCGGGCGCGGCGCCGGCCTCGCCGATCGTCTCGAGACAAACGATGAAGCAGCACACGGGCTAGCGGG
>VAWW01000115.1 GCA_005884575.1 Actinomycetota bacterium
GGCCTCCGGGATCTCGAACGTCTGCTCCGGCGACGCCGCCGCCTGCTCGGCGACGGCACCATTCGTCCGGAACCAGACGCGCCGGCCGTCGGGCGCGTTGCCGACCGCCTCCGAGCCGACCACGTACGGCGTCTCGGGCGAGCCGCCGTAGAAGCGCCCGCTGCCGATCGCGACGTCGACGGGATTGAGCCCCGCCGCAGCGACGGCGACGACGTTCGGGCCCTCTGGAGCATCGACGTCGTCGACGCGAGGGACACCGCCGAGCTCGTGCAACCGCGCGGCACGCACCGTCAGTCCGAGCGCTCGCGTGAGCAGTTCGTCATCAGGGAGCGAACTGTATGCGCGCTAGCCGTAGTCGTGCTTCAACTCCGTCTCCTTTCGCTGGGCGTCGGCGAGCGAGAGCGCACCGGAGCAGACCTCCCCGTTGAGCTCGTTCTCGAGCCGGTCGACGGCCGCTGCCCGCGGGTACGGCTCCGGCCAGAGGTTGCGCGGGTCGGTCGGGTCGCCGCCGAGCTCGAGGCTGATCAGGTGGTCTTCCTGATAGGCGGCTGGCGGCCCCGTCTCACCGTACGCCGTCATCTGACGCAGCTTCAACGCGGAGGTGTAGCTCGTCGGCGGCCGTACGGTGGTCGTCCAGCCGCGCACGCAGATCGTGGAACGGATCGTCGCCTGCGTGACCGCCTCGTTGAGAACACCCGGCGTGAGTGTCGCGCTCGCGAGCACGCCGCCGCGCTCGGGTGAGCGCCGACCGCAGCCCACGAGTGCGTAGGCGAGCAGCCCGAGCGCCGAGACGAGGACGAGCAGGTCGGCGTTCCGCATGACGTCCACGGTACGACCGCACGCGCGTCGCGCAAGGGCGCGCGCGCAATTGTCTCGCTCTTGTTACGAAGGACCTGTCGCAAACGGACGAGCGGCGGCAGTCGTCACGACCACACCCGCGAGCGCCCAGAGCACGTACGCGAGCCAGGGGACGCCGATCACGTCCGTTTGCAGGCCGAGCAGGAAGACCGCGACGAGCGCCGCGCCGAGCCACGCCGTACACGGCAGGACAATGCGCAGCAGCAGGAGCGACCAGGCGACGAAGAGGAGGGCGCCGAGGAGACCGGCGTCGACTCCCAGCTCGGTATAGGTCGACTCGCCCGCCTCGACCTTCACTCCGGTGCGCGAGGCGGTCGAGCCTGCGTTGCCGACGCCGAAGCCCTGAGGGTGGTGTAGGACCGTGCTGACGCCGGTGCGGAGACTCCGCCAGTGGCTCGCCGTGCTCGCGTCCGAGAAGCCGCCGCCGGCAGACCCGCCCGCCTGGTGGGCATGCCGGCGCTGCTGCGCGAGCTCGCTCTGCGTGAAGCTCGTGCTCGGGGCGACGTGCGTGTACGCCTTGACGAAGACGAGGCTCGTGACGAGCACGACGGCCGCGCTCGCCAGCAGAGCGGGCGCCTGCCCGCGCCGGACGAGCGCGAGCGCGACGAGACCGGCGACGAGCGCAAAGTAGGACGAGCGCGAATGCGTCCAGAGCAGGCCTGCGAAGAGCAGCGCCGCCAGCGGCGTCCACACCACGAGCGGCGGCCGCCGCCGCACGAGCCACGCGACCGCGAGCAGCAACGCGACGACGAAGACGTACGAGCTTGCGAGCGGCGAGAGAAAGGTCGAGACGAGGCGGCGCAGGGGATGCTCGTTGCCGGTGTTGTAGATGAAGTTCTCCGGCAGGTCGGACAGTCCGAAGTAGTGGAAGCCGAGCTGGTCGTGGAACCAGCCCGGCGCGCCCGAGTGGCGCCACCACGACAACGGAATCGCGTAGATGTCGACGAGTCCGAACACCGCGAGACCCGCCGCGGTCGCGAGGATCGTCGCGCCGACGCGGCGGAGCTCCGCCTCCGAGAGCGCGAGACCGCGCCCGAGGAAATAGGCGGCGACCGGGACCAGATCGTGCCTCGCGCCGACGACGACGCCGCGATGCGTCGCATGCCCGCCGAGCCAGCTCTGCGGCAGCAGCGCCCACGACGTCGCACCAGCGCCACGTGAACGTCCGCCAGGCGCCGAACCAGACGACCGCGAGCGACAGTGCGAGGAGCGCCTCCTTCCACGAAGCGACGACGTCCAGCGCGCCGCCGCGCACGCCGGCGTCCCAGAGCTCCGCCATCACCAGGTTGTGCAGCGCGAGCCCCACGACGAACACGTGGAGGACCCAGACCGGCCGCCTCATACCGGGCCCACGGCGACCAGCGTCAGGCCGCGGTTGAGCACGCGCACCGGATACGGAAAGAGCGCGGCGAACTCCTTCGGACCGAGAGGGTCGAGGACGTCGTCGAACCCGCGCGCGCGGAACAGCCGCCGGCGCGCCGCGCCGGGGGGCAGCCAGTGGGCGAAGGGCAGCAGCGTGTGGGGGTCGAGCGGAAACCAGCGATTCGGCGTCGTCACGAAGACCCGTTCCGCGACGCGGCAGAGCTCGAATACGAACTGGCGCTGGCCACTGCGGCCGCCGCCGACGTGCTCGACGACGGCGTTCGAGAAGCCGAGCTCGAACTCGCCGTCGGCGAACGGCAGCTCGCGACCGTCTGCCCGCACTGCGCGCACCTGCGGAAAGGCAGCAGCGAACCGGTCGAGCTCGGTGCGGCCGACGGCGGTGATCCCCGAACGGCGCGTCGGTGACGCCGACGTCCACGACCGTCGTCTGCGGCCCCGGCCGGTAGAGCTCGAGGAAGAGACGTAGCTTCCGTTCCCGGCTCCGCAGCGAGACGCGCGAAGCGGCCTGACGCAGCACCGACGGAGCGTAACGGCAGGGGCGGAGCTGTCTCGCGCGGCTCCGCCCCTGCCGTTGTGAGACAGGCCTAGGGGCCCCAGGGGCAACCGCCGATCATGGCTGCGGTGACAACCGAGCCGATCGCGACCAGCGCAAGCTTGAAGCGCGCAGACAGCAACATGAACCAACACCTCCCTTCCTCGAGCTCGCCGGAGACCCCTGGAAAATGGCCGTGCGCGGCGCCCTCTACGGGCCCCACGGACAGCCGCCGATCAACGCTGCAGCCGCGATCGATCCGATCGCGAGCAGCGCGAGCTTGAGGCGCGCAGCAACCAGCATGAGTCCCACCTCCCTCCTGTCTCCTGTTCAGGAGTCGATAGCACACCTGCGCATACTTTTGTTGTCAAGGGGGACGTCCGCTGTTGACGCCGGAGCGAAGTGGCGGCATGATCCGGCGGGTGACCGCGAAGCGGCAGCTGGCGGAGAGCGTCGGGGAACGGCTCCGGCGGCTTCGCCTCGAGCGGGGCCTCTCCCAACGCGACCTCTCGGCGCCCGGCGTCTCGTACGCCTACATCTCGCGCATCGAGGCCGGGGCGCGGCGACCCTCGGTCAAGGCACTGCGGATGCTGGCCAAGAAGCTTGGTGTGACTCCCGGTTACCTCGAGACGGGGTCCGATCTCGACGACACGGCGGCGAGAGAGCTCCGCCTCGCGGACGTCGAACTGCGCCTGCGGCTCGACGGCGAGATCGACGTTCTCGAGCTACAGGGGATCCTCGACGACGCGACCGAGCACGCCGACGTCGCCGCGGCAACGCGGGCGCAGATCGCGATCGGGATGAACGCCGCCGCTCGGGCCGACCATGCCGCCACG
>VAWW01000012.1 GCA_005884575.1 Actinomycetota bacterium
GTTCGCGTTCGTGCTCGGGCTCGCGTTCCTGCTCCTGCTGGTGACGTTCCGCTCGATCGTCGTGCCGATCAAGGCGATCGTGCTGAACCTGCTCTCGGTGGGCGCGGCTTACGGCGTGCTCGTCTGGATCTTCCAGGAGGGGCACCTCGAGGGGCTGCTGAACTTCCACTCGAACGGAGCAGTCGTCACGTGGCTCCCGCTCTTCCTGTTCACCGTGCTCTTCGGGCTCTCGATGGACTACCACGTGTTCATCCTCAGCCGTATCCGTGAGCTCGTGGACCAGGGTGTGCCGACCGAGGAGGCGGTGTCGCGCGGGATCCGCACGACCGCGTCGACGGTGACCTCCGCCGCGGCGGTGATGGTCGCCGTGTTCGCGATCTTCGCCTCGCTGCGCACGCTCGACATCAAGCAGATGGGCGTCGGGCTCGCGGTCGCAGTCCTCCTCGACGCAACGCTGATCCGCGGCGTGCTGCTGCCGGCGACGATGAAGCTGCTCGGCGACTGGAACTGGTACCTCCCGCGCTGGCTCGAATGGCTGCCGCGCATCGGCAGCCACGCGCCGCAAGAGGAGAAGGTCGCGGGGAAGCCGGCGCCGGCGATCCGCTAGCGTCCGGCGCGCCGCTGATACGTTCGAGCCGTGGACGAGGCCGTCGCCGTAACCACGACCGTGGCGCGGAAGCGGCTGACGCTCGTCGCCTGCATCCTCGGCTCGATCATCGCCTTCGTCGACATGACGGTCGTGAACGTCGCACTGCCGGCGATCCAGCGCGACCTCGGCGGCGGCCTGACGGCGCAGCAGTGGATCGTCGACGCGTACCTGCTGACGCTCGGCTCGCTGATCCTCGTCGGCGGCTCGCTCGGCGACATCTTCGGCGAGCGGCGCGTCTTCGCGTTCGGGGTCGGCGCCTTCGGCGCCGCCTCCGCCCTGTGCGCAGCCGCGCCGAACGCGCCGCTGCTGATCGCCGCCCGCGGCGTCCAGGGGATCGCCGGCGCGCTGCTGACGCCGAGCGCGCTCGCCGTCATCGTGACGACGTTTGAGGGCGAGGAGCGCAGCGCCGCGATCGGGACCTGGACGGCGTGGAGCGGAATCGCGATGGTGATCGGCCCCCTGGCCGGCGGCGAGCTGCTCGCGATCGGCTCGTGGCGCTGGATCTTCCTGATCAATGTCCCGCTCGCGCTCGCCACGATCGCGCTGATCCTCGTGGCGGTCCCGCCGCGCGAGCCCGGCGGCCGCGCACGCGTCGATCTCGTCGGCGCCGCGCTCTGCGTGCTGGGCCTGGGCGGGACGGCGTTCGCGCTCATCGAGCAGCGCCGCCTGGGCTGGAGCAACCCCGCGATCTGGGGGACACTTGGCGGCGGCGTGATCCTGCTCGCCGCCTTCGTTCTCTGGGAGCGCCGCACGTCTGATCCGATGCTGCCGCTCCGCCTCTTTCGCCGCCGCAACTTCACGGTCGCGAACGTGGAGACGTTTCTCGTCTACGCGGGGCTCTCGACCCTCGGCTTCTTTCTGACGCTCTTCCTGCAGCAGCTCGCCGGTTACTCGGCGCTGCACGCTGGGCTCGCGCTAGTGCCGATCACGATCGTGATGTTCCTCGCGTCACCGTACGTCGGCCGCCTCTCGGGACGGCTTGGGCCGCGGTTCTTCATGGCCGCGGGACCGCTCATCGCGGCGGCGGCGCTGGTCTGGCTCACCAGGACCCGCCCGGACGTCTCGTACGTGCGCGACCTGCTACCGCCGATCCTGATCTTCGCGGTCGGCCTCTCGCTGACGGTGGCGCCGCTGACCGCAACCGTGCTGGCGGACGCGAGCAGCGGCGAAGCCGGGATCGCCTCGGCCGTGAACAACGCCGTCGCCCGAGTGGCAGGGCTGCTCGGGATCGCGATCGTCGGCGTCGCCGTCAGCGGCTCGACCGACCAGCTGAACCTGCACGGCTTCCACATGGCGATGCTCGTTACGGCGCTGCTCGTCGGAGCCGGCGGCGCGATCGGTGCGATCGGGATCGCGAACCCCCGCGCCGAGCACTAGGATCGGGGCGTGCGGATCGAGCAGCTCGTCGCGGCCGAGCCCGGGTGGAAGGCCGTCTTCAAGGAGCCGGACGACAGCGAGACCATGTCGCGCATCCTCGGCTGGGCGGTCGGCGACGGTGGGGACGAGCTCGTCGGCGTCATCGTCGACCCCGCCGAGCCGTCCCGGATCGTCGCGGCCGCCGGGGCGACCTCTCCCGGCGGCGGGACGTTCACGCGCTACCGCTTCGTGCCGCCCGAGCGGCCGCCTCCGCCGTCTCCTCCGCCCGCGGCCGAAGCGCCCGAGCAGAAGCCCGAGGAGGCGGCGAGGCAGCTCGCGAAGAGCGTCCTGAAGCGGCGCCGCTAGGAAAAGCCGGAGGCGGGACTCGAACCCACGACCCACGGTTTACAAAACCGTTGCTCTACCAACTGAGCTACTCCGGCGCGCCCTCATAGTAGGCGAACTTCCACGTGTCCAGAACAGACACGGCCCAGCCGATGCGTCTGCAACGCTGGCAACATGGAGCACCCGAAGGCGAAGGGCGACCGCTCGACCATGGCGATCATTCTGGCTCTGCATGAGGCCGGGCTCGCGGTCTATCTGCCGTTCGGAGAGAACACCCGCTCCGATCTCATACTCGAGGACCGTGACAGGATCAAACGGGTGCAGTGCAGACGGGCCGGCTCCGCAACGGCGCGGTGGTCTTCGCCGCTTGCAGCTCATACGCGCACCACCGTAGTGCCCGCAGCGCCCGGCGCGCCTACCACGGGCAGGTCGACTTTTTCGCTGTCTATTGCCCGCAAACCTCAGGCGTCTACCTGATCCCGATCGAAGACCTCGATGTGAGGGCCAAGCGGGCGCTCCGGATCGATCGGCCACGCAACAATCAGAAGCGCCGCATCCGATCAGCCCTCGCTTATGAAATCGGCCCGCGTGGCTGTCGGCCCCTAAGCCAGAACCTGGCGCCCCTTCTGGTGCGTGAGCACCTTCCGCTTCACGCGCTGGAGCGCGTTGTCGATCGTCTTCGTGTCGCAGCCGAGCCGGGCGGCCATCTCCTCGTAGGACTCGCCCTCGAGGTAGAGCTTGAGCGCGTCGGCCTCGAGCCGCGAGAGACCCGTCCCCAGGCAGAAGACGAGGCTCTGGAGTTCCTCGGTCGAGATCACGCAGATCGAGGGCTCGTCGACGCCCGGGCCGGGGAGCGCGTCGCCGAGCGTGCACTCGCCGTCCCGGTCCTGGCCGGCCGGGGTGTGGCTGAACGAGACATAGGTGTTGAGCGGGGCGTGCTTGAAGCGGGTCGCGGTCTTGATCGCCGTGATGATCTGGCGGGTGACGCAGAGCTCGGCGAAGCTCCTGAACGAGGTCTCCTTGTCGGTCCGGAAGTCGCGGACCGCCTTGTAGAGGCCGATCAGCCCCTCCTGGATCAGGTCGTCGGAGTCGCCGCCGGCGAGGAAGTACGAGCTCGCCTTCAGGCGGACGAAGCCGTTGTAGCGCCGGATCAGGACGTCCATCGCCGCGGAATCGCCGTTCCGCGCCTTGAGCACGAGCTGGAGATCCTCTAGCTCTCGTTGAGCCTTCTGTGCCGACTGGGCGGCAGTTGCGACACGAACGGCCACGGATTCCCCCCGGTATTCACGGGCGAGTCGACGGAGTCTCACCCTTAGGTTGAGGGCTAAGATAGCAAGAGATCCACGGCTTTACAAGCTCTTTGCACAGGACCTAGCGTGATAGGAACGTATGTTCGCATCAGCGCCCGCGGCGCAGGCGCTCGAGCGCGGCCAGCGTCTCGGGATCGAGGCGGTCGCGGAGGTCGCCCGGCGTGCGGTCGGCGTGGGCCGGCGGCACGAGCTCGCCGAGGAAGGTCTGCGACGAGAGCTTCCGCACCTCCTGGCCGGACGTCCCGCGCACGGCGGCGTCGGACGAGACGACGGCGACCTGCTCGAGCGAGCGGTTCTCGGCCGCGAGGCGCTCGATCAGCGCGTCCGCGTCCTCGGCATAGCGCACCTCGAGCGGCCCGTAGACGGCGTCGGAGCCGTGGCCGTCGAAGACGAGGACGCCGCGGGCGCCCTTCGCGGCGACCCAGCTCGCGAGGACGTCCCGGAGCTCGGCTGGCTCCGTGAACCCGCCCGCATGCAGGAGGTTGTAGCCGTCGAAGAGGTAGAGGGTCGGTTCAGCCACCGCGCTGCCTCCGCGCCTCGTAGAGAAGCAGGGCCGCGGCGACGCTGACGTTGAGCGACTCGACCCGGCCCAGCAGCGGGATCGAGACGGCGTCGTCGCAGGTTCGCCGCACCAGCGGCCGGAGACCCTTGCCCTCGGCGCCGAAGACGAAGGCGAGCCCTCCGGAAAGGTCTGCCTCCCACATCGGAGTCGCTGCGCCGCCCTCGGCGGCGAGCACCCAGAGGTCGCCGCGCTTCACCTCCCCGAGGTAGCGCGCGAGGTTCGTCACGACCGCGATGGGCAGGTGCTCGACGGCCCCGGCGGACGCCTTCGCGACCGCGGGTGTCACGCGAGCAGAGCCGTGCGAAGGGACGACGATTCCAGTGGCGCCCGCGCCCTCGGCGCTGCGGACGACGGCGCCGAGATTGCGCGGGTCGCTGACCTGGTCGAGCGCCGCTAGCAGCGGCCGCTCCACCGCGGCGAGCTCGTACGCGTCCGCGTACTTGTACGGCTCGGCCCAGGCGAGCACGCCCTGGTGGTCGCGCGTGCCGGCGGCTTCGGTGATGTCCCGCTCGAGCTTGACCTGCACGCGGGGGCTCTTCAGCTCCTGGAGCCAAGGCTCCGACTTGACCGCCCGCTCGGTCGCCCAGAGCTCGAGCATCTCGCGCCCGCCGCGCAGCGCCTCCCGCACCGCGCGGCGGCCGTAGACCTGCTCGCGCGTCACCGCCTGGGGACGAGCTGGTAGCCGTCGGCCACGTCGCGAGCCTCCCAGCCGTGGGACTCGATCTCGGCGCGAAGCCGATCGGCCTCGTCGAAGTCCCGCTCCGCCCGTGCCCGTTGCCGCCGCTGCGCGAGATCGACGACGTCGGCCGGAGCCTCCGGGAGCTCGGCGAGCGAGCCGAGCCCGAACAGGTCGAGCGCCCGCCGCAGCAGCTCGTGGTCGCGCCACTCGTGCAGCAGCGCGAGTGCCTGCGGCGTGTTGAAGTCGTCTTCCAGCGCCGCCTCGAACGACTCCCACGCACCGGCAGGCGTCGGCTCGGACGGCCCGAGGAAGACCTCGCGGAACCCCTGCCCGCGCGCGGCGGCGGCGGCCAGCGTCTCGTCCGAGAAGTCCATCGGCTTCCGCCAGTGCGAGCCGAGGAAGAGCAACAGCAGCGTCTCGCGACCCCACTCGTCGAGCGCCTCGCGCAGCGTGACGACGTTGCCGACCGACTTCGCCATCTTCTCGCCGGTGAACTCGAGCAGCCCGTTGTGCATCCACAGCTGCGCGAACGGATGGCCGAGCGCACGCGATTGCGCGAGCTCGTTCTCGTGGTGCGGGAAGACGAGGTCGATGCCGCCCCCGTGGATCTCGAAGACCGGCCCGAACGCGTCCTCGGCCATCGCCGAGCACTCGATGTGCCAGCCTGGCCTCCCGCGCCCCCAGGACGCGTCCCACCACGTGTCCTCGCCCGGCTTCGTCGCCTTCCAGAGCGCGAAATCCCGCGGATCCTCCTTGAGCGGCGACGGCTCTTCGCCCTGCTCGACCTGGTCGAGCCGCTGGCCCGAGAGCTGCCCGTAGTCCGGATACCGCGCGACGCGGAAGTAGACGTCGCCCTCGCGCGCATACGCGAAGTCACGGGCGATCAGCTCCTCGATGAAGTGGACGATCTGCGGGATCGACTCGGTCGCCTGCGGCATCCGGTCGGGCCTCCCCAGCCCCAGGTCGCCGGTGTCCTGCAGGTACCACTCCGTCGCGCGCGCCGCGAGCTCCGCGCTCTTCCCGGGCGCGGCGTCGTAGATCTTGTCGTTGACGTCGGTGATGTTGTGGACGAGCGTCGCCTCGTAGCCGCGGCTCCGCAGCCAGCTGTGCAGCCACATGCCGATCACGTACGGCCGCGCGTTGCCGACGTGCGCGCGCGCGTAGACGGTGGGGCCGCAGAAGTACATGCGAACCGGGCCCGGCGGCGCTGGCAGCTCGTCGAGCCGGCGCGTCAGCGTGTTGTAGAGCTGCACCGTTAGAGCGTAGAGGCGGCGGCGTCGACCCTGCGCAGCAGCTCGTCGCGCGGCAGCGAGGCGATCACCGCGGTGAGCTCGGGTCCGCGCGTCTCGCCGGTCAGCGCCACCCGCACCGCCTTCAGGTCGCCGCCGACTGCCTTCAGCTCGCGCACGAGCGACTTCGCGTCGAGGCCGCCGTCGACGAGTTCCCGGAACCGCTCGAGCGTCTCCGGCGACGAGACCGCATTCCGCTCCGGCGGTGCGAGGACGAGCTCGGCGAAGCGCCGCGCCTCGACGAGATCGCGCGCGCCGCGCATCACCGGCACGACTGAAGCCGGAACGCCCACGCGCGCCGCGAGCTCCTCGTCGCCGAGCGACTCGATCGCCTCGATTGCGAGCCGGCGGATCCGCGCGATGTCGAGATGGACGTCGTGCCGCGGCAGGCCGAGCTCCTCCAGATAGCGCCGCACCGCCTCGGCGGGGATCCCGGCGTCGCGGAGATCGGCGAGCGTCGAGGCGCCGTGCCGCTTCGAGAGCTTGCGCCCGTCCGGGCCGAGGATCAGCCCGTGGTGGATGTACTCCGGCGGCTCGGCCCCGAGCGCGCGGATCAGCTCGCTCTGTATCAGCGTGTTGGCACGATGGTCGGCGCCGCGGATCACGTGCGTGATCCCGAAGTCGACCTCGTCCACCGCGGTCGCGAGCTGGTAGGTCGGCGACCCGTCAGGGCGGAGCAGCGTCACGCGCCCGTGTCGCACCGCGCCCTCGGCGTCCTCGCTTCCGATCGCCCGGGCGGCCTCGCGATGGCGGTCGGCGCGCTCGCTCTGGCGGACTGGACCCTCGTCCCACACGACGCCGAGCCATTGCAGGTCCCTGAGGATCCCGCCGGCGTCCTCGTTGCGCGCCGCGTCGGTGTCGTCGATCCGCAGCAGCAGCGTCCCGCCCCGCTCGTCCGCGAAGCGGCGGTTCGCGACGGCCGTCAGCGCGTTGCCGAGATGGAGCGAGCCCGTCGGGCTCGGCGCGAAGCGGACGCGCGGTGCCATCGCGCCCGATGCTATGCCAGCGGCCGCAAGCGGGAAGAGGTGCACACGTGGACGCCTCGGTCTACCTCGTCACACTGATGGACGAGGATGTCTTCGTGCGCAGGCTCGCGCTCGAGCTTCGCGGCGCTGCGCGCGGGACGACGATCACGGCCGACGGCCTCGAGATCCGCGTGCGGCGAAACGAGGTCAGCGGCCGGCCGCACGAGGAGGACGAGCGGCACCGGTCGTATCCACTTCTGCTCGACATCGCTTCGATCGACGCCGCGGCTGTCGCGCGGCTGCTCCGAGTCCTGGATCTCCTGGACGTCGTGTTCGTCGCCGAGTGCGACTTCCTCGACGAGTTGCCCAACCGCGGCCGGAGCGAGCTCGCCGATTCCGAAGGGACGGCGATCGGTGACGACGAGCCGCTGAGGTACCTCGTCGCCGCCTACTTCCACCAGGACTGGAACATCGAGACGCCGACGTTGCGGGGCGTGCTCGAGCTCTTCGCGCGCGAGGAGCCGGAGGAGCTCGTGCGCGGCGCCCGGGACGAGGCGGTGGCGCTGCTCGCAGGGGATCTCGACGACGAGGCGATCGAGCAGATCCTCGACGACTTCGGACTCGCCGTCGATCCGCCGGCGCACGGGCTCAGCTACGGCCGGTGGCTCGCGCTCGTCGCGGACGTCCTGACCGCGGCGCTCCGCGAGGGAGGCGGGGGCTGAGTCTCTAGCGCGACTTGAACGCTGCAGCAGCCTCGATCGCCGCGCCGAGGTTGAGACCCTTGTCCTTCGCCTGCTTGATCAGCATGACGGTCTCGAGGGCCTCGGCGTCGTACAGCCGCTGCTTGCGGCCGCGCGTCGGGATCTGCGCCTTCAGCGTCCAGTAGTCGAGCTGCATTTTCGTGATCCCGGCGATGCGGCAGACCTGCCCGAGCGTCAGCTCGAGCTTGTCCAGGTGCTCACCGAGGTCGAATGGCCGGAGGCCCAGGTCGTAATCCATGGCTCTCCTATCGGCAGGAACGCCCTCTGGCTTAAAAGACATATTCAGGACGGGCCAGGGCGGCTCCTTCTTCGGTCAATCGGTTGGCGCCGCACGGGCCTGCAGGACGACCGCGCCGAGAACGATCGCTCCACCCACCAGCGTTGCCGCGGGAGGGCTCTCCGAAACGAAGATCCAGGCCCAGAGCGGCCCGAGGACGACCTCGAGCAGGGTGATCAAAGCGACCTCGGCCGCGGGAATCAGCCGCCCGCCGATCGAGAGGAAGATCAGGCCGAGCCCGATTTGGCCGAACCCGAGCACAGCGAGGAGCGCCAGATCCTGGCCGCCGACCTGGCTCGGGTGCGCGAACGGCGCCGCGGCGACGAGGACGAGGAACTGGGACAGGCAGGTCGCCGGGGCCATCGAGACCTGCCGCTGGTGGCGCGTGATCACGAGCATCACGGCGAACGAGAGGGACATCACGAACGCGAGCACCTCGCCGAAGAGGGTCGGGCGCCCGGGGCCCCCGACCATCACCCCGACCCCGACCAGCGCGCCGAGCATCGCGATCCACGTGCTCCGGGAGACGGGCTCCTTGAGCACGACGACGCCGAGCAGCGCCGCCATGATCGGCGCGAGCGCCTGGAAGAAGAGCACGTTCGCGATGGTCGTGTGGTTGAGCGCCGTGATGAACGACGCCGAGGAGATCGCCATCAGCGCCGCCACGGCGAGCCCCGGCCGTCCCATGGCGCGAAACGCGCGCCACGGGTTGCCCCGCTCGACGACCGCGACGTAGAGGAAGAGCCCGACGACGGCGAAGGCGCCGCGACCGGCGAGCTGCGTCGCCGTGCCGACCGTCAGCTCGCGCTGGAGGACGCCGGCCGACGACCAGGCGACGGCGGCAAGCGCGACATAGATCCGCCCGCGCCTGACGGATGCGGGCAGGTCGAGGACGCTCGTCGCGGCCATCTCCGCAGTCAATCACTAGTCCTTGTACGGGTCGTAGACGTCCCGTCAGGCCATCGCGACCCCGAGCGGGCGGAGCGTGTGCTTCACCCGGATCGTGTCGCCGTGCGCGGCGAGGACTTCGGGCAGGCGCTTGTAGACCTCCGGCGCCTCGCCCGCTCCGCCGCCGACGAGGACGATTCCCCGCTGCCGGAGGCGGGCCTGGACCGCCGGCCAGTCGACGAGGCCCGGCCGCACCACCTCCCAGCGACCTTCCGTCGCCGCATCTTCCCGGCGGCCTGCGAGCGGCTCATCACACGAGCCGCCCCTGGACGGTCGAGAAGAGCGCCTGCTCGGTCTCGCTCGACTCGACGCCCTCGAGGATCACCGACTCGTCGCCCATCGAGCCGCCGACGAAGCCCTCCTGGCCGGGCCGCGCGGGCGTGCAGCCCTTCCGGATCACCCAGTACCTGCGGCCGAAGTGCTCCTCCCGGCACGCGAAGTTGTGATGGTTGTGCACCTCGTGCGTCGCCTCGGCGCCGAGGATCTCGAGCACCTTGTCGACGACGACGTCGCGGCCGGCGTACGCGTATTCGCCCGCCAGCTGCATCGCCGAGATGTACGACCGCCCGAGCTCCGAGTCGGCCTCGAAGAGCACCGGCGGCGAATCCATCTCGCCTCGCGCGCCTTCGCGTCGAACGCGAGCCCCTGCGCGAGCGCGAGGAAGCCGGACGCCGTCCTGTGGCCGAAGCTGCGCGAGCCGAAATGCACGCCGACCCAGAGGCGGCCCTCCTCGTCCTCCATCAGGTTGACGTAGTGGTTGCCGGAGCCGACCGTGCCGAGCTGCTGCTCGGCGAGCTGCGCGAGCTTGCGCTGCGGCTCGAAGTCGGCCTTGCGAATAGCGTCGAGCACGGGATGATCGGTGCGCTCCTGCGCCGGCACGCCCATGCCGAACGAGATCCGGCAGACGATCTCGCGCATCACGGGCTCGACCTCGATTTCGGACGCTTGCAGATCCGTCCGCACGGGCTTGTTGCCGCACCCGATGTCGTAGCCGACGCCCGACGGCGAGACGTACCGCTCGTAGGCGACGCAGCCGCCGATCGGCTGGCTGTAGCCCGGGTGGTGGTCGGCGCAGAGGACGCCGAACTCCGCGTCGCCGGCCGCCATGCACCGCTTCAGCTGCTCGAGGCTCCGCTGATCGACGCCGCCGAACGTCTTGATCCCACCCACGGACGTCTTCCCGTTCTCTCTCGGAAGAAAGCGGAGGCGGGCCGCCGCCGGGGGCCCACCTCCGCCGTTCCGCAGCGCGTTAGAAGTTCGAGAAGAGCAGGTCGGCGTTCGCGCTGCGCGCGTCGGTCACGATGCCCTTCGTCGTCAAGTTGTACAGCGCGTCCCGAACCTGCCCGTATCCGTTGCGGTCGGTCGTCGTCACGCCGATCGGCGTCGTCGTGTCGACTCCCGGCACCGCGGCGCTGGTCGATGCGGTCGATCCCCCACGTCGCGTTCGGCTCGGTCGTGTCGACCTGCACGGTCGAGTCGGGTTCGACGAAGTCGACGCGCGGATCGGCTGTGATGCTGTTCAGCGCGCCGGCCCGGAACGTCCGCGGCATAGCGCTTCGGGGCGTGCGTGTAGACGAAGCTGACGGTGAGCCCCAGTCGGCTCGCGTGCTCGCCCGCGACCGCGGCCGGATTCGCGTCGTCGTGCAGGACGACGATGTAGCCGGTCGATCCGGCGCTCCCTGCCGTCGCGGCGGGAATGAGCAGGATCGCGAGGAGTGCGACGACGGTAAAAAAAGGCGACGCATGCAGTGGCCTCCTCGGTTCGGTGGCCGCAGGGTCGGTGATCGCCGCAGGAGCAGCCTGTTGCTACCCGGAAGTCGCCTTTTACTCTTTACAACTCGGTAATGCTGCCCTGATTGGCCCTACCAGCGGTGGTGCACCTGGGGCGCGATCCGCTCCCTGTACAGCCCGCCGATCGTGCGCAACGTCTCGTCCTCGAGCGGCGGAAGTGCTGCCGCGGCGGCGTTCGCACGCGCCTGCTCCGGCGACTTCGCGCCGGGAATGACGGTCGAGACGGCCTCGAAGCCGAGGATCCAGCGCAACGCGAGCTGCGCGAGCGTCGCACCCTCGGGAACGAGCCCCTTCAGCTCCTCGACCACTTCGACTCCTCGCTCGAAGTCGACGCCTGCGAAGGTCTCGCCCACGTCGAACTGCTCGCCGTTCCGGTTGAAGGAGCGGTGGTCGTCGGACGAAAAGCTCGAGTCGCGCGAGAACTTCCCCGTCAGGAGTCCCGACGCGAGCGGCACGCGGGCGATGACGCCGACGTCGCGCATCCGAGCCTGTTCGAAGAAGAGCTCCGCGGGGCGCTGCCGGAAGATGTTGAAGATGATCTGCACCGTTGCGACGTTCGGGTACTCGATCGCCTTCAACGCCTCCTCGACCTTCGAGACGCTGACTCCGTAGGCGCGAACGAGCCCGTCGTCGACGAGCCGGTCGCAGGCGTCGAAGACGGCCGGCGTGTAGTACGTCTCCCACGGCGGGCAATGGAGCTGCACGAGATCGACGGTGTCGACGCCGAGGTTCTCGCGTGACCGCTCGAGCCAGCCGCGCAGGTTGTCGTAGGTGTACTGCGCGACGTCGAGCGGCGCACGCCGGCCGAACTTCGTGGCGACGAAGATGTCCTCGTCGCGTTCGCGCAGAAGCCTCGCGATCAGCCGTTCCGAACGACCGTCGCCGTAGACGTCCGCGGTGTCGAACAACGTGATCCCCGCGTCGACGGCGGCGTGCATCGCTGCGAGCGACTCGTCGTCGTCGGTCTGACCCCAGCTCCCTCCGATCGCCCAGGCGCCGAACCCGACCTCGGAGACTATCTGGTCCGTCTTGCCGAGCCGTCTCGATCGCATCGCCGTTGTCGAGTATCTCATCGGCCCACTAACGTGGCTCGAGTGACCGTTCACCCGTTCTTCCTCCTCGACGTCTTCGCGGAGCAGCCACTCGAGGGCAACGGCCTCGCCGTCGTGCTCGACGCGGACGAGGTCGACGACGTCACGATGCTCGCGTTCGCGCGCGAGACGCGACTCGCCGAGACGACGTTCGTGCAGTCGTCGCCGATCGACGCCGACTATCGGAACCGCATCTGGACGGTGGTCGAGGAAGTCCCGTTCGCGGGTCATCCGACCCTCGGCACCGCGGTCGCGGTCGCGGCGAGCCGGGAGCTAGACCGCAGCGCGTTCGTGCAGGAGACGCGGGCGGGACTGCAACGGGTCGCGGTCGAGCGCGACGACGCCGGGTGGCGAGCGTCGACGCTGACGGAACCGGCGCGCGAAGGCGAGACGGCCGACGTCGATCGAACGCTGGCTGCGGTTGGGCTGACGCGGGGGTCCGCCGCAGCCGATCTCGAGCCGCGATTCGTCTCCATCGGTCTGGAGACGCTCGTGGTGCCGCTGCGCTCCGCCGAAGACGTCGCGTCCGCCGAGCCGGACCCGGCGCTGATCGCCGCGTTGCCGCAGCCGAGCGGCACGTTCAACCTCTACCTGTTCGCGCTCGCGGGGGACGGCCGCAACGTCCACGCCCGGTCGCTGCCGACCCATCCCGACGAGGCGGAGGATCCGGCCACCGGCTCCGCCGCCGCCGCGCTCTGCGCGTACCTCGCCGCGCGCGACCGGACGGATGAGATCGACATCGAGCAGGGCGTCGAGATCGGCCGCCTGAGCCGCCTCCACTGCCGCATCGAAGGAGACCGAGTCCGCCTCGCCGGACGCGTGCACGTCATCGTCCGCGGCGAGGTCTTCCTCCGGACCCACTAGGCTCGGCGCGTGGACGAGCTGCTGCTGGCCTGGTTCCGGGCGAACGGCCGCGACCTGCCGTGGCGCCGGACGCGCGACCCGTACGCGATCCTCGTCAGCGAGGTGATGCTCCAGCAGACGCAGGTCGAGCGCGTCGTGCCGCGCTGGCACGCCTGGCTCGACCGCTGGCCCACGGTCGACTCGCTCGCCTCCGCGTCGCCGGCCGACGTGATCCGCGAGTGGCAGGGGCTCGGGTACAACCGGCGCGCGCTCAACCTCCACGGCGCGGCGACCCACGCGGCGGCGCATGGCTGGCCGGCCGATCTCACCGAGCTTCCCGGCGTCGGCCCCTACACCGCGGCCGCCGTGGCGAGCTTCGCGTTCGGACTCCCGGTGCTGCCGGTCGACACGAACGTCGCGCGTGTCCAGGAGCGGACCGGCCACGCGTTCGGGTCTGCCTGCGGCCAGGCGCTGATGGACCTCGGCGCGACGATCTGTCTCGCCCGCGTGCCTCGGTGCGGCAAGTGCCCCCTCGTCGGCGGCTGCCCGAGCCGCGGCCGCCGGTACGAGCCGTCGCGCAAGCAATCGCGATTCGAGGGATCGTTCCGGCAGCGGCGGGCGGCTGCGCTGCGCGCGGTGAGCGAGGCGGCGCGGCCCCTCGCCGAGCTCGACGCGGAGGCCGTGGCCGCACTCGAGCGGGACGGGCTCGTCTGCCTCGTCGACGGCCTTGTATCCCTCCCCGCGTAGAATCAGCGGCATGGTCGCCGATCTCGTCATGCAGCTGCTCCCGGTCTGGATCCTGCTGGGGCTGATCGTGCTGTTCCTCCTCTTCGCGCTGCTTGCGCGGGTGCAGAAGGGACGCTTCGTCCGGCCGATCGTCAAGCAGATCGTCCGCGTGCCGCTCTTCCGGCGGCTGATGACGAAGGCGTCGACCGCCGCGCTCGAGCGGCAGAACCCGGAGCTCGCCAGCGCGATCAAGAAGATGGAGCGGCTCGGCCCCGCGGTGCGCGACCCGCGCCGCGCGCAGGCGGCGCTGTCGAGCCTCTCGCCGCAGGAGCGCCGCGCGTACCTCGCCGCAGTCGACGAGGAGGGCGCGATCCCAGAGGCCATGAACCGCGAGCAGCGCCGCCGCCTCGAAAAGGCGAAGCGCGACGCTCAGCGCGGGCGTTAGACCGGGTGCCGACCGGCGTCAGCGGGTAGAGATGCTTGAGTGTCGGGCGAACGGGTGCGATCAGCCCGTCGAGACCGTGCTCGCGCGCGAGGCCGATCATCCCCTCCAGAACGATGCGGCTGATCCCGCGTCCCTGCGCGCCGGGCTGGATCATCACCTGGAGCGCGCACAGCGTCGTCGGCTTGGCGCCGCCGAAGCCGTTCTCGAGCGCCCAGTCGATGCCGCGCCTCTCCGTGTCCCGTCCCAACGAACCGGAATCGTGTTCGCGTGCGCAAGCGGCTCGTCGTCGTCCAGCAGGACGAGTTGGAAGTGCGCGAGCTCGGTGCGAAGCCGCGGGAAGTATTCGTTCGCTACCGGATCGTGACTCATGAACTCCGGCCACACCGACCAGAGCCGGGCCCACGAGGGGTGCTCCCGCACGTGCGGCACGTCCGACAGCAGCTCGAGTCTCACCGTCGCAGCAACGCGACGGCCTGCGCGGCGAGCCCCTCGCCGCGGCCGGTGAAGCCGAGCTGGTCGGTCGTCGTCGCGCGCACGGCGATCCGGCCGGTGTCGACGCCGAGCGCCTCTGAAAGCCGCTCGCGCATCTCGTCGCGGCGCGGGGCGATCCGCGGCTCCTGGCCGATCAGGATGCAGTCGGCGTTGACGAGCTGCCAGCCCGCTTCGACGACCTGCCCGTACGCCTCTGCGAGGAGCACCAACGAGTCGGCACCGGACAGCGACGCGTCGCCCGAGGGGAACAGCGAGCCGATATCGCCCATCCCCGCGGCGCCCAGGATCGCGTCGGTGAGCGCGTGCGCGATGACGTCGCCGTCCGAGTGCCCGGCGAGCCCGCGCGGATGGTCGAAGCGGATGCCTCCCAGCACGAGCGGCACGCCGTCCTCGAGGGCGTGCGCGTCGACACCCATGCCGACGCGGATCTCGGTCACGGCAACGCCTCGGGGAGCTGGTCGAGCGACCGGATCCTGATTGCCTCCGGCGGCGGCTCGTGCAGGTAGCCCCAGGGCCCGCGGCGCAGGTGGACCGCGACCATCCCGGCGGCGAGTGCGGGCACAACGTCGTTGTCGACCCGGTCGCCGACGTACGCGATCTCACCGGCCGGCCGGCCCGCCTTCTCCGCGACGCGCGCGAAGAATTCGGGGGACGGCTTCTCGACGCCCCAGCGCTCCGAGGACGCGGCGAAGTCGACGTGCGGCCGCACGAGCTCCTCGTGGACGACGCCCATGTTGCCGACGGCACCGACGACGAGCCGCCGCGCGCGCAACTCGCGCAGACAGGGCACCGCGTCGGGATAGAGCTCATCGGACGTGAACGCGTCGTGCGGCGGCTCGACGCCGAGCCAGTCGAGGGCCCGCCGGTGCGGCTCCCCGCGCTCGATTGCGGCGCCGACCAGCGCCATCAGCGTGAAGCGCGGTACGCCGCAGAAATCGCCAACGTGCTCCCAGTTGCGGGTCTCGTCGACGAGCGTCTCGCCGACATCGAACACGATCGCCGTCACAGCCACGACGACACGAGCTCGAGATCCGCGCGGTCGGTCACTTTCAGCAGCCGAGGGTCGCCGCGGACGACCTTGACGCGGCCGCCGCGCGCCTCCACGAGCCCCGCGCAATCGCTCGTGTCGCCGTCCGCGGCCAGCGCTTCGCGAAGCGACGCAGCCGGAAACGCCTGCGGTGTCTGCACGGCCACGAGCTCGTCCCGCGAGATCGTCTCCACGACCGCATCGTCGCGGACGCGCTTGACGGTGTCCGCGATCCGCAGGCCCGGAACGATCCCGTCCCAGCCCTCGCCGATCGGCGCGAGCACGCGCTCGAGCACCTCCTCCGTGACGAGCGGCCTCGCCGCGTCGTGCACGAGGATGACGAGCGCGTCCTCCGGAATCTCGCCGACCGCCCGCCGCACCGACTCCGCACGTGTCTCGCCGCCGGTCACGACCTGGCGCACCTTGTCGGCCCCGATCTCCTCCGCCAGCAGGATCGCCGGCTCCTCCCAGTCGGGCGGCGCGGCCACGACGATCGCGTCGATCCACTCGGACGCGTCGAGACGGCGCATCGGCTCGGCGAGCATCGGTAGCTCGCCGAGCCTGACGAACGCCTTCGGCTGGTCTGCGCCGAGCCTCTCGCCGCGGCCTGCGGCGACCAGCACGGCCCAGACGCTCAAGCGCTAGGCGGTTGCGCCTGCGACGGCCTTCTTCTTGGCCGTCGTCTTCTTCTTGCCGTTCGTGCCGACCCCGGCGAGGACTCCGTCGAGCCACTCGGCTGCCTCCTCCTCGTCCATGCCCTTCGCATAGCGCAGCTCGGACGCGAGGATCTTCTTCGCCTTCACGAACATCTGCTTCTCGCCCGTCGAGAGACCCTTCTCGTGGTCGCGAAGCGAGAGATTCCGGACGACCTCGGCCAACTCGAGAATGTCGCCCGTCTTCATCTTGTCTCGGTTGTGCTTGAAACGGCGGTTCCAGTTCTTGGGCATCTCGGTCGACCCGCCCGTCAGCGCCTTCAGCACGACCTCGACTTCCTTCTCGCCGATCACCCGGCGAAGGCCGACCTTGTCGGCGTTCTCGGTCGGGACGTTCACGGTCATCTCGTTGTGGTCGATCTTGATCGTCAGGTACTCCCGCTTCTCGCCGAGCACCTCGCGCTGCTCCTTCTTGACGATCGAACCGGCCCCGTGGTGCGGGTACACCACCTTGTCGCCGACCTTGTACAAGGCCTCCCCTTTCTGGTCCACAGTTAGTGCCAAGAAAGCCGGCGCTGTGGAGGGCGCCGGCGAAGTGGAAACCAGTCTACCACAAACGGGGCCCAAAAGCCCAGGTTTTCCAGGGATTTTCGGCTTTCGGACGAGAAAATCCCTGCAAACAAGGCGGGCGAACCTACGTTTCCGACGCTACAACTGGAGATAGCGATCCACGAGGTTGTGCTCCTGCAGCCGCCGGAGGCCCTCCCGGATCTCCCGGGCTCTGACGGCGCCCACGCCGTCGACCGCCTCCAGCTCCCGCTGCGAGGCCCGGACGACCGCGTCGAGCGTCCCGAGGTCGCCCACGACCCCCCGGATGACCGTCTCCGGGAGCCGCGGGATGTGGGAGAGGACGCGGTAGCCGCGCGGCGAGACGGCGTGATCCATCGCGTTGATCGTCCGCGGGAAGCCGAGCAGCTCGCCGAGCCGCTCGAACTCGAGCAGCTCGTGGTAGGGAACGGCCCGAAGGGCCTCCAGGGCGAGCGTCGCCTCCGCCCCGGCCCCGGCCGCGTGATAGTCGCGGACGACCGCGTCGCGCTCGCCCGGGACGTCGACGATCAGCTCGGCGAGCTGGAGCCGGATCAGCCGGCCCTCGGTGCCGAGCTCGATGCAGTCGCGCTCGATCCACTCCGCCATCCGGGTCGTCATCTCGGCACGCTGCAGGACGACGAGCACGTCGTCCAGGACGACGGCGTTCTGAAACTCCAGCGCCGTCAGCCGCGTCAACACCTGCTCGAGCCGCTGGCGGTACGTCTCGAGCGTCCCAAGCGCCTGGTTCGTCTTGGCGAGTACGTCGGCGATCGCGTCGAGCTGGTAGCGGGTGTTCCCGGCGAAGATCGTCACCGTCTCGCGCTGCTGCGAGATCGAGATGACGAGGGCGCCGGTCTGCTTCGCGACTCGCTCGGCCGTGCGATGGCGCGTGCCCGTCTCGCTCGAGGCGATCGTGGCGTCGGGCATCAGCTGGACATTCGCCCAGGCGAGCTTGCGGATCTGCGTGTCGACGATGATCGCGCCGTCCATCTTCGCGAGCTCGTAGAGGAGCTGCGGGCGGAAGGGCGCGTCGAGCCGGATCCCCCCGGAGTAGAGGAACGCGAGCCCGGCCGGGTCGCCTATGACGATCAGCGCGCCCTCGTGCGAACGGATCACGTCGTCGATCGCGGCGCGCAGGTCGGTGCCGGGGGCGACCCTGGCGATCGCCTCGGCGAGCCGGGGGTCGCGGCGCGGATCGTCCTCGGCGGGCGTGCGGGTGAAGCCGAGCGTGGCGGCAATCCGCTCCTCCCGCCTACTCTCCTTCGGGTCGGTCTGCATCGAGTCCGTTCTTGATCGCGGCGCGCAGGGTCCCCACCTCCTGCACGTGGATCTTGCCACGAGCGGACGTGCCGACGGGAGCGAGGACGGTCGCGAGGCCGAGCTTCGCGCATTCCTCCAGGCGCCGCTCGGCCTGCGGCGCGGGGCGGAGACGGCCGGTCAGGCCGATCTCGCCGAACGCGGCGAGGGCGTCCCGCACGGGCACGCGGCGAGCGGCGGAGGCGATCGCCAGCGCCACCGCGAGATCGGCGCCCGGCTCGTCGATGCGGACGCCGCCGGCGACGTTGACGAAGACGTCCGCCTGGCCGAGGGCGATTCCCGCATGGCGCGAGAGAACGGCGACGATCATCGCGAGCCGCTTCGGGTCGATGCCCGTGGCGACGCGCCGCGGCATCGCGAGATCGGTCGGCGAGACGAGCGACTGGATCTCGAGCAGGATCGGCCGCGTCCCCTCGAGCGCGCACGCGACCGCGGCGCCGGCCTCGCCCGCGGTCGTGCGGCCGAACAGCGCGGACGGATCCGGGACGCCGACGAGGCCTGTGCCCGTCATCTCGAAGACGCCGAGCTCGTTCGTCGAGCCGAACCGATTCTTCACCGCCCGCAGGATCCGGTGTGCGTGGTAGCGGTCGCCCTCGAACTGGAGCACGCAGTCGACGAGGTGCTCCAGCACGCGCGGGCCGGCGACGGAGCCGTCCTTGGTCACGTGCCCGACGAGGATCGTCGCCACGCCGTTCTCCTTCGAGACGCGCAACAGGCGGCCGGCGGCCTCGCGCACCTGTGCGACCGAGCCGGGCGCCGACCCGAGGTCGGCGGAGTAGAGCGTCTGCACCGAGTCGATCACGCAGACGTCGGGGCGCTCGTTCTCGAGCGTGGCGCACACGGTCTCGAGCTCCGTCTCGGCGAGGATCTCGATACGTCCGGGCCCGCCGAGACGCTCGGCGCGCAGCTTCACCTGTGCGACCGACTCTTCGCCAGTGACGAGCAGCGCTCGTCGATCGCCGCTCATCGCGCGCAGCGCGGTGAGCAGCAACGTCGACTTGCCCACGCCGGGCTCCCCGCCGACTAGGACGAGCGACGCCGGGACCAGCCCGCCGCCGAGCACCCGGTCGAGCTCCGGCACGCCCGTAGGGATCCGCGCCGCCTCCTCGACCTCGACGTCCACGAGGCGCAGCAGCGGCTTCGGGGGCGTCTTCGCGGCGGCCTGGCCGGCGACGTCCTCGACCAGCGTCCCGAAGGTCGAGCAGCCCGGACACTTCCCGAACCAGCGGCCGGCGCTGTAGCCGCACTCCGTACACGCGTAGTTGACCGCAGGCTTCGCCATCGAGGCCAGTCTAGGAGCGTCGGAGGACGGCCTCTGTGCCGGTTTCGTGACGATTTCGGAGCGCAGGAATACCCAGTGCGCAGACGGGTAGGCGAGACGAGGACCCGACCGAGGAGGCCTGGATGGCACGGGACGTGAACGACCAGCTGACCAAGTACCTGACCGACGCGCACTCGATCGAGGAGCAGGCGCTCCAGCAGCTCCGCAGGGCGCCCGCGATCGCGGGCGATCCGGCGATCGCGAAGGCGTTCGAGGACCACCGGGCGGAGACCCAGATGCACGAGCGGACGGTGCGCGAGCTCCTGCACGCGCGGGGAGCGACGCCGAACGTCGTCAAGGACGTCGCCATGCGCGCCGGCGGCGTCGGTTTCCTGCTCTTCGCGCGGCTGCAGCCCGACTCGACCGGCAAGCTCCTCGCCCACGCACACTCGTACGAAGCGCTCGAGTTCGCCGCCTACGAGCTGCTCGCCCGCGCGGCCGACCTCGTGTCCGATGAGAGCGTCGCCGAAGCTGCCAGACGGATCGCGGGGCAGGAGCACGCGATGCAGGAGCGGCTTGCCGGGCTCTTCGACGCGGCGGTCGACGCCTCGCTGCGCGAGCTGGACGATGACGCGCGGCGCGGGCGCATCCTGAAGTACCTGTCCGACGCGCACGCAATCGAGGCGCAGGCGATTCAGCTCCTCGAGCGCGGGCCGAAGCTCGCAGACGACGAGCGGCTGGCTCAGGCGTACGAGGAGCACCTCGCCGAGACGCGCGACCAGCAGGAGCTCGTCGAGGCACGGCTGCACGAGCTCGGCGGCAGGACAAACGCGCTCAAGGACGCCGCGCTGCGGCTCGGCGCGCTCAACTGGGGACTGTTCTTCGCGGCGCATCCCGACACGCCCGGCAAGCTCGCGGCCTTCGCATACGCGTTCGAGCACCTCGAGATCGCGGCGTACGAGCTGCTGAAGCGGACTGCTGCGCGCGCGGGCGACGAGCAGACGGTCGGCGTGGCCGAAACGATCCTCGAGCAGGAGCGCGCCGCGGCGTCGCGGATCGAGTTGCTGTTCGACCGTGCGGCGGCGGCGTCGCTCGAGGCGGTCGGCGCCCGCTAGGGACTTTGTGGCTCTAAGCCACTAGCGCCCTTAACGAGGAGAGGCGGACTCCGCCGCATCGAGTCCGCCTCTCTATCGATTTTTCCGAGCCCCCGCCGCATCGGGGCTCGGTGTGGGGATGCCGTCTGCTGACGAGTGTCGGCTATCGGAGCCCGTTGACTCCTCCCCCGTCGGGTGGTTCAGCGGGGTACTTCACTCTCACCCACCAGGGGGAGGCGGATTACCCAGGAACCGTGATCGTGAGATGTGCCCGAGGAAGAGGGGGGCCGCAGCCCAAGTCCTCGCGCCAACGGGGCCGGCCTGGGCGCACAGGTCGGCCCCCACTTCTGTCTCTATTCGGCCAGCGCCGGCTCCGCCTCCGGGACGCGGCGGCCGGCGGTGGCGACGAGCAGGCCGACGAGGACGAGCACGACGCCGCCGAGCTGGAGCGCCGATGGGTGCTCGCCGAGGATCGCCGCCGCGAGCAGCACCGTCAGCACGGGCTGGAACGTCAGCAGCACGGAGGCGACCGCGGCCGGAAGACGCGGAAGCGAGACCGAGATGACGAGCCACCCGAGCACCTGGGAGCTCAGGGCGAGCAGGACGAGCCAGCCGGTGGCCCGCAGACTCGGAGTCAGGTCGAGGTCGCCGAGCGCGAGGCCGAGGAGCCCGCAGACGACGCAGGCGACGACGGTCAGGTCGGCGACGGGTCCGGCGACGCGGCGCCGGTCGCTGCTCGAGTGGCGCAGCGTCAGCAGGAAGCCCGTGTACGCGAGTCCGGCGAGCACCCCGTAGACGGCGCCGAGCGCAGGGTTGCGCCCATACGCGCCCGACCCGAGCACGCCCGAGATCAGGACGACTCCCGAGAGGGCGATGGGAATCGCGGCGAGCGCACGGCGCTGCGGCCGCTCCGAGAGCACGAGCCACGCGATCGGCGCAACCGTGACGATCTGGAGGTTCGCGAGCACCGTCGAGAGTCCCGCGCCGACCTCGTGGATCGCGCGGTGCCACACGATCAGGTCGAGCGCGAGGAAGACTCCAGCCGACGCGGCGAACAGACGCGCGCGGAGCGGACGCGGGCCGAGGCGGCGGTCCTCGAGGTACGCGAGCAGCAGCAGCGGCGGCACGGCCCAGAGGCAGCGGAAGAACGCGCCGGTGCTCGGCGAGACGTGCGCGAGCTCGAACAGGATCGACGAAAAGGCGATGCAAAACGCGCCGACGAGCGCGGTCAGGACGGGCGCGTCACCGAGCCGCCGGAGCACCACCGGAGGCTACCGGCGGACTTTGTGGCTTTGAGCCACTAGCGGTTCCTCTTCTAGTCGCCGAAGACGTTGCGGCGGACCTCGGCGATCTCGTCCGGGCCCATGCCGGTGCGGGCGGCGGCCCGCTCGACCGCGTCCCAGTTCGCCGCGAGGAACCGGCGCTGCGACTCGGCGACGGCCTGCAGCGATCCTCCCGCGTATCGCCGCCGCAGCAGGGCGAGGCCGAATACGACGGCGGTGACGACGAGGCCGAGCAGGACGGTGGCGCCGAGGAGGCCCATGCCATTGTCTATCGGCAGGAGCGCCGAAAAAGAAAACGGCCCGGTTTCCCGGGCCGCTGAGTTCATTCCTCTTCCGAGGGCTCCTCGCCGGATCCCTCGGGCTCGACGGGCGGCACCGTGACCTTCTCCGGCGTCACCTCGCCCGGGATGATCGTGATGTCGACCTCGCCGGCCTCGCCCTCCGTGCTCGTGCCCTTGCCGACGAGGATCGTCGAGCCGGGCTCGAGCTGGCGGCCGAGGACGAAGTCCGCGAGCGGGTCCTCGATGAAGCGCTGGATCGCGCGGCGCAGCGGCCGGGCGCCCATCGCCGGGTCGTAGCCCTTGTCGACGAGCATGTCCTTCGCCTCGTCGGTGAGCTCGATCGTCGCCTCGTGCAGCGCCATCTGCTCGCGCAGGCGCTTGAGCATGAACTCGATGATCGTCTTGATCTCTTCCTTCGCGAGCTTGTGGAAGACGATGATCTCGTCGATCCGGTTCAGCAGCTCGGGGCGGAAGACCTTCTTCAGCTCGCCCATGACGCGGCCCTTCATGTCGTCGTAGGTGAGCCCGGTCTCGTCGCCGATCGAGAAGCCCAGCGACTGGTTCTTCGAGATCGAGGCCGCGCCGATGTTCGACGTCATGATCACGATGGTGTTCCGGAAGTCGACCTTGCGGCCCTGCGCGTCGGTCAGCTTCCCCTCCTCGAGGATCTGCAGGAGGATGTTGAACACGTCCGGGTGCGCCTTCTCGATCTCGTCGAGCAGGACGACCGAGTACGGCTTGCGGCGCACGGCCTCGGTGAGCTGGCCGCCCTCGTCGTAGCCGATGTAGCCCGGAGGCGAGCCGACGAGCCGGGACACGGAGTGCTTCTCCATGTACTCCGACATGTCGACCTGGATCATCGCGTCCTCGTCGCCGAAGAGGAACTCGGCGAGCGTGCGCGCGAGCTCGGTCTTCCCGACGCCGGACGGCCCGAGGAAGATGAACGAGCCGGTCGGCCGTTTCGGATCCTTGATGCCCGCGCGGGCGCGGCGGATCGCCTTCGAGACGGCGACGATCGCCTCCTCCTGGCCCACGACGCGCTTGTGCAGCTCCTCCTCCATGCGGATGAGCTTCTGCGACTCGGCCTCGGTGAGCTTGAAGACCGGGATGCCCGTCCACATCGAGACGATGTCCGCGATCTCCTCCTCGCCGACCTCCGGCTGCTCCTCGAAGTTCTCCGAGTTGCGCCAGTTCTCCTCGAGCTCGCGCTTCTTCTGCGTGAGCTTGCGCTCCTTGTCGCGCAGCGATGCGGCCTTCTCGAACTCCTGCGACTCGATCGCGTTCTCCTTCTCCTTGCGGACTCGCTCGATCTCCTCCTCGAGCTCGCGGTAGCGCGGCGGCGCGCTCATCGAGCGGATGCGCATACGGGACGCGGCCTCGTCGATCAGGTCGATCGCCTTGTCCGGAAGGTGCCGGTCCTGGATGTACCGGTCGGAGAGCTCGGCCGCGGCGTGCAGCGCCTCGTCCGTGATCTTGCAGCGGTGGTGCGCCTCGTACCGGTCGCGCAGGCCGCGGAGGATCTGCACGGTGTCGTCCACCGACGGCTCCTCGACCCGGATCTGCTGGAAGCGGCGCTCCAGCGCGGCGTCGCGCTCGAGATACTTGCGGTACTCGTCGAGCGTCGTCGCGCCGATCGTCTGCAGCTCGCCGCGTGCCAGCGCAGGCTTGAGGATCGACGCGGCGTCGATCGCGCCCTCCGCGGCACCGGCGCCGACGAGGTTATGCAGCTCGTCGATGAAGAGGATGATGTCGCCGCGCTGCATGATCTCCTTCATGACCTTCTTCAGGCGCTCCTCGAACTCGCCGCGGTACTTCGAGCCGGCGACGAGCGCGGCGAGGTCGAGCGTGTAGATCTGCTTGTTCTTCAGCAGCTCGGGTACCTGGTTCGTGGCGATGCGGGCCGCGAGCCCCTCGACGACGGCAGTCTTCCCGACGCCCGGCTCGCCGATCAGCACCGGGTTGTTCTTCGTGCGCCGTGACAGGATCTGCATCACGCGCTCGATCTCCGTCTGGCGGCCGACGACCGGATCGAGCTTCCCCTCGGCCGACTGCTTCGTCAGGTTGCGCCCGAACTGGTCGAGCAGCTTCGAGCTCTTCGCCTTCTCGCCCGCCGGGCCGCCCTGGCCCTGCTGGCGCCGGCCGGGCCCGGAGAGCATGCGGATGATCTCGTTGCGGATCTTCTCGGCGTCCGCGTCGAAGTCGAGCAGGATGCGCGCGGCGACGCCCTCGTTCTCGCGCACGAGCCCGAGCAGGATGTGCTCGGTGCCGATGTAGTTGTGTCCGAGGGACAGCGCTTCGCGCAGCGCGAGCTCCAGCACCTTCTTCGCGCGCGGCGTGAACGGGATCTGACCGGTCGTGACCTCGTCGCCCTGGCCGACGATGCGGGCGACCTGCGCACGCACCTCTTCCACGGTGATGTCGAGCGACTCGAGGACGCGCGCGGCAAGGCCTTCCTCTTCGCGGAGCAGGCCGAGAAGGATGTGCTCGGTGCCGATGTAGTTGTGCTTGAGCGCGCGTGCTTCGTCCTGGGCAAGGACGACGACCTGTCTGGCCCGTTCAGTGAAGCGTTCGAACAATGTCCCTCGACCCCCCTTTCCTGGAAATCCCGAGGCGGCCACCACGGCCCCCGCCGGGTCGAAGGTCAGCCCATCGTAGCCCAGGCACCCGACTCCACGAAGCCACCGAGCCCCTCTTTACACCAACTTTAATCCGCCTCCCGGCCACGACCCTCCACGCATTCCCGCGCCGCCCGGATGGAAACGGGGGCGGCCGCTACCGAGAAGCGGCGAGGAGGTCGCCGAAGGTGTCCTGGATCAGCCAGTCGAACTGCCGCGGGACGCGGCCGTCGACGTCCGCGTAGTCGCGCAGGTAGAAGAGGTACGAGCGCCACTCCTCGGCGCGCTCCGGATGCTCGGGCGCATGCTCGGCGACGAGACGCTCGAGCTCGTCGAGGCGTAGGCCGGGCTCGTCGGACGGGACCTGGACAGGGGCTTCGGCGGCGGCCGGCGTCGCGACCGCGAGCTCCGACTCGCGGGCGGTCAGGTCCTGAGCCCGGCGGGCGAGATTCTCCTCTGCCTCGCGGAGGGTCTCCTCGAGCTTCTCGAGGTCACCGGCCTTGCCCTCGAGCGCGCGCTCCCGCTCGTCGAGCGCTGCGACCCGCTCCTCGAGCTCGAGGAGGCGCCGGGCGAGGTCCTCTTCCTGCTTCCGGCCGGCCGAGTCGTCCGCCGGCACCGGCCTCGGCGGGGGCGCCTCGCCGAGCGCGCGCTCGCGCCGGTCGAGCTCGACGGAGCGCCGTAGAATCGCGCGCTCGCGGTCGGTGATCGCGGCGACGCGCGCCTCGAGCGCGTGCTCGCGCTCCGCCAGACGCGTCTCTCCTTCGCGGTCCGCGATCGCGGCGCGGAGCTCCTCGAGCTTCTCGGTCACGTCGCGCTCCCGGACGGCGAGCGAGGCCTCGCGGGCGGCGAGCCGCTCCTGCTCCTGCGCAAGCGCCTCGATCCGCTCCTCCAGGCGCTGTTCGAGCCCCGCGACGATCCGCTCGGGCATGCCCGGATCGTACTCCGGAGGCTCGCGGCGCCGCGCGGCGGCGCCGAGGAGCAGGGCGAGCAGCGCGCCTGTGCCGAGGCCGATCAGCGTGCCGAAAATCGTCCAGCGCCACGGATGCGGCCAGGCCGCCGAGGCCGGAGCGACCGCCTCGCTGCCGTGGCGGACCGTCGGGTCGGCGGTGCCGACCAGCGCCTGCAGGTCCCCGAGGCGGCGCTGGAGCCGAACCCCCTCGGGGCTCAGGCGGCCGTTCGGCGGCAGCGCGACGAGCCGCGCCTGGATGCGCCGGACTGCGCTCGCGATCTCGCTCTGATATCCCGCCGACCGACGTGTGATGAACGCGTCGACGAACGCGTTGGCAAGTTGCGCGGCGCGCGCGGGATCCCGGTCGCTCGCGACGACGTCGACCGCGTCGCTCGATGCGTCACGATGCGCATGGACGGCGCGGAGGATCGACGTCCGCGAGCCGGGCAGACCGAGCCGCACGCGGACGGCCTCCGCGACCTCCGGCGCCTCGATCAGACGCGCAGCCGTCGCCGCGGCGGTGCGCCGGCTCGTGTCGTGCAGGACGTCGATCCCGAGCAGCGTCGGGTCGGACGGCGCCGCCGGCTGGACGACGAGCGTCGCAGTCGCCTCGTAGCGCTTCGCCGCGGTGAAGCCGAACCCCGCGGCCACGGCGGCGCCGGCCGCGCCGAGAGTCGCGACGAGCAGCCATCGCTTCCACAGGTCGGACAGAGCCGCCACGAGCACCCAGGCATTATCGGCAGGCGGCGCGACGGAGCTCTATTTGGGCGCTTACCGCGCGCCGGAGCCGGACGGGAACGTCGAGACCGTCTTGAGGCAGATCGCGAGATCGACGACGAGGCTGCGGTGGCGCAGGTACCAGCGGTCGTCCGGGCAGCCCACTGCTACGCCGCCTGCTTCAGCAAGCCCGCTAGGCTCTCCGACGTCCATGGGGAAGGCTCTGATCACGGGCGGCGGCGGGTTCGTCGGCTCGCACCTCGCCGAGCTCCTCCTCGCCGACGGATGGGAGGTCTTCGCGCTCGACGACCTCTCGACGGGCTCGCGGCGAAACATCGAGCACCTGATGGAACGGCGCGACTTCCATCTCGTCGTCGACTCCGTCCTCTCGCGCTCGGTCGTGAACGAGCTCGTGAACAAGTGCGACGTCGTCTATCACCTCGCTGCCGCCGTCGGCGTGCGACTGATCGTCGAAGAGCCTGTGCGGACGCTGGTGACGAACGTCCAGGGCACCGAGAACGTGCTCGAAGAGTGCAACCGCTTCTCCAAGCGCGTCCTCGTCGCATCGACGTCGGAGGTCTACGGCGACCACCGCGAGGAGGCTCCACTCTCCGAGGATGCGCGGCGCATCTACGGGCCGACGACGCAGCGGCGCTGGGCCTACGCCGACTCGAAGGCGATGGATGAGTTCCTCGCCCTCGCCTACCACCAGGAGCGCGGCCTCGACGCCGTCATCGTCCGGCTCTTCAACACGGTCGGGCCGCGCCAGAGCGGCCAGTACGGCATGGTGATCCCTCGCTTCATCCAGGCCGCGCTGGCCGGGCGGCCGATCGAGATTCACGGCGACGGCACGCAGACGCGCTGCTTCTGTCACGTCCAGGACACGATCTTGGCGCTGCGCGATCTGATGGACCTCCCGCGGGCGAGCGGCGAGATCTACAACATCGGCTCGCAGGAGCGCATTCGCATCCTCGACCTGGCCGAACGGATCAAGCAGGCGACCGGCTCGCACTCCGAGCTCGCGTTCATCCCCTACGAGGAGGTCTACGGCCAGGGAATCGAGGACATGCTCCACCGGATTCCGTCCATCGACAAGGTGCGGGATGCGGTGGGGTGGCGTCCGTCGCGCACGCTCGGCCAGGTGATCGACGACGTGATCGAGCACGTCCGCAGCGCTCCCGTTCTCGTCGACACGGCCTAGCCGAAGCCGCGTCGGAGTGCGCGCGCGGCGGCGATCTTCGCGCCGACCCGCGAAAGACGATCACGCCGGTAGACACGTAGAGGTCGGCTGAGCCCGGCAGGCCGAACGCCGCCGCGTAGCCGGCCGTCGCAGCGGCCGCGCGCACCCGCGCGTCGTTCTCTCCGTCGGGGTGGGCGAGATAGGTGAACGGCCGTCCGAGCTCGTGCTCGATCCGCTCTTTCGAGTCGCGCAGCTCGCGGCCGAGCTCTGCATCGCCGAGCTCGGTCAGGTGCGGATGCGAGACGGTGTGAGAGCCGATCTATGGCCGCGTGCGGCGAGCTCGCACAGCTCGCCCAGGTCATCGTCGCGAGCTCGTCCGACGGCCCCCGGCGGGAGCCCTGGAGCCGCGGCGAGTGCGATCGCGAGCGCGTACGTGATCGACGTCAACCCGCGAATCTACGGCGCGATCGGACTCGCGATCGCGGCCGGCCAGAACTTGCCTGCGATCTGGACCGATCTCCTGCTCGGGAGGACACCGCTCGTGCGGCCGGACTGATCCCGCGAAGGCGGACGACGCATGCCGTCTTCTCGTGGCGCGACCCGGCGCCCGTGTTGACGCTCGCGGAGCACTGTGCGGGCCGACTCGGGCGGTGAGCCGGAGCCTGTGCCGCGCGTCGCCCGTCCCTGCTAGCGCCGCGGCCGAAGCGCCGGAAACAGGATCACGTCGCGGATCGTCTCGGCGCCGCTCAGCACCATCGCGAGGCGGTCGATTCCGAGCCCGAGTCCGCCGGTCGGCGGCATCCCGTACGAGAGCGCCTCGACGTAGTCCGGGTCGCCCTGCTCGCCGCCGGCGACGCCTGCCTGCATCGCGAATCGCTCGGCCTGTTCCTCGGCATCGTTGATCTCGCTGAAAGCGTTGCCGAGCTCCATTCCGCCGACGTAGTACTCGAACCGCTCGACGATCGCGGGATCGTCGTCCGTCGCGCGCGCGAAGGGCGAGAGCTCGACCGGATAGTCGTAGAGGATCGTCGGCTCGATCAGGCTCGCCTCGACGAAGTGCGAGAGCGCGTGATCGATCAGCTGCGCCCAGTCGCCGTCGTGAGACGTGTCGACCTCGCGCTCGTCGAGACGCCTGCGCAGCTCGTCGGCGTCCCGCGTCCAGAGCCCGTGCTGCTCGAGCGCGTCGATGAGCTTCAAGCGACGCCACGGTGCCTTCAGATCGATGCTGTGGCCACGGAAGGTGACGACCGTGCCGCCGACCGTCTCACGCGCGACCTCCTCGACGAGCCGCTCGATCCGCTCCATCGTGTCGCGGTAGTCGGCGTACGCCTCGTACCACTCGACCATCGTGAACTCCGGGTTGTGTTTGTAGGACATGCCCTCGTTCCGGAAGTCCTTGCCGATCTCGTACACCCTCTCGAGCCCGCCGACGATCAACCGCTTCAGATAGAGCTCCGTCGCGATGCGCAGGTAGAAGTCGGCGTCGAGCGCGTTGTAGTGGGTCACGAACGGTTCGGCGAACGCGCCCCCGTACTGCGGCTGCAGAACCGGCGTCTCGACTTCGACGAACCCCCAGTCGTCGAGGCGGCGGCGGACCGCCGCGACCATGCGCGAGCGCAGCAACGCCAGCGTGCGCGAATCCTCGTTCATCAGCAGGTCGAGGTAGCGACGCCGGTATCGCGCCTCGACGTCCGTGAGCCCGTGGAACGTGTCCGGCAGCGGGCTTCGGTTGCGCGCGAGCAGCTCGAGTGAGTCGACCATCAGCGAAGGCTCGCCGCGACGCGACTTTGCGGGGGCGCCGCTCGCGCCGACGACGTCGCCGAGGTGGAGGTCGATCTGGCCGGTGCGGTCCAGCGGGCACAGCAGCTGGATGCGCCCGGAGCGGTCGACGAGGTCGAGGAACACGAGCTTGCCCATGTCCCTACGGGCCATCACGCGACCCGCGACGCGAAAGGTTTCCTCCGCCTGCGCGCCGTCCACGAGCGGCTCGGCCGCGGCACGCACGTCGGCGATCTCGGTGCGGTCGGGAAAGCGCTTCGGCGTCGGCACGAGGGGCGAGTCTACGTCGCCCAGATCGCCCACCCGATCAGGATCCCGATCCCGAGCGCGACCGCGAAAAGCGCGGCGCCGACAGCCGCCGCGGCGAGCTCGCGCCGACGCCGACCCGTCTGCGGGACGGGCTCGCCTCCGAGCAGGCGAAGCACGCTCTCCGCGATTCGCTCGGCGGTGACGCCGAGGTCGAGCAGGATGCGTGCGGCGACGCCCTCGTTCTCGCGTGCGAGGCCGAGCAGGATGTGCTCGGTCCCGATCCAGTTATGTCCGAGCGCGAGCGCCTCGCGCAGCGAGAGCTCGAGCACCTTCTTCGCACGCGGCGTGAACGGGATCTGGCCGGAGCTGACCTCGTCGCCTCGACCGACGATTTGCGCGACCTGGCTCCGGATCTCCTCGAGCGTCACCCCGAGCTCGCCGAGGACGCGTGCCGCGATCCCCTCCTCCTCGCGCAGGAGTCCGAGCAGGATGTGCTCGGTGCCGATGTAGTTGTGCGAGAGCGCCCGCGCCTCCTCCTGTGCGAGCACCACGACCTCCCGTGCGCGCCCGGTGAAGCGCTCGAACACCTAGCGAACCCACCCGAAACGGCGCCGCCGCGGCGCCGGCGGTCGCGCCGGGATGTGCTCCCCGCCGACGATCGCGGCGGGAACTTCGACGGTCAGCCACCGCGCGAGAGCAGGATCGCCGATCGCCTCGGCCGCAGAGGACATCCCGATCTGCCGGATCGACGGCGCGTGCGCGTCGCTCGCAAGCAGATGGGCGAGCCCGAGCTCGAGCAGCCGGAAGGCCGCGTCGCGCGGTCGCCGGCCGAGCCGGCCGTCCACCGACGCGGCCGTCAGCTGGACGAGCGCGCCGCCCTCGACGATCGGCGCGAGCTGCTCCGGCCGCGCCTGCACCTCTGCGCTCCGCTCCGGATGCGCGATCACCGGGCGGAAGCCGCGCGTCCGGAGGCCGAAGACGGTGTCCGCGAGCCCGAGCGGCCAGCCGTGGTACGGGAACTCCAGCAGCAGCACACTCGCGTTGCCGCCGAGACCGAAGCACCGCAGCTCATCGTCCGGCAGCTCCGCGAGCCGCTGCAGGTCGAGCTCGCCCCCGGCCAGCACCTGCAGCTCGACGCCGGCCGCGGCGAGCGCCTCCCGGAGCTCGGCAAGACGAAGCTCCATCGTCTCCGCAGTCGTCGGATAGTCGCCGCGAACGTGCGGCGTCGCCGCAATCACCGTGACGCCGTCCGCGACCGCGGACCGGGCCATCTCCACGCCGTCCTCGACCGTCGCGGCCCCGTCGTCGACGCCGTGGAGGATGTGGGAGTGGAGATCGATCATCCGGCCCAGCCTAGGGACTGCAACGGGATCGGGCCTAGCGGGTTCCTGGCGACCCGCTCGGCGCACGAGCGCGGAGGTCACAGTGCGCTAGCACGGGGTCGGAAGCGATCGTGCGTCGAGCGGGACGCGCCGTCGGTGGAAGCCGGCTCCGCCGGCCGGAACCGAAGGCGGCCGGGGACGCGCTAGGCGGCCTTGATGTCCAGGATCTTGTACTTGAGGCTGCCGCGCGGCGCAGCGACCTCGACGACCTCGCCCTTCTTGCGGCCCATGATCGCCTTGCCGACCGGCGACTCGTTCGACAGCTTGTTCTCGGCGGGATCGGCCTCGGCCGAGCCGACGATGCTGTACTCGACGGTCTGGTTCGCGTCCATGTCCTTCAGGCGGACCTTCGTCCCGATCGAGACCTCGCCGGACTTGATCTCCTTCTTCGTCACGACGCGGGCGGCCTTCAGCCGCTCCTCGAGCATCGCGATCCGGGCCTCGAGATGGGCCTGTTCGTTCTTCGCGTCGTCGTACTCCGCGTTCTCGGCGATGTCCCCGAACTCGCGCGCGACGCGGATCCGCTCCGCGACCTCGCGGCGCTTGTCGTTCGACAGGTAGTCGATCTCCTTCTGGAGCTTCTTGTAGCCCTCGGCGGTGAGGATGACTTCCTTCACAGCGGTCCTCCTGACCCCTGCACCACGAAAAACGCGGCGCCTCGGAGGGCGCCGTGCGGGCGGGAAATATAGCGGTGACCCAGGGCGACGGCAAGAGCCCCGGGCTACGATTTACACACTGTGAACATCGACCTCCGCGAGCCCTGGCGGATCGGCCCTGTGGAGGTGCCGACCCGCGTCGTCCTGGCCCCCATGGCCGGTGTCAGCGTGCAGGCCTTTCGCCGCCAGGGACGGCGGTTCGGGGCGGGGCTGGTTTGCTCCGAGATGGTCAGCTGCGCCGGGATCGAGCACCGGAACGAACGGACGCTCGGCTACCTCCGGGTGGCCGGGGACGAGCATCCCCTGGCCATTCAGATCTTCGGCTCGGATCCCGCGGTGATGGGCGAGGCGGCCCGGATGGTCGAGGCCGCGGGCGCCGACCTGGTGGACATCAACTTCGGCTGCCCCGTCCGCAAGGTGACGAAGACTGGGGCCGGAGCGACGCTTCTGGACGACCCGGACCGCGCCTGCCGCATCGTGGCGGCGGTCGCCGACGCGGTCTCGGTGCCCGTCTCGGTGAAGATGCGTCGCGGCACCGAGAACGGCTCGCGGGCCTGCCTCGAGGTGGGGCCCCGGCTCGTCGAGGCCGGGGCGCAGACGCTGACCCTCCATCCGCGCTCGGCGAGGCAGATGTACACGGGCGACGCCGATCACTCGCTGACCGCCGATTTCGTCGAGCGGGTCGGCGTGCCGGTGATCGCGTCGGGTGACGTGACCTCGCGCGCGAAGGCGCAGGCCGTGCTCGCGACGACCGGCGCCGCGGCGGTGATGGTCGGACGCGGCGCCCAGGGCAATCCGTGGGTGCTGCGCGAGATCGTCGACGGCGACGCGGCCGCGCCGTCGCGCGAGGAGGTCGCCGCCGAGCTCGTCCTCTTCATCCGCGAGACGGTGCGCGAGCTCGGCGAGCGGCGCGCGTCCGGCTTCCTGAAGAAGTTCTACGGCTGGTACCTCGGCCGCGGGCGGTTCCCGAAGCCGTTCAAGCAGGAGCTCGTGCAGCTCGAGACGACGGACGAGGTCGTCACGCGCCTCTTCGCCGCCGCCCCCGGCGCGCGCGAGCTCGTCGAGCGGCTCGAGGCCGAACTGCCGGATCCCGCCGACGAGATCCTGCTCGACTCGATGCCGATCAGCCTGTACGGCGGCGGCTAGCCGTTCCGCGACCAGACGATCCGGAGACCCTCGAGCGTCAGATACGGGTCGACCTTCGAGACCGTTCGCGAGTGCGGGGCGATCAGGTCGGCGAGACCGCCGGTCGCGACGACCGGGGCGTCGGCATCGAGCTCGCCGCGGATCGCGTCAACGATCCCGTCCACCTGGCCGGCGAAGCCGTAGACGAGACCCGAACGGAGCGCGGCCTCCGTCGTCTTCCCGATCACCGTCGGCGGCTCGGCGTAGTCGACCTTGACGAGTCGCGCGGCGCGTGCGAACAGCGCTTCCATCGAGATCTCGATGCCTGGTGCGAGCACGCCGCCGACGTACTCGCCGGCCGGCGAGACGACGTCGAAGTTCGTCGACGTGCCGAAGTCGACGACGATCGCCGGGGCGCCGTAGCGCTCCTTCGCCGCGACGGCGTTCATGATCCGGTCCGGCCCGACCTCGCGCGGATCGTCGTAGAGGATCCGGATCCCGGTGCGCGTCCCCGGCCCGACGACGAGTAGGTCGATCCCTTCGCGCTGCGCCAGCTGCTCGTACTCGCGGATCAGCCGCGGCACGGTCGACGAGAGGCACGCGCCCTCGAGCCCGCCGAGGTCGAGGAAGTTCCGCAGCAGCACGCCGAGCTCGTCGCCGGTGCGCTGCGCCTCGGTCGCGACGCGCCAGGTCTGCGCGAGCGTGTCGCCGTCGTACAGCCCGAAGACCGTCTGCGTGTTTCCGACGTCGACGACGAGGAGCACCGGACGTACTATCGCGGCATGAGCGCCGGTCCCGCGACTCCGAGCGACTCGCCGCTCGGCCTAGAGGACGTCATGGCCTCGCCGGACTACCTCGAGCTACGCACACCGAGCCTCGCTCCCGGCGATCCGGTCAGGCTCGCCGATTTCGCGGGCGACCGACCCGTCGCGCTCGTGTTCGGCTCGTACACCTGACCGCCGTTTCGCCGCCAGTTGGGCGCGCTCGAGGATCTCCATCGTCGCTACGGCGAGCAGGTCGCGTTCTTCGTCGTCTACATCAAGGAAGCGCATCCCGAGGCCGGCTGGGTGCTGAGCGACAATCGCGACGCAGGGATCGCGCTCGCCGATCCCGCCTCGGACGCCGAGCGCGCGGACGTCGCCGAGGCGTGCGCGCTCCGACTGGAGATCGGGATGCCGGTCCTCGTCGACGCGATCGACAACGAGGTGGCGCGCCGCTACGGCGGCTGGCCCGACCGCCTGTACCTGATCGGCCGCGACGGCCGCGTCGCGTTCCAGGGCGGCGAGGGACCGTTCGGCTTCAAGCCGGAGGAGCTCGAGGCCGCGATCGAGACGGAGCTCGCGCGCGTTAGCTAGAGGTCTTCGTCCGACGGAAGCGGTTCGCCGATCTTCTCGGCTAGCGCCTCCGCGGTCAGTGCGGGCCCGTCGCCCTCGCCGCGGAGCTCCTCGATCGTCACGTCGCCGGCAGTGTAGATCTCGGTGGATGATCCGCGTCGGGCGGTTCTTGTCCCACACCCAGACGTCCTCCAGCTTGAGGTGGAAGAACGGGTAGTTCGCCTGCGGGACGTACGTCCGCTCGAGCTTGTTGCAGAGATAGGTCGCGTCCTGTGTGAGGACGCAGTAGCGAAAGAGGCCGAAGACGGCCTGGTATTCCTTCTTCAGTCCGAGCTCGAGCTCGGCTTCGTACTCGTCGAGGTCGTCCAGGTGGCTCATGGGGGTCAGTTTAGCTCGGCCAGGAGGGCCTCCACCGGGCCCTTCCCGGGGATCTCGAGGCCCGGAGCGAGCTCGGCCAGAGGCTCCAGCGCGAACCGCCGCTCGTGGAGCCGGGGATGGGGAATCTCCAGGCCCGGCTCGGCCAGGGTCACGTCGCCGTAGACCAGGAGGTCGAGGTCGACCGTCCTCGGGCCGTACCGCTCCCCACCCCGGATCCGGCCCAGGCCGCGCTCGACCTCGAGGAGTGCCGCGAGCAGCTCCTGCGGGGAGAGCTCGGTCTCGATCGCGGCCGCGCCGTTCAGGAAGCGCGGCTGGTCGAGGAAGCCCACGGGATCGGTTTCCCGGAAGGCGGAGACCGCGACGATCCTGACCCCCGGAACCTCGCGGAGCGCCGCCACCGCCTGCCGCAGGGTCGCCTCCCGGTCGCCGAGGTTGGAGCCCAGCCCGACGTATGCACGCACCGCGGGCGATTCTAGGCCGCCGGTACCGTGGCGGCGTGCACGTCCTCGCTGCCGCCCTGCTGGCCGGTGCCCTTGCAGGGCCGGCCGCCGCGAGCCCGGTGCTCGTCCAGACGAAGCCCGGCGCCGCGCCGATCCTGCGCGCGGCCGGCGCGCGCCCCGTAGCGTCACGGCTCGCGATCTGGCGGACGACGTCTCCCGCGCTCGTCGGGCGCCTCCGCCGCGCAGGCCTCCTGCGCGCGGCCGAGCCCGAGCGCTCGCTCGCTCGCGCGGACGACGCGTCGCCGTTCAGCGATCCGCTCATCGACCGGGAGTGGTGGCTGACCGCGATCGGCGTGCGCGACCTCGTTCCGCCCGTACCCGGCCGTCCAGTGACGATCATCGACAGCGGCGTCGATGTGGCGCACGAGGAATTCGCGGGCCGCCCGGATGTCACGGTCCTGAACAGCCAGTCGACGTTCGCGCGCGACGAGGATCACGGCACGGAGGTCAGCTCGGTCGTCGGCGCGCCGGCAAACGGGGTCGGGGTCGTCGGCATCTACCCGCAGGCGGTGTTGCGACTGTGGGACGCGAGCCCGTTCCGCTCGATCACCAACTCCGACGCGATCGCGGGCCTGCAGGCCGCGACCGCCGCCGGGCCGAGCGTGATCAACCTCAGCTGGGGAAGTCCGCAGCGCGACCCGCTGCTCGAGCAGGCCGTCGAGGCCGCAGTGCGCGGCGGTTCGGTGCTCGTCGCCGCGGCCGGCAACGAGCGGCAGGGCGGCAACCCGGTCATCTATCCCGCGGCGCTGCCGCACGTGCTCACGGTCGGCGCATCCGACCAGTCGAACGCGCTCGCGTCGTTCTCGAGCTCGTCGCCGGGACTCGACCTCATCGCGCCGGGCGTCGCGATTCCGGTCGCGGATCCCCGCGTCTCGCCGACGAGCTACTCGCTCGCCGACGGAACGAGCTTCTCAGCGCCGATCGTCGCCGGCGCCGCCGCCTGGATCTGGACGGCCCGGCCGGACCTCGACGCGGGCCAGCTGTTCGAGCTGATCCGGCGCTCCGCGCGCGACCTCGGCCCGCCCGGGTGGGATGCGGACACCGGCTTCGGCCTCCTCGACGTGCCGGCAGCGCTCGCCGCCCCCGCTCCCATCCGGGACCCGCAGGAGCCGAACGACGACGTCGCCGAGGTCAAGCCCGGCGTCACGTTCTCCACTGGCGGCCTCCTCCTCACCGCGCCGGGCCGCCTCGCAGGCCGGCTCGACGGCTTCGACGATCCGCGCGACGTCTACCGGCTTCGCGTGCCCGCGCACCGGCGCCTGCGCGTGACCGCGACCGCCTCGGACGGGCGCCCTGTGGCCGTCTCGATCTGGAATGCCGGGACGACGAGCGTCCTCGGGACGAGCCGGAATCGCGTCTCGGCCGGCCCGAAGACCGCGGCGGTCGCGGGCGGCAGGACAGGCTTCAGCGGTTACGTGGCGCTCACCGTGCCGGCGGGCCGCCGGACCGACTACGTGCTGACGGTCACGGCGACCGCAGCACCGTGACGGCGCTGTAGTCGACCTCGAGACCGCCGGGGCGGATCCCCGGCTTGCGGACGCGGACGAGCACGCGCACGGGCGAGAAGCGGCGCAGGAGCTCGTCGGCGACGGCGCTCGCGAGCGCCTCGATCAGGTCGTAGGAGCGCGCGTCGGAGACCTCCTGCACACAGTGGGCGACCTGCTCGTAGTCGACCGCCTCGTCGAGCCGGTCGGACGCACCGCGCTCACCGACCTCGAGCTCGACGTCGTACAGGTAGTCCTGTCCGTGCTCCTTCTCCTCGGGATGGACGCCGTGGCGGCCGAAGATCCGCAGGCCGGAGAGCTCGACGATCATCCCGCCACTTTCGCGGCGACGGTGAGTGCCTGCACGTGCTCGGGCACGTCGTGGACGCGCAGGATGGTCGCCCCGCGGTCGTAGGCGGCGACCGCCGCGCCGACGCTCGCTGCGAGCGGGCCCGTCCTCGCCGCCGGGTCGCCGAGGATGCGGCCCAGCGAGCTCTTGCGCGAGAAGCCGATCAGCACGGGCCGGCCGAGCGCGAGCAGGACGTCGAGCCGCCGCACGAGCTCGAAGTTCTGCGCAACGGTCTTGCCGAAGCCGATCCCCGGGTCGAGGCAGATCCGCCCCTCCGGGATTCCCGTCGCGACGGCGAAAGCGAGCCGCTGTTCGAGGAACGCCGCGACGTCGGACGCGACGTCGTCGTAGGTCGGATTCGCCTGCATCGTCCGCGGCTCGCCCTGCATGTGCATCAGGCAGAGGTACACCTCCGCGTCGCCGACGACCTCCGCGAGCTCCGGGTCGCCGCGCAATGAGGTGACGTCGTTGACGAGCTCCGCGCCGAGCTCGATCGCGCGCCGCGCCACCTCCGCCTTCGCCGTATCGATGGAGACGGGTAGGCCGTGCAGACGCTCGAGCACGGGCAGCACGCGCTGCAGTTCCTCGTCCGCGTCGACGCCCTCGGAGCCGGGACGCGTCGACTCGCCGCCGATGTCGACGATCGCCGCGCCGTCCTCGAGCATCTGCGTCGCCGCGGCCACCGCGTCATCCGGGCGGAGATGGACGCCCCCATCCGAGAACGAGTCGGGCGTGACGTTGACGACGCCCATCACGGAAGGACGCGGGAACCGCTGCTCGATCGGGACACGCACGCGGAAGATTCTGACGTCCCCGCCCGTCCTGAGGTCGCGGGCGGCAACCGAAAGGGCACGATCATGACCCGCGGCAAGACGCGCAATCGCAAGTCGTTGTTCTAAGAGTTTCCTTCCGAGGAAGCGCAACGGGCGTCGCGGTACCGAACCCCCCGCGGCACCTTTTGCGTGCTCGCGCTAGCCCGACGCGCCCTCGGGCGGCGGCGGCTGCATCGTCGCGCCCGGCAGTGGGAACGGACGCGGCTTCGGCTGGGGCTGCCGCTTCGGCTCCGGCGACGGCTGCGGCTCGCGCACCGGCCGCTCCTCCGGGAACACGGATTCCTCGAGCTCGCCGGCGAGCAGCCGCTCGAACTGGTCCTTGTCGATCGTCTCGCGCTCGATCAGGATCGCCGAGATCTTGTGCAGCTCGTCCATGTGCTCGCGCAGGACGCGCAGCGCGGTCTCGTGGGCGTCCTCGATCACGCGCCGGATCTCGTCGTCGATCTCGCGCGCGATCTCCTCGGAGTAGTCGGGCTCGTTGCCCATCTCGCGGCCGAGGAACGGCATGTCCTGGTTGCGGCCGAGGACGCGGGGGCCGAGCTTCTCGCTCATCCCGAAGCGCATGATCATCTGCTTCGCCGTCGACGTGACCTTCTCGAGGTCGTTCGCCGCGCCGGTCGTGACCTCGCGGAAGACGAGCTCCTCGGCGGCGCGGCCGCCGAGCGTCATCGCCATCTGCTCCATCAGCGACGCCTTCGTCGTCAGGTAGCGGTCCTCGCGCGGGAGCGAGATCGTGTAACCGAGCGCCTGGCCGCGGCTGATGATCGAGATCTTGTGGATGTCGTCGGTGTGCTCGAGATGGTGCCCGACGAGCGCGTGACCCATCTCGTGATAGGCGGTGATCTTCCGCTCGGTCTCCGAGAACAGCCGCGTGCGCTTCTCGGGACCGGCGATCACGCGCATGATCCCTTCCTCGAGCTCCTCCTGCTCGATCGTCTTCTTGCCGCGGCGCGCGGCGAGCAGCGCGGCCTCGTTGACGAGGTTCGCGAGGTCGGCGCCGGTGAAGCCGGGCGTGCCGGCGGCGAGCGCGTCGAGGTCGATCTCCGGAGCGAGCGGCTTGCCCTTCGAGTGCACCTCGAGGATCTTGCGGCGGCCGATGCGGTCGGGCCGATCGACGACGATCTGCCGGTCGAAGCGGCCGGGGCGCAGCAGCGCCGGGTCGAGGATGTCGGGGCGGTTCGTCGCCGCGATCAGGATGATGTTGTCCTTCAGCTCGAAGCCGTCCATCTCGACGAGCAGCTGGTTGAGCGTCTGCTCGCGCTCGTCGTGGCCGCCGCCGAGCCCGGCGCCGCGATGGCGGCCGACGGCGTCGATCTCGTCCATGAAGACGATGCACGGCGCGGCCTGCTTCGCCTGCTCGAAGAGGTCGCGGACGCGCGACGCGCCGACGCCGACGAACATCTCGACGAAGTCGGAGCCGGAGATCGAGAAGAACGGCACGCCCGCCTCGCCGGCGACCGCGCGCGCGAGCAGCGTCTTACCGGTACCGGGCGGGCCGTAGAGCAAGACGCCTTTCGGGATGCGCGCGCCGAGCGCCTGGAACTTCTTCGGGTTCTCGAGGAACTCCTTGATCTCCTGCAGCTCCTCGACGGCCTCGTCGACGCCGGCGACGTCCTTGAAGCCGATTTTCGGCGCGTCGGGGGTCATCCGCTTGGCGCGCGACTTGCCGAAGCTCATCACCTTCGAGCCGCCGCCCTGCACCTGGTTCATCAGGAAGATCCAGAAGCCGAAGAGCAGGACGAACGGGAGCAGCGAGGTCAGGATCGACCACCACGGCGACGAACCGACGCCCTTCGAGTCGAAGACGAGCTGCGAGTTCTGCTTCTGCGCCGCCTGGAGCGCCTGCTGGAAGCCGTACTGCGCCTGGTCGGTCGCGTAGTGGACGACGACCTTGCGCTGCTGTCCCGCCTCGGAGATCGTCGCGTCGATCTCCTGCTTGTTGGGGACGAACGTGACCGACTGGACCGTGTCCGGCTGGGACTGGACGCGGGTCAGCAGCTGCGAGTATGTCTCCTTCGCTTGTTTGGTCCCGTGGCTCCCCAGCGTCTGCAGCGCAAGCCAGACCAGCGCCGCGATGATGATCAGCGGGAAGAGCGCGCTACGGAAGAATCGGTTCACAGAGGCTCTATCGGCAGGGTACCAGCGACGCTGATTCTAGAACCCGGATTCCTACGCGATGGTTACGCGGAATCCGGGGCGACCAGGGCCGGATCCAGGACGCCCACATAGGGGAGATTCCGGTAGCGCTCGCCGAAATCGAGCCCGTAGCCGATCACGAAGCGGTTCGGGATCTCGAATCCCACGTAGCGGACGGGCACATCGATCTCCCGCCGCTCCGGCTTGGTCATGAGGGCGCAGATCTCCAGCGACGCGGGATCGCGGGCCTCGAGGTTCCGCATCAGGTACGAGAGGGTCAGGCCGGAGTCGATGATGTCCTCGACGACGAGCACGTCCCGGCCCTCGATGTTGATGTCGAGGTCCTTGAGGATCCGAACGACCCCGGAGGAGTCCGTCGCCGCGCCGTAGCTCGAGATCGCCATGAAGTCGATCTCGCACGGGATCGTCAGCCGCCGCATCAGGTCGGACATGAAGAAGACGGCGCCCTTGAGAACGCCGACGAGCAGCAGGTCGCGGCCGGCGTAGTCGGCCGAGACCTCCTCGCCGAGCTCGGCGATCCGCCGCTGCAGCGTCTCCTCGTCGATCAGGATCTCGGTGACGGCGCGCTCGAGCTCGGTCGCGCTCATGGGGCAACCTGCCTCATGAGCGGGGGAGGGGATCCAATGCCGGGGGCACCGGGAGGTTCCCCCGGCCAACTTTCGAAGAAGGGGCGCGTGGGGGAAACATGGTTTCCCCCACGGGAGCGAGCCGAAGGCGGGCGACGCTCACCCCTCGCGGACCGCCTCGACGCCCGGCGAGTCGACGATCCCCGGAACCGCGACGACCTCGTCCCCGCGCACGACGAGCGGCCACGACTCGCGCTCCGAGCGGGGAACCTTTGCGTCGACGAACACGTCCTGGATCTTCTTCCTCCGTCCGGCCAGACGGTCGCCCGGCCTCCACGCTCGCACTCTAAGGCCTGGCAGGTCGGAGGCGATCCGCCAAGGTCCCCAGCGGACCTCGCCGCGCAGCTCCACCGGTCCGTGCTCGAGCCAGAGGCGGTCGTATTCGCGGACGGCCTGGAGCCCGCCGCCGAGATCGACGCGCTTCGAGCCGGCGACGGACGCAAGCAGCTCGGCGACCGCGGGCGGCAGCAGCGCCCGCTCGTCGAGCGCGCGAAGGAGGTTCTCGTCGGCCGCCGGGTGCAGCTGCCGGAGCAGCGGCAGGACCTCTTCCCGGATCAGGCCGCGCTTGGTCTCCCGGTTCGAGGAGTCGATGCGGAACTCGAGCCCCTCGGCGCGGCAGTACGCCTCGGTCTCCTCGCGCCACAGCGGCAGCAGCGGGCGGACGACGCCGTCCTCGCGGCGCACCTTGATCCCCGTCGCGCGGCCGCTCGAGACGAGCCGGTAGAGGATCGTCTCGACCTGATCGGAGGCGGTGTGCCCCGTCGCGCGCAGCCGGTCCGTCGCGACCGCGTAGCGCAGCTCGCGCAGCTCCTCCTCGGTCGTCGCACCGCCCGCCTCGACCAGCTCGGCGCCGAGTGTCTCGCGGCAGAAGCGGGCGTCCGCCGCCGACTCGTCCCCCCGCAGCCCGTGATCCACGTGGAGCGCGGAGACGCGGTAGCCGAGCGTCCGCAGCGCGTGGCAGAGGCACGTGGAGTCGGCGCCGCCGGAGACGAGGCAGGTGACGTCGCCGCCGGGCGGGATCAGCTCGTGCCGGCGGACGTGCTCCTCGATCCGGGCCCGGAGCGCCTCGGTGTCCATAGAGGGATTACAGCAGCGCCGAGACGTTGCATCCTTGCGCGGCGAGCGCGGGCTCGGCCTGCGAGAGGACGTCGTGCGCGAAGTTCGCCAGCCCGTAGGCGCGCATCATGTGCGGCCCCGCCTCACGGTGATGCGCCGAGGCGGCCACTGCCCGCCAGTACTCGGACAGCATCGCGCGAACGATCTGCCGCGTCTGGCTCAGCGACGGGTCGGTCGGGTTCGTCGCGTCGACACGGGCCGCCGCCCGCTTCGTCTCGGCGATCACCTCACTGGGCTTGGCCTCGCCCGTCGCGAGATTCGACGACCAGTAGCCGAGCATGCTCATGTTCAGCTGCGTCGTCGCGAGAAACTGCTTGTCCGTCGCCGAGCACGTGTGCTTCACGGTAGGGGTCATGCGGGCGCATCCCGCGAAGAAGGGGGTCACGCCCAGGATCAGCAGAGCGGCGATAAGCCGGTAGGAAGCTCGCACCGGACGTTCCATCGGCGCGCCGCGGCCGCAGTTCATCACTCGTTCAGTGGGAAAGCGGGCGATCGTGGGCGTCCCTCGACCGAGGGACTACTTGCACACGACCCGCCGCTTCGCGATGTCGACCACCGCGTCGCGGAAGGAATAGAACGACGGCTTCGCCGACCAGTCGGCGCGGAGCAGGCCCGACTGCCAGCCGGCGAGCGACGTCTCGTCGCGCAGCTCGAAGTTGAACCACGCGCCGACGAACGGCTGGCAGTACGCGAGCCGGATCGCGGCGCCGACCGCATCCGCCTGCTTGTCCTCGGTGATCGCGTACTTGTCGGTCTCCGAGCCGGTGTAGAGATGGCGCGCGGTCGTCAGCCGCGTCTGGAAGCCGTCCTCCATGTACCAAATGGACGTGTTGCCCTGGCCGGGGGCCGGCTGGCTCGTGCCGGCGAACGAGCTACGCAGCGTTGCGACGAGCCGGTCGTAGTCGCCCTGGTCGAGGGAGGCGCCGCTGTGCTTGGCGTCTGGGGCCTCGCCCGAGGTCTCGGGATAGGCGTTGTGACCGAACGTGTCGAGGATCGGCTGCGTCCGGCCGCTCGCCTTGAGGGCGGCGCCGATGCCGGCGAACCAGGCACCGGGATTCTGGTGCGGCGCGCTCGCGGCGATCACGTTGACCGTCGGACGCACCGAGTGGGCGACATCCCAGCAGCGCGCGAGCAGCGCCTCGTAGCTCGCCGCCCCGTTCGCCTGCGGACGCCAAAAGGTCGCGGAGTTCGGCTCCGTCCAGATCACGACGTCGCCGATGGTCTGGTAGCGGCGCAGGACATTGCCGACGAAGCCGCAATAGGCGTCGCGCGGGGCGGCGTCGGACGGCGGGTTGTCGGCGGGCCCGTCGACGGCGAGCACGAGGCGCAGGCCCCAGGTCGCGACGCCGGCGCGGTCGAGCTCGGTCCGGTTCGTCTTCGAGAGCTGCGTCTGACCGGGCTGCCACTGGAGCGTGACGCGCACGGAGCTGACGCCGACCTCGCGATAGAGCGGCGTCAGCGCGCCGGCCGGGTTCATCCAGCGGGCCTGGTCGTCGTCGACGCCGAGCAGGAGCTTCTGCCCCGCAGCGGCGCTCGGAACGAGCGCCAGAGCCGCGACGAGGGAGATCAAAAGGGTCCGCAACCGCACGGACGGACGCTGTGACGCGTTCGTGAGCACCACACGTTGGGATCGTCAGGACGCTGTTCGAACCAGTCCCTCGATCGAGGGACTGCGCCGTCCCGATTTCCGGCTGGCTCGACGGAAGCGGGCTACTCTGGCTGACCGTGATCGAGATCGCTTGCGAGGCGTGCGGCTGGCTAGCCGTCACGAGCCAGCCGGCCCATCAGGTCTGGGCCGAACACGTCGCCGCATGCCCTGCCGTCGGCGGCGCGGTGCGGCACGTGCCCGACCTGCCCCCGCTGCCCAAGCTCCTGCCGCAGGTGCGCACGTGCGCGCACAGGCTGGTCCGCCGGCAGATCGCGGTCACGGCAGCCGGCGTCAAGCGGTACGCGGTGGTGTGCGAGCTCTGCGGCCGGCACGTCGACCGCACCTAGTTCAGAAGATCAGCGAGCGGTACGTGATCGTCCGCCGCATCCCGACAGCCTCGTAGAGACGAAGAGCCGGCGCATTCTCGGGACGGACGAACAGGCACACCGTCGGGACGTCGCGAAGGAGCAACCGGCAGAGATCCCGCAGCGCGCGATTCGCGTAGCCGCGTTTCCGCGCGGCCGGGTCGACCCAGACCTGCTGGAGCTGCACCGCCGACGGCGTCCACGCCGACGCCTCGGCCTTGAAGCGGATCACGCCGTCCTCCAGCCAGATCCACGAGCGCGCCTCCTCGATCTGCGCCCGCGTCCGCCAGCGGAAGCCCTGCGGGTCGCGCCGCAGCGGATCGATCCCGATCTCCTCGTGGTGCGCGGCGGCGCACGCGGGGACGAGCCTGTCGTAGTCGTCCATCGTCGCCGGCCGGAGCCCGGTGTCGCCCGGGTCGGGCGGGTCGTTCAGCTCGTAGACCGGCTGGCCGGGACGGTCGTCACGCGGCGTCGGCATGCGCCGGCGGATCGCAGCCCACAGCTCGTCCACCGCCGACTGCTCGCCGATGATCATCCGTGCCTGACCATGGATGACCGCCTCGGCGAACCGCTCGGCGCCGGGGCCGCTCGGGACGACGTTCGCGCCGACGTGGCACAGCGCAGTCAGCCGTCCGTCCTCCGCGAGTGCGTGGAAGCGGCCGAGCCCGCGCCGCGCGATGTCCTCGAGGAAAACGCGCTCGACCGGCTCCTCGGCGCAGAAGTCGAGGATCTGCCGGAGCGAAGGCTCCATCACCTGCACGTCTCGATCATTCCACCCATTAGGGTTGCGCCCGATGCCGATCCACATCAGAGCAGAGCCCGGCGAGTACGCCGAAGCGTGCCTCCTTCCGGGCGATCCGCTGCGGGCGGAATACATCGCTGGGACGTATCTCGACAACGCCGTGCAGCGCAACTCGGAGCGCGGGATGCTCGGCTACACGGGCGAGTTCGAGGGGAAGCCGGTCTCCGTCCAGGCGACCGGGATGGGGTGCCCGTCGGCCGCGATCGTGATCGAGGAGCTCGTCATGCTCGGCGTGAAGAAGCTCATGCGCGTCGGCACGTGCGGTGGGCTGCAGCCGCACCACCAGCTCGGCGACCTGATCGTCGCGCTGACCTCCGTGCCCCAGGACCGGACGGTGTTCACGTACGTGAAGGAGCCGCACTGCCCGACGGCCGACTGGGAGCTGATCCACGGCGCGGTGCACGCGGCCAAGGAGCTGAACCAGCCGATGCACGTCGGGCCGATCGTCTCGAGCGACGTGTTCTACAACCCGGACGGCGGGCAGTACCAGCGCTGGTCGGACCGCGGCATCCTCGCGGTCGAGATGGAGGCCTCGATCCTGTTCACGCTCGGCGCATTGCGGAAGGTCCAGGCGGGCTGCCTGCTGACGGTGAGCGACATCGTCGTCGAGGGCGAGTTCAAGCGGATCAGCGACGACGAGCTGCGGGCGGCGGTCGACCGGATGACGCGCGTCGCCCTCCACACGGTCACCGCGGACGCGAAGCATTAGCGCTCACAAAGCGGTCTTCCTCGTCAACCCGGCCTCCGACAACGGGGCGACGGGCCGGCGATGGCCCGAGATCGCGCACCGTGCCGCGACCGGGGGCCTGAAGGGCGACGCGCTCTTCTCCGACGCGCCCGGCCAGCTCGGCACGCTCGCGCGCGGCGCCGTCGACGACGGTGCGACGCTGCTGGTCGTCGTCGGCGGCGACGGCTCCGTCAACGAGGTCGCAAACGGCGTCGCGGGACTCGACGGCGTCGAGCTCGCCGTGATCGCGCGCGGCACGGGCTGGGACTTCATCCGCACGTACGGCATCCCGCACGACGTCGCCTCCGCGGTCGACGTCGCGCTGAACGGGACTGCGCGCACGATCGATCTCGGCCGCGTCACCTACCTGACGTGGGCAGGTGACGAGGCGGTCGCCTGGTTCGCCAACATCGCATCGACGGGGATGAGCGGCGCGATTGCCCAGCGCGCGAACGAGACGACGAAGGCGCTCGGCGGCAAGGCGTCCTACCTGTTCGCGACGCTCGCGGTCTTCGCCGGCTGGGACGCGACGGACATCCGCGTCTCGGTCGACGACGAGATCCGCGGCGGGCGGATGCACGACGTGATCGTCGCGAACGGCCGTTACTTCGGCGGCGGCATGATGATCTGCCCGGACGCGAGTCCCGACGACGGACGCTTCGACGCAGGCATCTGCCGCACCCGAAGGCCGAGCTGCTGCGCGGCGCGACGGTCACCGTCGACGCGGACGAGCCGCTGCCGATCGAGCTCGACGGCGAGCAGCCGGGCACGACGCCGGCGCGCTTCGAGCTCGTCCCCGGCGCGCTCCGCGTGCGCGTTCCCGTCCCGAGACCGAGCTAGGTCTTCTTGCGAGCGCTGCTCGTCTTGCGGCCCGCGCCGGAGCTCTTCGTCGACGTCGTCTTCCGCGCAGTCGTCGTCCTGCGTCCGCTCGACGTGCCGGAGAGCCTGTCGACCTTCCGCTCGAGCTCCGCGAGCCGCTGCTCGAGGGTCTCGAGACCGCGCACCCGCTTCTGCAACTCGTCGAGGCGCTCCTTGAGGGCGTTCACCGAGCCGAGGAAGCGGTCGGCTCCCGGTGCGTCCGCGAGCGACTTGATCGCGTGCTCGCCTGCGTCGGCGAGGCGGGTGAGCAGATCCTTCTGCGGGGTGCGTGCGCGGGCCATCGAGTCCTCCTGCGATCGGGTCGCCCGGACCATAACCACACCGCGACGGATAGGCTCGCGCGCGTGAGCCACGAGCTTCGGCTGACCCGCCGTCAACTTGTCGGCGCAGGAGCCGCCGCAGCGGCCGCGGCCGGAACCCTGTCGCCGGCGCGAGCGCTCGCCCACCTCGCGCAGACCTCGCTTCCCGCGCCCGGCCGCTCGGGCATCGACCACATCGTCGTCGTGATGATGGAGAACCGCTCGTTCGATCATTTCCTCGGCTGGCTGCCGGGCGCGAACGGAAAGCAGGCGGGGCTCAGCTTCGTCGACTCCGCCGGTAACGCGCACCAGACACATCCGCTCGCACCGGACTTCCAGGGTTGCGCGTTCGCCGATCCCGACCATTCCTACGACGGTGCTCGTGTCGAGTTCAACAACGGCGCCTGCGACGGCTGGCTCCGAGCGGGGCGGAACGACCTCTACTCGATCGGCTACTACGGCAAGACCGACCTGCCCTTCCTCGGCCAGGCGGCGCCGCGGTGGACCGTCTGCGACAACTACTTCTCGGCCATCCTCGGACCGACGTTCCCGAACCGCTTCTACGTCCACGCCGGCGTCACCGATCGCATCGCCAACGAGTACCGCGTGGCGACGCTGCCGACGATCTGGGACCGGCTCGCGGAGAAGCGGCTGACGGGCCGCTACTACGCCGGCAACACGTCCTTCCTGCTGCTCTGGAACCAGAAGTACGACTCGATCACGAAGAAGCACGCGCGGTTCTTCGCCGATTGCCGCACGGGCAAGCTGCCGCACGTCGCATACGTCGACCCGAGCTACACGCTCACCGACATCGGGCCGGGGTCGGGTAACACCGGCTTCGACGATCATCCGCACGCGGACATCCGCGCCGGGGAGTGGTTCCTGTCGCGCGTCTACGACGCCGTGACGAAGAGCCCGGCCTGGCCGCGGACGCTGCTCGTGATCACGTTCGACGAATGGGGCGGCTTCTTCGACCACGTGCCGCCGCCGGCGGGCCCCGACGTCGATCCCAGGTACGAGCAGCGCGGCTTCCGCGTGCCGACTCTGCTGATCTCGCCGTACGCGCGGCGCGGCGCCGTCGACCACCGGTTGTACGACCACACGTCGATCCTGAAGCTGATCGAGTGGCGCTTCGGCCTGCAGCCGCTCTCGGCGCGCGACGCCGCGGCGGAGAACCTCGCGTCCGCGCTCGACTTCTCGAGGCGCCGTCTCGCCGCGCCGAAGGTCGCGGTGCCGCGCTTCGACATCGGCGCCGCCTGTTAGGGACGAACGAGCACCGGCGTCCCGGCGCTCACCGCGTCGAAAAGCCGCCGCAGCACCGGGTTGCGCACGCGGATGCAGCCGTTCGAGACGTTGCGGCCGATCGACCACGGCTCGTTCGTCCCGTGGATCGCGATCGGCCCGCCCTGCGTCCAGCCGGTGAGAACGTCCGAGAACGCCGAGATCCCGATCGCGCCCGGGCCGAACGGTCCCGTCGGGTCGCGAGGGATCAGCCGCTGGTTGACGTAGAAGCGGCCGGTCGGCGTCGGCGTCGCCGGTGCGCCGACGGCGGCCGTGGTGCGTAGCACTTCCCGGCCGCGGCGGTAGAGGACGACGCGCCGCGCGGAGACGTCCACGACGATGCGCGTGTCGACCGGCTCGAGCGCGACGTCCGCCGCGCGGATCCAGCCGACGATCCCGTTCGGGCGCACCGGCAGCTCGACGCGATACCACCTCGTCGTGCAGCCGCCGTCGATCTTGCCGACGACGGAGAAAACGGTGGGCACGCCGTTCAAGTTCAGCGTCTCGAACCGCGCGAAGGGACGGCGGCCGGGCGACCGGTACGCGCGCATCGGCCGCCGGGCGACCGCGGCCCACGCGAGGCGCGTCGACCCGACGGAATGGAAGCCCGAGGCGCAGTACCGCGTCTTGTAGGCGCCCAGCACTCCGCCCTGGCGATTCCCCCCGCAGCCCGCTGCCGCGAGGAGGACGACCAGTGACGGAATCGTTACAGAGCGACTAATCACCCCTTGCAGTCCTTTCGGCCGGCCGGACGTCTGACTACTATGCGTATGGGAGAAGAACGATGATCGACGAGACGAAGATTCACCTGCGGCGTCGCCACCGGCACCGGGCCGTCACGAGGCACGTGCTCAGCCAGCACAACGGCGTCCCGTACGAGCTCGAGCGGAGCGTCTGCAAGACGTGCGGCCGAGAGCTCGAGGTTCGCACGCTCAGGCGCGCGGCAGCGGCGTAGGCACCCGGGAGCCGAGCGGAGGCCGGCTGTCCGGCTCGCCGCAGCTCGGCCAGTGCGCGAGCGCACGCTCGGCGAGGGCCGCGATCGTCAGCGACGGGTTGACGCCGAGATTCGCGCTCACGGTCGAGCCGTCGAGCACGTGCAGCCCCGGCTGTCCGAAGACGCGGTGGTGCTCGTCTATGACCGCGCCGATACACGCGCCGCCGAGGATGTGCGCGGTCATCGGCGTCCGGAGCAACACCTCGTTGACGGCGGCGCCGGCGATGCCCCCCATGATCTCCGCTGCATGACGCACCGCCTCGCGTGCCTCCGGAACGAATGCGGGCGCCGTCCGCTCGGACGTCGTCAGGCGCCGGCCGGTCCACCGGACGCGCAACTCGTTGTCGAGGGTCTGCATGGCGAGCAGGATCACGGTCCGCTCCGACCAGCGGCGCGGCGTGAACGCGCGCAGCCGCCTCGCATAGCCGCGCAGCGGGAAGCCGAGCAGCGCCATCAGGTTCGAGCCGCGCGGATAGCGCACCGGCTCGATGTGCGTGTCCGCGTTCGGGAAGAAGGACGAGCCGATCGCGACGCCGACGGAATAGTCCACGTTCGACCGCGGCGCGGTCGAGCCCACGAGCGACTCGGAGTTCGTGCGGACACGCTCGCCCAGGTGCGGGCCGCCGAGGCCGGAGCGGAAGAGCAGCTTCAACGTCCCGAGCACGCCTGCCGCGACGACGACCTGATCGGCGCGGAAGACCTCGCGCCCGCCGGGCCGGCCGGGCCGCCGCGCAACGACCTCCCAGCCTCCGCCGGCGCGTCGCAAGAGGAAGGCTTCGCGCTCCGCGTGGATCTGCGCGCCGCGTTCCTCGGCGAGCCGCAGGTAGTTGCGGTCCAGCGTGTTCTTCGCGCCGTAGCGGCAACCGACCATGCAGCCGCCGCAGCGGACACACGTGTCGAAGTCGACGGCGACCGTCGTGCGACGAAACGTCTCGGCGGCGCCCATCCGCTCCGCGACCCGGCGCAGGACGTCCTCCGCAGGCGTCTCGAACGGAACCTCGGCCGCGCCGAGCATCTCGCGCACGATCTCGTAGTACGGCGCGAGCTCTTCGCGTAGGCCGGGATCGAGCGCCTCGTAGAGAACGCCCGCGTAGACGAGCGATCCGCCGCCGACTCCCGCTCCGGAGAGCACGAGCACGTCACGCAGCAGCGTGATCCGCTGGATCCCGCGCAGGCCCAGCCGCGGCATGAACAGGAAGCGGCGCAGGCGCCAGTTCGTCGGCGGAAAGTCCTCGGGAGAGAAGCTGCGGCCGGCCTCGAGCACTCCGACGCGGTAGCCCTTCTCGGTCGCGCGCAGCACGGCGACGCTGCCGCCGAAGCCGCTGCCGACGACGAGCACGTCGTAGTCGTGCTCCACGTGCCGAGAATACGCCGGTAGCCTGCGCCGGAGCCACGTGTCCCGGCTGACCCTCGTTCTCGCAATCGCCGCCGTGCTCACGGGCTCCGCGGCAGCCGCTGTCGTGCGCGGCACCGCTCGTGCGGACCGGATCCAGGTCGCCTTCGGCGGCAGGGACACCGTGCGCTGCCACGCCGGGCTCGACCTCGTCGTCGCCGACCGCATGGACACCGTCGCGTCCGACTGCGAGACCGTCGTCCGGCGTCTTTCCGTCGATCCGTTCAAGAATCCGGCGAGCCAGCACGAGACCGCCGTCGAGCCGGACAGCTTCGCCTGGGGCTCGACCGTCGTCGCCGCGTTCCAGGTCGGCCGCTTCCAGGCCGGCGCCGCGTCGGGCACGGGCTGGGCGACCTCGACCGACGCGGGCCGCTCGTGGCGGACGGGGACGCTGCCGAGCCTCACGGCCGAGTCGACCCCGCCTGGGACCCAGACGCGGTCGTCCGATCCGGCCGTCGCCTACGACGCGCTCCACGGCGTCTGGCTCGTCGCCACGCTGACGGTCGCGCCGCGGACGTCGAACATCCTCGTCAGCCGGTCGCAGGACGGCGTCCACTGGGACGCGCCCGTGACGATGGTGAACGGGCCCGAGCTCGACAAGGAGTGGGTCGCATGCGACAACGGCGACGCGAGTCCGTTCCGCGGCCGCTGCTACAGCGCGTACACCGATGACGCGTTGCACCGGGTCTTGCTGCAGACGTCGACCGACGGCGGCGCGACCTGGTCGCAGCCGCTGCGGATCGCGCCGCAGCTGATCGGGACGCAGCCGCTGATCCAGCCGGACGGATCGCTGACCGTGCTGATGATCGACCTGCCCGACAACCGGTCCGGCTCGATCGTCGCGCTCCGCTCGACCGACGGCGGCGCGACGTTCCAGCCGCAGGTGACGGTCTCGAATGTGCAGTGGACGCTGCCGCACCGGATGCGCGCGATCCCGCTGCCATCGGCGGCGGTCGACGGGTCGGGACGGATCTTCGTCGCCTGGCACGACTGCCGGTTCCGCCCGGGCTGCCCCGTCAACGACGTCGTGCTCTCGAGCTCGGCCGACGGGACGACGTGGACGGCGCCGACGCGCGTCGCCGTAGACGGCGTCGGCTCCGGCACCGACCACTTCATCACCGGGCTCGACGCCGATCCGGCGGCGACCGGCCGCCTCGCCCTCGTCTACGGCTTCTTCGAGCCCGGCTCGTGCTCGCTCTTCTGCCGGCTCGAGATCGGGTTCACGTCGTCGTCGGACGGCGGCGCGACCTGGGCGCAGCAGCTGCGGCTCGACGCCCTGTCGATGCCGCTCGACTGGCTGCCGGCGTCGGGCGGCGGCCAGATGGTCGGCGACTACTTCTCGACGTCGTTCGCAGGCGGCCGCGCCGTGCCCGTGTTCACGCTCGCCGCCGCGCCCGCGAAGGGACGCTTCCGCGTCGCGATCTTCGCGGCGTCGCTACCCGCCCAGGGCGCGCGCAAGCGCCCGTAGCGTCTCGCCGGCCGAGGCGTCGATCCGCACGTCGGCGCGCCCGTCGAACGGCGTCGGCCCGCGGTTGACGATCGCGAGCCTCCCGCCGGCGGCGAGCGTCTCCTCGGGCAGCCCGGCGACCGGATAGACCTCGAGCGACGAGCCGGCGACGAGCAGGACGCCTGCCGACCGTGCGAGCTCCACCGCGCGGTCGATCGCCTCCTCCGGCAGCAGCTCGCCGAAGAAGACGACGTCCGGCTTCAGCACCGTGCCGCATTCCGGACAGGGCGGCACGGGCAGCAGCGGGAGCACGTCGGCGAGCGGGACGCGCAACGCGCACCCCGGACAGCTCGCGCTGCGGATCGATCCGTGCACCTCGACGACGTCCCGCGACCCCGCCCGCTCGTGCAGCAGGTCGATGTTCTGCGTGACGACCGCGCGGACGAGGCCGCGCCGCTCGAGCTCCGCGAGTGCGCGGTGCGCGTCGTTCGGCTCTGCCTCCGTGAGCATCGAGAAACGCGGCGCGTAGAACGACCACACCCGCGCGGGATCGGCGCGAAACGCCTCGATCGACCCGTACTCGAGCGGATCGAAGCGCGCCCAGATGCCCGTCGGCGAGCGGAAGTCGGGGATCCCGCTCTCCGTCGAGACCCCCGCGCCCGTCAGGACGACGCACGGCTGGTTGTGGCGCACGATCTCTGCGAGCCGCGCGATGCTCACGCTCTAGAGTCTCGCGGATGGACGGCTTCGGCTTCTCCACTCCGATCCGCGTGCGCTTCGCGGAGACCGACGCGCAGGGCGTCGCACACAACTCCTCCTACTTCGTGTGGTTCGAGGTCGCGCGCGTCGAGTACCTGCGCGAGTTCGCCGGCGGCTACCAGTCGCTGCGCGACGAGGGAATCGAGGCCTTCGTGCTCGAGACGCACGTGCGCTACCTCCAGCCGGCGCGGTTCGACGATGCGCTGCTCGTGCATGCGCGCTGCGTCGACGTCCGCGGCGCTCGCTTCCGCTTCGAGTACGCGATCGAGCGGAGCGGAGAGACGATCGCGGACGGCTGGACGGCGCACGCGTGCGTCGACGCGCAGACGTTTCGTCCGACGCGCATCCCCGAATGGCTCGCGGAGGCTATTGCGTCGGCAGAGCAGTCGTCGACACCGGCGTCGTCTGCACCGGCGTCGTCTGCTCCGGCGTCGTCGGCGTCGTCGTCGTAGCGCCGGGCTTCGCCTTCTTCGGCTTCTTCGGCGCGACGCGCACGAGCTTCGGCTCCGCGCGATAGGACGAGTACCAGACGTCGTCGTAGAGCAGCCTGCCCGACGCGTCGTAGACCTTGCGGTGGACGCTGGTCGAGCGCGACGGCGAGCCATAGTTGTCGACCACGACATCGCCCGGCTCGAGGCTCGGGTCGACGGTCTTCTTCACCGGCGGCGCGCCCGTCTCCACGAGCGGCGCCACGGTGCTCTCGACCCTGCGATGCAGCGGCGCGCCGTAGAGGCCGACCGTGAGCTGCGACGAGCCGACGAACGTCCGCAGCAGCAGCCAGTGTTCCGTGTCGTTGACGAACTTGAGGTCGACGTCCGGATAGTTGACCGTCGCGTCGCGGCCCTGCGGATAATGGCTGATGTAGAGCGCGTGGTTCGTCCGCTCGGTGATCTTCAGGCCCGCCTCGTAGGCCGCGTTGAAAACCGTCGTCGAGACCTGGCACACGCCGCCGCCGAGCCCGGTCTGCAGCTCGCCGTTCACGATCACCGGCGCTTCGAGGAATCCCTTCGCAGCCGAGCGCTCGCCGGTCGTCCCGTTGAACGAGAACGTCTCGCCCGGGCCGATCAGCTTGCCGTCGACGAGACGGGCGACGAGCTGGACGTTGTGGATCCGGTTCGGCACGCCGCCGAAGTAGGTCGTGTACGCCGAGACGCGCCCGGTGATCCCCATCGCCCGCGCCTCTTGCGTCGAGAGCTTGGCCGGCGTCTCGGCGACCGCGATCGGCGCGACGCGGTTCAGCGGACGCACCGCCGCGCGGAGGAGCGCGCGAGCCGTCGCCGCTGCGTCGAGCGTCAGCCCGGGCTGCGCGGGAATCACCCGCACCCGGCTCCCGTCGACGGCGAACCCGGCGTCGACGGGCGGACGGCCGACCTGCTTCGCGAGCCGGCGGAGCCAGGCGTCCGCCGCGGGCCCGCCGATGCGGAGCGTGCGACGGCCGTCGGCGGGCAGCTCGAGCAGCTGCGCCACGCGCCACCGAGGGAGCTTGAAGCGGGTCGGACCGAGCGTCAGCCGGACCGGCGCGGCGAGTGCGCGGCGCGTCTGGCGCGCCGCGGGCGCGAGCGCGGCCGCCGTCAGCGTCGGCCGATCGATCCGCACCGGCAGCGCAATGGGCCGGCCGCGGTCGAACGACGCGAGCGAGCGGACGATGATTCCGGACGCGAGCGCGCGGTCGAGGACGCGGCCCTCGCTGCCCCGGACGAGCACGGGCCGGACGCCCCGCAGGCGCAGCGCCGGCTCGCGGTGGCGCCGGTCGACGACCTTGGCGATCCGCGCCAGCTCGAGCTCGAGCGCTCCCCGGAAGACGCGCGGCCGGGGCGTGACGTCGGCGCCGAAGAAGCGGACGTCGAGCCGCTTGAAGCCGCGCAGCGGCCCGAGGCCGTCGCCCTCACGGCGGGCCTCGGAGACGGCGGCCCGCCAGTCGACGGCGACGCCGAGTGAGTCCGGCGTCACGCGGAACGAGTGCCCGCCCGCGGTGAAGGCCACCGGGACGCGCAGGAGAGCGCCCGCCCGCCTCTGCAGGAGGGCTCGCGCGTCCTCGGCCGAGAGCCCGCCGACGTTGACGCCCGCGACCCGGACGCCTGCGGCGATCCGGGTCGGCGAGCCGGCGAACAGGAGGCCGATCGCGACGCTGACCAGGACGAGGAGCCCGGCGGCGAGGGCGGTCAGCCTGAGCGGCGAGGGGACCCGCCGGCGACGTCTCGAGGTACGAATGCGCAGGGTCCGAGCGGGGGCCGACAAGCGCCTCAGTCTAGCCGCACTTAAAGCTGTCCCCGGTCACGGCCGATCACACTTGGGTGACCGTCAACGCCGCCTCGTTCCGGCCCGCTCTCGCCGCGCGGGCGGGCGCCCTCCCGCGCCTGCGGACGGCCGTCCTCATCGGCGCGCTCGGCTGTGCGTTCCTGCTCCGGCTCGTGCTCGTCTGGCGGCGCGCGACGCCGAACTACTTCCCCGACGAGTACCTCTACGCGTCGCTCGGCCGGTCGCTCGGCGCGCTGCATGCGCCCTCGGTCCGGGGGCAGGGCGCCCATTTCCCCGCACTGCTCCAGCCGCTCGTCACCGCCGCCGCCTGGCGCGCCGGCAGCGTCGAGACGGGCTATCGGATCGTGCAGGCAATCGGTGCCGCGGCCTTCACGCTCGCGGCCGTGCCGGTGTTCCTGCTCGCCCGGCGCGTCGGCCTGGGCCGCGGCGTCGCGGCCGCGGTCGCGGCTCTGGCTCTCGTCGTCCCGGACGGGCTCTACGCGGGACTCGTCGTCGCGGAGCCGCTCGCGTATCCGCTCGTGCTCGGCGCAATCGCCGCGGGCGTCGCCGCCCTCGCCATGCCCAGCCGGCGCCTCCAGGTTCTCTTCCTCGTGCTCGCAGCCTTCGCCGCGTTCGCCAGGGTGCAGTTCGCGGTCCTGCCGCTCTGCTTCGTGGCGGCGGCGCTCCTCCTCGGCTCGCGCGAGCGCGGCCTGCGCCGCGTACTCCGCGAGCAGCGGCTTCCGCTCGCCGCCGTCGCCGTCGCCGCCGGCGTGGGCGTCGTCGGCGCCGCTCTGCGCGGGCTCGGCTACTACTCGGGGGCAGGCCACGTGCACGTCCATCTCGGGCCTGCGGCGAAGGCGGTCGGCATCAACCTGACCGTCCTCCTGTATGCGGGCGGCTGGGTGCTCGTGCCCGGCGCGGCGATCGGACTCGGGCTGGCGCTCGCGCGGCCACGGAACAGGACGGAGCTCGCCTTCGCCGCGTTCACGCTCGCCTTCACGGCGGCGCTGCTCGTGCAGGCGGCGCTCTGGGGCGACACGGCGATGGTGCAGGAGCGCTACGTCTTCTACGTCCTGCCGCTCGTCGCGATCTCCTTCGGGCTGCAGGCGTCGCGCGGCTGGCCGCACCGAGGGCCGCACGCGCTCCTCGCCGCAGGCCTCGTCGCGCTCGCCGCGCGCATCCCGCTCTCCGGCTACGCGCGGCCGGGCTCCGACGATCACTCGCCGTTTCTGCTCGCCGTCCAGCACCTCGAGCCGTCGCTCGGGAACGCCGGCGCAGCCGCATTCGTCGGCGGACTCGCAACCGCGGCAGCGGTGACCGCAGCACTCGCGGTCCAGCGCCCGCGCATCGCCACGCCGCTCCTGCTCGGACTCGCGCTCGTCGGCAGCGCCGCGGCGCTCGCGGGCGCGTCCGAGTTCGACCGCGCGAACTCCGTCTCCGTGCAGCACCGGTACCTGCCGGCCGACCGCTCGTGGGTCGATCACACCCGCAGCGGCAGCGCGACGCTCGTCGCCGCGTTCGGCGGCCGCCCCGTCGACGGCGAGGAACAGCTCTTCTGGAATCGCTCGATCGAACGCGTCGCGGTCTTGCCCGGCGGCACGCCGCCCGACCACCTTTCCTCGGCGTCCCTGCGCTACGGGGAAGACGGCGCCCTCCTGTCGAACGGTGTCGCGTTGCGTGGGCCTCTCGTCGTCGACGGCTACGCAGGGACGATCGTGCTCCGTGGCGCACGCCCGGTCGCGCGCGCCCCGCACTTCACGCTCTGGCTGCCCCGGGCGACTCCGCGGCTCGCGCTCTACGTGCCCGGCCGCTATTACGACGGCTACCTCTCCGGGATGGGCGCGATCCTGCTCTGGCCGGAGGGCCGGCGGCTCGCGGGCTGGCTCGACCTCGACGTACGCGCAGTGCCCGGCACGCGGCTCGAGCTGAAGCTCGGCGATCGTCGTGTCGAGGCCGGGCACGTGCGACTGCCCGTGTGCTCGAACGGCCGCTGGTCGGCGTCGTTCACGGCGGCGCCGCGGAAGATCCTCGGCGGCCGCCCGGTCTCGGCGTGGATATCGGTGCCGCGGTACGTCGCCGACGCCACCGCCTGCCCGGGCGTCTAGATCTAGAAGACGAACAGCTCGACGCCGCCGGAGACATTCAGCTCGATCCCGGTGATGTACGAGGCGAGGTCGGAGCACAGGAACGCGATCGCGTTCGCGATGTCCTGCGGCTCACCGGGGCGCTTCAGCACCGTCCGGTTCACGATTCGCTGATTCATCTCTGGGTTCGCCATGTTGAAGGCCTCGGTGCCGATCACTCCGGGGACGATCGCGTTGCAGGTGATTCCGTGTCGGCCGCCCTCCATCGCGAGCGTCCGCGTCAGGCCGAGGATCCCGGCCTTCGTCGTCGAGTAGCTCGCCTGGCCGAAGCCGCCGAGCGTCCCGGCGACCGAGGCCATGTTCACGATCCGGCCCCAGCCGCGCTCCTTCATGTGCGGCCAGACCGCCTGTGCGCAGTTGAACGCACCGGTGAGGTTGACGCGCAGGTCGCGCTCCCAGAGGTCCGGGCTCTGGTTCTGGAACTGCGCGGCGTGGTCGAGCGTCCCCGCGTTGTTGACGAGGATGTCGACGAAGCCGAGCTCGCCGACGACCCGCGCGACCGTCGCGTCGACCTGCGCGCGGTCGGTGACGTCACACTTGACCGCCGCCGCGCGCCGGCCCATGGCCTGGATCTCCTGCGCCGTGGCCTCGCTGTAGACCAGCCCCTGCTGCCGCGCGACCGTCGCGAGCGCGCCGTAGGCATCGGTGTCCTCGGACAGCTCCGACTCGACGAGCAGGTCGGCGATGACGACGTCCGCGCCCGCGCGCGCGAGCGTCAGCGCGTCGGCGCGCCCGAGCCCGCGCGAGCCGCCCGTGACGAGCGCGACCCGGCCCGAGAGATCGATCTCGATCGCCATCAGGCGATCTTCTCCCACAGGGAGATGTGCCGGCGGCTCTCGCTCGTGAACGGCTCGCGCTGCCAGCCGCTCCACCTCCCGCGCAGCGTCATCCCCCGCCGCGCCATCAGGTCGAGCTCCGCCGGCCAGACGTAGCGGAACGGTATCGAGACGACGTCCACCTGTTCGCCGGCAATCGAGTAGTGATGCGAGATGAGACCCTGCGAGACGACGTCGTACTCGTCGAAGCCGAGATGCGTGGGCGTGACGTCGTCACGCCGACCTTGTCGGCGCCCGGCTTGGCGCGCAGCCGCGCGACCATCGCCTCCGACAGGTCGATTCCGTGCACGCGGACACCGCGCTGCGCCAGCGGCAGCGCGATCCTGCCCGTGCCGATGCCGAGCTCGAGCGCTGCGCCGTCGCCGGCGAGCTGCGCAAGGAAGTGGACGGCCGGCTCGACGACACCGGGCGCGAACATCTCGGCGCTCGACTCGTCGTACCGCGCGGCCAACCGTCCGCCGAAGTGATCCTC
>VAWW01000013.1:0-178403 GCA_005884575.1 Actinomycetota bacterium
GCGCGTGATGTCGCCGCCGTAGCACTTCGCGAGCACGTCCTTGCGGCGCGCCTTCACGGTCTCGCGCGCGATCACGCGCGAGCCGATCGCGGCCTGGATCGGGACGTCGAACATCTGGCGCGGGATCTCCTCCCGCAGCTTCTCGACGAGCAGCCGGCCGCGGTCGTAGGCGAAGTCGCGGTGGATGATCAGCGAGAGCGCATCGACCGGCTCGCCGCCGACGAGGACGTCCACGCGCACGAGCTTCCCCGGCCGGAACCCGGACAGGTCGTAGTCGAAGCTCGCGTAACCGCGCGTCCGCGACTTCAGCTGGTCGTAGTAATCGAGCACCACCTCCGCGAGCGGCAGCTCGTACGTCAGGTGCACGCGCTCCGGCGAGAGGTACTCCATGTGGTCGAACTTGCCGCGCCGCTCGTTATTCAGCTCCATCACCGCGCCGACGAACTCCTTCGGGACGATGATCGACGCCCTGATGTACGGCTCCTCGACCTCCTCGAACTCGTCCGGCATCTCCGCGGGGTTGTGAACCTCGCGCCACTGGCCATTCTTGTCGAGCACGCGGTACGCGACGTTCGGCGCGGTGACGAGCAGATCGAGGTCGAACTCGCGCTCGAGCCGCTCGCGGACGATCTCCATGTGCAGCAGACCGAGGAAGCCGGACCGGAAACCGAAGCCGAGCGCCTGTGACGTCTCGGGCTCGTACATGAGCGCGGCATCGTTCAGCTTCAGCTTCTCGAGTGCGTCGCGTAGCTCCGGATAGTCGTCCGAGTCGGTCGGGAAGAGACCCGCGAAGACCATCGGCTTGACGTCCTTGTAGCCGGGCAGCGGCTCGGCCGCGGGCCGCGATTCCGAGGTGAGCGTGTCGCCGACGCGGAGCTCCGAGACGTCCTTCAGCCCGGTGATCACATAGCCGACCTCGCCGGCCGACAGCGACTCGACAGGCCGCATCGCCGGCGACATGAACCCGATCTCCTGCGCCTCGAAGCGCGTGCCGAGCGCCATCGCGCGCAGGCGGTCGCGCGCGTGGAACTCGCCGTCGACGACGCGCACGAACGCAACGACTCCGCGGTACTGGTCGTACGAGGAGTCGAAGATCAGCGCGCGCGGCGGCGCGGCGGGATCGCCCGCGGGCGGCGGGATCCGCTCGATGATCGCATCGAGCACCTGGTCGACGTTCTGGCCGGTCTTGGCGGAGATGCGGAGCACATTCTCCGCGTCCTCGCCGATCAGGTCGGCGACCTCCGCGGCGGCGCGGTCCGGGTCGGCCGCCGGGAGATCGATCTTGTTCACGACCGGCACGATCTCGAGGTTGTTCTCGATCGCGAGATATGCGTTGGCGAGCGTCTGCGCCTCGATCCCCTGCGCCGCGTCGACGACGAGCAGCGCGCCCTCGCACGCCTGGAGGGAACGCGACACCTCGTAGGTGAAGTCGACGTGCCCGGGCGTGTCGATCAGGTTGAGCTCGTGGCCCTTCCAGTCGACGCGGACGGCCTGCGCTTTGATCGTGATCCCGCGCTCGCGCTCGAGGTCCATCGTGTCGAGCACCTGCGCCCGCATGTCCCGCGCCGACACGGCGTCGGTCATCTCGAGGATGCGGTCGGCCAGCGTCGACTTCCCATGGTCGATATGGGCGATGATCGAGAAGTTGCGGATCTTGCTCTGGTCCATTGGCCGGAGCAGGGAGCCTAGCCGGGAAGCCAAATCCGCTCACGCGGCCACGAAGTCGTCGGCCTGCCCGGGATTCACGTGCCAGACGCCGTGCGTGTCGGGCTCAGCCACTTCGCACGCCGCGGCGGAGGGCCAGAAGGGTCTCGAGCTCGCGGACCCGGAGGATTCGGCACGCGCCGACGTAGGCCAGGCCGCCGAGCGCGAGCGCGACGCCGAGCGAGAGGACCTGCGCGGCGAACGTGCGGCCGAGCGCGTGGTCGAGCGGACGCCAGAACCCGTAGGCGACTCCGGCCACGACGGCCGATGCGATCGCGATGCGGAGGACGGCGCTCGCGGTCTTGCCACCCTCGATCCGGCCGATTCGGCGCCGCAGCAGGGCGAGCAGTGCGGCCGTTCCGGCGACGTTGACAATCGCGGTCGCGAGCGGGATCCCCCACACGCCGACGCGGTAGAGGATCAGGTCGAGCACGGCGTTCAGCACGAGGTTCGCGAGCGCGATCGCGGTCGGCACCCAGTTCGACTGGAGGCTGAAGAAAGCGCGGTTCAGCATCAGCATCGCGCCGTTGAAGACGAGGCCGGCGCTGAACGCCGCGAGCGCTCCCGCGACGACGGGCGTCTGAGCCGGCGTGAACGCACCGCGTTGAAACAGCAGGCGGATGATCGGCTCGGCGAGCACCGCGCTGACGACTGCTGCGGGTGCGAGCAGAAACGCGATCTGCCGCAGCCCGGTGCCGACCGTCGCGCGAAAGCCGTCGATGTCCCCACGTGCGGCGAGCCGCGACAGCGTGGGGAAGAGCACCGTCGCGATCGCGACGCTGAACATCCCCTGCGGCAGCATGTAGACAAGGAACGCCTTCTGAATCGCCGTCGGGGCGAGGTTCGGGTCGAGCAGCCGCGATGCGAAGAACGTGTCGATCACCGCGTTGACGTTGATCAGGCCGAGGCCGAGCGTCACCGGCACCATCAGCGCGAAGACGCGCTTGACGGCCGGATCGCGCCAGTCGAGCACGAGCTGCAGCCGTCCGTCGCGACCGCGCAGCCACGGCATCGGCAGGAAGACCTGGATGAACGTCGCGACGACGATCGACACGGCGTAGACGTACAGCTTGGTGCTCATCGTCTGCGCCTGCGGCACGCCGATCACCAGGCCGACGATGATCGCGATGTTCCAGAACACCGGCGACAGCGCGGGCACCGTGAAGTGGTCGTAGGAGTTGAGGATCCCGACGACGATCCCGGAGACGCCGAGCAGCGTCACGATCGGGAAGAGCACGCGGGAGAGGCCGACTGCAAGCGCCTTGTCGTGGCCGGGATCGCCGAAGAGTCCGATGATCCACGGGGCGACGAGGATGAAGAGCGCGGTCAGTGCACTGAGCCCGAGCAGCATCAGCCAGAAGAGGCTCGACGCGACGCGCCAGGCGCGCTTTCGCTCGCCCTTCTCGAGCAATTCGCTGAACACCGGGACGAACGCGGACGAGAGCGCCGCGTCGGCGACGAGCGCGCGGACGAGGTTCGGCGCCTGGAAGGCGACCGTGAAGGCGTTGATCTTGCCCGACGCGCCGAAGTAGTACGCGGCGACGATCTCGCGAACCAGGCCGAGCACGCGCGAGAGCGCGGTCGCGAGCGAGAAGATCGCGGTCGAAACCGCGAGGCGCCGATGCTCGACGGCCGCCGCCGACGCCTCGCCGGCGGCGCGTTCGAACGGCGGCTGCTCGACGCGCGCGACCTCCGCGGCCTCGGCGCGCTCCGCGGACTCGGCCTCGCGGAGCCGGTCGGGCCGGACGATCGTGGTCGGCTGGTCGGCGGCGTCCGTGAGCAGTGGCCAGCCCTCGAAGGTGGTCGACTTGTCGAAGTAGGTCGGGCGCCCCTGCTCGCGCCGTCTGCGGTCCCGCTCCAGCCGGCGCTGCTCCCGCTCGCGCTCGGTGCTCACCGGAGGAGCATAGGCAGCCGGCTGGTCGGGCTTGCTACCATCCCGGCGCCCGCGCAGCGGGCATTTTCACGCGATGCCGAACATCAAGCAGCAGAAGAAGCGCGTCCGCCAGGCGACCCGGCAGCGGGTCGAGAACCTGCGCTGGCGGTCGACCGCGAAGACGCTGATGCGGCGCCTGCGCGAGGCGGCCGACCAGGACGACACGGCAGCGGTCGGCGAGCGCCACCGCGAACTCGTCCGTTGGCTCGACAAGGCCGCGGCCTCCGGGGCGCTCCACCGGAACACCGCCGCCCGCCGCAAGTCGCAGGCCGCGCGGATCGCGTCCGGCGACCGCTCTTCCTCCTAGTACAGATCCCAGGCGCGCAGGCTCTGGGCGGAGCGGCCGCGCTACGCGGCGCGCGACTCGGGGCGCCGCGTCACCTCGACGAGCGCGCGCTCGAACTCGAGATCGGGAGCGAGCCGCGAGCCGCCCTTGATCGCATGGTCGAGCTGTGCGAGCCGGACGATTGCGGCGCCGAGCTCGCCCGCGCTGAAGTTCTGCGCCTGAGCGAACGCCTTCTCCGCCGCGAACGGATGCATCTTCAGGCGCGGCGCGGCGTCCCGCGGACGAACTCCCTCGTCGGCGAGTGCTTGGCACGCGCGGACGCGGCCGACGTGGTTCACGAGCAGGCCGACGAGGCGCGGCAGCTCGACCGAACGCGGACGATCGGAGCGCTCCAACCGCGACTCGGCGGCGGCAAGGACCGCGGCGACGTCGCGGCGGCCCCACGCGTCGGTGAGCGCGAAGATCGACGTCTCGGCGCGGCCGGCGGAGAGCTCCTCGACCTCCTTGACGCCGATCGGATCGCCGTTCGCCCATGTTGCGAACTTCTCGACCTCGGTCGCGAGCTCGTCGAGGCTGTCGCCCACGAGCTCGACGAGCGCGCGGCAGGCGTCGCGGTCGGCCTTCGCGCCGACCCGCGCGAACTGCTCGGCGACCCATTCGGGGAGCTTCTTCTTCGGCACGTCGTACGCGAGGATCTCGCCCGCCTTCGCACACGTCTTCGCGAGGGCCGAGTCTAGCTTGATGTCCTCGGCGACGAGCGCAAGGACGGTGTCAGGGCTCGGACTCGCGAGGTACCCCGCCAGGTCCTTCGCATCCGCAGCCTTCCAGCGCTCGACCTCATCGACGATCACGAGCCGGCCGTCGCCGCCGAAGAGACCGAGAGCGTTGCAGGCGGCGGCCGCCTCGGCGCCGGACGCCTCGCGCGCGGAGAGATGCTCGACGGCGTCCTCACCGATCCGCGCCCGCAGCCGGCGCAGCGCACGGGCGATCTTCGGCCGGTCGCTGCCGGTGAGCAGGTAGACCGGCTTCAGCTCGCTGGGCACGGTGCCAAGCATAGGCGGCGGCCAGGAGGACGACGGCGAGCAGCGCCAGCGCCGCCCGGCCCGAGCGGATCTGCGCTCCGGGAACGGCGGCCACGAGACGCGCGCAACCCGCGAGATAGGCGGCGACCCAGCCGTTCACGTGCGCGGCGAGGAGCGACGCGGACGGTGCGACGGCGGACAGGCCGGCGGTCGCGAACGCGAGTCCGAGCAGGGGCATGACGGCCGGCGCTGCCAGCGCGTTCGCCGGCACGGTCAAGAGCGGGACGGCGTGGAACTGCAGCCACGCGACCGGCGCCGTCGCCAGCCCGCACGCCGTCGAGAGCGCGACCCCGTCCGCCAGTGCGCCAGGCACCGGATAGCCGTCCAGACCGCGCCGCAGTCGCGGCGCGATCGTGAAGATCGCCCCCACCGCGGCGAAGGACAGCTGGAAGCCCGGATCGAGCAGGTTGTACGGGCTCCACGCGAGCAGCGCGAACGCCCCGAGCCCGAGTGCGTACCACCGGTCGCGCGTCCGCGCAGCGAGCCACGCCAGCGAGCCGAGGCCGCCCGCGATTCCAGCGCGGATCACCGACGGCTGCGGCCCGACGGCGAGCACGTACGCAGCCATCGCAGCGAGCGCGGCGAGGTGTCCCGTGACTCGCGGGAGACCGACGAGCCACACGAGCAGCAGCGCGCCGCCCGCGACGAGCACGACGTTCTGCCCCGAGACCGCGAGCAGGTGGTAGAGCCCGGACGCCCGGAAGCTCTGCCGCAGGTTGTCCGAGAGGCCCTGGTCCTCGCCGAGGACCACGCCTTCCACGACGGCGCGCCGTTCTCCGTGCAGGCCGCGGCCGACGACGCGCGCGAGCCGGCGATGGAGTGCGTCCGCGATCCCAGCCAGGCCGCCGCGCCGGCCGACGAGCCGCCAGCGGTCGCCGCGCAGCACGACGTGCACGCCGTGCCGTCGAAGCCACGTGCGCTCGTCGAAGCCGTTGGAAGGTCCGCGCGGAAGCACGAGCTGACCGATGACCTCGAGTCGTCCGCCGAGCGGCGGCGCACGGCCGAGCGGGAGCTCGAGTAACACCGGCTCGTGCGGCCGCAGCCGGCCGAAGCGGAGGACGCGCGCGGGAGTCCGGATGTCGAAGCGACCGCGCCGCGGCGGCGCAGTCACCTCGACGAGGGCCCGCTCGGCAGTCCCGACCTCCGGCAGCAGGGCACTGCGGTCGATCGCATCGAGGCGCGCCCCGCCCCACCACCAGCCGCCGAGTGCGAGGAACACGCCGAGCAGCGCGGGCCGCAGCGGCAGGATCGCGACGGCAGCGACCGACGCAACGGCGGCGAGAACCGCCAACGCCAGAGCGTCCGGACGCGCGGCGTTTGCGGCGGCGAGGCCGAGGCAGAGCGCGGCGAGCAGGGCATGCGGCCGTTTCACGGCGCGACGAGGCCCTTCAGCTGGTCGAGTCGCGCCGGGCCGATTCCGGGAATCGCGTCGAGTTCGTCCACCGAGCCGAACGCGCCGTGCTTCGCGCGGTAGTCGAGGATCTTCTGGGCCGTGACGGGCCCGATGCCCGGCAAGGCATCGAGCTGCTCGAGCGTCGCCGTACTCAGGTGCACGGGGCCGGCAGGTGACGAGGGCGCCGCGGTCGCGACTCCGGGCGCAGCGGCGATCCGCGCCGGCACGACGACCTGCTCGCCGTCCGCGAGCGGCGCCGCGAGGTTGACCTGCGCGAGGTCCGCGCGCCGCGTCGCTCCGCCGGCGCGCGCGACCGCGTCCGCGATCCGGCCGCCGCGAGCCAGCCGATAGAGGCCCGGCCGCCGGACGGCGCCGACGACGTCGATGACGACCGGCGGACGGGCCTGCGCGACCGGCGCCGCCAGGGGAGGGGGAACCGGCGGGCTCGATGTTCCCGCGGGCAGCACGAAGCGCGCCCCGAGCACGAGGGCGACGACGGCCAGTGCGGCGCCCGCGAGCAGGCGCCGACGCGAGAAGGGCAGGTCGCGCAACATGTCGCCCATCGTGGCAACAAAATCGTCACGCGTGTGTGACGACTTCGTGCCGGAAGCGCGACTTCTAGTTCACAACGATGTTGACGAGCTTGCGCGGCACGACGACCGTCTTCCGGATCGTCGCCCCGTTCAAATGCGCCTGCACCTTGGGCGACGCCGTGGCCCGCGCGACGAGCTCTTCCTCGGACAGGCCGACGTCGACCTCGAACCGGTCGCGCACCTTGCCGTTCACCTGGACGACGAGCTCGAACGTCTCGCGCTGCAGCTGCGTCTCGTCCGCCTCCGGCCAGGGCTGCTCCCACAGCCGCTCGTGGCCGAGCCGCTCCCAGAGCTCCTCCGCGACGTGGGGCGCGTACGGCTGGATCAGCGAGACCGCGGTTTCGGCGGCGAAGCGGGCGGCCGGGTCCTGTACACCCGCGCGCGCGAGTGCGTTGAGCAGCTCCATCACGGCGGAGATCGCGGTGTTGAACGACTGCCGGCGTCCGAGGTCGTCCGTGACGCGCGCGATCGTCTCGTGCGCCTTGCGCGACAGCTCGTTCGCGGGCACGTCCCCGCGCGGCGAGGACCCGGCCGCCTCGGACACGATCCGCCAGAGCCGGCGGATGAACCGCGTGATCCCCTCGATCCCTCCCTCGGTCCACTCCATGTCCTGATCGGCCGGTCCGATGAAGAGGATGTAGAGCCGCACCGCGTCCGCGCCGTACGCCTCGATCAGCTCGTCCGGTCCGAGCGCGTTCCCTTTCGACTTGGACATCTTCGTCGCGCCCAGCTGCACCCAGCCGTTGGAGAAGAGTGCCGCGAACGGCTCGCGGAAGCCGACGAGCCCGAGGTCGTTGAGCGCCTTGATGAAGAAGCGCGCGTAGATCAGGTGCATCGTCGCGTGGTCGACGCCGCCGACATACTGGTCGACCGGGTTCCAGTAGTCGACGATCGGCCGGTCGAACGGTGCGCGATCGTTGTGCGGATCGCAGAAGCGGAGGAAATACCAGGACGAATCGACGAAGGTGTCCATCGTCTCGACCTCTCGGCGCGCCGGACCGCCGCAGCGCGGGCACTCGACGTTCACCCAGTCCTCCGCGCTCGCCAGCGGCGCCTTCCCTTTCGGGAGGTAGTCGTCGATGTCCGGCAGCTCGACGGGGAGCTGATCTTCGGGCACGGGGACAATCCCGTCCCGGTCGCAGTACACGATCGGGATCGGGCAACCCCAGTAGCGCTGACGCGAGAAGCCCCAGTCACGCAGCCGGAAGCTGATCGCCGGCCGGCCGCGGCCGCGGTCGCCGAGCCAGTCGACGATCGCCCGCTTCGCCTCCGGGCTCGTCATCCCCGAGAACTGGGCGGAGTTGACGAGCACCTCGTTCTCGCTGTGCGCAACATAGGCGCCCTCCACGGACGCGTCCTCCGCACCCGCAGGCGCGACGACCTGGACGATCGGCAGCTCGTACTCCTCGGCGAAGGCATGATCTCGCTCGTCGTGGGCCGGCACGGCCATGATCGCGCCCGTCCCGTAGTCCATCAGGACGTAGTCGGCGACCCAGATCGGAATCCGGTTCTCGTTGGCCGGATTGGTCGCGAAGTAGCCGGTGAAGACGCCGGTCTTCTCCTCGGCGGCGGCGCGCTCCTCCCCGCGCTTGACCGCCGCGCGGCCGACATAGTCGCGCAACTCGTCCGCATTCGGCGATCCCTCGATCAGCCGCTCGACGAGCGGATGCTCCGGCGCGAGCACGAAGAAGGTCGCTCCGAAGAGCGTGTCCGGCCGCGTGGTGAAGACAGGGACGTCTTCGTCGAGCTCCTCGATCCGGAACAGCAGCTCGGCGCCCTCGGAGCGGCCGATCCAGTTGCGCTGCATCGACTTGATCCGGTCCTGCCAGTCGATCTCCCGCAGGTCGCCGAGCAGCTCGTCGGCGTACGCGGTCGTGCGGAAGAACCACTGCTCGAGATTCCTCGAGATGACCTCGGCGCCGCACCGCTCGCAACGGCCGTCCTTGACCTGTTCGTTCGCGACGACGGTCTGGTCGTTCGGGCACCACTTGACCGGCGCCGACTTCCGGTACGCGAGCCCGGCCTCGTACAGCTTCAGGAAGAGCCACTGTGTCCAGCGGTAGTAGTCGGGCTCGTGGGCGGAGACCTCGCGGTCCCAGTCGATCGCCCAGCCCATCCGCGTCATCTCCCTGCGGATGTGAGCGATGTTGCGCTCGACGATCTGACGCGGGTGGCCGCCCTCGCGGATCGCGGCGTTCTCGGCCGGGAGGCCGAAGGAGTCGAAGCCCATCGGGCGCAGGACGTGCCAGCCCGTGCGGCGGCGGAAGCGGGCGAGGACGTCTCCGATCGTGTACACGAGGACGTGCCCCATGTGGAGGGTGCCCGAGGGGTACGGCCACATCTCGAGCACGTAGGTCTTCCGCGAGCGGTCGGCATGGGCGGGGTCTGGCGGGTTGTCGACGTGGAACGCCCGCGCGTCTTCCCAGACGCGTTGCCATCTTTCCTCGATCGGCTTCGGGTCGTACCGGTCGTCCATCACGCCTCCTGAGACGAAAAAGCCTCTCTTTCGAGAGGCCGTAGGAAGCTGCCGCGGCGGGCGCCGCGGGCACCTCCCTGCCCTACGCGAGAAGGTGTTCCACTGGTACGGAATGTAGCAACGGCCCGGGCCGGGCGGGGCCATGGCCCGCGTGCCCACGGTCGGCGGAGCCATGTCCGAACGGGACCACGCCCGCGCCGGCGGGACCATCCCTAACCCCCTCCCACCCGGGGTTGAGCCAGAGTAGTTGGTGGAGGCGCGCGCAACTGTGCCGAAACTGTGCCGACTTCATGCGTCGGCAGAATCCATCCATGCTCGAGCTCTTTCCGGAGACTGCGCTCGTCGAGGACCGTGTTCTCTCGGTCGGCGGGCTCACGGCCGCCGCGCTCGCCGACCGGTTCGGCACGCCGCTCGTCGTCTTCTGCGAGCGGACGATCCGCACGCGGGCGCAGGCCTACCGCGCGGCGGCGCCGGAGGACGCGCTCGTCGTCTACGGGACGAAGGCCTTCCCGAACGTCGCGCTGATGCGCCTCCTCGCGGAGGAAGGCGTCGGCGCCGACGTCTCGACGCTCGGCGAGCTCGCGTTCGCCCAGGCCGCAGGCATCCCAGGCGAGCGGCTCGTCTTCCACGGGAACAACAAGTCGGACGAGGAGCTCCGCGCGGCGGCGCACGCGGGAGCGCTCGTCGCCCTCGACGCGCCCGACGAACCCCAGCGCGCACACGCGGCGGGCGTACGCCGAGCGATGGTCCGCCTCACCCCGGGCGTCGACGCGGCCACCCACTCCGCGATCCGCACCGCGCACGTCGAGTCGAAGTTCGGCCTCTCGCCGGACGACGCGATCGCCGCGATCCGCGACGCGGAGGAGCTCGGCATCGACGTCGCCGGCGTCCACGTGCACGTCGGCTCGCAGCTCACGCGCGCGGACGAGAGCCTCCTCTCGGTCGACCTGCTCGCCGCCTTCTGCAAACGCGCGCGCGCCGAGCTGAGCTGGACGCCGGAGCTCGTCGACCTCGGCGGCGGCCTCGGCATCCCGTACGAGCCGGACGAGAGCCCGCCCGAGATCGACGAGTACGTCCACGCGCTCGTCGACCGCTTTCACGGGGCGTGGGAGGAGCCCGCCCGCCTGATCCTCGAACCGGGCCGCTCGCTCGTCGGGCCCGCCGGCGTGACGCTCTACCGAATCGGCGCCGTCAAGCGCAGCGGCGGCGTCGTGTACGCCGCGATCGACGGCGGCATGTCCGACAACCCGCGTCCGCAGTTCTACGGCGCCCGCTACACCGCGCTGCTCGCGAACCGCGCGACCGAGCCAACCGCCGGTGCCTACCGCATCGCCGGCAAGCACTGCGAGTCGGGCGACGTGCTGATCGACCGCGTCGAGCTGCCCCAGCCGCATCGCGGCGACCTGCTCGCCGTCCCTGCCACCGGCGCCTACACGCTCGGCATGGGCTCGAACTACAACGGCGTCCCCCGCCCCGCAGCCGTCCTCGTCGCCGACGGGAACGCGCGCATCACCCGCCGGCGCGAGACGGTCGACGACCTGTTGCGCGTCGAGACGGAATAGCCGGGCCCCGGGCCCACGTTGTCCTCACCATGCGCGTCGCCGAGCTCTGGCGGTATCCCGTCAAGTCGCTACGCGGCGAGCAACTCGACGCGGCCGAGCTCACCGCGGCCGGGATCCCCGGCGACCGGCTCGTGCAGGTGCGACGCCCCGGTGGCCGCTTGGTCACGGCGCGAACGCATCCGGGACTGCTCGGCCACCAGGGGTCGCTCGACTCCGAGGGCGCCCGACGATCGACGGCGTGCCCTGGGACGATCCGCGTTCCCTCGCCGTCATCCGGGCCGCAGCGACGCCGGACGCGGAGCTCGTCTACTACGACGGCACCGGCCCGCAGCGCTTCGACGTGCTGCCGCTCTCCGTCGTGACCGACGGGGCCGTCGAGGCCGTGGGCGTCGACCGGCGCCGCTTCCGCCCGAACATCCTCCTTGCCGGCGTCCCGGGGATCGAGGAGCGCAACTGGGTCGGCCGCGAGCTGCGGATCGGCGAGGCCCGCATCGGCGTGCGCCAGGTTCGCCCCCGCTGCGTGATGACGACGTTCGACCCCGACACGCTCGAGCAGGACATCACCGTGCTTCGGAAGATCGTCTTCGACCTCGACGGCGTCACCGCACTCGACTGCTCCGTGCTCGAGCCCGGACGCGTCGCCGTGGGTGACACGGCCGAGGTTCTCGGGTACCGGACAGTCCCGAGGAGCGCCTGATGCCGCACGAGATCCTGATCTGGTCCGACTACATCTGACCGTTCTGCCGCGTCGGCCAGGCCACGGCCGAGCGCCTCCGGAGCCGGTACGGCGCCGCGATCACCTGGCTCCCGTTCGACCTCCATCCCGAGTATCCGCCGGAGGGCATTCCGCGCGCCGAGCTGATCGCGCGCTACGGGCCGCAGATGGAGCGGCGCGTCGGCGAGATGTTCGCGCGCGCCGGCCATACGTACGCGCCGAACCCGGACGTCGTCCCGAACTCGAAGCTCGCGCTGCGCGTCACCGAGCTCGCGCGCGACCGCGGCCTCCACGATCCGGTTCACGAACGGTTGATGGACGCGTACTGGGCCGAGGGCAAGAACATCGGCGAGCCGGACGAGCTCCGCACGCTCGCCGCCGAAGCCGGACTCGACGACATCGAGTCGGCGCTCGCGGACGAGGCGTACGCAGACCGGATCGCGGCCTCCACGTCCGAAGCGCAATCGATCGGGATCAACGGCATCCCGGCCTTCCTGCTCGACGGCCGCCTGCTCGTGCTCGGCGCCCAGCCGGAGGCGGTCTTCGAGCGCGCATTCGCCCAGCTGGCGGAGAAGGAGTAGATCGCGCCGGAGCGGGTACCGCGGCGCCCATGCTGGCCATGACCGCGGCGGCGGCGGACGCGATCCAGGATCTCCTCGTCGACCAGCCCGAGGGAGCCGGTCTGCGCGTCTCGCTCGAGAAGCCGGGAAACGGCACGGAGCCCGAGTTCGCGCTCTGCGTAGTGGAGGCTCCGCATGCGGCCGACGACGTCGTCGAGGTCCACGGCGCGCGGCTCTTCATCGAGCCCGCCGCCAGCGGCTACTTCGCCGACAAGGTGCTCGACTCGGACGGCGACACGTTCACGTTCGGGCCGGCCTAGCGGCCAGCTCCTCGCTCAGCCGCCAGAGCCGGAGGCGTGCGTCCTCGTCGTATGCCTGCTCGCCGGCCCGCGCCTCGTGCAGCCGATCGAAGTAGCGGCCGCTGACGCCGTCGAGGTCCGGCGAGATTGCGAGCCGCAGCGTCGCCTCGACGCCGTCCTCGACCGTGCTCATCGTGTAGCCGAAGCTCTCATACACCATCTTCGTGTTCATGAGGGACGCCGGATGGAGCGCGTTCACCGTCACGCCGGCTTCCTCGGCCGCAAGCCGCTCGGCGAGTGTGAACGTGAACATGATCTGCGCCAGCTTGCTCTGCGAGTACGCACGCATCCCGCTGTACTCGTGCTCGAGCATGACGTCATCGAAGTCGATCGGCGATTGGCCGACCGAGGCGACGTTGACGACGCGGGCGGGCGCCGAGCGCCGCAACAAGGACAGCAACAGGTTCGTGAGCAGGAACGGCGCGAGGTAGTTGGCCGCGAAGCGGAGCTCGTAGCCGTCGGCGCTCTCTTCGCGCCTGCCGTCCTTGCCGCCGCCGATGCCTGCGTTGTTGATCAGCAGATCGAGACGTTCGTGGTCCCGCTCGACATCGCCGGCGAGCCGGCGCACCTCGTCGAGCGACGCGAAGTCGGCGCGGTACGGCTGGATGCGCTCGCTCCCGACCTCCTCGGCCGTCTCCTGCAGCCTCTCCTCGCTGCGGCCGTGGACGAGGACGGTGGCGCCTCGCGCGGCGAGCTCGCGCGCGAGAGCGCGGCCGAGGCCGTCGGTGGCGCCGGTGACGAGGACCGTCTGCTCGTCGACGGGCCTCACGCCGTGGCGGCGAACCCCGGCCGGACGAGGCGCGACGGCGCCTTCAGACCCGCATCCTTGACCGGGGGGTTGAGCGGCTCCGCGAGCGGCGGCGCGCCGAAGGACGCCGCGACCCGCTCCGGCGGCGCGTCGCAGTACAACGTCGTGCGCTGCCGCGGGATGCGACCGCTCGCGCGGATCAGCGCCTCCATCGCCTCCGGCGGCATCTCCTGCCCGAACTCCGCGCCGGCGGCGCGCGAGATCGACTCGTTCATCAGCGTCCCGCCCAGGTCGTTCACGCCCGCCGACAGTGCGGCGGCGACGCCGTCCGGCCCGAGCTTCACCCACGACGCCTGGATGTTCGTGATCTCGGGATGGAGCGCGAGCCGCGCGACCGCATGCACCAACAAGGTCTCGCCGAAGGTCGGGCCCGTCCGCGCCGCGCCCTTCAGCGCGATCGGCGCTTCCATGTGGATGAACGGCAGCGGCACGAACTCGGTGAACCCGCCGCTGCGCCGCTGCTGCTCGCGTGCCCGCAGCAGGTGGCGTGCCCACGACCGCGGTCCTTCGACGTGGCCGAACATGATCGTCACGTTCGAGCGGAGCCCGGCCCGGTGCGCCGCGTCGTGCACCTGCAGCCACTGGCCGGTCGTGATCTTGTCCGGGCAGATGATCCGCCGCACCTCGTCGTCGAGGATTTCCGCCGCGGTGCCGGGCAGCGACGAGAGTCCCTCGTCGCGGAGCAGCGGCAGGTACTCGTCGAGCTCGAGCCCGAGCGTCGCCGCGCCCTGCCATACCTCGAGCGCCGAGAACGCGTGCACATGGATCTTCGGCACCGCCTCCTTGATCGCTCGTACGACCGAGAGGTAGTAGTCGCCGGTGAAGGCGGGATGGATCCCGCCCTGCAGGCAGACCTCGGTCGCGCCGCGCTCCCACGCCTCCTCGACGCGCCGGACGATCTCCTCGTGCGGAACGAGGTACGGCGCGCCGCGCAGGTTCGCCGCGAGCCTGCCCTTCGAGAACGCGCAGAACCCGCAGCGGAAGTAGCAGACGTTCGTGTACTGGATATTGCGCGTGACGACGTAGCTCACCTCGTCGCCGCAGACCTCGCGCCGCAACCGGTCGGCGGCGGCGAAGACACGCTGTCGCTCGTCGCCGCGCGCGCGGAAGAGGCGGAGGATCTCGTCCTCGCCGAGCTCGTCGCGTGAATCGATCGGCAGCGCGTCACGCGCGACCGCGAACGGCGCCGCCCGCGACTCGCCGGGATGCCACGTGTCCTCGCGCGCGAGGCCGAGCGAGTCGGACGCGCGCAGCACGGAGGGCATCACGTTCGGATCGATCCACGCGGCGTCGATCCACTCGGGATAGACCGCGAGGCGCGGCGCAAGCTCGAGGCCGCGTGACCGCGTCGCGTCTCGCAGCGCGTCGAGCGCCGGCCACGCCGCGTGCGGATTGACGTGGTCGATCGTCACGGGCGAGACGCCGCCCCAGTCGTCGATGCCTGCGTCGAGCAGCCGCGCGAAGTCGTCCGTCAGGTTCGGCGGCGCTTGCACGTGCGCCTCGGCGCCGAGGACGATCCGCGCCGCCGCGATCGTCCACAGATGCTCCTCGAGCGGCGGCTCCGGCGCGTCGGCCATCTTCGTCCCGGGCCACGCGCGGAAGTTCTGGACGATCACCTCCTGGATCTGCGGGCCCGCGTCGCGGATCGCGAGCAGCGCGTCGAGCCGCTCCTCGCGCGTCTCGCCGATCCCGATCAGGATCCCGGTCGTGAACGGAACGCGCGCGTCGCCCGCGAGGCGCAGTGTCTCGAGCCGCGCGGCCGGCACCTTGTCCGGCGAGCCGAAGTGCGGGCCGCCGCGGACCGAGAGGCGATCCGAGGTCGTCTCGAGCATGATCCCCATCGACGCGGAGACCGGTCGCAGTGCCGCGAAGTCCTCCGTCGTCAGCACGCCGGGGTTCAGGTGCGGCAGCAGCCCCGTTTCGTCGAGGACGGCCTTCGCCGCGCGCGCGAGATACTCGAGCGTCGTCTCGCAGCCGAGCGCCGCGAGCTCGTCGCGCGCGACGCGGTACCGCAGCTCCGGCTTGTCGCCGAGCGTGAAGAGGGCCTCCCGGCAGCCGGCCGCCGCGCCGGCGCGCGCGATCTCCAGCGCCTCGTCGATCGACATGTACGCGCGCTCCCCGCGCCGCGGCGGGTGGGCGAACGTGCAGTAGTGGCACACGTCGCGGCAGAGCTTCGTCAGGGGGATAAAAACCTTCGGTGAGAACGTGATCAGCCGCCGGCCGCGCAGCCGCCGCGCCTCCGCGAGCAGCTCTTCGAGTGGTGTGTCGAGCAACTCGGCCGCCACGGGGAACAGCCTACGCGCGTGGGCTAGGGTCGCGCCGTAACCGATCAGCGCGTCGTGCCGGCCCGGCCGGCCAGCACTCCCCCGGTCGTTCACGCGGGAAGTGGTGCACCGGCCGAAAGCATCGGCTCAGCCTTGCGCGGACTCGAGCTTCCCGAAGCGCACCCAGCGCCCCGAGGGGGCCCACTGCTCGAGCTGCGCCTGCTCGATCGGGAAGTGGTCGCGCGGCCCGGTCTTCAGGACGACGCCCTTCAGCAGGAACGGATTGGTCGTCTCCTTCAGGTTGAAGACGGCATTCAAGAGGCTCTTCCGGGTCAGGTTCTTCCCCGCCTTCTTCAGCGCGTCGACCGCGGTGTACGCGACCGCCATCCCGTAGACGTTGTAGACGTCGTGCGGATTCGCGCTCGGCTGGTACTTCGCGAGGATCGAGCGGTAGAGCTTGACGCCCGCGTCGTTCGCCTGCTTCGGATCGTCCGGATCCTTGAAGACGACGGTCGAGATCGAGCCGGGCACCTGCTCCTTCGCGTTCGCGGCCGCGATCTGCATCGTCGACGCGGCGCTCGACACCTGATTGACGACCATCTTCGGCTTCCAGCCGAGCTTCGCCGCGGCGACATACGCCTGGATCGCGAACGTCGGCGTCGCGAAGATCATCAGCGTGTCGACACCTGCGCTCTTCAGCGCGGACATCTGCGACGCGACGCCGGACTGCGTCACGTCATACCCCTCCTGCGCCTTGATCAGCCCCGCCTTCTTGCCGAGCCCGACCTTCAGGCCCCGCATCAGATCTCTCGTGTAGTCGTCGTTCTGGAAGAGGATCCCGATCCTCGCGTGCGGCCACTTCGACGCGACGTAGCGGCCGTAGATCTTCCCCTCGGCGATGTAGCTCGGCAGGTAGCCGATCGCGTTCGTGTCGCTGCCCCAGGTGTTCGCGCCGGACGCGACAAAGAGCTGCGGGACCCCGCGCTCCTTCAGGTAGTCGCGGATCGCGATGTTGGTCTCGGTGCCGAGCGTGTTGAAGATCGCGAAGACCTGGTCCTGCTCAACGAGCTTGCGTGTCTGCTGCACGGTCTGCGCCGGGTCGTACGCGTCGTCGAGGTAGCGGTAGTCGATCTTCCGGCCGTTGACGCCGCCGCGGTCGTTGACGTACTTGAAGTACGCCTCCGCTCCGAGCGCGACGGACTTGTAGCCGGACGCGAGCCCGCTGAGCGGGACCGTCCCACCGAGCAGGATCGAGCCCGAGGAGACGCCCGGGTCGGCGGCGGCCGCGCCCGGCACGACTATGAGCGCGGCGAGGACGAGGATCAGGGCGGTGCGCATCGGCCGATAGGACCGACGGTAGCCGCGGTTGTTAGATCTGCTGGATGCAGGCGATCGCTCCTCCGCCCTCCGTCCTCGTAGCGTTCGCCGCGGACGGGCCGCCCGAGCCGCTGACCGGCGGGCGCGGGACGAGCTCGGCGGCCGGCGGTCTCGTGCTGAAGCCGCCCGACCGCTCGCGGCACAGATCGCGTGGGAAGCAGTCGAGCCCGCGGCGCTCGTGCCGGACGGCTTTCGCGTCGCCGTCCCCATCGACCACGTCACGCTGCTCGCTCCCCTTCGCCGGCGCGTCCGCGCGCGCCCGCAGCTCGTGCACAGCGATCTCGCGGGCAACGTCCTCCTTGCCGACGGGCTGCCGCCGACGATCATCGACTTCTCGCCGCAGTGGGCGCCGGCCGGCTTCCGGGCGGCGATCCTGGTCGCGGATGCGCTCATGTGGCACGGAGCCGACGCGAGCGTTCTCGCTGCGGTGCAGCACGTCGCCGAGTTCCCGCAGCTGCTCCTGCGAAGCCTCATCTTCCGCATCGCCGTCGACCGGCTCCTGCGCGGCGACGAACCGGAAGACGATCCGTTCGGGCCGGCTGTCGAGCTCGCGTGTCGGCTCGCTACGGGATGATGTCCGTCGTGCGCGCGGTCGTGATCCACGAGTTCGGCGGCCGGGACAAGCTCCGGCTCGAGGACGTTTCCGAGCCGAAGCTGTTCCCGGACGCCGTCCGCATCCGGATCCGCGCGGCCGGAGTCAACCCGGTCGACTGCAAGACGCGCGAGGGGCGGCAGGAGCCGCGCTTCCCGCACGTCTTCCCGGTCGTGCTCGGCTGGGACGCCGCCGGCGTCGTCGAGGAGGTCGGTCCGGCAACGCGCTGGTTCAAGCCCGGCGACGAGGTCTACGCGTACTGTCGCAAGCACTTCGTCGGCGAAGGCACGTACACGGAGCAGGTCGTCGTCCCCGACGGCTTCGTCGCGCGCTTGCCGCGGAACCTGAACTTCGCCGAGGCGGCCGCCGTGCCGCTCGCGGCGCTGACCGCGTACCAGTGCCTCGTCGAGCAGCTGCAGATCAAGCCCGGCGAGACTGTGCTCGTCCACGCGGCTGCCGGCGGCGTCGGCCACTTCGCGGTTCAGATCGCACGCGAGCTCGGCGCGAAGCCGATCGGCACCGCGTCGCCGCGCAACCACGACTTCCTCCGCGAGCTCGGCTGCATCGACGCGATCGACTATCACGAGGGCGACTTCCCGGGCGTCGACGCAGCGATCGACCCGATCGGCGGCGAGACGCTGGAGAAGACCCTTTCCGTCGCGGGCCGCACGGTGTCGATCGTCCAGCCCGGCGACACGCACGGCTACCACTTCGTCCGTCCGAGCGGCGCCGAGCTCTCGGTGCTCACGGGCTGGATCGAGGACGGCCGCGTCCGCGTCCATCTCGACGACACGTTCCCGCTCGACGAGGCCGCCGCCGCGCACGAGCGGTTGGAGGAAGGGCACGTTCGTGGGAAAATCGCCCTGACGGTGAGCGAGTGAACCTCCGCGACACGTCCGACGAGGCGGCCTTCCGCGCCGAGCTGCGCGCCTGGATCGCCGACAACCTGCCGGACAACGAGCGCGGCGGCCGCGGCGGCGAGCGCCGGTTCGAGGACTTCGGCCGCGACTGGAGCCGCAAGCTCTACGACGCCGGCTACTCCGGCCTGACCTGGCCGAAGGAGTACGGCGGCGGCGGCGCGCCGTACAGCCACCAGGCGATCTTCCTCGAGGAGATGGCGCGCGCCGAGGCGCCGGGGCACATCGGCGTGATCGGCCTCGGCATGGCCGGCCCGACGATCATGGTGCACGGAACGGACGCGCAGAAGGAGAAGCACCTGCGCAAGATCCTCAGCGCCGAGGACGTCTGGGCGCGGGCTCCGATCTCGCCGCGGTGCGGACGCGCGCCGAGCGGCGCGACGGGCACTACGTCGTCAACGGCCAGAAGGTCTGGTCGTCGTTCGCGCACATCGCCGACTTCTGCATCCTCGTCACGCTCAGCGACCCCGATGCGCCGCGCTACCAGGGGCTCACGTACCTGATCGTCGACATGCACAGCCCGGGCGTCGAGGTGCGGCCGTTGCGGCAGATCACCGGCGAGGCGGAGTTCAACGAGATCTTCTTCACCGACGTCGAGGTGCCGGTCGAGAACCGGCTCGGCGAGGAAGGCGAGGGCTGGCAGGTCGCGATGACGACGCTGCTGCACGAGCGCGGGACGCTCGGCTTCGCGTTGACCGCGGTGCTCGAGGTCAGCGTCCGCAAGCTGCTCGTGCTCGCCGAAGGAGTCGAGGACGCGGATCTGCGCCAGCGGATCGCACGCGAGTGGATCGAGCTGCAGGCGCTCCGCTTCACGAACTACCGCTCGCTGACGACGCTGATGAAGACCGGCATTCCCGGGCCCGAGGGCTCGATCGCGAAGCTCCAGTGGTCACTGGCGAACCAGCGGCTGACGAAGCTCGCGCGCGAGCTGCTCGGCCACGACGGGATCGTCGACGACGGCTGGTGGAACTACCAGCAGCTGCGCAGCCGCGGCAACACGATCGAGGCCGGAACGTCTGAAGTGTTGAGGAACATCGTCGCCGAGCGCGTGCTCGGCCTGCCCAGGAGCCGCTAGTGGACTTTTCGTTGACGGAGGAACAGCTCGAGCTGAAGGCGGAGGCGCGGCGGTGGCTGGACGCGCACTTCCCGCTCGACCGCGACTGGGAAGCGCCGTGGGATCCCGCCGGCTGGCGCGAGCTCGCGGAGCTCGGCTGGCTCGGCGTCTCGGTCCCGGAGGAGCACGGCGGCGCCGGGCTCGGCTTCCTCGAGGAGGCCGTGCTGCTCGAGGAGCTCGGCTACGCGCTCTACCCCGGGCCGTACTTCTCGACCGTGGCGCTCGCGCTGCCCCAGCTCAGCGGCGAGCAGCAGGCCAAGGTCGCGGCCGGCGGGCGGCGCTGGTCGGCCGAGGTCGACGGGCTCGTCCCGGACTGGGGCCGCGTCGATGCCGTGCTGACCGACGACGGCGAGGTCGCGCCCGAGGGCGAGGCACTGGAGTCGATCGACCCGACGCGGCCGCTCGGGCGGCTCGCGAGTCCCCGCGGTGGAGAGGCGTCGCCGCGGGCACTCGCCGCGCTCGCGGCGGAGGCCGTCGGCGTTGCGCAGCGTGCCCTCGACCTGGCGCTCCGGCACGCGGGCACGCGCGAGCAGTTCGGCAAGCCGATCGGCACGTACCAGGCCGTCTCGCATCCGCTCGCCGACACGTACATGGAGACCGAGCTCGCGCGCTCGCTCGCGTACTGGGCCGCGTGGTGCGTCGCCGAGGACGACGAGCAGGCGCCCGTCGCCGCCGCGGCGGCGAAGTCGCAGGCGTCCGAGGCGGCCGTCGCGGCGTGCGAACGGTCGATCCAGATCCACGGCGGCATCGGCTTCACCTGGGAGCACCCGCTGCACCGCTACTACAGGCGGGCGCAGTGGATCGAGCACTTCGGCGGCTCGCCCGCGCAGCTGCGCGCGCGCGTCGCGGACGCCATCCTCACGAAAGAGGCCGCATGGACGGCCTGATGATGGACTTTTCGCTCACGCTCCCGGCACTGCTGCGCCGCGCGGAGACCTTCTTCGGCAATGCCGTGATCGCGACGCGCCTACCCGACAAGAGCTTCCACCACTACACGTACGCCGACATGACGAGCCGCGCGCGGCAGCTCGCGGTCGCGCTGCAGCGCGCCGGTCTCGAGCGCGGTGACCGCGTCGCGACGCTCTGCTGGAACCACTACCAGCATCTCGAGGCGTACCTCGGCATTCCCAGCGGCGGCTTCGTCCTGCATACCCTGAACCTCCGGCTGCACCCGGACGACCTCGCATACATCGCCTCGCACGCCGGCGACCGGGCGGTGATCGTCGACCGCAGCCTCGTGCCGCTGCTCGAGCGGTTCCGCGAGCGCACGCCGATCGAGAACGTTTTCGTCGTCGAGGACTCGTACGAGGAGTTGCTTGCCGGCGCCGACCCGGCCGAGTGGCGCGACCCCGAGCTGCACGAGAACGAGGCCGCGGCGATGTGCTACACGAGCGGCACGACCGGCCGGCCGAAGGGCGTCGTCTACTCGCACCGCTCGACGTGGCTGCACACGCTCGGCGTCGCGGCGGTCGGCCCGCTCGACTTCAACATCTCGCAGCGCGACGTGATCCTTCCCGTCGTGCCGATGTTCCACGCGAACGCGTGGGGCTATCCCTACATCGCGACGATGCTCGGCGCGAAGCAGGTCTACCCCGGCCCGCACCTCGACCCGGAGAGCCTGCTCGACGACTTCGAGCAGGAAGGCGTCACGGTCACAGCGGGCGTGCCCACGATCTGGATGGGAATCCTGCAGCTGCTCGACGCCAATCCGGGTCGCTGGGATCTCTCGGCGCTGCGCGCGATGCTCGTCGGCGGCTCGGCGGCGCCGCGCGCGATGATCGCCGGCTTCAAGCAACGGCACGGGCTGCACATCTGCCACGGCTGGGGCATGACGGAGAGCTCGCCGGTCGCGAGCCTTTCCGACCTGCACCCCGACCTCGCGTCCGGCGACATCGACATCCGCTTCGACTTCCAGGCGAAGCAGGGGATTCCGCTGCCGCTGATCGAGTGGCGCGTCCGCGACGACGCGGGCAACGAGGTGCCGTGGGACGGCGTCTCGATGGGCGAGCTCGAGATGCGCGGGCCGTGGGTCGCGGCGGGCTACTACGACACGCCCGAGCAGGCCGACCGGTGGACGCCCGACGGCTGGTTCAAGACCGGCGACATCGTCTCCATGCACCCGCGCGGCTACATGCAGATCCAGGACCGCTCGAAGGACGTGATCAAGTCCGGCGGCGAGTGGATCTCGTCGGTCGCGCTCGAGAACCAGCTGATGGCGCATCCCGCCGTCGCGGAGGCCGCGGTGATCGCGATCCCCGACGACAAGTGGTTCGAGCGGCCGCTCGCGGCGATCGTCCTCAAGGAGGGCGCGACGGCGACGGGCGAGGAGCTCCGGGAGTTCCTCGAGCCCCACTTCGCCAAGTGGTGGCTTCCGGACCGCTACGAGTTCGTCGCGGAGATTCCCAAGACGGGAGTCGGCAAGTTCCGCAAGACGGCGCTGCGCGAACAGTTCGTCCAGGAACAGCAGCCAGCGTGACACGGCGCCATCCGAGCTGGACAGAGGCGCCGCCGCCCGCGCCGCACGTGTGGCTGACGCTCGGCTATCGCTCCGTCGAGCAACACGGCGGGCGGTCGGTGATCGAGTGGGACGCGACGCCCGAGTTCTGCTTCCACGACTCGTCGGGGCCGATCGTCCACGGCGGCATGGTCGCGACGCTGCTCGACACGGCGATGGGCGGCGCGTGCTGGTCGGTGATGAAGGACGGCGAGAGCTTCCTGACCGCCGACCTCCGCGTCGAGTTCATGCGGGCCGCGCGACCGGGGACGCTGCGCGCCGAGGCTCGCGTCGTCGAGCGGACGCGACGCGTCGCCTTCTGCTCAGGCGATCTCTACGATGACGAGGGAACGCTGCTCGCTTCGTCCCGCTGCACCCAGATCGTCCGCGCATGACACTCGAGCCACAAGTCAGAGAGCTGTTCGAGGGCGCGAACTTCGCACACCTCGCGACGACGCTGCCCGACGGCGGCCCGCACACGGTGCCGATCTGGGCGGACGTCGAGGACGGCCGGATCGTCTTCTTCACGCAGGAGTCGAGCCGCAAAGCGCGGAACATCGCGCGCGATCCGAGGGTCGCGATCTCCATTTGCGACCTCGAGAATCCGTACCGCTCGGCGTGGGTGCGCGGGCGGATCGTCGCGACGCGCGAGGGGGACGCGGCGCTCGAGGTGATCGACCGGCTCTCGCACAAGTACACCGGTGAGCCGTTCCCGATGCGCAGCGGCACGGTTTACGAGATCGAGCCCGAGCGGCAGCGGCTCGTCGACCTGCCGTTCACGCATTCGCCCGGCTGAGCTTCGCCTCCAGGGCCGCCTTCACGGCGGGCCACTCGTCGTCGATGACGGCGTACCACGCCGAGTCGCGCCGCTCGCCGCCGCGGACGAGCATGTGCTTGCGGAAGATCCCCTCGAACGTCGCACCGATGCCGAGGAGCGCGGCCCGCGCGCGTTCGTTGTTCGCGTCGGTCTTGAACTCGACGCGGAGCATGCCCGACCGCTCGAACGCGTGCTCCATCAACAGGAGCTTCGCCTCGGTGTTCGCCCCGGTCCCCCACGCCGACGGCGCGAGCCACGTGTGGCCGATCTCGACGACGCGATCGGCAGGACGCAGGTTGAGATAGCTCGTCGCCCCGAGCGGCACACCATGGACGAGCGTCGCGAACGGGATGACGTCGCTGAGCGACTCGAGCCACGCGTCGAAGGCCTCGCGACTCTCGTCGCCGCGGACGCGCATGTACCGCCACACGCGCGGGTCCTGGGCCGCCTCCCAGAGCGGCTGCTCGTGCCGCGGCTCGAGCGGCTCGAGGCGGACGACTCGCCCGCTCAGCGGGCGGGCGAGTCGCCCTGCAGCAGCGTTATCGAGCGTGGTGGTAGAAGGAGCCGAACGCGTTCCAGTGGCCGTTCGCCCACTTGGTCAGCGTCAGGTCCTCGATGAAGAAGTGATCCGTCTTCGAGGTCTGTAGCCTGACCCCCTTGAGCAGGAACGGATTCGCAGCCGTGTTCGTCGACGTCAGCGCGTTCATGAAGCCTTGCCGCGTCGGCGTCTTGCCCGCCCGCTGGAGCGCGTTCACGGCGGTCCATGCGACCGACATCGCGTAGATCAGGTTCGCGTCGGCGATGTTCCCCTTGGGGTAGTACTTCGCCATGATCTGCTCGAAGAGCTTCACGCCGGGATCGTTCTGCTCGCCCGGATTCGTCGCGTCCTTGACGTAGCTCGTCGTGATCGTCCCGTCGACCGCGGCGGCACCCGCGGCCTTCGCGATCGCGCCCATGAAGAGCGGGGACGCGGAGACGTAGGACACGTAGATCTGCGGATGCCAGTTGATCTTCGCCGCCGTGACGAACGCCTTGATCGAGGGGCTCGGCGTCGTGAAGATGATCAAGGTGTCCGCTCCGGATGCCTTCAGCTTCAGCAGCTGCTGGCTGACGTCGGGAGCGGTGACGTCGACCGGCTCGACGTCGACGATCCGCGACTTCGAGTTGGGAGCGAAGCCGCGACGCAACCCAGCGAGGAGCTGCTGGCCGAACGGGTCGTTCTGCATCAGGACGCCGACCTTCGCCTGCGGCGTCTTCGAGAGGATGTGCTTCGCGAAGATCGTCCCCTCGCCCGGATAGCTCGGGTTGTAGCCGATCGTCCACGGATACTTCTTGTACTGGAAGCCCCAGAACGAGTCGCCCGTCGCGAGCAGGACCTGCGGCACCTTGCGCTCGTTGAGATAGTCCCGGACGGCGAGGCCCGGCGCTGTTCCGAGTGCGTTGACGATCGCGAAGACCTTGTCCTGCTCGACGAGCTGGCGGATCGCCGGCACGGTCTGGGACGCGTCGTAGCCGTCATCGACGTACTTGAAGTTGATCTTCCGCCCGTTCACGCCGCCGCGCGTGTCGTTGACGTAGTCGAAGTAGGCCTTCTCCGCAACCGGAATCGCCCCGTAGAGCGAGGCCGACCCGCTGAGCGGGAAGGTGCCGCCGATCAGGATCGAGTCGTTCGTGATCCCGGGATCGGCCGCGGTGCGCGCCGTCGCTCCCGTGACCGTCGCAGCGAGCGCGACCAGCGCCGCAGCGAGCACGATCCATGCCCTCCTACGCATCTGCTCTCCCTCCGATCGTCAGTCAGCCCCCGGACCGGGGGCTGTCGATTATGACGCGTTTCGGATCCGATTTGATAGGGGCGCGACGACACGGCGCAGCAGGCCGGCGAAGCCCGTCGGCAGCAGGAACATGACGAGGATCACGGCGAGCCCCTGGATCACCGCGGGCGCCTGCTTCGAGATCCCCTGCGCCCAGACGGGCAGCATCTGGACGAAGACAGCGCCGACGACGACGCCCCAGAGCGAGCCGAGGCCGCCGACTGCGGCGCCGATCAGCAGGCGGATCGAGAGCAGCAGGCCGAACTCGTCCGGCTGCGCATAGGCCGCGGAGAGGACGAACAGGGATCCGGCGGCCCCGGCGAACGCGGCCGAGATCGCGAACGCGAGCGTCTTCGTCAGCGTCGGGTTGATGCCGGAGGAGACCGCGGCGACGTCGCTGTCGCGTACCGCACGGAACGACCGGCCGAGCCGGCCCCGCAGGATCAACCACGCGAGCACGAGGAAGATCGCGGCCGTCGTCCAGCTGACGACGTAGAGCCAGTGCCCGGAGTGGAACGGGATCAGGATCCCGGAGTTGCCGCCTGTGAAGTGGTCGAACTTCCGGACGAGCGCCGGCACGACGAGGGCGACGGCGAACGTCGCCAAGGCGAGGTACGCGCCGCTGAGACGCGTCGCAGGCAGTCCGACGAGCGCGCCGGCCACGAAAGCGATGACCGTGGCGACCGGGATCGTCGCGAACAGGTTCCAGCCGTGGTCGTGCGTGAGGATCGCCGTCGTGTAGCCGCCGATCGCCATGAACGCGCCGTGGCCGAGCGAGATCTGCCCCGTGTACCCGGTGAGGATGTTGAGCCCCACGATCGCGACGAAGAACGTCGCGACGCCCGCCGCCTGTAACTGACGGTAGTCGCTGATCGCGAGTGGCAGCAGTACGACGACGGCGACGGCGGCTGCGAGGACGGCCGCGAGGGCAAGCCGCTGCCTCATACCTTCCGCACCACCCGGTGGCCGAAGAGTCCCGTCGGCTTGATCAGCAACACGATCAGCAGCATCCCGAGCGCGACAGGCAGCCGCAGCTCGGACGTGACGAAGTGGACGTACGTGCCCAGCAGGTTGAGCACGACCCCCAGTGCGAGGCCCCCGACGACGGCGCCGGCGGGACTCTCGATTCCGCCGAGCACCGCTGCTGCGAACGCGTAGATCAGGATCGTGTCCATCATCGTGGGCTGCAGGAAGATCGTCGGCGCGATCATCAGGCCCGCGATCGCGCCGAGCACGGCAGCGAGACCCCAGCCGAGCGCGAGCATCGCGTTGACGCGCACTCCGACGAGACGCGCCGCGAACGGCCGCAGTGCGGCGGCGCGCATCGCGAGGCCGACCTTCGTGAACTGGAAGAACACCCAGAGCACCACGACGCTCCCGAGGGCGACGCCGATCGTCCCGAGGTCCTGGATGGAGAACGCGACGCCGCCGACGCGGATCGGCCGCGTCGGGAACGCGCTCGGAAACGACTTGATCTCCGGCGACCAGATCCACGCCGCCGCGCCCTCGAGCAGGATCAGCATCCCGATCGTCACGATCACGACGGCGATGACGCCGCCGCCCGCCTGCTTGATCCCCATGCGTTCGAACGTCCAGTCGCGGACGAACACGGCGCCGAGCGCGAACGCGAGCAGCGCCACGCCGCCGGCGAACGCGATCCCGAGCGTCAGCACGAACGCGCCCCAGTAGCCGATCCCCCACTGCATCAGCTGCCACGCGATGTACGTCGTGAACATCGCCATCTGGCCCTGCGCGAAGTTGATCACCTCGGTCGCGCGGTAGATGAGGACGAGCGCGAGGGCGAGACTGCCGAAGATTCCCCCGGTGGCGAGACCTGCGACTGTCTGTTCCGCGAACTGATCGCTGACGAGGCTTCCGATTACGAGGGCCACGCAGGCGGCCGCGAGCAGCAAGACCACCGGCGGCGGCGCGGGAGCGCGGAGGATGCGAAGGGCCGGGCGAGTGGCGGAGGCGGCTTCCACTAGTAGCCGAGGTAGCTCTTGCGGACGGACTCGTGCTCGCGCAACTCGGCGCTCGGGCCGGAGAGCACGACCTTGCCGACCTCGAGGACGTACGCCTCGTCCGCCGCCTGCAGCGCGATGTTCGCGTTCTGCTCGACGACGAGCACCGTCATCCCCTCCTCGTTCAGCTCCTTGACGATGCGGAAGATCTCCGAGACCACGAGCGGCGCGAGGCCGAGCGACGGCTCGTCGAGCAAGAGCAGCCGCGGCCGCTGCATGAAGGCGCGGGCGAGCGCGAGCATCTGCTGCTCCCCGCCGCTCAGAGTGCCGGCCTGCTGGTCGGCGCGCTCGTCGATCCACGGGAAGTACGCACGCACGCGGTCGATGTCGCCCCTGATCGATCCGTGGCGCGTATAGCCACCGAGCCGCAGGTTCTCCATCACCGTCAGCTCTGCGAACGTGCCGCGGCCCTCGGGCACATGCGCGATGCCCAGCTTCGCCACGGACTCGGGAGCGCGGCGGCCGAGCGGTTTCCCGGCGAAGCGGATGTCGCCGCTGCGCTTGACGGTGTTCGAGACCGCGCGAAGCGTCGTCGTCTTCCCCGCTCCGTTCGCTTCAGCGAGACGCCGTGCAACGCCTTGATCGGTCCGTAGCGCGCCTCGACGTTCTCGAGCTCAAGCAGCGGGGGCATCGATCTCCCCGCCGAGGTATGCCTCGATCACCGTCGGGTCGCGCTGCACCTCCGCGGGCGTGCCGCTCGCGATAGTCCGGCCGAAGTTGAGCACGTGCACCCAGTCGGAGACCTTCATCACGAGGCTCATGTGGTGCTCGACGAGCAGCACCGTCAGCTTCAGCTCGTCGCGGAGGCGCCGGATGAAGCCTCCGAGCTCCTCGACCTCTTCGTGGTTGAGGCCGCCCGCCGGCTCGTCGAGCAGCAGCAGGCGCGGCTGTGACGCGAGCGCGCGGGCGAGCTCGACGCGCTTCAGGGTGCCGAACGGAAGCCCTACGGCGGGCCGCTCGGCGAGTGCGCGCAGGCCGACGAGCTCGAGCGTCTCCTCCGCACGCGTGCGCACGCGGTGCTCCGGTTCGAAGCGCGAGCTCGCGTGCGCGCCGACCAGGACGTTCTCGAGCACGGTCATCGTGGGGAAGACCTCGACGTTCTGGAAGGTGCGCGCGATCCCGTGCTTGACGATTCGATACGGCGGCGTCCGCAGGAGTGACTTCCCGTCGAACTCGACCTCGCCCTCGTCCGGCCGGTAGAGGCGGGTGATGACGTTGAACGCGGTCGTCTTCCCGGCGCCGTTCGGGCCGATCAGGCCGACGATCCTGCCCTCGTCGACCTCGAGCGACACGTTGTCGAGGGCGACGATGCCGCCGAATCGGAGCCGAACCTCCCGCATCGAAAGGAGCCCCATGTGACGCGCAAGCCTAATATGGTCGTCCGCGATGCCCAAGCTGGAAGGCAAGGTGGCGATCGTCACCGGGGCGGGCCGCGGGATCGGGCGGGAGCATGCGCTCGCGCTCGCCCGGGCGGGAGCGAAGGTGCTCGTGAACGACCTCGGCGCCTCGCTCGGCGGCGAGGGCGCCGACGTGACGCCCGCGCAGGGGATCGTCGCGGAGATCAGGGCGCTCGGCTGCCAGGCCTCGGTGAATGCGGACGATGTCGCCGACTTCGCCGGGGCGAAGCGGCTGGTCGGCCAGGCGATCGAGGAGCTCGGCGGCCTCGACATCCTCGTCAACAACGCCGGCATCCTCCGCGATCGCATGCTCGTGAACATGGAGGAGGACGAGTGGGACGCGGTGATCGGCGTCCACCTGAAGGGGCACTTCGCGCCGACCCGGCACGCGGCCGCGTACTGGCGCGAGCGCTCGAAGGCGGGCGAGCAGGTGCGCGCGCGTGTGATCAACACGTCGAGCCCGTCCGGAGTCTTCGGCAACGTCGGCCAGGCGAATTACGGCGCGGCGAAGGCGGGGATCGCGGCGTTCACGGTGATCGCGGCGCAAGAGCTGGGACGCTACGGCGTCACGGTCAACTGTCTTGCGCCGAATGCGCGGACGCGGATGACGGAGTCCGCGTTCGGCGAGTTGCCGCCGCCCGACGGCGGCTACGACCCGCTCGATCCCAAGCACAACTCCCCGATCGTCGTCGCGCTCTGCGCGGACGAGGCACAGGGCATCACGGGCCAGGTGTTCTTCGTGTACGGGGGTGCCGTCAACGCGCTGCGCGGGTGGGAGGCCGGCGAGCTGTTCCTGGCCGAGGAGGGCTGGGAGCCGGACGCGTTGCTCGCCGAGCTGCTGGCGCGGTTCCCGGACGGCGCCGAGCCCACGGGGATGCTCGAAGGGATGCGGCGTGCCGGCGGCCGCTCGATCCGCGATACCTAGAATCCACGGCGTGCCGACGACGCTGACGCTGGCAGAGCTCGAGCAGTCGGGCGAGCGGGAGCTCGGGACGAGCGACTGGCACACGATCGGCCAGCGGCAGATCGATCTGTTCGCCGAGGCGACCGGGGACCGTCAGTGGATCCACACCAATCCGGAGCGGGCGGCAGCCGGGCCGTTCGGGACGACGGTCGCCCACGGCTACCTGACGCTGTCGCTCCTGCCGATGCTGCTCGCCGAGGTGATCTCGGTCAGCGACGCGCAGATGGGCGTCAACTACGGGACGGAGAAGCTACGGTTCACGGCGCCGGTGCCTTCGGGCTCGCGCGTGCGGCTGCACGCGAAGCTGTTGCGCGCCGAGCGGCGCGGGCCGGGTGTCGTGTACACCGTCGGCGTGCAGATCCAGGTCGAGGATCAGGAGAAGCCGGCGCTCGTCGGAGAGGTGGTCTACCTCGCCGCCGGGTGACGCGGTCATCGTTGCCGCCGCTCGGACGCCGATCGGTCGGGCGCGGAAGGGATCGCTCGTCGACGCGCGCCCGGACGATCTGGCCGCGTTCGCGATCTCGGCGGCGCTCGACAAGGTGCGGGAGCTGCCGCGCGAAGAGATCCTCGACGTGATGGTCGGGTGCGGATTCCCGCAGGACCGGCAGGGGATGAACCTCGCGCGCCGGGCCGCGCTGCTGGCCGGCCTGCCGGAGACCGTGCCCGGCACGACGGTCAACCGCTTCTGCGCCTCGAGCCTACAGACGATCCGCATGGCCTTCCACGCGGTGCGAGCGGGCGAGGGCGACGCGTTCGTCGCGGCGGGCGTCGAGTCGATCTCGCAGGTCAACGGCTATCCGAAGGACGCCGAGGAGCTGCATCCGAAGCTGTTCGGCGACGACGCGCCGATCGCGAACGTCTACATCCCGATGGGTCTCACGGCGGAGAACGTCGCGGAGCGCTGGAACGTCTCGCGCGAGGACATGGACCGCTACGCGCAGCGCTCGCAGGAGCGCGCCGTCGCGGCGCAGGAGAGCGGCTTCTTCGACCGCGAGGTGACGCCGTACGACGGCGTCTTGCGCGACGACGGGCCGCGGGCGAGCTCGACACTGGAGAAGCTCGCCGAGCTCGAGCCCGCGTTCAAGCCGGACGGCAAGGTGACGGCGGGGAACTCGTGTCCGCTCAACGACGGCGCGGCGGCGGTCGTCGTCATGTCGGCGTCGCGCGCGGCGGAGCTCGGCCTGCGGCCGCGCGCGCGGATCGTCGCGTCGTCGGTGTCCGGTGTCGCGCCCGAGATCATGGGCGTCGGCCCGATCGAGGCGGTACGGCGTGTCCTGAAACAGGCGCGGATGACGATCGACGACGTCGACGTGGTGGAGCTGAACGAGGCGTTCGCCGCGCAGGTGCTCCCCGTGTGCCGCGAGATCGGCGTCGACCCCTTCGGCGACAAGCTCAATCCGCACGGCGGAGCGATCGCGCTCGGCCACCCGTACGGAATGACGGGCGCGCGGATCATGAACACGCTGCTGAACGACCTCGATACGCTCGATGGGACGATCGGCCTGGAGACGATGTGCGTCGGCGGCGGCCAGGGGATGGCGATGATCGTGGAGCGGCTGAGCTGAGTGACCGGTCGCTGCGCGAGACCTTCGACGCGTTTCCCGAGGCGTACGACCGTGCGCGGCCGACGTACCCGGCGGCGGTCTTCGACGATCTCGCGTCGCTCGCGCGGCTGGGCCCGGGCGCGCGGGTCCTCGAGATCGGGCCCGGGACCGGCCAGGCGACGCAGCCGCTCGCAGAGCGCGGCTTCCGCGTCACCGGCATCGAGCTCGGCGCCGGCCTCGCCGCGGTCGCGCGGCGCAAGCTGGCCGCATTCCCGGAGGTGGAGATCGTCAATGCGGACTTCGAGACGTGGGAGGCGGCCGAGGCCGGTTTCGACGCTGTCGTCGCGTTCACGGCGTTCCACTGGATCGACCCGGAGCTCGCGTTCGAGAAGTCGGCGCGCCTCCTGCGCCGTGGCGGCGCGCTCGCCGTCGTCGCGACGAGTCACGTGTTGCCGGAGGAGGGCGATCCGTTCTTCGTCGAGGTCCAGGAGGAGTACGAGGCAATTGCGCCGAGCGAGGCCAACGTGCCGCCGCCGCGTCCCGAGGACGCGTCCGACCTGCGCGCGGAGATCCTCGCGAGCGGATTCTTCGGCGCCGTCGAAGTCAGGCGTCACAGCTGGGACGTGACGTACACGGCGGACGAGTACATCGCCGTCCTCGAGACGTACTCGGGTCACCACGCGTACGGCGACAAGGCGCGGGAGCTGCTCAATGAGCGCATCCACCGCCGCATCTCGGCGCGCCCCGCCGGCACCGTCCGGAAGTCGTATCTCGCAACGCTGCACGTCGCGCCGCGGCTGTAGGCCCTGTGGACGAATCGTCACACTTTCGTGACGAAGGACATCTGGCGAGCGGCTGCACGCTCGGGTTACGCTCATGCGTGAGCAGGGGGAGGGTCGGGACCCGAGTTAACTCGCGTGTACCATCTAAGGCGCGGGCCGGTACTGGGCCCAGTACTCCTCCATCGTCGTCGTGCGCGCCGGCGCGAGTGGGTCGTACGGGACGTAGTTCACGGTTCGCACGACCCAGCCGTCGTCGCCGAGGTCGAGCACGTTGATGCAGCACGGCGCCTGCTCGAAGCCGCCGAAGTACGCGCGGCCGCCGGCCAGCGCCCGCGACAGGATCACTCGGTTCACCGCGCCGTGGAGCACGGCAAGCGCCGTCTCCCAGTCCTCTGCGACCAGCCGCTCCAACGCAGGCAGCACCCGGTCGAGCAGCTCCTGCAGCGTCTCGCCGCCGAGGAAGCGCGCCGCTTCGTCGCGCACGCGGAGCGCGCCGACGAACGCCTGCTCGACCTCGTCCTCGGCGAGATCGGCAAGCCGGCCGCCCTCCCACTCCCGGAGCTCCGCCCACGACTCCGCTCCGAGGCCGGGCGCGACAATCCGCGCTGTCTCGATCGTCCGCGGCAACCCGCTCGTGACGACACGGTCGAGCTCGATCCCGGCGAGCGCGGCCCGGGCGGCCTCCGCCTGCTGCCGGCCGCGATTCGTGAGCGCGACCTCCTGCTGGCGAAACGGCATTCCGTCGTCGGCGAAGTACGACACCTCCGCGTGGCGCATCAGGTAGAGACGACGGCGCATGAGCGTGCGATGCTACGTGCATGGCGGCGACCGATCTCGCTTCGACGGACTTCGCCGCGCTGCGCGCCGAGTACCGCACCTTCATGGACGAGCACGTCTACCCGAACGAACAGGTGCTCGCGCGCGAGGACGACGCCGCAGACGCCCTGATCGCGGAGCTCCGCGGACGCGCCAAGGAGGCCGGCCTCTGGGCGCCGCACCTGCCGCCCGACGCCGGCGGCACCGGCCACGGCTTCCTCGCCTACGCCCACCTGAACGAGGAGATCGGACGCGTGACGTGGGCGCAGCTCGTCTTCAACTGCCAGGCGCCCGACGCGGGCAACGGGGAGATCCTCCACCTGTTCGGCACAGAGGAGCAGAAGGAGCGCTTCCTGCGTCCGCTCGTCGAAGGCGAGACACGGTCGTTTTTCTCGATGACCGAGCCGGAGGTCTCCGGTGCCGACCCGACCGGTTTGCGCACAACTGCCGTGCTCGACGGTGACGAGTGGGTGATCAACGGACACAAGTGGTTCTCGTCCGGCGCGGAAGGCGCGGGCTTCGGGATCGTCATGGCCGCGACCGAACCCGACGCGGGGCCGTACGAACGAATGAGCCAGATCCTCGTTCCCGCCGAGACCAAGGGGATCGAGATCAGGCCGGTGCCGATCCTCGGCCACCCCGGCCGCGGCTGGTCGACGCACTGCGAGGTGTGGTACCGCGACGTGCGCGTCCCGGCCGAGAACGTCCTCGGCGGCCGCGGCGCGGGCTTCCTGATCGCCCAGAAGCGGCTCGGCCCCGGCCGGATCCACCACGTCATGCGCTGGCTCGGCCAGATGCAGCGGGCGTTCGACCTGATGTGCACGCGCGCGCTCGAGCGCGAGGCGTTCGGCGGCAAGCTCGCGGACAAGCAGACGATCCAGAACTGGATCGCCGACTCAGCGGCGGAGATCCAGGCCTGCCGGCTGCTCACGCTCGACGCCGCCCACAAGATCGACGCCGGCGACGAGGCGCGCGTCGAGATCTCGCTGATCAAATTCTACGCGGCGAAGGTGCTGACCGACGTGATCGACCGCGCCCTCCAGGTGCACGGCGCCCTCGGACTGACGGACAGGTCGCCGCTGGGCCACATGTATCAGATGGCCCGCGGCGCACACATCTACGACGGCCCCGATGAGGTGCATCGCATGGTTGTCTCGCGGCGGATCCTCAAGGCCTTCGCCGACGGCGAGGGCTGGCAGTTCAACTAGGCCGCTGCCACTGGCGGAGCGCACCCACTTGCTCGAAGCCAAGCCTCCGGTAGAGGTTCTCCGCCTCGGGACTGGGGCTCAGCGACGCCGGAACCACAGGATCGATGAGAGCGCGAGTCAACGCCGACCCATAGCCGCGTCCCCGAGCGGATGCAACCGTCGTCACGCCGTAGATGCCGACGACCGCGTCGGTGCGGTAGCTCATTGCCGCGGCGACGGCGTCCCCGCCGACCCGGCCGGTCAGCATCGTCATGCGCGGGTCGTCCAGAATCGAGGCGGGATGAAGCGATCCCGTTTCGACGGCCGCGTCGTCGCCTCCGAAGCCGCGCACGCTGACGCGCTCGAACTCGGCGACCTCGGCAGGTGTCGACACGCGCACGACCTCGAGCTCCGGCGGGACCGCCCCGGCTGGAATCGGTCCGGCGGGACGCACGAACCACGGCTCGCGTGCCGTCGCGGCTCTACCGTCGCGATCGCGCTCGACGAAGCCGAACGGCTCCAGGTCGAGCGTCGACCAGGAGTCGCACACCGTTCCCTGTGTCTCGCTGACGGCTGTCGCGGAGACATCCGGCGCGAGCGCGATCGCACCGAAGTAGATGAACGGCGGCGCATCGACCGCGCGCCACACGGAGTCGCTGCGCTCCGACCGCAGCCCGAGCGCGGCGAGCCACGACGCGTGCCACGCTGCGACGACGTCCGCGCAGAACGCGACGGTCATCCGGGGGGCGGACCGACACGCGCTCCCGCCGGATCGCGCGGCCCCGGGATGTTCGGGAACCGGAACTGCAGCGGCTCGCGGCCCGGCTGCACGACGAAGACCTGTCCCGTTTCCGCGCTCCGCGCCGCCAGCAGCACCGCGCGCGCGACGTCGTCCGGGCGCAGCAACGGGAAGCCGGCTTCGTCGAAGCGCTCCTTCGCGTCCCCGATCATCGGCGTGTCGACGAAGCCGGGCGCGACGGCGTTGATCCGGATCCCGAGCGCTTCCAGCTGCGGCGCAGCGCTCCGGACGAAGCCGACGACCGCGTGCTTCGTCAGCGTGTAGACCGGATCCTCGGGTGCGGGGATCAGCCCCGCCAGCGACGCCGTCGCCACGATCGCGCCGCCCGGTTGCATGACGCGGCTGAGGCGCCGCGTGCCGAGGACGACGCCGTCGACGTTTGCGCCGAGGATCCGCCGGTACTGCGCGTCCGTCAGCGCCGCCATGTTGCCCTCGCCGGTGACGACGCCGGCGTTCAGGCAGGCGAGCTCGACCGGCCCGACCTCCTCCCACGCTGCCGGATCGGAGACGTCGAAGCCGTCGCTCAGATCGAGCGCGCGCACCTCGGCGCCCTCGTCGCGCAGAAGTCCCACGATCGCTGCGCCGATCCCGGATGCGCCGCCGGTGACGAGAGCCGTGCGCGGAAACATGGAAACATCGTCTCATGCGCATGGCCCTGACGGTTCCGATCCGCGACGTGCCGCTCGTGGACGTGCCCGCGATCGTCCGCCGCGCGGAATCGGCCGGCTACGACAGCATCTGGTCGGAGGAGTCGACGAACTACGACGGATTTTCGCCACTCGTCGTCGCCGCCCAGCACACCGAGCGGATGCGGCTCGCGACCGGCATCGTCAACGTCTACACGCGCGGCCCCGCGCTGCTTGCGCAGTCGGCTGCGGCGCTCGCCGATCTCTCCGGGGGCCGCTTCATCCTCGGTCTCGGTGCCTCCTCGAACGTCATCGTGGAGCAGTGGAACCGCATTCCGTTCGAGCGGCCGCTCACGAAGGTGCGCGAGACCGTCGAGATCCTCCGCGCCGTCCTCGCAGGCGAACGCGGGCCCGGCGGCTTCAGGCTCTCCCAGGTGCCGCCGCCGGTGCCGATCGTGCTCGCCGCACTGCGGGAGCGGATGCTCCGCCTCGCCGGCGAGATCGCCGACGGCGCCTTCGCGAACTTCCTTCCGCTGAGCGGCGCGCCGCGAGTCGTCGACGCATTCGGCGCGCCGGAGAAGGAGCTCGCCTGCCGCTTCTTCTCGATCGACGGGCCCGAGGACGAGGCGCTCGCAGCGGCGAAGCGGATCTTCGTCGCGTACGCGACCGTGCCGGTGTACACGGAGTTCTTCTGCTGGCTCGGCTTCGGCGAGGAGCTCGATCCCGTGGTCGGCGCGTGGACGGCAGGTGACCGAAAGCGCGCCGTCGAGCTCGCGCCGGACCGGCTCGTCCGCGAGATCTTCCTGCTCGGTCCCGTCGAAGCGCAGCGCGAGCGGCTCGCCGCATTCGCCGAGGCCGGGATCGACACCGCGGTTCTCCTTCCCTTCTGCCCGCCGGACCGGCTCGCAGCGACGATCGACGCGTTCGGCGCATGACGGACCAGCCGATGAGCGACGAGGAGCTGCACGAGATCTGGGTCGGCGACGTCCCACAGCTCTCCGGACCGGTCGAGCTCGTCGAGTACGACCCCGACTGGCCGCGCCTCTACGAGCGCGAGGCCGCGCGCATCCGCGCAGCACTCGGGGACGCGGTCGTGCAGCTCGAGCACACCGGTTCGACGGCGGTCCCCGGTCTCGTCGCGAAGCCGCGCATCGACATGCTGCTCGTCGTCCCCGACTCGGCGGACGAGCCCGCGTACGTGCCGGGGCTCGAGGCCGCCGGCTACACCCTGGTCATTCGCGAGCCCGAGTGGTACGAGCATCGGATCTTCAAGGGCCCGGACACCGACGTGAACCTGCACGTCTTCTCGCCGGAGTCGCCGGAGATCGAGCGCGTCCTGTTCTTCCGCGACCGGCTGCGAACGAACGATGCCGATCGCGGGCTCTACGCCCGCACCAAGCGCGAGCTCGCGCAGCGGAGCTGGAAGTACGTCCAGAACTATGCCGACGCGAAGTCGGAGGTGGTCGAGGAGATCATTGCGCGGGCACGGCAGGGAGCGGACGTCGTCGAGACCCCAAAGGAGGCGGAGGGCCTCGACCGGCCGCCGCTGCTCGTCCTCGACCGCGTTCGCGGCTTCCTCGACGAGCACGGGCTCGGCTCCGGCCCGATTCGCGCGCGGCGGATCGGCGAGGGCGGCGGCTCGAACTTCACCTTCCTGCTCGAGCGCGACGACGGCCGTTTCGTGCTGCGGCGCCCGCCGCGTCCGCCGCTGCCGCCGTCCGCGCACGACATGGTGCGCGAGGCACGGCTGCAGCTCGCGCTCGCGCCGCACGGGATCCGCCTGCCGCCGATCCTCGCCGTCGGCGACGACGAAGGCGTGATCGGCGTCCCGTTCTATGTCATGGGCTACCTCGAGGGCTTCGTCGTCGCGAACGAGCTTCCGCCGGGTCTCGACGAGGCGGGGCGCCGGCGCCTCGGCGAGGATCTCGTCGACACCCTCGTCGAGATCCACGCAGCGGACGTGCGCGAGCCGGCGCTCGCCGCGTTCGTCCGCCCGGGCAGCTATCTCGAGCGGCAGGTGCGCCGGTTCACGCAGCTCTGGGAGCTGAACCAGACGCGCGAGCTGCCGCAGGTCGTCGCCGTGGGCCGCTGGCTCGCCGAGCACCTGCCGGAGCCGCTGCCGCCGACCGTCGTTCACGGCGACTACCGGCTCGGGAACGTGATGGTCGACCGCGAGCGACCCGACCGGATCGTCGCCGTCCTCGACTGGGAGATGGGCGCGATCGGCGACCCGCGCGCGGACGTCGGCTACCTGCTGGCGACGTACAGCGAGCCCGGCGGCGAGCCCAGCCCGCTTGGAACGTCCCCGGTCACCGCGACGGCCGGGTTCCCGTCGAAGGCCGAGCTCGTCGAGCGGTACATCGCGGCGAGCGGCCGAGACGTCGAGCCGCTCGCCTGGTTCGAGGCGCTCGCCCTCTGGAAGGCCGCGGTCTTCTGCGAGGCGATCTACGGACGCTACGTCCGGGGCGAGCTCGGCGCGGAGGACACCCGCGCGGCGCGCTTCGAGCTCGGCGTGCCCTACCTCGCCGAGACCGCAGCGAGCATCATCTCGGCATGAGCTTCTTCGAGCCGCCGCCTCCGCCGCCGCAGCCGCCAGAGCAGCGGCGCCGGCCGGAGTGGCTGGGCCCGCCCGACAACATCCTCGGCGTCGCGCTTCCGTGGCGCATCGTCCTCGCGCGCACCGACAACGTCGCAGTCGTCGTCGAGGGCGCGACCGCATATCCGAACGGAATCCAGCTGCGGATCGACGTGCGGCGCCGCCCGACTCCCGGCGACGAGGACGGCGAGCCGTTCTTCCCGCTCGGCCATCCGGGATCGCGTCAGCGCGGGCACACGGGCGAGCTGCCGCCGGAGCTGCTGCGCGTCGGGATCGAGCTCGCGGACGGGCCCAAGGCGACGACACTCGACCCGCACCCGTTCATGCTCGGGCCCGACGCGACCCCGGAGGGTCCGCTCCTGACACAGAACGGCGGCCACGGCGGCGGCAGCGTGTGGCGGCTCGAGTTCTGGCTGAGGCTGCAGCCGCCGCCGGGGCCGCTCGTCTTCGCGTGCGAGTGGCCCTCCGAAGGCGTCGAGCTGACGCGGATCAAAGTCGATGCGTCGGCCGCGATCGAGGCGGCGAGCCGCGCCGAGGTGCTGTGGCCCGAGGAGGGCGGCGGACCCGGAGGTTCGGCCGGGTCGTACCAAATCCGATGACGCTTCGCGGCGGCCTGGTCCTCGCGCTCGTGCTCGCCGCGACTGGTGCCGCCGCGGTACGGCCACCGGGCGACGCGCCGACGCAGCTGCAGCAGCTCGTCTGGAAGGGGACGCCGGTGTTCTGCGGCGGCGACAGCAGGCGCCTCGTCGCGCTCACGTTCGACGACGGGCCCGGCCCGTGGACGCTGCCGCTCGTGGCCGCGCTGCGGCACGCGCAGACGCCGGCGACGTTCTTCCTCGTCGGCAACCGGATTCCGTTCTGGCCGACAGGCGCGCGCGCGGCTGCGCTCGCCGGGACGCTCGGGAACCACACGTGGAGTCACCCGCACCTGCGCCGCCTGAAGCCGAGGGGGGTGCAGCACCAGCTGCAGACGACGCAGATGCAGATCCTCGAGACGACGCGGCAGCTGCCGGCGGTGTTCCGGCCGCCGTACGAGGAGTCGACCCGGCGGATCGACCGGATCGCGCAGACCCTCGGCCTCGTCGACGTGCGCTGGAGCGTCGACTCCGGTGACCGGACCGGCGCGCGTCCCGCCGCGATCGTCCGCAACGTGCTCGCGGCCGTCCGGCCGGGCTCGATCGTGCTGCTCCACGACGCGCACCCGTGGAACCCGGGAGTCGTCCGGGCAATCGTCCGCGGCCTGCACGCGCGCCGGCTGCGCGCGGTCACGCTGCCGACGCTGTTCGAACTCGACCCGCCGACCACGCGCGGCCGCTGCCGTTGACCGAGACCTCGGAGGTCGTGATCGTCGGCGGCGGTGCGATGGGCGCCGCGACGGCGTTCCACCTCGCACGGCTGGGGATCACCGATGTTCTGCTGCTCGAGCGCGACGCACTCGCGTCCGGGTCGACGAGTAAGGCCGCGGGCGGAATCCGCGCGCAGTTCGCCGACGAGCTGAACGTTCGAATTGCGTTGCGCTCGCTCGACGAGTTCGAGCGCTTCGAGGAGCTGACCGGCGCCGAGATCTCCTTCCGTCGCCACGGCTATCTGTTCCTGCTCGACAACGAGACCGACGCGGCGGCGTTCCGGCAGGCGCTCGAGCTGCAGCAGTCGCTCGGCGTGCGTTCTCGCGAGCTCTCGCCCGCGGAGGCCGGCGAGCTCGTCCCGCAGCTCGTCGTCGACGACCTCGTCGCCGCAACGTACTGTCCGCGCGACGGCTACGCGACGCCGGAGGCGGTCGTCCAGGGATACGCCGCCGCGTCGGGCGTGCGCATCCGCCAGAGCTGCGCGCTCACGGGGATCGACGTTCGCGGCGGCCGGATCGCCGGCGTCGAGACTGCGCAGGGGCGAATCGCGACCGGGACGGTGATCTGCACGGCCGGAATCTGGTCGCGCGAGATCGCGGCGATGGCGGGCCTCGACCTGCCCGTCGACCGTGAGCGCCGCTGGATGTGGTTCACTCCCGAGGACGCGGGCCTGCCGCAGCGGCTGCCGCTGACGATCGACTTCTCGAGCGGCTTCTACCTCCACCGCGAGGGACCTGGTCTGGCGTTCGGCGGCCGCGAAGAGCATCTCGAGGGGCTCGCGCCGCACGTCGAACGACGGCTGCCCGTGCTCGCCGGAACGCGATCGTCGGCGAGGCCGCCGAGCCCACGCGCTTCCTCTACGCGACCGGCTTCTCGGGCCACGGTTTTCAGCAGGCGCCCGCGGTGGGCGAGCATCTCGCCGAGCTCGTCGCCGGCCGCGAGCCGACGCTCGACCTCTCGGCGTTCGCGCTGGACCGTTTCGCCGCCGGCGCCGAGCGTCCCGAGACGTTCGTCGTCTAACGGCGCGGGCGGTCGCCCGACCAGGTCTCCACGCCGCTGCGATATCGGCTCGTCCACTGCGCCGGGTCGCTCGTGCCCGGCGCGAGCGCGCGGAGCCGGCCGCAGCGTGTGCACCTCAGCACGGGGTACGACTCGTGGACGTCGTCCGCCTCGCGCCAGCGGTGACGAAGGAAGACGCAGAGGACTCCGCGCGGGTTCACTCCGCCCAGCTTACGTCAGCTCGGCCAGGCCGAGGACTTCGGCCGCAGGTCGAGCTTGCCGCCGTTGCGGCACTCGGCCGACCAGTACTCCGGGTGCGCGCTCGTGCGCCGCGATGGATACATCTGGTTCGCGTAGAGCGACCCGAGGGTCTCGCCGAGCTGCGCCGACGCGCCGAGCCGAACGGCCGAGTACCAGAGCGACTGCAGGCCGTAGCACTCGGCGGTCGCCTCGTCGCGGTAGCCGAGCAGGTGGTACGACTCGTGCGAGATCGTCTCGAGCGCCATCGCGACCTGCGCCACTCTGTTCAGGCACGCCGTGTCGGTGCACGCCTCCGGGTCGTACGCGTTCGGGTTCGCGCGGAACGCCGCCAGCAGCCCGCACGTCTCGGGCGCCATCAGGAAGTAGCCGGCCGGCCTGTCGTTCACAAACGGCGTCACACCCAGCTCACCGGGCTTCAGGTGGCCTGCCGCGCAGCGGACGACGGCGGCCTTCCGGGTCAGGCGCTGGGCGACCGACTCGGCGATCTGCTCGTACGGCGTCGCCGCGCGGGCGAGCAGCGGCGCATCGTACGGGCGGACGGGATAGACGACGGCCGCCGCAGGAGCGGCGAGGGCCAGGCCCACGGCGAGGGCGAGGAGCAGGCGGCGCACACGGGCTCCATCGGCAGCGAGCGCCTCCGACTCAATCCCGGAGCGCGGCGGCCTCCGTCACCGGCGCCTGACAGGCGAACCGCTCGCAGACGTAGACGGCGGGCTGCCCGTCGACGAGGCCCTTGCCCTCGAGCAGCGGGATTTCGTCTGCCGGGCCGAACGCGACGACCGCGTTCGGCTCGAACGGCGCCAGCGCCGCCCGGGCGACGGGACTCTCCGGCGGCCCGACGATCGCCAGCTCGCGCGGCGGCGAGAAGTGGAGGTCGAGCGCCTGCGCGGCGTGCCCGAAGGCGGAGGGCGACCGCTGCAACAGGTCGCGGATCAGCCGGAAGACGCCGACCGCGCGCCGCTCGAAATCGTCGTCGCCGTAGATCCGGCCCAGTCGCAGCAGCACGAACGCGATCATCGAGTTCCCGGACGGAGTCGGATGGTCGTCGAGATCCTTCTGCCGCGCGACGAGCGGCTCGCCGTCCGCCGGTGTGAGGAAGAAGCCGCCGCGTTCGTCGTCGGCGAACAGCTCGATCGCGAGCGTGGCGAGCCGGCGCGATTCCTCGAGCCAGCGCAGCTCGCCGGTCGCGACGTGGAGCTCGTACAGGCCGTTCGCGACGTCCGCGTAGTCCTCCAGGTAGCCGGTGCCCTTCGCGCGGCCGGCGTTGAACGTGCGGTGCAAGCGGCCGCCCTGACCGGAGAGCGGGCCGAGCAGGAACTCCGCGAGCTCGCGCCCCCCATCGACGTACTCGGCGCGGTCGAACCGGCGCCCCGCCTCGGCCAGCGCCGCGAGCGCGAGGCCGTTCCACGCCGCGACAGCTTTGTCGTCGCGCAGCGGCTTCGGCCGCGTTTCCCGGATCTCGAAAAGCCGTGCGCGCGTCTGCGGATCGAGCTCGCCGCGGATGATGGAGCGGCCGTGCTCGAAGGGCTGCAGAAGGTCGGCCGGCGCGCCTTCGTCGACCGTCCACGTGTAGGTGAGTCCCTCGACGCCGTCGGTGTCCGCGTCCTGCGCAGACGCGAAGCCGCCCTCGCGCAGGCGCAGCTCGCGGAGCATGTAGTCGAGGGTCTCCTCCGCGATCTCCCGGTAGCGCTCCTTGCCGGTGACGACCCAGGCGTGCAGATAGACCGGCGCGAGCAGCGCGTTGTCGTAGAGCATCTTCTCGAAGTGCGGGACGAGCCACTGCTCGTCGACGGAGTAGCGGTGGAAGCCGCCGCCCACGAGGTCGTACATCCCGCCCACGGCCATCGCGTCGAGCGTCAGCGTCACCGGCTCGAGCTCGCCGCGTCTCAGGAGGAACTCGAGCGCCGAGGCCGGCGGGAACTTCGGGGCGCGACCGAAGCCACCCCACCGCGGATTGACCTGCCGGACGAGCGCGCGCGTCACCGCGGCGAGGAGCGACTCCGTCAGCGGCTCGTTCGACGGCGCGAGCTGTGCCGAGCGCTGCAGCGCCTCGACGAGTGTCGCCGCCTGCCGCGCGACGTCGCCAGGCTGCTCCCGGTACGCATCTGAGATCGCGACCAGCACTTGGCCGAAGCTCGGCAGCCCGTGCCGGGGCTCCGGCGGGTAGTACGTCCCGCCGAAGAACGGCGCGCCGTCGGGCGTGAGGAAGACCGTCATCGGCCAGCCCCCCTGACCTGTCAGCGCGACGACGGCCTCCATGTAGACGGAGTCGACGTCCGGCCGCTCCTCACGGTCGACCTTGACGTTGACGAAGCGCTCGTTCATCAGGCGCGCGGTCTCTTCGTCCTCGAACGACTCGCGCTCCATCACGTGGCACCAATGGCAGGCCGCGTAGCCGACGGAGAGCAGGATCGGCTTGTCCTCGGCACGCGCCTGCTCGAAGGCCTCGTCGCCCCAGGCATACCAGTCGACGGGGTTCTCCGCGTGCTGCAGTAGGTAAGGGCTCGTCTCCTCGGCGAGTCGGTTCATCGTGTTGACGTTACCGCCGGACGGGGAAGAGATGCCTTCGTGGCGGGCTGGCTGCTGCTCATCCTCCTCGGCGCCCTGTTCGGCTTCGGCGGCGGCGGCTCGGGCGCCTTCGGGCCATCTGAACCCCCGCCGCGCCCCACGCCGATCGTCCTGACGTCGGGTGGCCAGCGCTTCGTCGCGACGCGCACACTGCCGCCCGAGGGGAACGTCGACCTGGAGCTGGACGTCGGCGATCCCGTCGACGTGTCGGTCCACGGGTCGCACGCGACCCGGCGCGTCGTCACCTTCTCGAGCTGGGCGTGTACGGCGCCGGGCGCGCGCATCGTGCTCCGTCCGGGACAGCGCGGCTTCCGCGTGCCGCGGCTGATGGAGTCGCCGTACGAGATCACCGTCACCAGCGGAACGATGCGCGGAAAGCTGATGGCGGCGGTCTTCGGCGGCCCGCAGGGCGCCTGCTGAGACGCCCGCGCGGAGGTCTGTCACACTCGCGTGCGTGGTCGCACTCCTCGCAGCCGCCGCGTTCTGCACGGGCCCGCAGCTCCGCGCGACGCTCGAGCTGCAGAGCGCGACCGGCAGCCTGCGCGGCGGCGCGCTCGTGCACAACGCCGGCCGGACGTGCACGCTCGCGACGACGGGAGCGACGATCGAGCGGCCCGGCTCGGGCACCGACCTCTCGTGGGAGCCGGGGTTCCACGCCGTGCTTCCGCACGCCCGGACGGCCTGGATCCCGATCGTCTGGCGGAACTGGTGCGGTGCACCGCCGACGCGCTTCGCGCTCCAGCTCCGCGGCGGCGCCGTGATCGCGATGCGGACAACGGGTGCACCGCGCTGCGACGCGGCGGGGCGGCCGACCGACCTGAATGTCGGACGGCCCGCAATCAGGTGAGTCGCTACTACGAGGACATGGAGGTCGGCGAGGTCTACCGCAGCCGCTTCGGCCGGACGATCCTCGACGCGGACAACGTCTGGTTCACGCTGCTGACGCTGAATACGAATCCGCTCCACTTCGACGCGGAGTTCGCGGCGCAGACCGAATTCGGCAAGCTGCTCGTCGACTCGACGTTCACGCTCGCGCTCGTCACCGGGCTCTCCGTCGCGGACGTCTCCGAGCACGCGGTCAACCTCGGCTGGAAGGAAGTGACGCTGCCGGCGCCCGTCTACGCCGGCGACACGCTCCGCGCCGTGACCGAGGTGCTCGCGAAGCGCGAGTCGAGATCGCGGCCGGACCGCGGCATCGTCACGGTCCGCACGCGCGGGCTGAACCAGCGGGAGGAGGTCGTGATCGAGTTCGAGCGCACGATCATGGTCGCGCGCCGCCCGTGAAGCTGGAGACGGAGCGGCTGCTTCTGCGCCGGCCGGCGGACGACGATCTCGACGCAATCGCCGACATCCACGGCGACCCGGAGGTGATGCGCTACATCGGGCCGGGCGAGCCGTGGTCGCTGGAGCGCGCCGTCCTCGGACTCTCCCGTTGGAGGGCTTTCTGGGTCGCCGACGGCTTCGGCATGTTCGTGGTCGAGCGGCGCGAGGGCGGGCGCGTGCTCGGACACGTCGGCCTGCTCGCCTGGGATCCGGAGACCTGGAGGCCCGGCATGCGCGCCGCGATCGGCCCGGACGCGGAGATCGAGATCGGCTGGACGCTCGCCCGCGACGCGTGGGGCAACGGCTACGCGACCGAGGCCACGGGTTCGACCGGCTCATCTCGCTGATCCATCCGAACAACCGGGCCTCGATGCGTGTCGCCGAGAAGCTCGGCGCGCGGTACGAGAGGGACGTCGAGGTCGCAGGCCGTCCCGCGCGGTTGTACGCCACCGTGCTTGCTTGACGCTCGTCCGCGGCGCCTCGTACAGTGGCGCAAACGTTTTCCCAGGAGGGTCGGTGGCTCGGTTCACGGGAAAGAGGGCGCTCGTCGCTGGGGGAGGCCGCGGGATCGGCGAGGCGACGGCGAGGCGGCTCGCGGACGAGGGCGCGGACGTCCTGCTCGTCGCTCGTACCCCCGCCGAGATCGAGAGCGTCGCCGACTCGATCGTCGCCGGCGGCGGCAACGCGTGCGCGCACGCGGCCGACGTCGCCTCGCCGGTCGACGTCGACGCCGCGGTCGCCGCCGCCGAGGAGCGCTGGGGCGGAGTCGACGTCCTCGTCAACTGCGCGGGGATCGACCACGACTGCGAGTTCCTCGACTTTCCCGACGACGACTGGGACCGCGTGCTACGCGTCAACCTCACGGGCGCGTTCCTCATGTCGAAGCGCGTCGCGCGCGTGATGGCGCGCGGCGGCGGCGGGTCGATCGTGCACGTCTCGTCGATCGACGCGTACGGCGCGGACGGGAACCAGGTCGCCTACAACGCGTCGAAGGCCGGCATGCTCGGCCTGTCGCGGACGATGGCGATGGAGCTCGCGCGCCACGGAATCAGGTCGAACGTCGTCGCGCCCGGGTACACCGCGACGCCGCTGACGCGCCAGTACGTCGGCGAGGAGATGTACGCGCGGATGATGGGCGACTTCGACCGGATCCCGCAGCGGCGGATGGCGACGCCGGAGGAGATCGCGGCGGCCATCTGCTTCCGGCGATCACGGGCTCCGAGCTGACGGCCGACGGCGGCACGACGGCGAACCTGTACATCGTCGAGACGCTTCCCGGGTAGTGCTGCGCGCGCTCGGTTGGGACCATCCGCGCTGCCGGGCGCCGATGACGGCCTGTGCCGCGCGCTGGAGCGAAACGCATCCCGACGCGTCCGTCGCGTGGTCGTTTCGCTCGCTCCAGGCGTTCGGCGACGAGCCGGTCGAGGCGGCGGCGCGCGACTTCGACCTCGTCGTGATCGACCATCCGTTCTGCGGCCGCGCGGCCGAGACGGGTTGCCTCGTCCCGCCCGACGGGCTGGTTCCGCCGGAGACGCTGGACGAGCTCGCCGCGGACACCGTCGGCGCGAGCCACGAGTCGTACCGGTACGGCGGTCGTCAGTGGGGGCTTGCGACCGACGCGGCGTGTCAGCTCTCGGCGCTCCGGCCGGGGGTCGACGCGCCCCGGACGTGGGCGGAGGCCGTCGAGTTCGCGCGCGGCAGCCGGAGCGCGCTGCCGCCCTCCCCGCCCCACGCGATCTCGTCGTTCCTGTCGCTCTCGGCGGGAACCGCACTCGAGGACGAGGAAGCGGCCGGTCGCGCGTGGGCGATGCTCGCCGAGCTGTACGCGGCGGGTCCGCCGGAAGCGCTCGAGTGGGAGCCGCCGGAGGTGCTCGCGCAGCTCGCGGCGGGCGAGCTCGACTACGTGCCGCTGACGTACGGCTACGTCACGTACGCGGACCGCTGCAGCTTCGCCCCGGTGCCGGGCGTGCGCGGCGGCGTGCTCGGCGGCGCCGGGCTCGCCGTCTCGAGCGCGTCCGACCAGGCGGACGAGGCCGCGGAGTTCGCCGTCTGGGCGAGCGGCGCCGAGGCGCAGCGGACGATCGTTGCCCCGGCCGGCGGCCAGCCGGGCAGCCGCTCCGCGTGGCTCGACAACGAGATCGACCAGAGCGTCAACGGGTTCTATTCGGCGACCCTCGTCGCGCACGAGCAGGCGTGGGTGCGGCCGCGCGACGCGTGGTGGCCTGCGTTCCAGCTTGCGTCGGGACGCCTGCTCGTCGACGCGCTGGCCGAAGACGGCGAGCCGCTCGCAAACCTCAACGGTCTCTATCAAGGGTCGCGCGGGTGAAGATCGTCGACGTCCGTTGCCACGTCTTGCTCGACCCGGGCTACGAGCGCGAGGCAACGAGCTCGAACCAGGACACGATCGTCGTCGAGATCGTGACGGACGAAGGCGTCACCGGCTACGGCGAGACCGACCTCAACGCCTGGGTCGCGCGCGCGTGCATCGAGGCGCCGGGGATGCACACGATGGATCGCGGTTTGCGCGAGTTGCTGCTCGGCCGCGACCCGCGCGATCCCGCTGCGCTCTGGGACGAGCTCTACGTCGGCACCGCGATGACCGGCCGGCGCGGCGCGCTCGTTCACGCGCTCGGCGCGCTCGACATCGCACTGTGGGACATCTGCGGCAAGGCCGCCGGCGTGCCGGCGTGGCGTCTCCTCGGGGAGCAGGCGCATGACCGGCTCGTCCCGTACGCCTCGCTCCTGCCGAAGTCCGGGGGGTCGGCCGACGAGTTCGCGCAGACGCTCGTCGACCAGGCGGTCTGGGCGAAGGGCTTCGGCTACCGCGCGGCGAAGCTCGAGATCCTTACGCGGGGACCGTACGCCCACGAGGGCCTATCCGCCTCCGACGACCTGATGCTCGAGGTGATCGCCGCGGCGCGCCGCGCCGTCGGCCCGGACTTCGCGCTGATGGTCGACGTCGCGTACGGCTGGAAGACCGCCGCCGAGGCGCTGCGCGTGATCGAGCCGTGGGCCGAGCACGACGTCTTCTTCCTCGAGACGCCGCTGTGGGCCGACGACCTCGACGAGTACGCGAAGCTCGCGGAACGCTCGCCGATTCCGCTCGCCGCCGGCGAGTGGCTGGCAACGCGCTGGGAGTTCCTCGATCTGATGGACCGCGGCCGCGTGCACTTCGTCCAGCCGGACGTCGGCCGCGTCGGTGGTCTGACCGAGGCGCTGCGCGTCTGCCGCCTCGCGGACGAGCGCGGACTGCGCGTCGTGCCGCACGGATGGAAGACGGGCCTCACCGTCGCGGCGACCGCGCATCTCGCAGCGGTCACGCCGAATCTCGTCTTCTTCGAGTTCGTCCCGCCGGAGGTCGCGGAGTCGCCGCTGCGCCGCGAGCTGGTGATCGACGAGCTGCAGTTCGAGGACGGAACGCTGGGGCTCCCGCTGCGACCGGGACTCGGAGTCGACCTCGACGGCGACGCGTTCGAGCGCTTCTCCGCCGCCGCGCGCGCGAGAGAGCAACTCCGGTAGAGCGGATATGATAGTTTCACATCAATGGCGAAGATCCTCTCGGTGTCGATCCCTGACGAGCTGATGCGCGAGGCCGAGGCTGTCGCGCGCGCGCAGGGGAAGACGAAGAGCGAGCTCGTCCGCGAGGCGCTCCGGCGGCAAGTCCAGCTCGAGCGACTCCGCGCGCTTCAGCGATACGCGCGCGACCGAGCGGAGGAGCGCGGGATCGGACCCGAGGACGGAGAGGCGTGCGTCGACGAGGTCCGCGGCGGTCGCGCCTGAAGGTTCGGATCGTCTGCGACACGAACGTTCTCGTCTCGGCGCTGATCGCCGACGGGCCGCCGAACCGGTTGCTCGAGGAGGCGATCGACGGTCGGATCGACCTTCTCCTTCCGGAACTTGTTCTCACGGAGCTGGAGCGCGTGCTCACGGAGAAGCTCGGGTTCGACGCACCACGCGCCGGCGAAGCGATCGATCTGCTCAGCAGCCTCGCTGCCGATCTGCTCGCGGCTCCCGCATCGGTCGAGCGGGTCACCGGCGATCCGTCGGACGACTCGATCCTGGCCTGCGCCGCCGCAGCCGGCGCAGACGTCCTCGCCACAGGGGACAGGAAGCATCTGCTTCCGGTCGGCGAGCACCGTAGCGTGCGATTGCTGACGCCGCAGGCGGTACTTGCCGAGCTGCGGTCGGTTAGGTGACCTTGGCGTACCGATCACGCACAAGCTGCTCTGCAGCCTCGGCGAAGCGCGCCAGCGCATCGGCATCGATCTCGACACCCAGCCCCGGGCGCTCCGGCGGACGCAGAACCCCGTCGGCAAAGACGAGCTCGTCCTGCACGAGCTCCTTGCGCAGGCTCGACTCGCACAGCTCGGCGGGCAGGAACTCGAAGAACGGCATCTCGGGCGTGACCATCGCGAGGTGAGCGGCGGCGGCGACGGAGATTCCCGTCTTCCACGCGTGCGGCACGATGACGAGCCCGGCACGCCGCGCGAAGTCGCAGACGCGCAGCGCCTCGGTGAACCCGCCGACCCGGCCGATGTCCGGCTGGACGACGTCGACGCACTCTCCGCTGATGAGCGACTCAAACTCGAACCTCGTTGACAGCCATTCGCCCTGCGCGATCCGCACCGGCGATCGGCGGCGCAGCTCCGCGTAACCCGCGAGGTCGTCCACCCAGAGCGGCGTCTCGAGGAAGAAGACGTCGTGTGGGGCGAGCGCCTCGGCGACCGCGAGCGCGCGCTCGACGGAGTCGAACGCGTACTGCACGTCGACCATGATCGCGAGCTCCGGACCGACCGCCCCCCGAACGGCCGCCGCGACCTCAACGACCTGCTCGTCGGGGCCGTACAGGCCCTTGTGGACGTACGGCCCCGAGAACGTCGCCTCGCACTTGACCGCGCGGAAGCCGAGCTCCTGCGCGCGCACGCCCCACGCGACCATCGACTCGACATAGGCGTCGTACGACGTCACCTCCGGTTGGAGCGAGGCGTACGGCGTCAGTGAGTCGCGCGCCGTGTCGCCCCACTGCTTCCAGCACGGAACGCCGGCCGCCTTGCCGCAGATGTCCCACAGCGCGATGTCGATCGCCCCGAGCGCGTGAACGAGCGCGCCCCGCCGGCCCGTCATCGCGGTGCCGACGTAGAGCTCGTCCCAGAGCGCGCGCGGGTCGAGCGGATCGCGACCGAGCAGCATCTCCCTCAGCCCGCGATCCATCGTGTGCATGCCCGGCGCCTCGATGCACGCGCGCGCGATCCACGCATTGAGGTCCGTCTCGCCGATCCCGACGATGCCCTCGTCGGTGACGACCTCGACGACGATCGTGTCCTGCGCCGAGCTCGTCGCGCCCGGGTCGTACGCGGGGTCGAGGAGGACGTGCGTGCGGACGTCGACGACCCGCATTACACGCGGCTGTAGCCGCCGTCGATCGAGATGTTCGCGCCGGTCATGAACCGTGCCTCGTCGGAGCAGAGGAAGACGCACGCGTCTGCGACCTCTGCCACGTCGCCGAAGCGCCCGATCGGATGGCGCTCGCGCAGCTCGGCCTCCAGCTCGGCGCCGTTCGGCAACGCGTCCATGACCGACCGATGCAGCTCTGTCTCGATCACCCCTGGCATCAGCGTGTTCGACCGGATCCCTTGCGGCCCGTACTCGACGGCGATGTGGTCGGAGAGCATGTTCAGTCCCGCCTTCGAGACGTCGTACGCACAGTCGCCCTCCCAGACCGTGACGGCACAGACCGAGCTCATGTGCACGATCGAGCCGCCGCCCGCGGCGAGCAGGTGCGGGATCGCGAACTTGGCGACGAGGAACGGGCCGCGCAGGTTGACGGCGAGGATGTGGTCGAACTCCGCGATCTCCCACTCGTGCAGCTTGGGCCACTCCGTCGCGTCGACGCCCGCGTTCGAGACGACCGCGTCGAGGCCGCCGAGCGCTCGCGCCGCGCCCTCGACGACGCCGAGCGCGCCCTCCTCGGTGCTGACGTCGCCGAGCAGCGGCACGCCGGCATCGCCGATCTCGTCGACGGTCCGCTGCGTCCGATCGGCGTCGCGGCCGGCGACGGCGACACGCGCTCCCTCGCGCGCAAACCGGTTCGCGACCGCGCGGCCGATCCCGCTCGACGCGCCGGTGACGAGCGCGCGTTTCCCGTCCAGCCGTCCCATCAACCCACCTCCAGCGGCGGATACCCGAAGATCCGGGCGGTCGCGCCGCCGTCCACCGGCACCTCCGCCCCGTTCACGTACGAAGCCCGGTCGGAAAGGAGGAACGCGACGACCTCGGCGATCTCCTCCGGCTGGCCGACGCGCAGCATCGGCGCGAGCAGACCCTCGCGGCGCAGGCCTTCCTCACGGTCGAGCTCGGGCGGCAGCGTCGCATACGTCATCGGCGTCTCGATGCACCCGGGCAGGATCGCGTTGCATCGGATGCCGTGCGCGCCGTAGTCGACGGCGACGCTCTTCGTCGTCATGATCACCCCGGCCTTCGCCGCGTCGTAGACGAGATAGCGCGGAAACGCACCGACGCCCTGGACGGACGAGATGTTGACGATCGAGCCCGCCCGGCGCGGAAGCATCCGCCGAACCGCCACGGCGCACCCGTAGATCGCACCATGCAGCAGCACGCGCAGACCGCGGTCGACGTGCTCGGCGTCGAGTTCGTGTGCCGCCCCGACCCAGTCGATTCCCGCATTGTTCACCCACCAGCGCAGCTCGCCGGCCCGTTCCGCTGCGTCGGCCGCGCGCTCGTGCGCAGACCAGTCGCCGACGTCGCCCACGACGGGCTCGAGCGCGTCGCCGAGCTCGCCGCGCGTCCGCTCGAGAGCGGTCCCGTCGACGTCGAGCCCGACAACGTGCGCGCCGTCGGCGATCAGCCGCACAGCGATCGCGCGGCCGATCCCCATGGCGGCCCCGGTGACGACGGCGGAGATCACCTACTCCGGCGGGATCTCCTTGTAGACGAGCGTGACGTCCGTCCCGCGGCTGCGCTTCACCGCGGCGACGACGAAGTAGAGGATGAAGCCGGCCACCGCAGGCCCGATCGTCCAGGCGAACAGCTTGCCGAGGTTCGCGTTCGCGCCGAGCTGGTCGTAGTGGAGGTACGCCCACCAGACGAACGCGGCGGTGAGGATCGCGACGGCGCCGGCGATCTGCACGAGCGGGATCCCAGCGAGCGACTTTTGCGACGTCGACGCCCGATAGAGCTCGGGCCGCAAGATCGGCGCGAGCACGCCCGTGAGACCGACGAGTCCCATCGCGATCAGCTGAACGAGCAGCGCGTACGCGAGCACGATGAAGAAGCCCGTCTGGTCGAACACGGACCAGATGAAGACGGCCGCCGACATCAGGAGCGCAATCAGCAGTGCGAGCCACGGGCAGCCGTAGCGGTTGACGCGCGTGACCTGCTTCGGCAGCACGCCGTCGAACGACATCGCGAAGATCGCCCTCGTCTGCTGGAGCGTCGAGATGTACGTGATCAACGGCCAGAAGACGATGTAGAGGGCGAAGATGATCAGCGTGTACGCGGCGCTCCCGACGCTGATGCCGCTGAGATAGAAGAACGTCGTTCCCGGAGTGTTGATCTCGGCCGGCAGCCCTCCGCCGTTCGCGGCGCGGAGGAAGTCGCTCCCGAACGTCTTGAAGAAGATGGCCGTGCAGATCGCGACGAGGATCAGCGGGACGACCCCGCCGAGCGCCATGTTGTTCGCCGTCCGGATCGTCGACGCCTGCCGCAGTTCGCCGCCGACGAACGACGACCAGTAGCTGAAGATCGCGGTCGTCGCGAAGACGGCGACGATCGGAATCGTCGAGCCGAACGAGAACGCGGGATGCACGGCGACGCCGGCCTTTGCCGCCGTCGAGATCGTCGACGCATAGGCGTCGCTCTTGTGCGTGATCCCTTCGGCGAAGCCGTTGAACTTCGAGACGAAGTGGTGCTTCGACTGGAACAGCGTGATCAGGGTGACGACCCCGAGCGACGTCGTGACCATCCAGAAGAAGATGTTCTGGAGGCGCAGGATCCAGCGCCAGCCCCACAGCTGGATGATCCCGGCGAACGCGAAGTTCACCAGGCCGAAGAAGATCAGCCAGCCCTTGCTCGCTCCCGCATGCTGACCCCAGCTGACGAGCCCGGGCCAGTCCGCGATCAGCCCGACCGAGACACAGAGCGGCGTCAGACCCGCGGTGACGACCGCGAGTCCGAAGAACGCGTTCGAGAGCAGCCCCGCCATGGTCATGCAGAAGACCGAGATCCAGCCGACCGCCGGATGGATGACGCGGCTGACGAGCATGTAGTCGCCGCCGGAGCGCGGGATCATCTGCGTCAGCAGACCGAACGAGTAGGCAAACGCGAGGCTCATCGGGACGACGAGCGCGAGCGCGAGGAACGGGTTGCCGCCGGGACCGACGGCGAGCGCGAACAGAAGCACCGCGACCATCGTCTGCGTCGGGTGTCCCGGGATGAAGTTGATGATCAGCGACGACCGCGGTGGGACGCCGCGCACGAGGCCCGTCGCCGCACGGGTGAACAGTCCACCCTGGGACACTGCGGGCGCTGCCGAACCGATATCGCTAGCCACGAGGAACCTCCGTTGTCCTCTCAACCGATGACGAGCTGATGCTTCAGCACCGACTCGGGCCCGAGCGTGGCCACGACACCGTGGATGTGGCCGCTGTTGTACTCGGACCCGGAGTTGATCGCGAGCGTCCTGCCGATCTGCACCTCCCCTCGCGACTCGTGGATGTGCCCGTGCAACGCGAGCAGCGGCTGCACCTCTTCGATGATCTGCCTCACGGCGGTCGAGCCGACCGGAACGGGATTGGGCTGGCCGCCGACGTACCGCAGCGTCAGGTCGGGATTCATCTCGTTGGCCGTGTCGAGGCCCGAATCGTACGGCGGCACGTGCAGATTGAAGATCGCCTGCTCGGGCACGTCGAGCCGGTCGGCGAGCGCGCGAAGCTTCGCGTAGAGCGCGTCCTCGTCCAGCTCGCGCGGGCTGTCCCACGGCGTCGGGTTCGCGTACGCGCACGAGATCATCTCGTGCGGCCCGACGCGGACAACGCGCCCGTCGCAGGCCTGCACGTGCGTCGCGGCCTCGAGCACGGGGTCGCAGCTCCACGGATCGTCGTTCCCGGGCATCACGAACGCGTCGATGCCGTACTCGGCCAGACGCTCGTCAGCGAGCGCGATCCAGCGCCCGAGCTCGTCGACGAGCACGCGCTCGAACAGCCGCGCCCGTCCCTCGGGGTCGTCGAGGTATGACTCGATCTCGGCCGCCGCCGCGCGCCACGGATACATCCCGTTGAAGCGGATCGCCGCCTCGAGCTCGGCGAGCGCTTCGTCGCCGCGGCCGGCGCGCTCCTCGCCGATGAACGTCGTCCGGAAGGAGCCGTCCTCGGCGACGGCGATCGGGACGATCGCCTTGCCCGTCAGGTCGCCGCCCATGATCAGCGCGTCGACCCCGTAGAAGCGGCCGGCGCCGAGGAACTTGCGCCAGCAGACGTCGGAGCCGTGCACGTCGGAGGCGTAGTAGAGCGAGACCGTCTTGGCCGCGGTCGCGTCGCCCCGCCCGCGCCGCCTTCGTGTCAGCAGCTCCACCGCCCTCCCTTCAGCAAACGTTTGCGCGACGGTAGAACGTCGGTCGGACGGCGTCAAGCCGAGTCCCGGAGCGGCACCCGGTGAACCGCTTACTGCTCGAGGGGTGCGCTGTCGATGATTGCTGGATCCGATCGTGCACGAGCGCGGCACGAGCCTGGCTTGCTCGATCAGGAAGAAGCGCGCCGGAGATACCACTGTCGAACCCGAAGTCCTCTTGCATCCTGCTGAACTCCGCGGAGAGGTGCCGCCGCAGCCGTTCTTGACGGTTCACCCAACCTCGACAATGACATCGTCCTCAAACCTACTCTCGGGCAGGCGGCCAGACCGCCTTGGATCGCAGCTCGTCGAGCGGGATGTGGCAGCGGATCGCGTGTGTCGCGCTCGTCGCCCGCCACGGCGGCGGCTCGACGTCGCAGACCGGCCCCACCTTCACCGGGCAGCGGTCGGCGAACGGACACGCCGTCGCCGCGGGGCCGGCGGCCGTCTCGGTGTCGACCTTCGGCGTCGGCGCGCGGCGGGCGGCCGGATCGATCTCCGGCACCGCAAGGAGGAGCTCCTGCGTGTACGGATGGAACGGCGGCGCGTAGACCTCGTCGACGGTGCCGACCTCGCAGAGCTCGCCGCGGTACAGAACGCCGACGCGGTGCGAGAGCGACCGGACGACGGCGAGGTCGTGCGAGATGAAGAGGTACGCGATGCCGTGCTCCTCCTGGAGCGACCGCAACAGCTCGAGCACCGTCGCCTGCACGGAGACGTCGAGCGCCGAGAGCACCTCGTCGCAGAGCATCAGGCGCGGCTCCGCGGCGAGCGCGCGCGCGATCGCCACCCGCTGGCGCTCGCCGCCGGACAGCTCGTGCGGGAAGCGGCGCATGAAGCTCGGGTCGAGGCGCACGTCCTCGAGCAGCCGGCGAATCCGCGCGGCGAGCTCCTTCCCGCCGAGGCCGAAGAAGAGCTCGACCGGACGCCCGACGATCCGGCCGACGCGCTGGCGCGGGTTGAGCGACGCGTCGGGGTTCTGGAAGACGAGCTGGATCCGTCGGCGGAGCTCGCGGTCGCGGCTCTCGACCGTCCGCGCGATGTTCCGGCCCTCGAAGGTGATCTCGCCGTCGAGCGGCCGAAGCAGGCCGCCGACCGTCCGTGCGATCGTCGACTTGCCGCTCCCGGACTCGCCGACCAGCGAGAACGTCTCGCCCGGCCGGATGTCGAACGTCACGTCGCGGACGACGAGCTCCGGCTCGCGCCGTGCGAGCAGGAGCCCGCGCGACCGCCCGTACGTGACGTCGAGTTCGCGGATGCCGAGCAACGCACCGTTCCCGTCCCGAGTGTCGGCCGGCTCGATCCGCTCCTCCCCGGGCGCGGTCTCGGCGAGAGGCGGGATCTCGCGCCAGTGCCAGCACGCGACGCGATGGCCGGGCTCGACCTCCTCGAGCACCGGCTGCTCCGCGAACGACTGCTCGTCCGCGAAGACGCACCGCGGCGCGAAGCGGCAGCCCGGCGGCAGCTCGCCGCGCTCGAGCAGCCCGTGCAGGACGGCCCGCGTCCGCTCGGGCCGGACGACCGAGGGCACCGACGCGATCAGGCCGCGCGTGTACGGGTGCCGCGGTCGTTCGAAGAGCCGCTCGGTCGGCCCCTCCTCGACGAGCTCGCCCGCGTACATGACGCCGACCCGGTCGCAGATCTCGGCGACGACGCCGAGGTTGTGCGTGACGTACAGGATCGCGACCCCGGTTTCCGCGCGGAGGCGCGCGAGCAGGTCGATGATCTGCGCCTGCGTCGTCACGTCGAGACCGGTCGTCGGTTCGTCGAGCACGAGCACCTTCGGCTCGCATGCGAGCGCCATCGCGATCGTCACGCGCTGCTGCTGGCCGCCGGAGAGCTGGTGCGGATACTTCCGGGCCGTCGCCGACGCGTCGGGCAGCCGCACCTGGCGGATCAGCTCGAGCACGCGCCTCGCGCGCTGCGACCGGGAGCCGCCGAGGCCGTGCACCTGCAGCGCTTCCTCGACCTGGTCGCCGATGCGCATGTTCGGCGTCAGCGCTGTCGTCGGGTTCTGCGGGACGAGCGCCGCCTCGCGCCCGCGGACGCGCCGCAGCTCGGCGGGCCGAAGGGTCAGCAGGTCTCGGCCCTGGAACCGAACCGACCCCGCACGCACGCGGCTGCCCGGCCGCCTGAAGCCGAGCAGCGCGCCGGCGGTCGTCGTCTTGCCCGAGCCCGACTCGCCGACGAGTCCGTACGACTCGCCCGGCCGCACCTGGAAGGTGACCTCGTTGACGACGTTCGCCCAGCCGTCGCCGGTCCAGAAGTCGACGGTGAGGTCCTCGACCTCGACGAGGCTCACGGCGTTCGCACCGCCTGCCGCCCGAGGTAGCGCGCAAGCCCGTCGGCGCACAGGTTCAGCGCGATGACGAGCACCGCGAGCGAGAGCGCCGGCGCGAGCACGATCACCGGCGCCGCGAGCAGGCCGTCGCGGTTCTCGCTGATCATCAGCCCCCACTCGGGCGACGGCGGCCGCGCGCCGAACCCGAGGAAGCCGAGCGACCCGATCAGGATCGGCGTGTACCCGGCGCGGACGCCGAACTCGACGAGGAGCACGCCCGTCGCGTTCGGCAACAGCTCACGCCGCACGATCGACCGCACCGACTCGCCGCGCAGCCTGGCCGCGAGCACGAAGTCGCGCGTCACGAGGTCGACGGCGATCGACCGCGCCATCCGGGCGACACGCGGCGCGTACACGAGCACGACGACGCCGATCAGGAGCAGCCAGCTCCCGCTCCGCTCCGGCCCGGCGGCGGCGATCGCGAGTAGCGCGAGGACGAGCAGCGGGATGGAGATCACCGCCTCGAACACGCGCATCAACAGCTCGTCGAGCCAGCCGCCGACGTAGCCGGAGACGAGGCCGACGATCCCGCCCACGACGACGGCGACGAGCGTCGAGACGATCGAGAGGAAGAGGTCGTCGCGGGCGCCGTTGACGACGCGGCTGAAGACGTCGCGGCCGAGCACGTCGGTTCCGAACGGGTGCGCCCAGCTCATCCCCATGAGCGGCGTGTCCACCGTCTCCGCGACGCCGTGCGGCGCCCACCACGGGGCCGTGACGGAGACGATCAGAAACACGACGAGGAGACCGCTCCCGACGAGCATCCCGGGCGGCAGCCCTCGCGCCCGTGCTCCCAGCCGTGCGCCGCGTCCCGCGCGAAGCTCGAGCTGCTCGCGGAAGGTCGTCGTCACGACGTCCGGAGCCGCGGGTTGAGGAGCAGTGCGAGCACGTCGGCTAGGAGGTTCGCCGCGATGTAGACGGCGGAGCCGAGCAGGACGATCGCCTCGATCAGCGGCGTGTCGCGATTCGTGATCGCGTCCACGAGCGACCAGCCCAGCCCCTTGTAGTCGAAGACGCGCTCGACCACGACGACGCCGCCGATCAGATACGTCAGGTTCAGAGCGGTCACGTTCAGCGCTGGCCCGAGCGCACTCGGCAGGGCGTGGCGGAGAACGACGCGCCGCCGCGGCACGCCTTTCAGCGTCGCCATGCGCACGTACTCGGAGTCGAGCACCTCGATCAGGTTGTCGCGCAGCATGCGGATCGCGTAGACGGACATCGCGACCATCAGCGTCACCGCAGGCAGGAACGTCGACTGCAACCGGTCGAGGAAGCCGCCGCCCGCGCCGATGACCGACAGCGCCGGGAACCAGCCGAGCTGCAGCGCGAACACGTAGATCAGCAGCAGGCCCAGCACGAACTCGGGCAGCGAGAGCCCGACGAGCGTGAGTACCGACGTCACGTGATCGACCGCCCTCCCCCGGAAGGCGGCGCCGAGCGTCGCCGCGAGCAGCGTCACCGGGACGTAGAGCACGAACGCGAACGCCGCGAGGAAGAGGGTGTCTCGCGCCTTCGGGGCGACGATCGCGGTGACGCTCTGGTCGCTGACGAGCGAGCGGCCGAAGTCGGCCTGCACCGCGTTCTTCAGCCAGATCCCGTAGCGCTCGTAGACCGGCCGGTCGAGATGGAGCCGATCGCGGAAGATCTGGCGCTGCTCGGCGGTCGACTCGCGGCCGAGGACGCGGGCGGCGATGTCGCCCGGGAGGATCTCGGTGAAGAGGAAGACGGCTGCGGAGACCGCGACGAGCGTGACTGCGGCGAGCGCGATCCGCGAGGCGACGAGTCTGACGATCACCGGGTCGGAAGAGTGCGGCCGCCCGGGCGGCGGTGTGCAGCCCGGGCGGTCGCATGGTCGAGCGCTCTTACTTGCAGGACACCGTCCGGAAGTCCGCGCGGACGATCTCGATCCGGGGCTGGTACCCCGAGCAGTTCGACCGGACGCCGGCGACGGTCTTCACGAAGACGGGGATCAGCTCGCCGCCCTCGTTCGTCAGCATCTTCATCGCCTGCCGGTAGAGGGCCAGCCGCTGCGCCGGATTGACGGTCGTGTTCGCCTTGTCGAGCAGCGCGTCGTAGTCGGGCCGCTTCCAGTGCGTCTCCGGGTACGGCGCGTTCTGGCGGTACGCGATCGCGAGCGCCTCGCCGGGTGGGCGGGCCGACCAGCCGGAGACCTGGAACGGGTGCTTCAGCCAGACGTTGTCCCAGTACTCGCTCGCGGGGCCGACGATGACGTTGATCTGGATGCCCGCCTTCGCCTCCTGCTGCTTGACGAGCTGCGTCAGGTTGACCATCCCCGGGATGACCTCCGACGAGTAGAGATCGACCTTCAGGGGATTCGAGTCGGTGTAGCCGGCCTGGGCGAGCAGCGCCTTCGCGCCCGCGATGTCCGGGCCCGGGACCGTCTTGCGCCACGCGAACGCCGACGTCGGCGGAACCGGATTGTCGTCGCCGACCACGCCGTAACCGAGCAGCACCGTCTTCACGATCGCATCGCGGTCGAGCGCCTTCTTGATCGCCATCCGCACCTTGTTGTCGTCGAACGGCTTCGTGTCGACCCACATCGGCAGCGTCATCGACGTCGATGCGCCGGTCGCGACGAGCTTGACGTTGCTGTCCTTCTGGAGGACCGGGATCGAGCTGAAGTCGACCTGCTGCGCGACGTCGATCTGCCCGGTGCGCAGCGCGGCGAGGCGCGATGTCGCCTCCTGGATCACGAAGAGCTCGATGCACGGCGCCTTCGGCATCCCCTTCTGCCAGTAGTTCGGATTGCGGACGAACGTGTTCGGCTCCTTCGTAGCGCCGAAGCCCTGCGCGGTGAACGGGCCGGTGCCGGCGCCCTTCGTCCTCAGCGTGTCCGTGCTCGCGCCCTTCGCGACGATGTACGTGTTCTTGTTCGTGATCAGCAGCGGCAGCTCGGCGACGGGCTTCGCCGTCACGAACTTGACTGCGTACTTCCCCGCGGCGCGCACGCTGTTGGAGCTCAGGAACGCCATCGTCGCGCGGGCCTCGGAGCCCGTCTTCGGATCGAGGATCCGCTTGAACGTGTAGACGACGTCCGCCGACGTGAGCTCATGGCCGTCGGAGAACTTGACGCCGTGGCGCAGCTTGAACGTCCAGACGGTGCCTTTCGCGTTCGACTTCCAGGAGGTCGCGAGCTCCGGCATGACCTTCCAGTTCTCGTCGCGGTCCGTCAACCGGTTGTAGACGAGCGCGGCGTTGAGCGAGTTCTGGCTCGAGGGCTGGATCGCCGGATCGAGCGAGTTCTTCTCGCCGCTCGACTCGACGCCCCCGACCTTGACGCAGTTGGATGCGCGCCCCCCGCCACCGGCCACCGTCGCGAGCACAAGGGCTCCGGCGACAGCGGAAACGGCGACGAGCGCGGCTAGCGCGCGTCTCCTCATCTACGGCTCACCTCCGTCTTGATTTCGAACGAGACGAACGTTTGCACCCTCCCTCCACGCGTTACCGGTGTCAAGCACCACGCGCCCGGCCAGACCCGAGACCGCGACGGCGATCGCCTCGTCGATCTCGTCGAGCCGAAACCGGTGCGTGACGAGCGGGCCGAGGTCGAGCCGCCCGGCCTGCAGCAAGCGCGCGATCGTCGGAATGTCGAGCGCCGGAACGGCGCCGCCGATGTGCGTCCCGAGCACGTCGTGCTCGAACTGCGTCAGCTCGTAGATCGGGAACGAGGCGTGGACGCCGAGCGCCGGCTGGCCGATCAGAACGGTCTTGCCGCCCGTGCGCGTCGCACGGAACGCCTGCTCCGCGACGGCCGCGATTCCCGCCGCCTCGAAGGCGATGTCGACCGGGCCGATCTCGTCGACCGGATCCACGGCGTGGGTCGCGCCGAGCCGCAGCGCGAGCTCGCGCTTCTCCGGCAGCGGGTCAACGGCGACGATCGGATACGCGGAGACGAGGCGAGCCGCCGCGATCGTCGCGAGCCCCACGCCGCCGCAACCGAAGACGGCGACCGAGTCTCCCGGGCTGACCGCGGCGCGACGGGTCACGGCTGCGAAGCCCGTGAGGACGCCGCAGCCGAGCAGGCACGCGATCTCCGGGTCGAGGTCGCGCGGGACCGGGATCGCGGCGGCCGCCGGGACGACGGCGTGCGTCGCGAACGAGGAGACGAGCGCCAGGTGATGAACGGCCTGTCCGTTCAGCGAGAGCCGGGTCGTGCCGTCCTCGAGCACGCCGTCGTCCATGGAGCGCGCCGCGCTCGTGCACAGGTTGATCCGCCCCTCGAGGCAGAAGCGGCAGCGGCCGCAGCCGGGCGTGAACGTGAGGACGACGCTCTCGCCGACGCGCGTCTCGTCCACGCCGGGTCCGACGGCTTCGACGACGCCCGCACCCTCGTGGCCGAGCACCATCGGCAGCGGCGCCGGCCACTTTCCCTCCATCAGCGAGAGATCGCTGTGGCAGATACCCGACGCGAGCAGCCGCACGAGCACCTCGCCGTGTCGCGGCGGTTCGAGGTCGAGAGCGCGGAGGACGAGTGGCTCGCCGACCCGCTCGAGCACCGCCGCCGTGATTTCCACTACCGGGCCTGCGCCGTCGAGCGCCGCTCGACGATCGCGGGCGGAGTCTCGAGGACGACGTCTCTCGCGGGCTCGCCCTCGATCTGGCCGATCAGCGCATCGACACCGGCGACGCCGAGCTCGACCAGCGGCATCTCGATCGCCGTCAGCGGCGGGTCGAGGAACTCGCAGATCGGATCGTCGTCGTGGCAGAGGACCGAGATGTCCTCCGGCACGCGCAGGCCCGCCTCGCGCAACGCAGCGAGTGCCCCGACGGCCTGGCTGATGTTCGCGACGAACACCGCGGTCGGCTGCTTCGGCCCGCCGACGAGCCGCGTCATCGCCTCGAAGCCTCCGCGCTCCGTCAGCCCGGCCTCCTCGACCGCGACGGTGTCGCCGGCCCGCTCGAGGAAGCCCGCCTTGCGGCGGCTCACGGTGTCCAGCTCCGGAGGCCCGCCGAGCAGCGCGAGCCGCTCGTGCCCGAGAGCGAGGAAGTGTTCCGCGGCGAGGCAGCCGGCATCGCCGTCGCGCATGAACACGTTCCGCCCGCTCCCGGGATGGCGCCGGTCGAGGAAGACGCACGGCACGATGCCGGCCGCGAAGTCGTCGAGCAGCGGATTGCCGAGCCGCGCGCTCTGGATCAGCAGCCCGTCGATGCGGCCCTCGTGGACGAGGCGCCCGTACGCGTCCTCGGCCGCGTGGTCGTCGCCGGGATCCTCGGCAAGCACGAGCACGAAGCCGCGCGCCCAGGCGCGGTCGAATGCGCCGCGGACGATCGGCGAGTTGACCGGGTTGCGCAGTGACGGCACGAGCAGTCCGAGCGAGCCGGTCGTCGCGAGCTTGAGGCCGCGGCCCATCGCGTTCGGGCGGTACCCGAGCCGCCGCGCGGTCTCGAGGATCCGCGTCCGCGTCTCCGGCCGGACAGAGACGTCGTCGGAGCCGTTCAGCACGCGCGAGACCGTGGACACGTGCACGCCCGCCTCGCTCGCGACGTCGCCGAGTCGGGCGGGACGGGCCGGACGCGTCGTCATCGGCCGATCATAGAACCGTGTCGGCGGCTGCGATAACGTTTGCGTTCTTGCAGTCAGCGATCCTGCCCGACGTCGTCGCGGAAGCGCGTCGGCTGGCCGACCACGCGGGCGAGCGCGGGCTCGAGCTGCGCGCGATCGGTGGCGTCGCCGTCGCACTGCACGCACCGGGCGGCATCCCTCCCCCGCTCGCGCGGACGTACGGGGACATCGATCTCGTCAGCGGGCGCAAGTCCGGACGCGGCGCGGCGCAGCTCCTCGCCGACGCGGGCTACGAGCCGAACGAGCGCTTCAACGCGATGAACGGCTCGACGCGCCTCGTCTTCTACGACGCGGACAACGGCAGGCAGGTCGACGTCTTCGTCGGCGAGTTCCGGATGTGCCACGTCGTGCCCGTCGCGCAGCGCCTGCACGTCGACCCGACGACGGTGCCGCTCGCCGAGCTGCTCCTGACGAAGCTCCAGATCGTGCAGCTGAACGAGAAGGACCTGAAGGACATCTGGGCGCTCGTCCTCGAGCACGAGGTCGCCGACCACGACGACGACACGATCAACGGCGGCGTCGTGGCGCGCGTGCTCGCGGGAGACTGGGGCTTCTGGCGAACGAGCCGCGAGAGCGTCGAGGTCGCCCGCGAGCGGCTCGGCGACAGCGGCCTCGACAGCGAGCAGCGGCAGGTGATCGACGACCGGCTACGACGACTCTGGGAGCGCGTGGAGCAGGAGCCGAAGTCTCTTCGCTGGCGCAGCCGCGCCAAGATCGGCGACCGGTCGCGCTGGTACGAGCAGCCCGAGGAGGTTGCGCACCGCTAGGGCTAGGGCCAGCGGCCGGCGCGGTACACGTAGCCCTCGAGCCTGCGGCCGAGCACCTCCTCCAGCCACTGCGACACCGCGATCAGCGCGTCGAGATCGATGCCCGTCGCGATGCCCTCGCCCTCGAGCAGGTAGACGAGATCCTCGGTGGCGATGTTGCCGGTCGCACGCGGCGCGTACGGGCAGCCGCCGAGGCCGCCGATCGACGCGTCGAGAACATTCGCACCCGCCTCGAGCGCGGCGAGCGCATTCGCGTAGCCGGTATTGCGCGTGTTGTGGCCGTGGAATCCCTGCGCGCGCGTCCGCTCGACGAGCGCGCGCACCTGCGACGGCGTCGCGACGCCGATCGTGTCGGCGAGGACGACCTCCGCCGCTGCGAAGCGCGTGGCCAGCTCTGCGACCGCGCCCGGATCGACGCGGCCCTCGAACGGACAGCCGAACGCGACGCTGATCGTGACCGTCGCCGGCACGTCGGCGAGGACGAGGATCGCCTCCACCCGCGCAACGGCCTCCTCGAGCGACGCGTTCCCGTTCCGCCGGTTGAACGTCTCCGTCGCGCCGAGCGTGCAGTTGACCCGGTCGAGCCCGCTCGCGCGAAACCGCTCCCACCCGCGCTCATTCAGGACGAGTCCCGAGTACTCGGTGCCCGGACGCCGCTCGAGCGCCGAGACGACCTCTTCCGCCCCGGCCATCTGCGGCACGCGGTCGTCTCGCACGAAGCTGACCGCCTCGACTCGCGGCAGCCCGGCCGCCGCAAGCCGCCCCACGAGCTCGGCGCGCATCGCCGGCGGCAGCGTCTCCGGCTCGTTCTGGAGCCCGTCGCGCGGCCCGACGTCGCAGACCGTTACGGCACGTTCCACTCAGGCGGGATACGCGGCCGGCGGCGACTCCGGCTGCTCGAGCGGCACGGTCGCGATCTGCCGTCGCGTCTCGGCGCCGCGGAGATAGCCGAGGATCCCGATCACGAGGATGGCCGCGAGCGTGCCGAGCGTCAGCGCCTCGTACGTCCCCTGGCCGACACCCCACTCTTCCTTGAACTTGTACCCGACGCCGAACAGGCGCTCGAGCACGTTCGGGAAGACCGCAGCGAACGAGCCGAGCGCGATCCAGAACGTCACGAGGATCGTCGACACCCAGAGTCCGGGCATCCCGAACGGGTGCACGTACGGTCGGTGCACGTTCGGATGGCTGTAGCGCAGCTTCAGCACCGTCGGGAAGATCCAGAGGTAGGAGATCAGCGTCGTCGAGATCGCGATCGTCAGGACGACCTGGAACTTCGCATTCTCGCCGCCGTTGAACGCAGCGATCGCGAGCACGCAGAAGATCGTCGAGACGATCCCGGAGAGCACGTTGACGCGCACCGGCGTACCGAGCTTCCGGTTGAAGATGCCGAAGAACGGCTCGAACGCGCCGTCGTAGGCGGCCACGGCCTGGATCCGGTCGGAGCCGATCATCCACACGGCTCCCGACGTGACGAGCGCGCCGACGAACGCGATCGTCATCAGCACGAGAAGCGTGTGCGCGGCGCCGCCGTAGACACCGTTGAACGTGAGCGTGACGGCGTCGATGAAGCCGCCGATGCCGGTGACCTGCTTGAGCGGGAGGACGAGGATGATGCAGAAGATCGGGACGACGTACATCAGGACGCCCGTGATGCCGCTGCGCAGCACGGAGAGCGGAACGTCGCGCTGCGGGTTCTCCATCTCCTCCGCGGCGCCGTTCTGCAACTCGAAGCCGACGTAGTTGAAGAGCAGTACAGGCACGAGACCGAAGAAGACGGCGCGCGTGGGGCTGACGTGGCCCTCGAAGCCGGCGAAGCCGTGCTTCGCGCCGTAGATGACGACGGTCAGGGAGAAAAAGCCCAGTACGAGGAAGCGCAACAGCGCGCCGAAGTTCGGGATCCACTTGCCGTACCGCAGCGAGACGATCGCGACGCCGATCGAGATCCAGATGAAAAGGATCTTGAAGACGTAGTCGCCGACGCTGCCGGTTCCGATGCCGAACACGTTCGCGTCCCAGGCGTCCTTCGAGATGAACGCGAGCGAGCCGCCCACCCACAGGGGATTCGTCACCCAGTAGAGGATTGCCGCGATCCCGCCCTGGAAGCGGCCGAACGCGAGCTTGACCCACTCGTACGGCCCACCCTCCTGCGTGAACGTGGAGCCGACCTCGGCCATCAGGAGCATGTACGGCGCGACGAACAGCACGGCGGTGACGACGAGCCACACGAAACCCTCCGGCCCGTTCGACGCGACGAGGCCGAGCGTGTCGAGGCCGACGAACGCGCAGACGGTGAAGAAGACCATGTCGAAGCGCCCCAGCGACTTGATCAGCTTGCTCTTCTCGGAGAGCGCGAGAGCGGTAGTTTCTTCGACGATCGTCGTCATGAGATCTGCCGCCAGGCCTCGGCGAGCACTTCACCGAGAATTCCCGCGATCTCGTCGAACTCCTCCGGGCCCGCCACGAGCGGCGGTGAGATCTGAACGACCGGATCGCCGCGGTCGTCGGCGCGGCAGATGAGCCCGTGCTCGAAGAGCTGCTGCGAGAGGAATCCGCGCAGCAGCGTCTCGGACTCGTCCTCGTCGAACGTCGCGCGCGTTTCCTTGTCCTTGACGAGCTCGAGCGCCCAGAAGTAGCCGGTGCCGCGAAGGTCGCCGACGATCGGCAGGTCGAGCAGCTGTTCGAGCGTCGCGCGAAACACGTCCTCGTGCTCGCGCACGCGCTCGACGATCCGCTCGCGCTTCATGATCTCGATGTTCTTCAGCGCGATCGCCGCCATCACCGGATGGCCGCCGAACGTGATCCCGTGCGCGTACATCGTCCTTTCGTCCATGAACGGCTCGATCACATGGTCGGTCGCGATCACGGCGCCGATCGCCGCGTACGCCGACGAGAGTCCTTTCGCGCTGGTGATCAGGTCGGGACGGATGTCGTACTTCTCGGAGCCGAACCAGTGGCCCAGCCGTCCGAAGGCGGTGATCACCTCGTCGGCGCAGAGGAGGATCCCGTAGCGGTCGCAGATCTCGCGCACCCCCTGGAAGTAGCCCGCGGGCGGGGTGAAGGCGCCGCCCGCGTTCTGGACCGGCTCCATGACGACGACGGCAACGGTCTCCGGCCCGGCCTGGACGATCGCCGACTCGAGATCCTCGAGCAGGAACGCGGTGAACTGCGCCTCGGTCTCCTCGGGCGGCCGGTGGTAGCGGTTCGTGTTGCGCACATGGAGCGTGTCGGGGACGAGCGGCTCGAACGGCGCCCGTAGGTCGGCGATGCCGTTGATCGAGAGCGCGCCCATCGTGGTCCCGTGGTAGGCGAGGCGACGGCCCACGGCCTTCCAGCGACGCTCGCCTCGCGCGAGGTGGTACTGGCGCGCGAGCTTCCATGCCGACTCGATCGCCTCGGAGCCGCCGGAGACGAAGAAGACGCGGTTGAGGTCGCCCGGCGCGAGGGACGCGACCTCGGCCGCGAGCTCGATCGCCCGCGGATGCGCGTACGACCAGTTGGTGTAGAAGGGCAGCTCGCGCATCTGCTCGTGTGCCGCCTGGCCGATCTCGTCGCCGTAGGAGTAGCCGATCTGCACCGCGAAGAGCCCGGCCAGCGCGTCGAGATAGCGCTTGCCGTTCGCGTCCTCGAGGTAGCAGCCGTCGCCGCGGACGATGATCGGCGGCTCGCTGCCGCCCATCCGGGTGAAGTGCAGCCAGAGGTGGTCGCGGGCCGCACGCTGGAGCTCCTCGAGCGAGCGGCCGGTCTGGGGCAGGCTCACGCCGGCGATCCTACCCTTGCGGTTGGTCGGGTGAATGAGAGAAGGTCGGAGGTACACACCGGTCGAGAGGAGAGGGGTCGATGGCGCGAACGCCGCTGGCGCGGACGGTGCAGGACGCGTGGTCGGTCGTGGACGAGGCGGCGCGGTGCGGACTCCCCGTCGGCGAGGTGCTCGACGAGCGGAGGACGACGCGCCGCCAGTTCCTGCAGCGCGCGGGCGCGGCAGGCGTCGCCGTCGCGGGCGCGTCCGCCTTCGGCGCGCTCGCACCGCGGGCCTCTGCGGCGGGAGCGCTTCGGATCGCCGTCGTCGGCGCCGGCCTCGCCGGCCTGACGTGCGCGTACCGACTGAAGCAGGCGGGATTGAATGCGCAGGTCTACGAGGCCTCGAGCCGGATCGGCGGGCGCTGCTGGTCGTATCGCACCGAGTTCGGCGGCCAGGTGGCCGAGCACGGCGGCGAGCTGATCGACCAGGGGCACACCGCGATGCGCCAGCTCGCGCAGGAGCTCCACCTGGACCTCGACAACCTGCTGAGCGCGCAGCAGAACGGCACCGAGGACTTCTTCTACTTCGACGGCGCTCCGTACCCGTATGCGCAGCTGACCGACGACCTGAACGGCATCTACCAGAAGATGCACAGGGACGTCTCGGCCGCGAGCTACCCGACGACGTGGGACAGCTACACGCTGCGCGGCTGGGAGCTCGACCACATGTCGATCATCGACTGGCTCAACGAGACGTGCCCGAACGGCGGCGCGAGCTCCCGCCTCGGCCAGGTGCTCGACGTCGCCTACAACATCGAGTACGGCGCCGAGTCGAGCGTGCAGAGCTCGCTGAACCTGCTCTACCTGCTCGGCTACACCGGCCAGGGCCAGTTCCGCGTCTTCGGCCCGTCGAACGAGAAGTACCACGTGCGCGGCGGCAACGACCAGATCCCGGAGCGGCTTGGCGCGCTACTCGCAAATCAGATCGTGACCGGCACGGAGCTCGTGGCGATCAAGCAGAACGCCACCGGGACGTACAGGCTGACATTCAGGCAGAGCTCCGGCACGACCACGGTCACGGCGGACCACGTGGTGCTCGCGATCCCGTTCTCGATCCTCCGCTCGGTCGACTACCGCAAGGCCGGGTTCGAGCCGCGCAAGAACACCGCGATCCAGGAGCTCGGGATGGGCACGAACTCGAAGCTCCACGTCCAGTTCTCGAAGCGGTACTGGAACGACCTCGGCAACAACGGGAACACGTACGCGGACACGGGCTACCAGAACACCTGGGAGGTCACGCGGGCGCAGCCGGGGACGAGCGGGATCCTCGTCGACTACACCGGCGGAACGATCGGCACGAGCTTCGGCTCCGGCACGCCGGCCTCGCGCGCGCAACAGTTCCTGGCCCAGCTCGAGCCGGTGCTGCCTGGGATCTCGAAGTACTGGAACGGACGCGCGACGATCGACTTCTGGACCGCCTACCCGTGGACGAACGGGTCGTACTCCTACTGGAAGGTCGGCCAGTACACGAAGTTCTCGGGTATCGAGGGAACGCGCCAGGCGAACTGCCACTTCGCCGGCGAGCACACCTCGCAGGACTTCCAGGGTTACCTGAACGGCGGCGTCGAGACCGGGGAGCGCGCCGCGTCGGAGATCCTCGGCGACTTGAAGTAGCTACGACTCGTCGAAGCCGCTCGAGTCGAGGTGCTCGGGGCGGATCTTGACGCTGAGCCGCTGCTCCTCGGGATTGCGCCAGGGATACTCGTCCTTGCCTAGATACTTCTTCGCGAGCCTGTCGATCTGCGGGTCGGCGCCGTCGGTCGTCATCTCGGCGCGGCCGCCGATCGCGACCCACTGATACGGGTTCTCGGCGTTGACGACGATCAGCGAGACGCGCGGATCCTTCTCGAGGTGGCGCGGCTTCGCGCGACCTGCCGCGGTGTTAAACGAGATCGTGCCGTCGTCCTCCAAATCGACCCAGACCACGGTCGCGTGCGGCGACCCGTCCTCGCGCAGCGTCGTGACGACGCCCACATAGGGGTTCTGCAGGAATTGCTTCTGCTTCTCGCTGAGCGCTGCCGTGGTCGCCATCGATCCTCCTGTCGTTGGACGCTGGACTCCACCGTAGTCGTTACCTGGGAGTGCGGAAGGTGAGCGGCGTGCGGTTGACCGCGGCGCGGTCGCCGGCCTCGGGGTCCGGGGCGACCGCCCGCTCCCGCGCCGTCGGGCCCCGGTGCAGCACGGTCAGCCGGTACTCCGAGACGAGCCGCCCGGCCGCGGCGCCGGGGATGCGCTGCCGGACGACGACGCGCACCACGTGCCGTCCGGCGGGCAGCGGCTGGAACACGAGCGAGTGGACGCTCATGTGCAGCGCGCCGAGGTCGCCCGGGAAGTAGATCCGGCAGATCTGCGAGCCGTTGTTCCGGTAGAAGAGCCAGTAGCGGTGCGGCTGCGCGAGATGCCGCCCGTCGTAGGTGACGTCCACGTCGAAGCGGCTCGCGTCCGCGCGCGAGCCGGCCTCCGTCAGCGCAGACGTGACGACGGTGTCCAGCACGAGCCCGGTGCGCGGAACGGTCAGCCGCCAGACATTCCGCACGGTGCCGCCCGGCACGACCGTGCGCTCGACGTCGTACGGCAGCAGGCGGAAGGCGCCCGCGTCGATGTACTCGGGCAGCTGGTGGAAGTTGTACGTGACGACGGCGCTCGCGAGATTCGCCGGATTCGTGTCCATGTCGGTCTTCGCGTCCGGCGGCCGCACGAGGCCGGCCGGAATCAACGGCCGCTCCGCCGTCGGCGCCGCGGAATGCTGCGACCCGCAGCCCGCTACGAGGAACGCGGCGAGGAGAGCTGCGGTTGACGCGCGCACTCCTGGAATCTACGGTTCCTGGGTTCGCGACGTTCCGAGGAAAGGAGGCAGTGACATGACAGCTGAGCGATCCGCCTCCTTCGCCGTCGCGTAACGCCGCTCTCTCCCTGATCGAGCGAGGAGCCGCGACGCGCGGCCCACGTCCTTTCCTCGTTCGTTCTCACAAGGAGATCTGCGTTGCCTGCTTTCGACCTGAGCGGGCTCGGATGGACAGCCGAGCTCGCGGCCTCGCTCGAGGCCGGATCGATCCCCGGACGCGTCGCCGTCCAGCACCGGGGCGAGTACGTCGTCTACAGCGAGCTCGGCGAGCTCCGCGTCCGCCTGCCCGGGCGGCTCCTCCGGGACGGCATCACCGCAGCCGTCGGCGACTGGGTCGCGCTCGACGGCGAGGCGATCCGCGCGGTGCTGCCACGGCGCACGGCGCTTGTCCGCCAGGCGGCCGGCCGCGAGACGGGAGCGCAGGTGCTCGCCGCGAACGTCGACGTCGCCTTCCTCGTCACGTCGCTCGGCCCCGACCTCGAGCCGCGCCGGCTCGAGCGCTACCTGACCGTCGTGTGGGAGAGCGGCGCGAGCCCGGCGATCCTGCTGACCAAGTCGGACCTCCACATCGACGCGGCCGAGCAGGCGCTCGAGGTCGAGGCGGTCGCGTTCGGGGTTCCCGTCCACGTCGTCAGCGCGGTCACGGGCGAAGGCTGCGACGAGGTCGCCGCGTATCTGGCGCCCGGCACGACTGGGGTGCTTCTCGGCTCGTCCGGCGTCGGCAAGTCGACGCTCGTCAACCGCCTCGCGGGCTCGGAGCTCCTGCGGACGCGCGAGATCCGCGAGGACGACGGGAAGGGCCGGCACACGACGTCGCACCGCGAGCTCGTCGTCTTGCCGGGCGGCGGCATGCTGATCGACACGCCCGGGCTCCGCGAGCTGCAGCTGTGGGACGGCGGCGGTAGCGGCTTCGAGGAGGCCTTCGCCGACGTGGAGGAGCTGGCTGCCGGCTGCCGCTTCAGCGACTGCGCTCACCTGCGCGAGCCCGGCTGCGCGGTCCTCGCGGCGGTCGACGACGGCGTCCTGCCGCTCGAGCGGCTGCGGAGCTACCGCAAGCTGGAGCGCGAGCTCCAGCGCCAGGTGCGCCGGCAGAGCGACGCCCGCGAGCTCGCCGCCCGCAGGAAGGAGATCAGGAAGTTCACGCGGTCGCTCCGCAAGGACGCCTGGTGAGCCCGGCCGCGTGCTTCAATTCCGGCGCGTGAAATTCGCAGCGACAGCGATCGTCCTCACCGCTGCCCTGGTCACCGGGGGCTGCGGCGGCGGCTCGAGCAAGAGCTCGGCTCCGCCTGCCGCCTCGACCCAGGCTCCCGCGACGACCGCGCCGCCCGCGGCGACGACGGCGCCCGCACCGGCACCGAGCGCGAGCCCGAGGAACACCTGCCTCGACGTCCCGGCGCCACTGATGCGGCGGCTCCAGAGCCACGTCGTCCTCACGGGCGGCCGGCTCAGCCATGTGCAGGCCGTGACGACGAAGGCATTCCCCGGGATCTACTTCATCTCGGCACGCGTGGACGGCGGCGGCGCGAAGAACCTGGTCGCGACCTGGGCGACCCAGCGACTCGGCGGCAACGCACCCGTCTACGCCGTGGACGGAAACGCGGCGCTGGTGTCTCTCTACGGAGGCGTGCGGGCGAAGATCCCGGAGCTGCACGCCACGGTCCCCGGCGCCTACAAGTCACGCGTCTGCGCAGCCGGCCCCGACGCTCCGCAGGGCGAAGACGCCCCGATCGGCGGCGGAGGCGGCGCCCCGGCGACGAAGTAGCCGCTAAGCCGCCGTGGTTTCGAGCGGCTTGATCACCTCGGCGAAGTGACAGGCGCTCGGATGGCCGTGACCGCGGTCGATCAGCGCGGGCTCTTCCTCGGCGCAGATCTGCTGCGCCTTCCAGCAGCGGGTGCGGAAGCGGCAGCCGGAGGGAGGATTCGCCGGGCTCGGCACGTCGCCCTCGAGGACGATCCGCTTGCGCTTCCCGCGCAGCGACGGATCCTCGATCGGCACCGCGGAGAGCAGCGCCTGCGTGTACGGGTGCGTCGGCCGCTCGTAGATGTCCTGTTTCGATCCGATCTCGACGACCTTGCCGAGGTACATCACCGCGACGCGGTCGGAGACGTGGCGGACGACGGAGAGGTCGTGCGCGACGAAGATGTAGGTCAGTCCGAAGTCCCGCTGCAGGGACTCGAGGAGGTTCACGACCTGTGCGCGGATCGAGACGTCGAGCGCCGAGACGGGCTCGTCGAGGATCAGGAGCTGCGGGTTGAGCGCGAGTGACCGCGCGATCCCGATCCGCTGCCGCTGGCCGCCCGAGAACTCGTTCGGGAACCGGTTCGCGTGCTCCGGCGAGAGGCCGACCGTTCGCAACAGCTCGTTGACTCGCGCCTTGCCGGCCTGTCCGCGGTAGCTGCCGTGGATCCGCAACGGCTCGCTGACGATGTCGCGCACCGTCATCCGCGGGTTCAGCGACGCGTAGGGATCCTGGAAGACGATCTGCAGCTCGCGTCGCACCTCGCGCATCTGGCGGCGCGAGTAGCCGCTGATGTCGCGGCCGTTGAAGATGATCTTCCCCTCCGTCGGCTCGATCAGCTTGAGGATCGTCCGCGACAGCGTCGTCTTCCCGCAGCCCGATTCGCCCACGAGGCCGAGCGTCTCCCCTGCCCGCAGCGACAGGTCGACCCCGTCGACGGCGTGCACCTGGCCCACCGTCCGCTTGAACAGGCCGGCCTTGATCGGGAAGTACTTGACGAGCCTCTCGACGCGGAGGATCTCGCTGCCCGCCGCCGCCGGAGTGTGGATCGACTCGACCGGTTGGGCGCTCATGTGCTCGTCCCTGCGACCTCGCGCCGCGAGCCGATCACGTGGTCGCGCAGCTCCTCGGCGAAGTGGCACGCGGTCTTGTGCCGGCTCTCGTCGATCGGCCGCAGCGGCGGCTCGTCCGTGCGGCAGCGCTCGCGGCCTTGCGAGAGGAAGCACCGCGGATGGAACGGGCACCCCGGCGGCCGGTTGATCAGGCTCGGCGGGGAGCCGGGGATCGGCCGCAGCCACTCCTCGTCGACGTCGACGCGCGGCAGGCTCTCCATCAGCCCGATCGTGTACGGGTGCCGCGGGTTGCTGAAGATCGTGTGCACGTCGCCGTTCTCGACGACCTTCCCGGCGTACATGACGAGCACGCGGTCGGCGAGCTCCGCGACGAGCCCGAGGTCGTGCGTGATCAGGATCGTCGCCGCGTTCGTCTCGGCCTGCGCCTCCTTCAGCACCTCCAGGATCTGCGCCTGGATGGTCACGTCGAGCGCCGTCGTCGGCTCATCCGCGATCAGCAGCTTCGGCGAGTTCGAGATCGACATGGCGATCATCGCCCGCTGGCGCATGCCGCCCGAGAACTCGTGCGGATACTGCTCGTAGCGGCGCTCCGGATTCGGGACGCCGACGAGCCGCAGCAGGTCGATCACCTTCTGCTTGACCTGCCCGTCCTTCAGGTCCTTGTGATGAACCTTGATCGCCTCGCCGAGCTGGTAGCCGATCGTCAGCACTGGATTCAGCGAGGTCATCGGATCCTGGAAGACCATGGCGACCTCGCTGCCGCGGACGTCGCGCATCGCCTTCTTGCTCAGCTTCAGCAGGTCGCGCCCGTCGAAGATCGCCTCACCCGAGACGACCTTTCCCGGCGGTTGCGGAATCAGCCCGAGCAGCGTCATGGTGCTGACGCTCTTGCCCGAGCCGGACTCGCCGACGATCCCGAGCACCTCACCCGGGAAGACGTCGTAGGTCACGCCGTCGACGGCTTGGACGATGCCGTCTTCGGTCGCGAACTCGACGACCAGGTTGCGGATGGAGAGCAGCGGCTCAGGCACGGATTCGGCGCTGGGTCGGGTCGAGCGCGTCCCGCAGCCCGTCCCCGATGAAGTTGACGCAGAGGATGATCAGCACGATCGTCAGACCCGGCATCGTCACGAGCCACCAGAGGTTCAGGCCGGCCGCCTGTCCGTCGGCGATCAGCGTTCCGAGCGAGAGGTCGAGGCCGAAGCCGAGGAAGGAGATCGTCGACTCGTTCAGGATCGCGAGGCCCGTGAGCAGTGTCGCGGCGACGACGATCGGGCCGATGGTGTTCGGGAGGATGTGCCGGAACATGATCCGGAAGTTGCCGGAGCCGGACGCCTTCGCAGCCTCGACGTACTCCTTCTCCTTCAGCGACAGGAAGCTGCCGCGGACAATGCGGGCGATGTTCGTCCAGAACAACAGGCCGAGCAGGAGTGCGAGCCGTACGGGCGAGCCGTGCCCGAGGTACTTCGCCGCCACGAGCAGCACGGCGAGCGCGGGCACGACGAGGAAGAGGTCGGTAGTGCGCATCAGCAGGTTGTCGATCCAGCCGCCGAAGTAGCCCGAGCAGGCGCCGATGAGGATCCCGATCAGACTCGCGATCCCCGCGACGAGCAGCGACACCTGCTCCGTCGCGCGGATGCCGTAGAGCGTTCGGCTGAAGTAGTCGCGCCCGATCTGGTCGGTCCCGAAGAAGTGGTGGCCGGCGAAGGTCGGAGAGACGGTGATGTCTGCGCTCGGCAGCGTCGGGTCGTACGGGGCGATCTGCCCCGCGAACGCTCCCGCGACGAAGATCACGATCAGCAGCACGATGCCGACCATCGCCAGCCGGTGGCGGAAGAAGCGCGCGCGGGCATACGACCACTGGCTCCGCGCCCTGACCTCGAGCCCGTGCTCGTAGGTCGTGATCGTGTGGTCCGCGACACCGGCCTGGATCTCGGTCATCTCCATCCCGGGCTGGGTGCCGATCGAGCCCGTGCCGACGAGCGGCGGCTCGTGGAGCCTGTCAGTCATAGCGGATCCGCGGGTCGAGGAAGCCGTACACGAGGTCGGCGATGAGGTTGAAGATGATCACCATGACGGCCACGACCATCAGCCACGCCATCACCGGGTACGGGTCGCCGGACGTGAGCGCGACGACGAAGTAGTGGCCCATCCCGTCGAGCGTGAACACCTGCTCCGTGACGAACGCGCCGGCGAAGAGCGCGCCGAAGTCGATCGCGATCTGCGTCGTCAGCGGGATCAACGCGTTCCGGAACACGTGCTTCCCGATCACGCGCCACTCGGGCAACCCTTTTGCGCGGGCCGTCCGCGTGTAGTCCGAGTTGATCACCTCGAGCATCGAGGCGCGCATGTAACGGCTGTACCCGGCGACGCTCAGGGCGCAGAGCGCGATCACGGGCAGCGCAAGATGCTGGATTCGGTCGAGCAGCCAGTATTTCGGGTTGTCCGACGAGAGCTGAGCCGTATAGAAGATCCGCAGGTGCCATTTCAGGTAGATGTTGGTGAAGATCACCTGGAGGATCAGCGCGAGCCAGAAGACGGGCATCGCGAATCCGATGAAGCTCAGGGTCGTCGCGGTGTAGTCGAAGATCGAGTACTGGCGGATCGCCGACAGGATCCCGATCGCGACGCCGATCAGCACCGAGAGCACGAGGACGATGACGAGCAGCTCGATCGTGTGCCAGAGGACGCGCTCGAGGTTCGGCCAGACGGGATCGCCGTTCGAGAGGTTGTTGCCGAACTTGTGCAGGACCGCGTCCTGCACCCAGAGCCAGTAGCGCTCGAAGACCGACGCGTCGAGGTGCTTCGCGTGGGCGATCACCTTGATGTCCGCCGGCGTCAGGTGCGTGTTCGAGTAGAGATCCGCCAGCGGGTTGGACGACAGCGCGACAAAGACGAAGATCAGGAAGCTGGCCGCAACCAGGACGGGGATCGAATAGAGGAGGCGCCGCGCGATGAAGGTGAGCATCGGGTGATCTCCCAGTAGGCGAGGCCCGCCCCGGGCGCAAGGCCCGGAGCGGGGACTCTACCCTGGAACCGGTTCTACCGAACCGATTTTCCTACTTGTTCAGCCACCAATCCTCGGCGTTGTAGAACGGCCCCTGGTTGGTGGCGTTGTCCCTCATGCCCGTGACGTACGAGTGGTACACGAGGAACGTGGGCTTCTGGTAGAGCGGCACCGAGGGGACGTCGTTCCCGATCAGGGCGTCCGCGGCGTTGACGATCGCCGCCCGCTTCTTGGGATCGAGCTCGTGGTCGCCCTGGTGCAGGAGGGCGGTCGCCCTCGTGTTGCAGTAGTTCATGAAGTTCGAGGTGCCGCCCTTGTTCGGGCAGCTCCAGATCGCCGTGCTCCCCTGCGGATCCGGGGTGCCCGACCACGCGAACATGAAGAGGTCCCACGTGCCGGCGGTCAGATCCTGGCCGAACGCGATGTTGGACGGCTTGAAGTTGTTCGTCAGGTCGAAGCCGTTCGCCTTCGCCCGCGCCTGGATGATCTGGAACGCGAGCTCGCGGAGCTGGTTGCCCTTCGTCGATTCGAAGGAGAACGACAGCCGCGTCCCGTTGCACGAGTAGATCCCGTCGCCGCCCTTCTTGCAGCCGTGGGACTCGAGCAGGGACGCCGCCTTCTTCGGGTTGTAGTCCCACTTGTTGAAGTGGGCCTGATACTGCGGGAAGTTGCTGAGGTAGATGACGTTGTCCAGCGGCTTCAGGGACGGGTTCAGCTTGCTGAACAGCGTCTTCAGGACCTCGCGCCGGTCGATCGACATCATCAGCGCACGCCTGACCCACGGGTTCCGCGCGAGCGGGTTGCCCTTCGGGCCGAGCTGGATGTCGATGTGCTCGAACTGCGCGCCGAGGCTCGACTGCACCTTCAGACCCGCCGTCGTCCGGAGCTCGGCGAGCGGCAGCTGGGGCTGCGGGTAGATCGCGTCGACCTCGCCGCCCTTGACCTGCTGGATCTCCGTGTTCGAGTCGGTCAAGTACCGGAAGATGACCGAGTTCAGGTAGGCCTTGTGCGGCCCCCAGTAGTTCGGGTTGCGGATCAGGGTCAGCTGGCTGCCCTTCGCCCAGTTCTTGACGAGGAACGGGCCGCTGCCGATCGGCTGGCCGGTCTTCGGGTTGTCGAGGTTGTTGATGAAGACCTTGGTGTAGTCCTGGCCGGAGAGCGCGTGCGCGGGCAGGATGCCGAGGGCCCCGAGGAAGAGCTCCTTCCAGCCGGCGAACGGCTGCTTGAACGTGAACTGAACTGTCTTCGGGTCGATGACCTTCGTCTTGTTGATCAGGTCGTAGCCCGTGCGCGAGACCCAGCCGCCGCCCGACGGCGCCTTGTCGATGCTGGTGTCGAGCGTCGTCTTCAGGGTGAAGACGAGGTCCGCCGAAGACACCGGCTTGCCGTCGCTCCACTTCGCCTTCGGGTTGATGTGGTAGGTGACCCGCATCGGGTTCAGCTGCAGATCGACCTTCGAGGCGAGCTTCAGCTGGTAGCTGAAGTTCGGGAGGATCGTGTAGATGCCGGGCATCACCATCTCTGAGACATAGGCGCCCCAGGTGTTGTTGCAGTCGTTCAGGTTGTTGTTCAGGCACGGCGGCTCCTGCTCCGCACCGAACAGCAGCGTTCCGCCCACCTTCACCTTCGCGGCCGCTGCATGATCGGGACGGGCAGACGCCGTGGCGACCAGGCCGAGAGTGAGCGCGAGCACACACGCCCCCACGAGCCATAGACGACGTCGATGCATCGTTCCCTCCGTTTCGCTGCGCGCTGAGGGGATTCCGGCGCGCATTTCCACACGTGCCCGGTCGAGCACGTGGCTCTCGTCCAGGTGAGACGCGCGGGGAGTATAAGAGTTAGTGGCCGGTATCATTTGGAAAGCCGAAACGGCCGATAGATCCTCAGGTGCTAACTCTCCCGGCCCCCGTGCGTCTGACTGATCGATGATGGGTCCGACCCTGTACTGCGACCGTGCCCGCATGTGGGCGTCTCTCGCTGTGGACGGCGAGATCTCCGAGGTGGAGCGCGACTCGCTGCGGGCGCACGTCGCCGTCTGCCCCGCCTGCGAGGCCTGGGCGGCAGGTGTCGTCGACCTCGCCCAGACGCTCCGAACGGCCCCCCTGGCCGAGCCGAGCCGGACGCTGTTCGACCCGCCCATCCGGTCGAGGCACCTCCAGCTGCGCGCGCTCCAGCTCGCAGCCGCGGCCGCCGCGGTCGCAGCATCGGTCGGCCTCGGCCACCTCGCGGCGTCGCTGACGTCTCCGGCCGGAGGGAAGGCGCCCTCCCGCGCCGCGATCGCCGCTACGCAGGAGCCGTACATCGAGCAGCAGCAGCTCGCTCTGCTCGGCCGCGCTGCCGAGCGCACTCCGCGCGGCCGCGTCGTCCCGGTCTAAGCCGCCCGGCGGCCCGCCCTCTATGCTCCTGCGACCGTGGGCGACCTCGGCGTAGCACCCCTCGTCCGCCGCCGGGGGCGCCTGCTGGCGCTGACGTTCCGCACCGGGCGCCGCTTCGTCTTGGACTTCGTCCCGTTCGCCGCGCTCATCCTGCTCTACGGCGAGCTGCGGGGGCTCGTCCACGTGATCCGGCCGCACCCGTACTACCTGCCGCAGCTGCACGCCGAGCGTTGGCTCTTCGGCGGTCACGTTCCGACCGTCGACCTCCAGCACTGGCTGTGGGCCGGGCACGAGCGGTGGCTCGATCACGCGCTGCTCTTCGTCACGAACATCCACTCGGTCGTTCCCATCACGCTGGCGTTCCTCTTGTGGCTGCGGCGACGCCCTCTCTTCTACCGCTTCGCCGCGTCGACGGTTGTCCTTTCGTATGCGGCCGTCGTGACGTTCCTGCTCTACCCGGCGGCGCCGCCATGGGCCGCGGGAAAGATCGGCCTGCTCGACGTCGTGGAGATCGGCGGCCCTGAGGGCGCGACCTCGACGGGGGTGATCCACGGGAACCCGTACGCTGCCATCCCGTCGCTGCACGCCGGTTACGCGTTCATGGTCTTCCTGATGATCGCGTCGCTCACGTGGCCGACGCGGCACCGCCGGCTCGCCGTCGCCGCGGCGGCGCTCTACCCCGCTGTGCAATCGTTCGCCGTCGTCTACACGGCCAACCACTACGTGGTCGACGTGCTGATCGGCTACGCGTTCGCCGCCGCCGCGTACTTCAGTGTCCGCACAGTCTGGCGGCGCCGCGGCTTTCCCGGCTAGACCTCGACCTCCGCGACCGGCTCGCCCTCGAGGAGCACGCTGGTGACGGCGAGCGCGTCGTCCACGACGACGACGTCGGCGCACGTGCCGGGAGCCAGCCGCCCCGCGTCGACTCCGAGGAGTCCGGCCGGGATGCTCGTCACGCACGGGACCGCGTCCTCGAGCGGGATGTCGAGCGCGACGAGGCGTCGCAGGCCGTCGGCGAGCGTCCGCGCGCTGCCCGCGAGGCGCCCGTCCGCCCGGCGCGCGACGCCGTCGGCGACGACGACCTCGATGCCGCCGATCGTGTAGACGCCGTCACCGCAGCCCGCTGCCGCGATCGAGTCGCTGACGAGCGCGACGCGACCGCGGCCGCTCCGCCACGCCAGCAGCACCGGCTCAGGCGCGAGGTGGACGCCGTCGACGATCAGCTGGAGCACGACGTCGTCGCGGACGAGCGCCACACCGGCGACGCCCGCCTCCCGCGGCCCGAGCTGGCTCATCGCGTTGAAGAGGTGCGTGACCGAGCGCGCTCCACGGTCGAAGGCGGCGTGCGCGGCGGCGGCGTCGGCGGCGGAATGACCGATCGAGACGCAGATTCCCCGGCTCACGAGCTCGTCGATCAGCGCGTCGGCGCCGGGCAGCTCGGGCGCGAGGGGCTGTCGCAGCAGCTCTTCCAGATGGGTGCCGGCGCGCGCAGGCGAGAGGAACGGCCCCTCGAGATGCGTGCCGAGGATCCGGGCGCCGGCACCGCCGACCAGGCGCGCCGCCTCGATTGCCCTCAGCGCCCGCTTCGTCTCGTCCGGCGGACTCGTGATCAACGTCGGCTGATAGGCCGTCACTCCCTGCTGGAGCAGCCGCCGCCCGAGCTCGAGCACGGCCTCCGTGTCAGCGCGCAGCAGGTCGACTCCGCCGAAGCCGTTCACCTGCAGGTCGACGAACCCTGGAAGTGCGATGCCTCGGCCTCGGCCCGCGAGCCCGACCGACTCGATGCGACCGTCCGCGACCGAGACGTCGCCGGCGACGACGCGGCCGTCGACGAGCGCCGCCTCGACTCCGAGCCTCATGCGGATCGCACCGCACTCACCTCGCGCGCTGCGACGTGGCAAGCCGCGGCATGCGCGGGCAGCAGCTCGAGCAGCTCAGGCCGGATCTCGCGGCAGATCTCCTCCGCGAGCGGACAGCGCGGGTGGAACGGGCAGCCGGACGGCGGCGCGGCCGGATTCGGAACCTCGCCGCGGATCGGCGCGTCGACGCGGCCCGCCTCGAGCTCCGGGTCCGGCACGGGCATCGCATCGCGCAGCGCACCGGTGTACGGATGCAGCGGCACGTCGAGCACGGCGTCCCACGGACCGAGCTCGACCACGCGGCCGAGGTACATGACCGCGATCCGGTCGCTGAGGTGCCGCACCATCGAGAGGTCGTGGCTGATGAAGACGTAGCTCAGGCCGAGCTCGTCCCGCAGCCGCACGAGCAGGTTCATCACCTCGGCCCGCACGGAGACGTCGAGCGCCGAGACCGGCTCGTCGAGGATCAGTACGACCGGCTCGGCGGCGAGCGAGCGCGCGACGCTCACGCGCTGCCGCTGGCCGCCGGAGAGCTCGTGCGGGTAGCGATCCGCGTGTCCCGCGGCAAGTCCGACCATGCCGAGCAGCTCGGCGACGCGGCCGGCTCCGCGGGCGAGGTCGTGGACGCGCAGGACCTCGGCGATCGCGCCGCCGACGGTCTGGCGCGGGTCGAGCGACGCGTACGGATCCTGGAAGACCATCTGAATGCGGCGGCGCCGCTCGCGCAGGCGGCGGCCGTGGAGCGCGGTCAGGTCGACGCCGTCGAACTCGATCCGCCCGCGCGTCGGCTCCTCGAGCCGGACGAGCAGCCGCGCGAGCGTCGACTTGCCGCAGCCGCTCTCACCGACGATCCCGAGCGTCTCGCCGCGCTCGAGCGCCAGGGAGACGCCTCTGAGCGCACGCACCGGGCCGTAGTCCTTCGCGAGATCGCGCGCCTCCAGGATCACGACACCCACTCCTCCGGCGGCACCCAGCACGCCGCGCGCGCGCCCTTGCCGCGATCCGTCAGCGGCGGCATCTCGAGGGCGCAGCGCTCGACCGCCTGGCGGCAGCGCGTGCGGAACGGACACCCCGTCGGTACGTCGGTCGGGTCGGGCGGCGTCCCGGGGATCTGCGCGAGCGGGCCGCGACTCCGGTCGGACGGGTCGGGCAGCGACGCGAGCAGTCCCGCAGTGTACGGATGCTCGGGTCGCCGGAACAGCCGCCGCGTGGGGGCATCCTCGACGACGCGCCCGGCGTACATCACGATCACGCGCTCGACGAGTCGCGCGACGACGCCGAGGTCGTGCGTGATCCAGACGATTGCCATCCCGTGCTCGCGCTGGAGCGAGCGGACGAGCGCGAGGATCTGTTGCTGGATCGTGACGTCGAGCGCCGTCGTCGGCTCGTCGGCGATCAGGAGCTGCGGGTCGAGGACGAGGGCGGCGGCGATCATCACGCGCTGGCGCATGCCGCCGGAGAACTGGTGCGGAAACGCGCGCGCCGTGCGGTCCGGATCCGGGATGCCGACGTGCGCCAACGCCTCGCGCGTGCGCACGCGCGCGTCGTCCTTCGGGACGCCGTGCGCGGTCATCACCTCCTCGATCTGCTCGCCAACGCGCATCAGCGGATTGAGCGAGGTCATCGGATCCTGGTAGATCATCGAGAGCTCGGCTCCGCGGACGCGGCGGAGGTCGCGTTCGCGCATCTGCGTCAGGTCGCGGTCGGCGAAACGGATCTCGCCGCCTCCGACGCGGAGCGGCGGCGTCGGCAGCAGTCCCATCACCGAGAGCATGGTCAGCGTCTTGCCGGAGCCGCTCTCGCCGACGATCCCGACGGCCTCGCGCTTGCGCACGTCGAACGAGACGTCGCGGACGATCGGCTGGAGCGAGCGGCGGCGCTGCACGCCGATCGTCAGACCGCGGACCGAGAGGAGCGTGTCGGTCATCGCAGCTCGAAGCGGGTGGGCGCCGTCGCGGCCGGCGGCGGCAGCTCGAGCGGCGCGGCGCCCGGAACGATCGCGCCGAGGATCACTGCGCGCGACGCGCCGGTGCAGCTCGGGATCGCACCGGCGAGGCCGTTCGCGGTCAGGAACCCGATCAGCGCGATCATCAGCGCCTCCTTCGCCTCGGACGGGACGCCGAGCTCGTCCACGGTGCGGAGCTCGACATCGGGGAGCCGCTCGCGGAGCCCGTCCATGATCGCGACGTTCTGCGTCCCTCCGCCCGAGGCGATCACCGTCTCGACGCCGTGCCGGACGAGCTCGCGCGCGACGGTCTCCACGGTCAGCGAGGCGAGTGTCGCGAGCAGGTCGTCGCCCGTCCGCTCTGCGTGTGCGCGCAGGTAGGCGGCGTTGAAGAGCTCCTTGCCCGTCGACTTCGGCGCCGCGAGCGCGTAGAACGGCTCGGCGAGCAGGCGGTCGAGGAGCGCCTCGTCGACCGCGCCGCGGGCGGAGCGCTCGCCGCCGCGGTCGTACGACAGCTCCCCGTTCGTCGCGGCCAGCATCGCGGCGTCGAGCAGCGCGTTCGCCGGCCCCGTGTCGTACGCGATCGGCTCCGCGCTCGGGCGGACGACGGTGATGTTCGCGATCCCGCCGAGGTTCAGCGCGGCGGCGGTTCGGGACGAGCCGCTGAGCAGCAGGACGTCGAAGATGCTTGCGAGCGGTGCGCCGTGCCCGCCGGCCGCGATGTCGCGGATGCGGAGGTCGGCGACGACCGGCAAGCCGGTCCGGTCGGCGATCCACGCGGGCTGGCCGAGCTGAAGCGTGCCGCGCGCCGTTGGCCCGTCGACCCAGTGGTACACGGTCTGCCCGTGCGAGGCGACGAGATCGGCCGCGCCGTCCGGGAGGCGGGTGAGCAGCTCGGTGGCGGCCTCGGCGAACGCCCGGCCGATCTCGGTGTCGAGCTTGCAGACCTCCTCGATCGTCGTCTGCGCCGGCGGAAGGGCGTCGACGAGCCGGCTGCGCAGCTCCGGCGCATAGGGCGTGCTGCTCTTGGCCAGCAGCTTGGCGGAGACGACCTCACCGTCCAGCTCGAAGTCGGCGGCCGCGGCTTCGATCGCGTCGTGCGAAGTACCGGAGATCAGACCGAGCACCCTCATGTGAGCGCCCTGCGCAAGTCACGGCCGCAGGCCTCGAGCCGTTCGCGCGCGTCGCGGGCGTCGAGGCCGCTCAGGAGCATCACGATCGCCGTCTTCGCATCGCCGTCGGCGGCGGCGAGCGCCGCTTCCGCGTCGGCCGGCGCGGCGTCCGCGGCCTGCGCGACGATGCGCACCGCTCGCGCGCGCAGCTTCTCGTTCGTCGCGCGGACGTCGACCATCAGGTTGCCGAACGTCTTGCCGACCTTCACCATCGCGATCGTCGAGAGCATGTTCAGGACGAGCTTCTGCGCCGTCGCCGCCTTCAGGCGCGTCGAGCCGGCGATGAACTCCGGCCCGACCACCACCTCGATCGGGATGTCCACCGCGGAGCTGAGCGGTGCTTCCTCGTTGCACGCGAGCCCGACGACGACGGCGCCCCGCGCGCGTGCGTGCGCGGCGGCGCCGAGCACGTACGGCGTGCGGCCGCTCGCCGAGATCGCGACGACTGCGTCGTCCGGGCCGACGCCGAGCCGCTCGAGGTCGTGCGCGCCCGCGTCGGCATCGTCCTCCGCGCCCTCCTGCGCGTCGGCGAACGCCTGCGTCCCGCCGGCCATCACGGCGACCACGCGATCCGTGTCGAAGGTGGGGCCGCATTCGGCCGCGTCGAGGATCCCGAGCCGTCCCGCGGTGCCGGCGCCGACGTAGACGAGCCGGCCGCCGCGCGCGAGCCGCTCAGCGACCGCGTCGACGGCGGCCGCGATCGAGGACGCGGCGGCGGCGACCGCGGCGGGGACGCGCGCGTCCTCGTCGTTCATCAACCGGACGAGGTCGGCGGTCGGCGCGCGGTCGATCTCCTTCAGCTCGGGGCGCACCGCCTCGGTGACGAGCTGATCGAAGCGCTCAGTCATTGCGCCGGGTTGGATCGAGGGCGTCGCGCAGGCCGTCGCCGAGCAGGTTGAGCCCGACGACGGCGAGCGTGATGAACACCGCCGGCCCGGCGAGCGTCCACCACGCAGTCGCGGCGAGCGCGCGGGCATCGCTCACCATCAGTCCGAGCGACGCCTCCGGCGGTTGCGTGCCGAGGCCGAGGAAGCTGAGGCCCGACTCGGTGAGGATCGCCCACGACAGCGAGAGCGTCACCTGGACGATCACCGGCGAGGCCACGTTCGGGACGATGTGACGGAAGAGCAGGCGCGGCGACGAGAAGCCGAGCACGCGCCCGGCGCGGATGAAGTCGGCATCCTGGAGGGCGAGCACCGGGCCGCGCGCGACCCGCGCGAAGATCGGCACGTAGACGATGGCGATCGCGATCGCCGTGTTGAACCAGCCGGAGCCGAGCGCGCTGACGATCGCGAGCGCGAGCAGGATCGCCGGGAACGCGAAGAGCACGTCGCTGACGCGCATCACGATCGCGTCGACCCAGCCGCCGAAGAAGCCGGCCGCGACTCCGGCGACCGTCCCGATCGTCCCCGCGATCGCGACGGAGACGAGCGCGACCTGGAGCGACGCCTTCACGCCCTCGACGCAGCGCGAGAAGATGTCGCGGCCGAACTGGTCGGTGCCGAGCCGGTACTTCGACGAGGGCCCGAGCAGCCGGTCGAGCGGATGCTGCGACACCGGGTCGTACGGCAGCACGTGGACGAGCGCCGCGAACGCGCCCACGAGCAGGAGCGCCGTGATCACGGCGCCGATCCGGCCGCTCGGGCTACGGAGCAGGCGCGCGGCCCAGCCGCTGCGGGCCGCTCCGGCAACGGGCAGCTCGAGGACGGTCTCGGTCACAGCTCGCGCACCCGCGGGTCGATGCGGCGGTAGAGCAGGTCGGTCAGGAAGTTGACGAGCACGAAGGCCGCCGCGATCACGAGCACCGTGCTCTGCACGACCGCGTACTCCCGCTCGCCGATCGCGCTCAGCACCTGCCGGCCGAGCCCGGGCAGCGCGAAGATCTGCTCGACGATCACCGCGCCGCCGAGCAGGTAGCCGAACTGAATGCCGACGATCGTGACGATCGGGATCAGCGCGTTGTGCAGCACGTGCCGGATCGCGATGCGGCGCGGATCGAGTCCCTTGCCGCGCGCGGTGCGAACGAAGTCGCGGCTCGACACCTCGATCACCGCCGAGCGCGTCGTCCGCATCACCGGCGCCGCGAGCCCGAAGCCGAGCACCGCGGCCGGGAAGATCATCTGCTGGAAGTTCGTCCACGGGTCGTCCCACGGCGTCCGGTAGTCCCCGCCGTTCGGGAAGTAGTTGAACTTCGTCGCGACGATCGTGACGACGGCCGTCGCGAGGACGAAGCTCGGCACCGACAGGCCGAGCAGGCCGATCGACTGGCCCGTCGTGTCGCGGATCCCGTTCGGCCGCGACGCGGCGAGCGTGCCGAGGAGCACGCCGGCGATCGAGCCGAAGATCGTGGAGAGCAGCGCCAGCTCCACGGTCACCGGCAGCGCCGACCGCGTCATCGACGAGACCGAGGCGCCGGTCGAGAGCGAGATCCCGAGGTTCCCCTGCAGGACGCTCCAGATCCACGAGAAGTACTGCCGCCACAGCGGCTGGTCGATCCCGTAGTAGTGCTCCAGCGCGACCTTCTGCGCGTGATTAAGCACGCCAGTCTCGGTGCCGAACTGGGCGTTGATCGCGTTGCCCGGAACGACGCGCAGGACGATGAAGACGAGGATCGAGACGCCGACGAGCGTCAGCAGCGATCCGAGCAGGCGGCGCAGGAGCCGGTGGCGGTAGAGGCGCGCGGTCCAGCCGACGCGCGGTCGGTCCTCGTCCAGCAGGAGCGCGGGGAGTTCGATGATCGGTTCGGTCAAGGAGCGCCTGGCACCGTACGTGCCGGAGCCGCGCCGCGGCGGCCCCGGCACGAAGCGGGACGTCTACGAGAGCGAGGTCTGCCGGAGGTATTGCAGCGAGCCGTTCGGCATCGGGACGAAGCCGTGGACCTTGCTCGTCGTCACGCGGTAGTCGTAGGAGCTGAACAGCCACACCCAAGCCGCCTGGCCCTCGAGCAGCTTCGTGATGTTCCGGTAGACGGCCTTCCGCTGCTTCACGTTGTCCGTCGCGCGACCCTGTGCGAACAGCTGGTCGAGCTTCGGCGACGAGAAGCCGGCAACCTTGTTGAGGCTCCCCGTGGAGGTGAAATAGCGGTTGTACATCGTGTCCGGATCGACGCGGCCGCCGTTCAGGGCGATCGCGGCGTCGAAGTCCGCCGCCAGCCAGCGCTTGACGTACGTGCCGGCGTCGAGCACCTGCAGGTCGAGATTGATCCCGACCTTCTTCAGCTGCGCCTGCGCGCTCTGCGCCTCGTTGACGGCCGTCGCGTACTCGCCGGTCTCGACGATCGTCTGGATCGTGAAGCCTTCCGGCATCCCTGCGGCTTTCAGGAACCGCTTCGCCTTGGCGAGGTTCGGTGTCGGACAGGGACGGTCGGCGTTCGGGTTCGAGCGGTAGGCGGGGCTGGTGATCGGGCCGATCACGCTGCCCTCGCCGAGCGCGGCCGAGTCGAGCACTTCCTTCCGGTTGAGCGTGCACTGGATCGCGAGCCGCGCGAACTGCTTCGTGAGCGGCCCGCGGCGGGCATTTAGCTGGAGCACGTGGTAGTTGAGCGACGGCGTCCGGTAGACCTTCAAGCCGCCGCCCTTCACCTGGCGCGCGACGAGCGGGTCGCTGATCAGGCCGAGCTGCACCTGGTTCGCGCGCAGGGCCGAGACGATCGAGCTCTCGTCGGGGATGATCCGGAACTGCACCTGAGCGAGTTTCACGGGCTTGCCGTAGTAGCGCGTGTTGGCAGAGAGGTCGAGCGACTGGCCGGGCGTCCACTTGTCGAACTTGAACGGGCCCGTGCCGTTCGGATTCTTGATGAACGACCCCGACGCGACATCCGCGCTCGAGAGGATCGCGGTGTTGATGTCGGCGAGTGCGGCGAGGATCGGCACGTCCGGCGTGTTCATGTGCAGGACTACGGTCGTCGGCGCCGGCGTGTCGATGCTCGTGATGGGCGACAGGTTGGAACGCGCGACCGCGGCGGTGGCCGGGTCAAGGATCCGGTTCAGCGACGCCTTGACGTCGGTCGAGTCGAAACCCGCCCCGTTATGGAACTTGACGTTCTTGCGCAGCTGGAAGGTGAGCGTCTGCGCGCCGTCGGAGAACTTCCACGAGGTCGCGAGGTCGGGGACGATGTCGAGGCTCGACGTGAGCTGGACGAGCGTCCCGTAGATGAGCTGGAGCGTCTGGACCGACTGGAACGCGGTCGCCTTGTGCGGGTCGAACTGGTCGATGTCGGCCGTGCGACCGACGACGAGCTTGCCGCTCGCCGACGAGGTTGCGACGCCTGCGGCCGACGATCCCACGAGCGCCGCGAAAACCGCGAGCGCCGGAGCGAGCGCGACGAGGGGCAGGCGGCGCAGACTACGCCGATGCATTGGACTCCTTTGTGACAAGTGGACTAGACCAATCAGGGAACGAGCCGTACAGTTCCACGGCCCATTGGTGATGTCAACGGGAGAACCGTTGCGCCCAGCGGTGCCCGGCGACGCCGCCCGACTCGGGGAGATCTTCGTCCGGTGCTGGCGGAGCGCCTACCGCGGAGTCGTCGCCGACGAGATCGTCGACGGCCTCGATCCCGCGGTCGTCGCGCGCTGGTGGGAGCGGCTGCTCGCGGAACACGACGTCATCGTCGCGACGGGGGACGGCGGCGTGCCGGTCGGGATGGCCCGCTACGGGCCGGACCCCGACGACGGGGGCCGCGGCCACCTGTTCAGCCTCTACGTCGATCCCGACGCAGCGGGTGCCGGCGTCGGGCGGACCCTGATGGGGCACGTCGCAGCGCAACTCGGAGCGGCCGGCTTCACGACGGCGACGCTGTGGGTGTTCGCCGCGAACGAGCGGGCGATCCGCTTCTATCGCGCCGCCGGCTGGGAGCCGACGGGCGAGGAGCGCGTCGAGGACGAGTGGGGCGCGCCAGAGATCCAGCTCGCGACAGAGCTCACACAGCGCTAGCTCGTGGCGCCGCGCGCTTCTTCGAGTGCGCGGATATCGATGTGATCCAGATCGCGGCCGGCCGCGTGCTTCATTGCGATCAGATCGTCGAGTCCGACGTACGCGATTCCCCCCTTGACGACCGCGCGTCCCCGGAGAGTCTCGTAGCTCCGTGCTCCTTCGACGGCCTGCATCAGGCCCAGCCGCCCATAGCGAGTCGCGAGAAACCAGTTACCGCCCTGGGCGAGCCCGTCGACGTCGAGCTGGAGCGGCATCTCCTCGAGGGGGAAATCGCCGACGACCAGGCGTTCGAGATTCGCCTCGCTCGGCTCGGGGATGATGTCGACGTCCTTGGTCGCCCGCACGTAGCCGTGGGCGGCGACTGCCACGCCGCCGATGACGAGGAAGTCGACGTCGTGCTCGCGCAGGACGCGGAGAAGCTCGAGAGGCTGCAACCGCGCCAGTAGCCGCTGCTCGCCGCTCATGTCTCCTCAGGCGGCGAGGCCAACGCCGTGAGTGCCTCGCTCAGGGCGGCCTGTTGCGCGATCCGATCTTCGAGCGACAACTCCTCGTAGTCGCGCCGAAGCTCACGCACCGACGCGTTCGGCCGCGGTCCGGGCACGGCGGCGACCTCGAGGCGCTCGCCCATGACGGCGAGGAGGCGCTCCAGGGTCGAGACACTCGGCGAGACGACGCCGCGTTCGATCTTCGAGATCTGCCCCTGGCTCGTGCCGGCGCGGCGTGCCAGCGCCTCCTGGTTGAGCCCGTGCCGTACACGGGACTCTCGAACCAGCCTCGCCGCTCTCACGTGCCAATGATAGCTCAAATATGAGTTATCAGAGCCGTCCGAGCGCGACCAGCGTCTCGCGCGCGCACGCGATCCCGAGCGGCAGCAGATCGAGCGCGAGGCGCTCGTTCGGCGCGTGCGCGTTGCCGTCCGGCAGGTCGAAGCCGGCCAGGATCGTCGGGATCCCCTTCGCGGCGAGCGCCGGGACGATCGGCAGCGTGCCGCCGCCGCGGACGAGCCGCGGGCGGACGCCGAGCACGCGCTCGAACGCGTCGAGGCCGAGTTGCACGGCCTGCGACTCCGGGTCGATCAGGCCGGCGTCGCCCGTCGCGAGGCGCGTCACCTCCAGCTCCGCGCCCGGCGGAACGGCCGCGCGCAGCAGCCGCTCGAACGCCGCCGCGATCTCCTCGGTGTCCTGGCCCGGCGCGAGCCGGATCGAGACGTTCGCCTCGGCGGCGATCGGGACGATCGTCTTCTGGAGGTGCGCCGACCCGGAGTCGAGGCCGTGGACGTCGACCGCGGGCTCGGCCCACGTGCGGTGGTAGAAGCGCTCGGCCGCCGCCGCGTCGGCGGGACTCGCGCCCTGCGCTGCGAGCATCTCGCCTCCGCTCGCGAGCGCCGCCCAGTCGGCGAGCTCCTGCTCGGTCGGCGCCGCGGCGCCGACGCGCAGCTCCGCGGGAACGCGACGCACGGCCTCGAGGATGTCGAGCAACGCGTGCGACGCGTTGAGCGCCGCGCCGCCGAACATGCCGGAATGGAGATCGCGGTGGCCGGTGCGAACGCGAAGATGGAAGTACGCGAGGCCGCGCGTCGCGACGTTGAAGACCGGGACGCCGCGGCGGTGGAACCCGCTGTCGAACACGATTGCCGCGTCCGCGCCGCGCTCATCCGCGGCGAGCCACTCGACGAGCGACGTTCCGATCGTCTCCTCCTCGCCGTCGCAGGCGAAGCGGACGTTGACCGGAAGCTCGCCGGCGGCGGCGAGATCGGCGGCCGCGCGCAGCAGCATGTAGAGCTGGCCCTTGTCGTCGGCCGCGCCGCGCGCGTAGAGCCAACCGTCGCGGACGGTCGCCTCGAACGGCGGCGAGTCCCAGAGCTCGAGCGGATCGGCCGGCTGCACGTCGAAGTGTCCGTAACAGAGGACCGTGGGCGCGTCGGGCCTCGTAGTGCGCAGCTCGCCGACCGCGAGCGGCTCCCCGTTCCAGTCGACGATCTCGGCCTCGCCGCCGGCCGCGCGGACGAACTCGCGCGCCCACTCGCCGGCGCGAAGGACGTCGGCGCGCGCGGCCGGATCGGCGCTCACGCTCGGAATCGCGAGCCACTCGCGCAGGTCGTCCAGCCAGATCTGCTCGACCTCGGCCACGACGCGCGAGCGTATCGTCCGGGCGTCATGGACGAGCTTCTCGAGCTTCTGCCATCCCGAGCGTCAGCAGCGACCCGGCGCACGCCGTGGATCTCCGGCGCGCCGCCGAGTGGGTGAGCGCGTTCGTCGAGCGCGCGGGCGGCAGCGCGGCGATCACCGGCGGTCCGGGCGGCCGGTGGTGGACGCGCGCTTCGCGGCGGCCGACGGTGCACCGCGCGTCCTCTGTTACGGGCATTTCGACGTGCAGCCGCCGGAGCCGCTCGAGCTCTGGGACTCGCCGCCGTTCGAGCCGGAGGTGCGCGACGGCTGGCTCTACGCACGCGGCGTCGCGGACGACAAGGGTCAGATCTGGATGCTGCTCGAGGCGGCGCGGCAGCTGGCGGCCGTGCTTCCAGTCGAGCTCCGGTTCCTGCTCGACGGCGAGGAGGAGGTCGGCGAGACGACTGTGGCGGACCTGGTGGCTGCCGGTGACGTGCCGGCGGACGCGTGCGTCATCTTCGACTCGCGGATGCTCGGTCCGGGCAGGCCGGTGTTCAACCTCGCGACGCGCGGCACGGCGTACTTCCGCGTGCGCCTGCTCGCAGGCGAGCGCGATCTCCACTCGGGCGTCTTCGGCGGAGCCGCGCTGAACGCAGTCCATGCACTCGTGCGCACGCTCGACGCCGTGCTGCCGCGCGACGGTCGCTTGCCGGAAGCACTGCACAAAGGAGTCGAGCCGCCGGACCAGCCGAGCTCGCCGCCTGGCGCGAGCTCGAGCCCGGTGCATCGGTGCTGGCCGCCCAGGGCGCACGACCGGCAGACGAGCATGCCGCCGACGAGCTGTACGCGCGCACGTGGGCGCAGCTGTCGCTCGACGTGCACGCGCTCGCCGCAAGCGCGCCGCAGCTGATGAAGACGATCGTCCCCGCATCGGCGGAGGCGATGCTGTCGGTACGGCTTGCGCCGGGCCAGACGCTCGACGAGATCGTGCCGACGGTAGAGCGCCTGCTCCGCGAGGGCGCGCCGCCGGGCGCCGAGGTCGAGGTGACGCTGCTCGCCGGCTGCGATCCCGGCCGCTTCGACGCGGGCGCGTCCGCGATCGCGCTCGCGGCCGATGCGTCTTCGACCTCCCCGACGGCAACATTCATGCCCCCGAACGAGCGGCTGCGTGTCGAGCATCTTGACCTCGGAGTCGCCGCAGCGCGCGAGCTCTTCCGCGCCTGGGGCTCTCTCAGCGCGTCAGCGTGACCTTGCTCAGCCCATGCGGGTTGTCGAGGTCGGCGCCCCGGAGCTCGGCGAGGCGCATCGCTGCGATCTGGCCGGGGATCACGGCCGTCAGCGGGCTCACCCAGTCCGGCACCGCGCGGACGAGCCGGAGCGGCGTGGCGGCTCTGCCGAGGACGCGCTCGTCGTCCGCGATCGCGATCAGCCTCGCGCCACGCTCCTGGAGCCGGTCGAGCGTCTCGTCGAGGCCGGCACGCGGCGGGCCCGTTGGCGCGACGACGATCACCGGCCAGCCTGGGCTGATCGCGGCGATCGGGCCGTGGAGGAGATCGGCAGCCGAGTACGCCTCGACGACGAGCCCCGAGAGCTCTCGGATCTTCAGCGCGATCTCGAACGACGTCGCGTAGTTCACGCCCCGCGCGACGACCGTGCCGCCCTCGACACGGGCATACGCATCGAGCGCAGGCGCGTCGGCGAACGAGCGCTCGAGCTGCTCGGCGATCCGTTCCGGCATCTGCTCGAGCTCGCGGAGCGCTGCGGCGTCCCGCGTCGAGGCCGCGAAGAGCAGGGCAACGGCACCGAGTGAGTTGAGGTACGTCTTCGTCGCCGCGACCGCGTGCTCCTCGCCCGCCTCGAGCGGGAGCACGAACTCGGCGACGCCGGCGAGCGGCGAGGACGGGTCGTTCGTCAGCGCGAGCGTCGGCCGGCCCTGGCGCGCGGCCTCCTCCACGACCGCGCGCACGTCCGGCGAGCCGCCCGACTGCGAGATCCCGATCACGAGTGCGCCCTCGAGCCGCGGCGGCTGCTCGTAGATCGTGTAGAGGGACGGCGTCGCGAACGCGACCGGAACGCGGTTCGCGCGGCCGAGCAGATACTGCGCGTACCGCGCCGCATTCGAGGAGCTGCCGCGCGACGCGATCATCACGTACTTGACGTCGGGGCGGCGGAAGAGCTGTCCGAGCTCCTTCGCGTGCTCGCGCTGGCGCTCGAGGAAGCGCGCGAGCGCGGCGGGCTGTTCCCTCAGCTCCGTCTCAAGCCAGGACACGGGACTCTCCGGCGAGCACGACGCGCGTGATCTCCAGCCGGTCGTCGAGGACGACGACGTCGCCGCGACCGCCGGGAACGAGCACGCCGAGGTCCGGACGGCCGGCGATACGCGCAGGAACCGCCGTCGCAGCGCCGACGGCGTCGACGAGCGGCGCGCCGAGCGCGTGCAGGTTCCGGACGGCCTCGATCATCGTCAGGACGCTCCCCGCAAGCACGCCGTCGCGACGCCGCGCGGCGCCGTCCTGCACCTCGACCTCCACCGGGCCGAGCCGGTAGCGCCCGTCGCCGAGGCTCGCGCCCTCGCCCGCGTCTGTCACGAGCGCGAGCCGTCCCGCGGCGACGCGCCACGCCAGGCGCGCGGTCTCCGCCGCGAGGTGGTGGCCGTCGAGGATCAGCTGGACGTCGACGTCCTCACGCGCGAGGGCCGCGCCCGCGAGTCCGCCGTCGCGCGCCTGGATCGGGCGCATCGCGTTGAAGAGGTGCGTGACCGTTCGCACGCCGCGGTCGAACGCCGCGTTCGCCTCGTCGACCGTCGCGTCCGAATGACCGAGCGAGACGGCGACGCCGCGCGCGTGCAGCAGCTCGACGAGGTCGAGCGCTCCGGGGAGCTCGGGCGCCAGCGTCACGTGGCCGACGTCGCCGGCGGCGAGCAGCCGCCCGAGCAGCGCGGGATCGGGGTCGCGCCGGTGCTCGGGCGGATGAATGCCGAGCCGCTGCGGCGAGAGGAACGGCCCCTCGAGATGCACGCCGACGACGCGCGGCCCCGGCGCGGCGTTCGCGACCTCGGCGAGCGCGGCCGTCAGCTCCTCCTCGGGCGCGGTGATGAAGGTCGGCCGGAACGCGGTCACGCCCGTCTCGAGCAGTGCCTCCCCCGCGCGCGCGTACGCGCGGGCGTCCGCAGAAAGGAAGTCCACGCCGCCGAAGCCGTTCACGTGGAGGTCGACGAACCCGGGGACCGCGATGCCGCTGCCGCGCTTGCCGTTCCGCGCGCAGGCGACGATCGCGCCGTCCGCGATCTCGACGTCGCCCGCGACGAGCTCGCCCGCCACGATCGCCGCTTCGACGCCCAACCTCATGTCGGGCTCCCGACACCGGCGAGCCCCGCGCTGACGGCTTCCCACACGAGCGGCGCGTCGGGCGTCGCGAGCTTCGACATGTGGCCGCAGGCCTCGTAGCCCCACGTCCAGAGCCTCTCGATCCCCTCGGCGCGCGCGGCAGCGATCACCGCCTCGAGGTCGGGGATGTCCTCGCGGGTCAGGCCGAAGCTCGGCAGCCACAGCTCGGCACCGACCCCGGCACGGTCGGCGGTCTCCCGCAGCAACCGCGCGAAGCGGCCGACGAACGGCCCCGCCGGCTCGTCGAAGTTCTTCCAGTACGGATCGGTCGCGAGTGTGTCCAGTCCCGGCAACGCTGCGACCGCGTCCCAGTCGGACACGCCGTGCGCGCCCTCAGTCAGCGGCAGCAGGCAGACCGTCGACCGGCCGCCGCGCTCTGCGACTTGGCCCACGAGCTCGCGGAGGAAGTCGACGACCGACGCCTCCCGGAACGCGAGCACCTCCGGCGTCAGCTCGCGCGGGAGCTCGCCCCCGAAGCGCTCGGCACATGCATCGCACCGGCAGGCCCAGCGGGCCGGCTCGTCGATGCCGACGTGCTCGGGCACCGTCCAGTGGGGCTCGTCCCAGAACACGCGGTCGGCCCCCGCATCCACCACGGCGTCCGCCCACTCGCGGCAGAACGCCCGGTAGGCGGGTCGGTTCAGGCAGCCGGTCGGAACGTGGCACCCGTCGTCCAGCACCTGGCACGCCTCGGGGTGGAAGCCGACCCAGCGGCTCTCGGCCTCGCCGCCGAACGTGCGCCCCACGCCCCACGGGCACATCTGCACCTCGAGCCCGGCCCCATGCGAGAGCTCGACGATCCGCTGCATCGTGGCGCGGTAGTACGCGAGGTCGTTCTCCGAGAACGTGTGCAGCACGCCGGTGTAGCCGCGCCGGGCGAGGTCGCGCATGTCCTCCTCCACGTGCCGAGGGATGCGCACGCCGAAGTACGAGCAGCCGGTCATCCCTTCACGCCGCCCGCAGTGAGCCCGAACGCGATCTTGCGGTGCACGATGACGAAGAAGGCGACGACCGGCAGCGCGGTCAGCGTCGCGCCGGCCATCAGCGAGCCCCACGCCGTGCCGCGGTTCGTCGTGAAGTTCGCGAGCCAGACCGTCAGTGTCTGCTTCTCCGGGCTGGAGAGGAACACGTACGCGATGATGTACTCGTTCCACGCCTGGATGAACGCGAAGATCGACGTCGCGACGAGTCCCGGCGCGACGAGCGGCAGGAGGATCCGCACGAACGCGCCGAAGCGCGAGCAGCCGTCGACGAGCGCCGCCTCCTCGAGCTCCTGTGGGATTCCCATCACGAACCCGCGCAGCGTCCAGATGCAGAACGGCAGGACGAACGTCAGGTACGCGACGACGACGCCCGTCAGCTTGTTCACCTGCGTGCCGCCCGGCGCGTTGCTGAACGCGATGTAGAGCGGGATGATCAGCGCGTTCAGCGGCACCATCTGGACGGCGATGATCAGGACGATGAACGCCTTCCGGCCGTAGAAGCGGAAGCGCGCGAGCGCGAGCGCCGCGAGGAACGAGAGCACCGCGGAGAGGGCGACGACGACGCAGACGACGAAGACGCTGTTCTTCACGTCCTGCCAGAAGTACGGCCGGTGGATCGCGTCCGTGAAGTTGCTCAGCGTCGCCGGGTGCGGGAACCACTTCGGCGTGAACGTCTGCACGTCGATCCCCGGCTTGAACGCCGTCGACACCATCCAGTAGACCGGGAAGATCATGACGAGGAACACGAGGACGCCGGTCGTGTTCAGCGCGATCCGCTCCGCGCGCCGCCGGGTCACTCGGCCTCTCCCGCGCGCACCATCTGGCGGACGTAGAAGAAGCTGACGACGAGCATCACGAGCACCATCGTCAGCGCGATCGCCGAGCCGAGTCCGTACTCGCTGACGCGGAACGACTCGACGAACGAGTAGATGCTCATCAGGTAGTAGTCGTTCGTCGGCCGGCCGTCTCGCATGATCCACACCTGGTTGAAGACCTGGAAGTCCCAGATGATCGAGAGGCTGACGAGGATGATGAAGATCGGCTTCAGCAGCGGCATCGTCACGAACCGGAAGACCTGGACGAAGCTCGCGCCGTCGATCCGCGCAGCTTCGTGCAGTTCCTCCGGCACCTGCGACAGCGCCGCGTAGAGCGTGATCGCGACGAACGGGATCGCGCCCCAGACGACGACCGCGGTGATCACGCCGAAGCCCGAGAGCGTGTTCGCGAACCAGTCGTGGTGGACGAAGTTGCCGGCGTGGAGCTTCGTCAGCGTCCAGTTGAGGACCCCGAACTCGTAGTCGACCATCCAGAGCCACACGTTTACGGAGACGACCACGGGCGTCGCCCAGACGAGCACGAGTCCCGTCGTCAGCAGCAGGCGCATGAAGGAGCCGAGACGCGCGAGCAGCAGCGCGATCAGCGTCCCGAAGAGCATCGTCAGCGAGACGTTCGCCGCCGTGAATGTGACAGTGCGCAGCAGCACGTGCCAGAACTGGCTGTCGTGCAGGATCCGCGTGTAGTTCGACAGGCCCGTCCACTCGCCGTGGTGCGTGAGCAGCTGGGGCAGGCCGTACTTCTGGAAAGAGAGCTGGACGAGCAGGTAGAGCGGATAGCCGAGCACCGCTCCGACGACGATCGTCGCCGGGGCCAGCAGCGCGTACGGCGCGGCGCCGCGCGTGAGACGGGCCCGCCGCCGAGCCGACAGGAGCGTCGGCTCGGCGGCTACGCGGAGGCCCGTTTCAGCGCTCACGCGCTGGCGTTCAGGATGCTCGTTATCTGCTTGCTCGCCGCAGTGGTTGCAGCCTTCACGCTCTGCTTGCCCGTGAAGATGTTCACGAGCATGTTCTGCAAGACGTTCGCGTTCTCGACGTTCGCCCAGTTCGGCGTCACCGGAATGAACCAGGTGAACTTCGCCGCCTCGGCGAACGGTGCCAGCTTCGGATCGGCCGCGTTGACCTTCAGGAGGGTTGTCGTGTTCGGAATGTTCCCCGCCTTCGCGATCTGCGTCATCGCGCTCGTGCTGGTGAACGCCTTGATCCAGTCGGCGGCGAGATCCTTGTTCTTGCTCGTCACCGGAATGCCGAGATCGGAGCCGCCGAGGAACGTCGGCATGTAGCGGCCCTTGACGTGGCTCGGCATCGGGTAGGCGCCCATCACGTCGGCGAGGGCGGGATTGCCGACCTTCGGGTCGAGCGTGTACGGCCACTCCCAGCCGTTGCCGACGAACGACGCGACCTTGTCCTTGGCGAAGACGACGCTCGGGTACGGATGCGACTCATCCGTCGTCAGGCTCGCGCGAGACGTCGACTTGACGATCGACTTGAGCGTCGTCAACGCGGTGATCGCCTGAGGGGAGTCCAGCGTCCCGACCCACTTGCCTTTGCGCGTGGTCGCGATCTTGCCGCCCCAGTCATAGACGAACGCCATCGACGCGTACCAGTTCTTGCCGGGGAAGTAGAACGCCGAGAAGTTCGCGTCCTTCCCGTACTTCTTCATCAGCTTCTGGTTGTCCACGACGAACGCGCTCAGCGTCGTCGGCGTGCCCTTGATCCCCGCCTTCGCGTAGAAGTCCTTCCGGTAGATGACGGCCCGCGCGCCCGTGTAATACGGAACGCAGAAGAGCTTGCCCTGGTAGGTGCAGGAGTCCTTCAGACCTTTCAGCCACGTGCCTGAGTTGGGGAAGCTGCTCTTCTGCGCAGACAGGTCGGCGAACACGCCGTTCGCCATGTACTTGGTCGTCTCGGTGTTGCCGAGCTCGATCACGTCGGGGGCGTTGCCTCCGGCGATCGTCGCGTCGAACTTGGTCAGGTGGTCGGTCCATGTCTGGTAGTGGACGTCGACGTTCCCGCCGGGGTGCTCTTTCTGGAAGTCCTTCGTCGCCTGGGCGACGGTGTCCGCCCAGCCGTTCTGGGCGTCGTTCTGGAGCCACACGGTGATCGACGTCGCTTTCGACGCCCCGCTTGCAGTCGACGCGGCAACCGCAAGCGCAACGGCGACGATCGTCGCCGCCACGAGACGAATCTTCATAGCGCCACCTCCCGGGCGGCGGCGGCCGCATGCGACCGCCGATTGGATAAGACCACTCGTCACGGGCGGGAGATTGGCATAGACCACTTCTCCCTGTCAAGCCGATATCAGCCGATATTGATATGCGTTCTACGCCGTGTGGTCTGAGCCACATCGTGCGAGAGCTCGGCGATCAGCCGGTAGCGGTCGCCGCGGTAGAGGGAGCGCACGAACTCGACGATCTCGCCCGTGTCGGCGCGGCTCGTCCGCTCGAACAGGAAGGCCGGCGAGTGCAGGGGCACGTGCAGGAGCTCCGACTCCTCCTCGTTCGTCACCGTCGGCTCGATCGTCTGGACGCCGGACGCGACGACGACACCGTAGCGCGACGCGAGCAACTCGTAGAACGACGAGTCCTCGAGCTGGGTGCGCTTCAGGCCGGGCACGACCGCCGCCGGGACGTGCAGCGTCTCGAGCGCCATCGGCTCGTCGTCGGCGAGCCGGACGCGGCGAATCCGGACGACGCGGGCGTCCGGCGAGACGTGGAGCGCACGGCCGAGCGCCGGGCCCGCGTGGATCGTCTTCAGCTCGACCGCCCGGGCGCCGGGAACCATCCCGCGGCGGCGCATGTCGTCGCTGAAGGAGGTCAGCGTCAGCTGCTGCGCGATCTTCGGCTCGCCGACGAAGGTGCCGCTGCCGTGCCGGCGCACGAGCAGACCCTCGCGCACGAGGTCGTCGAGCGCCGCGCGGATCGTCAGCCGCGAGACGCCGAAGTCGGTGCTCAGCCGCCGTTCGGACGGGATCGAGTCGCCGATCTCGCGGGCTTCGATCAGCTCGAGCACGCGCTGGCGCGTGGCGTCCTGCTTGCTCATGACCTGCGGATTCAAGCAGGGCGCCGGCTAGTGGTCAATACCACTAACGCGTTCGCCGCCCGCGTCGAACAGGTGCGCCTCCTCGGCCACCGGCCGCAGCGCCACGCGCTCGCCCCGCGCCGGCGCCCGCTTCGCTTCCGTGCGCGCGACGAGCCTCCCGAGCGCCGACGCGCAGAAGACGTACGCGTCGGCGCCGAGCTCCTCGACGACCTGCACCTCGGCAGGCAGCCCTTCGCCCGCGAGCTCGAGCGACTCGGGCCGCAAGCCGACGACGACCTCGCCGTTCCCTGCCGGAACCGGAATCCGCGATCCACCGAACGAAACGGCCCCATTCGAGCACGGCAGCGTGCAGAGGTTCATTGCGGGCGAGCCGATGAACCCGGCGACGAAGGTGTTGACCGGCCGCTCGTAGAGGACGCGCGGCTCGTCGCACTGCTGCAGCCGCCCGTCCTTCATCACGGCGACGCGATCACCGAGCGTCATCGCTTCCGCCTGGTCGTGCGTCACGTAGACGGTCGTCGTCCCGAGCCGGTCCTGGAGCGCGGCGATGTCTGCGCGCATCTGGACGCGCAGCTTCGCGTCGAGGTTGGAGAGAGGCTCGTCCATCAGGAAGACGCTCGGCTCCCGGACGATCGCGCGTCCCATTGCGACGCGCTGGCGCTGGCCCCCGGAGAGCTGACCCGGCTTGCGCGCGAGGTAGTCGACGAGCCCGAGCAGCTCCGCCGCCTCACGGACGCGGCGCTCCCGCTCGCTCTTCTTGACGTGCGCGATCTTGAGGGGGAAGCCGATGTTCGCGGCGACGCTCAGGTACGGATAGAGCGCGTAGTTCTGGAAGACCATCGCGACGTCGCGCTCCTTCGCCGGCAGGTCGGTGACGTCGCGCCCGCCGATCAGGACGGCGCCCGCGTCGACCTCCTCAAGACCCGCGAGCATCCGCAGCGCCGTCGTCTTGCCGGAGCCGGACGGGCCGACGAGCACCATGAACTCGCCGTCTGGGATCTCGAGCTCGAGCGCGTCGACCGCGGGCGCCTCAGTGCCCGGATAGATGCGCGTCGCGCGGTCGAAGCTGACGTCAGCCACGGCTCGTCCTCGCGAGCGTCGGCGTGCCGAGCTCGGCTCGGGCGCGGGCGAGTGCCTGGGGCCGTGCGCCGACCTCCTCCAGTGCGAGGAGCGCGACGCCGACGATCGGCGGTGCCTCGACGACTTGCAGACTGACCGACGGCGCGACCTCGCGCAGCTCGTGCTCGACCGCGCCGAGCAGCCCCGCGTCGCCCGACTGCAGCAGACCACCGCCGAGAACCACCTCGACGGGCTCCGCCGTCAGGTCGAGCCGGAGCAGCGCGACGCGCACGAGCGAGACGATCTCGCCCGCGAGCCGGTCGCGAAGCTCGGCCGCGACCGGATCGTCCGCCGCCTCGGCGAGCACGACCGGCGCGAGCTCGACGACGCGGCGCTCGGAGATCCGTCCGAAGTGGATCGCCTCGGCGAGCGCGCTCGGGGCCTCGAGGCCGAAGTGCTCCGGAACGGCGAGCTCGAGCGTCGTCGTCGGGCCGCGGCCGTCCTCGCTGCGCGCCGCGGCCGAGACCGCAGCCATGCCGACGTCGTAGCCGCCGCCCCAGTCCCCGCTCAGCTGCCCGAGCGAAGGGAAGCGCGCGTGGCGCCCATCCGGTGTGACGCCGACGCAGTTGATCCCGGCGCCGCAGGTGACGGCGACGCCCCACCCACGCTCGGTGCCCGCCCGGAGGATCGCGAACGTGTCGTTGTCGACGACGATCCGGCGGGCCCAGCCACGCGCGGCTGCGAGCCTCTCGAGCTGGTCGACCTCGGCCGGGAAGTCGACGCCGGCGAGCAGGAGCTCGGCGAGCTCGATCTCCGGTCGCTCCGCCGCGGCCTCGTCGAGCAGCGACTCGAGGATGTCGAGGCAGCGCTCCGCGCCGAGATGCTGCGGCGAGCTCGCGGGCCCGCGGGCGAGCGCGAGCACCTCGCCGTCCGACCGCACCCGTCGACCGCCAACACGATCATCCCTTCACTCCCGTCAGGGTGACGCCTTCGACGAACGCCTTCTGCGCCAGGAAGAAGAGCACGATCACCGGTGCCATCACGAGCAGCGTCGCTGCCATCGTCAGGTTCCACTGCACCTGGTGCAGCGACCGGAACTGCGACAGGCCGATCGACGCGACCCAGTGGTGCGGGCTCTCGCCGACGTAGAGCAGCGGCAGGAAGTAGTCGTTGAACGTGTAGAGGATCGAGAACAGCGCCACCGCCGCGATCGCCGGCTTCGCGAGGCGCAGCACGACCGTCGTGAGAATCCGCAGCTCGCCGCAGCCGTCGACGCGCGCGGCGTCGAGATACTCCTCCGGAATCGTCAGGAAGAACTGCCGCAGCAGGAAGATCGAGAACGCGTCCCCGAGCCAGCTCGGGATGATCAACGGCCAGAGCGTCCCGACCAGATGCAGCTTGGCCCAGAGTACGTAGACCGGGATCACCGAGACCTGCGGCGGCAGCATCAGCGCGACGAGCACGACGAGGAAGACGGCGTCGCGCCCCCGCCAGCGCAGCCGCGAGAGCGCGTACGCGACTGGGATGCTCGAGACGAGCACGCCAAGTGTCGCGAGCCCCGAGTACATCGCTGTGTTCAGCGCCCAGCGCAAGAGCGGCGCCTTCGACCAGACGTCGACGAAGTTGCTCCACCTGAACGGCTGCGGCCAGAGGTGCGACGAGAGCGCCTGGTTCGTCGACATCAATGCCGTCAGCGCGATGAAGGCGAACGGCGCCAGGAAGAGAACCGCGACCGCGATCAGCAGGCTGTGATTCGCGACCGCGACGAGGAACCTCCGTCGACGGACCGCGAGCGGCGGCTTCCTGCGGGCGAGCGGCGCGGTCGCCGCCGCGGTCGTCATCTCGCAGCTCCGGCGTAGTGCACCCATCGGCGCGAGTTGACGATGATGACGAGCGTCACGAGGAACGAGACGGCGAGCAGCAGCATCGCCATCGCGGACGCGTAGCCCATGTTGAAGTAGCGGAACCCGTGCTGGTAGAGCAGGATCGGGTAGAAGAGCGTCGAGCCCTCCGGGTAACCGAGGTTCGCCGGCAGGTCACCGGCCTGCGACGCCTGTCCCGACGCGACGTTCGCGGCGACGTACGCTTGCGTGAAGTACTGCAGCCCCTGGATCACGCCGAGCACGACCGCGAAGAGGATGATCGGGCTGATCGACGGCAGCGTCACCCAGCGCAGCCGCTGCCACGGCCCGGCGCCGTCGAGCTCAGCCGACTCGTAGAGGTGCCGCGGCACGTCGTGGATCGCCGCGAGGAAGATGATCATCGTGTTCCCGACGCCCCAGACCGCGAGCAGCACGAGCGACGGCTTGGCCCACTGCGGCGACTGGAACCAGAGCGGCCCCTGGATTCCCAGGTGGGAGAGCGTGACGTTCACGGGTCCGGTCGCCGGGTTGAGCAGGTAGACGAAGCCGAGCGTTGCGGCGACCGGGGGCGCGAGCGCGGGCAGGTAGAAGATCGTCCGGAAGATCCCGACGCCGCTCCGCGCACGCGAGACCATCAACGCGATCCCGAACGCGAACAGGACCTGCAGCGGCACCGCGACGCCGATCATCCAGAGCGTGTTCGAGACCGCCGGCCAGATCTGCTGGTCGGTGTGGAAGAGGTACTGGTAGTTCGCGAAGCCGATCCAGCGCGGCGACGAGAGCAGGTCGTAGTGCGTGAACGACAGGTACACGCTCATCGCGAGCGGATACCCGAAGAAGACGGAGAAGCCGACGAGCCAGGGGCTCATGAGGAGCAGGACGAGTCGGCGGCGGCGCCACGCCGCCTTCCTCCTGGCTCGCCGGCGGTCGGTCACGGCACCCTGCCGCCCTTCTTCGCCTGGGCGAGCTGCGCGTCGATCTGCTTGTCGACGTTCTTCAAGCCGCCGACGAGGTCTTTCGCGTGGCCGGCCTGGTACTTCACGACGAAGTTCTCGATCAGGTCCTGGTACGCCGCGCCGACCGCGGTGATCGGCGAGGTCGTCGACTTCGGGTTGCCGAAGATCTTCAGGAACGTCGCGAAGTGCGGGTCCGGCTTGATCTCCGGCGAGGTCAGAGACGCCTTCGTCGTGGGCACGTTGCGGATCTCATTCGAGAACTGTGCGAGGAAGTGGCTGTTGGTGGTCAGGTACTTCACGAGAGCCCATGCCTGGTCGCCGTGCTTGACCCCCTTCGGGATGCCGATGATCGTCCCGTTGATGTAACCCGAACCGTAGAGCTGCGGATGGTCGTCGGCGACCGGCATCGGCGCGGTTCCGTACTGGAGACCCGGGTGCTCGTTCTGGATGAAGGCGACGCGCCACTCTCCGTCCTCGGCCATCGCCAGCTTGCCGAGCTCGAATGCGTTCGACGCGGAGAACTCGTCGCCGAGGCCGGCCTGGAAGCGGACGAGCTTCGAGTAGCCGTACCAGTCGATCAGATTCTTCTGCCACTTCAGCGCCTTCGCCCATGCGGGATCGGAGCCGAGGATCGAGTGGCCTTTCGCATCCATGAACTGCGCGGCCCAGGACTGGGCGTTGCGGATCGCCTTGACGGGCGCGCCGTCGTAGAAGCCGGAGAACGGGGTGTAGCCCACGACTTTCAGCGATCCGTCCGCGTTTTTCTGCGTCAGCTTCTTCGCATACGCCGCGAGCTCGGACATCGTCTTCGGCGGCCGAGTGAGGCCGGCCTTCTTGAAGAGCGTCCTGTTGTAGTACAGGCCGAATGTGTCGGCGAGCAACGGCAGTGCGCAGCGCTTCCCCGCGTACTGCGTGTAGTACTGCGTCGCTTTCGGGAAGATGTCGACGTTGATGTGGTCCTTGTTCAGGTACGGCGCGAGGTCGATCCACGCCCCCGACGTGCAGAAGCTGCCGACGTTCGACGGCGTGAACGAGCTGACGACATCGGGCGCGTTGCCGCCCCTGATCGCCGCGAGGATCTTGTCGTCGTTGATGTTCCCGACGACGTCGACCTGCACCTCGGAATGCTTTGCGTCGTACTCGGCCACGAGCGACTTGAAGGACTTGAGCTCGTGGGTGGCCGAGCTCCAACCGACCCAGACCGTGAGCTTCGTCGGGCCGGCCTTCCCCTTCGGCGCGGCTGCGGCGGCCGCGGCGGCGAGCGCCAGCGCCGCGGCCACGACGACTGCGATGCGCATCCGTCTCATGGCTCCCTCTCGTTAGTGAACCTTACGAGGCGACCGTAACGGGCTCCTTCTCTGTAAGTCAAGCTTGGGATTGTGCGGGCTTGTCGTTAGGCTTCCTGACGACATGGCCATCCCGCCGCTCCTCAAAGATTTGAACGAGCGCACGGTGCTGGAGGCGATCCGCGAGGAGGCGCCGATCTCCCGCGCCGAGATCTCGCGCCGGGCCGGGATCTCGAAGCCGACGGTTTCGCTCGCCCTCCAGTCGCTGCTCGACGCCGGTCTCGTGCGCGAGGCGAAGGTGGACCCGGGACGGCCGAGCTACGGCGCGGTGTTCTTCGAGCCCGTTCCGGACGCGGCGCTCGTGCTCGGCCTCGATCTCGGCTCGCGTTTCCTGCGCGGCGCCGTGTGCGACCTCGGCGGGCGCATCCGCACGCGGCAGGACGTCGAGGCCGATGCCGGGGGCGCGGACTGGGTGCTCGACGTCGTCGCCGGACTGCGCGACTCGCTCGTCGCCGCGGCGGGCGCATCGGACGGCCAGCTCGACGGCGTCGTCGCCGGTATCCCGGGCGTCGTCACCGGGAGCGGCGAGATCCGGCTCGCGCTGAACGTGCCCCGGCTCGAGGGGCGAAAGTTCGGCGAGGAACTGGCGGCGCGGCTCGAGGTCCCGGTCACGCTAGAGAACGACATCAACCTCGCGGCGCTCGGCGAGCGCTGGCAGGGCGTCGCACGCGGCGTCGACGATTTCATGTTCCTCTCGATCGGCGCGGGTCTCGGCGCGGGTCTCGTGCTCGACGGCGAGCTGAAGCGCGGCCGGCACGGCGCCGCCGGCGAGCTCGACTACGCGCGCGCCGGCCGCGACGACGATTTCGATCCGTGCGCCGCCGCGGCCTCCGCGCTCGCCGCGCGGCTGGCCGAGGGAAAGGAGACGATGCTCGCCCCGCCGTTCGACACGCGCGAGATCTTCACCGCGGCGCGCGGTCGCGACGCCGTGGCGCGGGCCGTGGTCGCGGAGCTCGCGCGGCGGATCGCATTGCACATCGTCCCGATCGCGGCGGTCGCGGACGTCGAGCTCGTTGTCCTCGGCGGCGGTCTCGGCACGAACGGCGACCTGCTGCTCGGGCCGGTGCGCGCGCACCTCGACGAGTGGCTGCCCTTCCCGCCGCGCGTCGAGGTCTCGATGCTCGGCGACGCGGCCGTCCTGACCGGTGCGCTCGCCGTCGGAAGGCAGGCCGCGCTCGAGAACGTGTTCGCGAATCGCAGCGCACGTAGACTCGGCTGAGTGTTCGACCACGCGGAGCGGCGGCGCCGGTTGTCGGAGCGGATGCGCGAAGAGGGCGTCGACCTGCTCTTCCTCGGCCTCTCCGCCGATCTCGAGTATCTGAGCGGCGCCGAGCGTGGGATCCCGAACTTCGGCGAGAGCTCGTACGCGCACGGCTGGGTCGCGGGCGGCTTCTTCCGGCCGGACGGCGATCCGGTCTTCGTGCTGCCGCGCATGGCACGGCGCTTCGAGCTGAGCCAATGGGAGGCGCCCGGAGAGCTCGTGGTCGTCAACGAGACCGACGACGGGCCGGCGATCTTCGAGCGAGTGGTGCGTGGGCTGAACTCGAACGCGGCGGTGGCGGTCGGCAACCGCGTCTGGGCGGAGGCCGTCCTGAACCTCGGCCGCTCCGTCGGCTTCGAAAAGCTCCAGACCGGCTCCCAGCTCGTCAACGAGCTCCGCCGCGTCAAGTCGCCGGAGGAGCTCGACGCGATGTCGCGCGCGGTCGACGTCGCCGAGAAGACGATGGCCGCGGTCACGCCGAAGGTCGTCCCGGGCGTGACGATGGCCGAGCTGAACGAGGAAGTCGAGCACCAGCTACTCGCGCACGGCTCCCGCACGCCGTCGTTCGCGACGCACACGTTCACGGGGATGGATCCGGACAGCCTCGACGCGACGCGCGAGACGGCCCACGAGCCGCTGCGCGAGGGCACCGCGGTGATGTTCGACTTCGGCGCGGTCGTCGACGGCTACTGCAGCGACTTCGGCCGGACGATCTACTGCGGCGAGCCGCCGGCCGACGTGCGCGAGGTGTACGCCGTGATGCTCGCCGCGCAGGAAGCGGGCCGGGACGCGTCGGTTCCGGGTGCGCTCGCGCGCGAGGTGAACGCAGCGTGCCGGGCGCCGATCGAGGAAGCCGGCCTCGGCGAGTACTTCGGCCACCGAATGGGCCACGGCATCGGCATGGACATCCACGAGAAGCCGTTCATCTCGGCCGAGGACGAGACGCCGCTCGAACCCGGCATGACGTTCACCGACGAGCCGTCGATCATTCTCCCCGGCCGCTTCAGCGTCCGCATCGAAGACATCGTCGTGTGCGAGGACTCAGGCGGGCGAAAGCTGGGTTCGTATCCGGCGGAGCTCGCCAACACATAACCGGTGAGCCTGGGCCTCGCGGGACTGCGAATAGAGGCCCGTGCCGACGCCGCGCGCGACACGGGCCTCTGCGTTTCGAGCTACTTCGCCGAAACCTGCGTAACGTCGATCTGGTACACGGGGTTGAAGACCGCGCCCTTCAGATCGGTCGTCGCGACGAAGACCTGCGTCGGCTGGATCAGCGGGAAGAACGGGCCGTCCGCATTCAGCTTCTGCTGGATCTGCTGGTACAGCTTCTGCCGCGCCTTCGCGTTCGTCGTCACGAGCGCCTGGTCGCCGAGCTTCTCCAGCGGCGGGTCCGACCCCGCCGGCCAGCCGGCCCGCGTGCCGACGAGCTTCCCCGGCAGGAACGCGAGGTAGTCGGCCGGATCCGGATAGTCCGGGCCCCACAGCGACAGCCCGAACGCCATCTTCCCGTCGCGGTACTTCTGCAGCCACGTGCCGACCGGCGCGCCCGCGAGCTCGACGTTGAAGCCGACGGACTGCAGGTTCGCCTGCACCTTCTGCGCCATGCTCGCGAACGGAACGCCGTTGATCGTCAGGTCGCTCGGAAACTCGAGCGTGATCTTCCCGCTCCCGATCGCGGACGCCGCGAGCTCCCATTTCGCCTTCGCGCCGTTCTGGTTGATCCGCATCTTCTGTGGCAGCGACCCGAGGAACATGTTCGGGATGATCCCCGGCGCCTGGATCGCGCCGGGGCCCGCAACGCCGACCACCGAGCGATAGTCGATCGCGTACCGCACCGCGTTCTGAAAGTGCTTGTTCGGAGTGATCTGCGAGATGTCCTTGTTGTTGTTCGCGAACAGCCAGAACACCCACGTCGACGGCGTCAGCGAGACCTTCAGCTTCTTGTTCTTGCGGATGCCCTGAGCCTGGTCGGACGCGAGGTCGATCGCGACCTCGTGCGATCCGCGCTGGATGTTGATCAGCTGGGTCGCCGAGATCATGTTGCGGACGACCACGCTGCTCCACTTCGCCTTGTTGGGACCCCAGTACTTCGCGTTGGGCTGAAGGACGAGCTGCGACGTCGTGCTGTACTGCTTCAGCACGTAGGGCCCACTGCCGGCGCCGACCGAGTTGCCGGAGTTGAACCATTGCTCCGCCTTGTCGGTCTTGTCGGCGTCGGCCGCGTCGGTGCCGCCGTGCGCCTTGACGAGCTTCGAGTTGACGATCCCGAGCGACGTGTTCGCGAGGATCGCGGGCAGCGCCGTGTTCGGCACCTTCGACTTCAGGACGACGCCGTACTTGCCCTTCGCCGCGACGCTGACGTCGGCGAGCAGGAACGACGGGTTGCCCTTCAGGTTGATCAGGCGGTTGAACGAGAAGACGACGTCGGCGGAGGTCAGCGGCGTTCCGTCCGCAAAGTGGACGTTCTTCTTCAGCTTGAACGTGAACGTCTTCGCGTCCTTCGACGCGGTGTACGACTCCGCGAGCTGCGGAACCGGATGCGCGACGTCGGCGCCCTTGTACGTCAGCAGCGTGTCGAAGACGGCGCGGTTGACGATGCTTGCAGTCGGCTCGAACGCACGCTGCGGGTCGGCAGTCTTGATCTCGAACGACCGGTCGATCACGAGCGTGCCGCCCGCGGACGAGCGCGCCGTCGCACCCTGCGCGGCGACCGCGACAGCGATCGCGACAACGGGGATCAGCGCAAGCCGCGCTGAACGAAGTCTCTTCACGTGCTTCTCCTCCTGATTCGCGGTGCCTCAAACCTATTCGACGCGCGCGGCAACTCCTAGTTGGGCGGCTCGCTCCGCCGGCCGCGCGGGCGGCCCACCGGGCTCCTGCAGCCAACAGGCAGCGCGGCGGATTTCGGTCACCGGCAGCAGCGGCGGCTCGTCGCGCGGGCAGCGTTCGAACGCGTACGGGCAGCGCGGATGGAAGCGGCAGCCGCTCGGCGGATGCGCCGGATCCGGCACCTCACCCGGCAGCGCCTCCGGCAGGAAGCCGCTGCCGTCCGCGAGCGGGACGGCACCGATCAGCGCCTCCGTGTAGGGATGCAGCGGGACCTCCCAGAGCGACCTCGTCGGCGCGGTCTCGACCATCACGCCGAGGTACATCACCGAGACGACATCGGCGACGTGGCGAACGATCGCGAGGTCGTGCGAGATCAAAAGCAGCGAGAGGCCGAGCTCGCGGGACAGGTTGACCAGCAGGTTCGCGATCTGCGCCTGCGCGGACGCGTCGAGCGACGCGAGCGGCTCGTCGAGCACGATCACCGACGGATCGGCGGCGAGTGCGCGGGCGATCGCGATCCGCTGCCGCTGGCCGCCGCTGAACTGATGCGGGAACCGCGTCGCCGCGTTCGGCGGCAGCCCGACGAGCTCGAGCAATTCGGCGACGCGCTTGCGGCCGCCGCCGCCGCCATCCGCGATCTGCGAGCCGATCTTCCGCCGCGGGTTGAGCGACGAGTACGGGTTTTGGAAGACCATCTGCAACCGCGTCAGCTCGCGCGGCCGCGCGCGGCGCGTCAGCGGCGCGACCTCGCGTCCCTCGAAGTGGATCTCCCCGGCCGACGCCTTCACGAGCCCGACCGCCGCGCGCGCGAGCGACGACTTGCCGCAGCCCGACTCGCCGACGAGCCCGACGATCTGGCCGCGCTCGACGATCAGGCTCGCACCGGCGACAGCGCGCACGCTCTCGCGCCCGCGGCGCTCGTACGTCACCTCCACGTCATGGAGCTCGAGCGCGCTCATGCGAATGGGTCGTTGTGGCACGCGAGCCGGCGGCCGCCGCCGATCTCGACGAGTGGCGGCACCTCGACGCGGCTCTGCTCGGTCGCGTACGGGCAGCGCGGATGGAACGCGCAGCCGCTCGGGATCCGCGCAGGGCTCGGCGGCGCGCCCTCGATCGCGACGAGCGGCCGTTCGCTTGCCTCCGGATGCGGCAGTGCGTCGAGCAGCGCCTTCGTGTACGGATGCCGCGGAGTCTGCAGCACGTCCTCGCGCGGGCCCGATTCGACGACGCGGCCGGCGTAGAAGATCGAGATCCGGTCGGCAATCGACGACAGCACGCCAAGGTCGTGCGTGATCAGCACGACAGACAGGTCGTTCTCGCGGCGCAGCCGGTCGAGCAGCCGCAGGATCCCCGCCTGCACCGTTACGTCGAGCGCCGTCGTCGGCTCGTCGGCGATCAGCAGCTTCGGCCCGCACGCGAGGGCGACGGCGATCGCGATCCGCTGGCGCATGCCGCCGGAGAACTGGTGAGGGTACGCGTGCAGCGCCGAGCGCGGGCCGGGGATGCGTACCTCCTCGAGCAGCTCGAGCGCCCGCCGCTCGGCCTCGTCCTTGCTTAGCCCGAGGTGACGGCGCACGTGCTCGGTCAGCTGCTTTCCGACCGAGAGCATCGGATGGAGCGACGTCATCGGATCCTGGAAGACCATGGCGACGTCGCGGCCGGAGACGTCGCGCAGCGCGCGCTTTGGCAGCCGCAGCAGGTCGCGGCCGCCGAACTGCGCGCAACCGCCGACGTGCGCCCCGTCCGGCAGCAGGCCGAGGAGCGCGAGCATCGAGATCGTCTTGCCGCTGCCGCTCTCCCCCGCGACGCCGAAGACCTCGCCGGGCTCGACCGCGTAGTCGACGCCGTCGACGATCGTCACGCGTCCCTCGCTCGTCGGCAGCGAGACCCGCAGGCCTTCGACTTCCAGCAGCTTGCTCACGTTCCCGAGGCCCGCCCGGCGGTGTGAGCGCGGAGGGCACAGTGCGCGTAGCACGAGCCCGCAAGCGATCGTGCCGTCAGGCGGGTCAGTCCTTCGCGCAGCCCCGGCTGCGCCGGGGCGTAGCGAAGGACGGTCGGGGGCGTCAGGGCGGTCAATCCTGCGTGTCTTCTGAGCGCCATGCGGTCTGCGGGTCGAACACGTCGCGCAGGCTGTCGCCGAGGAAGTTGAACGCGAGCACCGCGGTGAAGATCGCGAGCCCCGGGAACGTGCCCATCCACCAGAACTGGAAGTACTGCGTGCCGGTCGCGACCATCGATCCCCACTCGGGATGTGGCGGCTGTGCGCCGAGCCCGAGGAAGGAGAGGCCGGACAGGAGAAGCGTCGCGTTCGCGAGGTCGAGCGTCATCAGCACGAGCACCGGGCCCGCGATGTTCGGCAGCACGTCGCGGAAGAGCGCGCGCCGCGCCGATGCGCCGAGCAGCCGCGCCGACTGCACGTACTCCGCGTCGCCGACGGAGAGAACGAGTCCGCGGACGACGCGCGCGTACGACGGCCAGGCGACGACGACGATAGCGAGCGCCGCGTTGCGCAGGCCGCGGCCGAGCACGGCGGTCACGACCATCGCGAGAATGATCGGCGGGAATGCGAAGACGAGGTCCGCGATGCGCATCACGAGTCCGTCGGCGATCCCGCGCAGGTAGCCCGCGACCGCGCCGAGCAGCCCGCCGATCGCCGCCGCGAGGCCGACGAGCAGGAGCGCGATCGGGATCGTGATCCGGGCGCCGAAGATCACGCGGCTCAGGACATCGCGACCGAGCTCGTCCGTGCCGAAGAGGTGCGCGCCCGAAGGCGCCTGCGTCGGCGTGAAGCTCTGCGCGAGCGGGTCGTACGGCGCGACGAGCGGCGCGAAGATCGCGATCAGGAACCACGCGACCGCGATCGTCGCGCCGGCGATCGCGAGCGGTTGGCGCCAGGCAGGGCCGAGCCGGAGGCGGGGGCGGCGGCGGAAGCGCGGCAGCGCGAGCGGCTCGCTCACGGGGCGATCTCCGCCCCATGAGCGTGGGGAGGGGCGCCCATCGTGGGGGAACCGGGAGGTTCCCCCACAGAACCTTCGAAGAAGGGGGCTCGTGGGGGAAACATGGTTTCCCACACGGGAGCGAGACGAAGGCGAGCGACGCTCACGTAATTCGGATCCTCGGGTCGATCACGCCGTAGAGCACGTCGACGATGAAGTTGACCGTGATGTAGACGACCGCGACGAAGAGGCTGACGCCGGCGATCGCGGGCACATCGAGTGCGACCGCCGCGTTGTACGCGTACTGGCCGATCCCGGGCCAGGTGAAGATCTTCTCCACGAGCACCGCGCCGGTGAGCACGTTCGCGAAGACGAGCCCGAGCACGGTGACGACGGATGGGAGCGCGGCCCGCAGGATGTAGCGGCGGATCACGGTTCGCTCCGGCAGTCCCTTCGCGCGACCGGCGCGCACGTAGTCGTTGCCCGCGACCTCGAGCACCGCTGAGCGCGTGTAGCGCGTCAGCAGCGAGACGTTGAACGCCGCAAGCACGAGCGCCGGCAGCGCCAGGTGATGCAGCACCTGGACGAAGAGGCTCCAGCGGCCGGAGACGAGCGCGTCGATCGTGTAGAGGCCCGTGTGGTGCGGCGGCGGCAGCTGTCCCGGATCGAGCCGGTCGCTCCCCGGGAACCAGCCGAGCCGGTAGAAGCCGACATAGAGCGAGACGAGCGCGATCCAGAAGGTCGGCATCGAGATCCCGCCGAGCGAGACGACGCGCAGCAGGTGATCCGCGAGCTTGTTGCGGCGCATCGCCGCGTAGACGCCGAACGTGATCCCGAGGATCGCGGCGAGCAGGACGGAGACGATCGCGAGCTCGGCGGTCGCCGGGATGAACTGGCCGAGGTCGTGCGTCACCGCGTCGTGCGTCAGCGCCGACTGGCCGAGATCGCCCTCGGCGACGTGCTTCAGATAGAGCACATAGCGGACCGGCAGCGGCCGGTCGAGCCCGTAGTGCCGCTTGAACGACGCGACGGCGGCGGGGTCACCAGCAGCCTGCTCCCCGAGGTTCGCGGTGACGGCGTTCGTCGGGACGAGCTGCGTCAGGACGAAGACGACGAGAGTGATGCCGATCGCGAGCAGGACGAGCGCGACGAGACGCCGCCCGAGGAAGCGGAGGAAGCTCGGCGAGGGAACCAAGCTGCGCCGCGCCCGGGGCGCGTCGGCGAGCGCGGTCGGGGCGGTCGTCACGGGGCTCCGATGCTAGCGGCGCTCTCCTCGCGGGCCCAGAAGGGTCTGCCGATGCGCAGCTCGAACGTGACGTAGCGCTCGAGGCCGCGTGCGGCGGCCATCATCTCGGCGCCCGTCGCCAGGTCGTCCAGCTCGAAGATCAGGTACCACGCCGTCGCGGTCGGGCCGACCTGCAGAACGTCGTCGCAGAACGACGCGACGACGCGGGCGCCGAGCTCCTCCCAGCGGGCGAGCACGGCGCGGAAGGCCGGCAGGAAGAGGTCGCGCTTCTCCTCTTCGGACGCCGCGAAGTAGCCGGGCCGTCCGCCGCCGATGACGAGGATGCGATGTGCCATGCGGGTAGTCTCTCGCGCCGTGATCGCGGACGCGCACAACGACCTGCTGCTGGAGCTCGTCCACCGGCGCGGTGAGGAGCGGCCGTTCGAGCGGTACTGGCTGCCGCACCTCGTCGCCGGCGACGTCGGGTTGCAGGTGTGCCCGCTCTACGCCGAGGTCGAGGAGGGGGCGGAGCGCGCGCTCGCCGAGGCGCTCGTGGAGACGACGGCGTTCCGGCGGGCGGTTGCCGAGAACGGCGGCCGCGTCGCCCACGTCCGGTCGCGCAGTGATCTCGACACGCTGGACGGACGGATCGGATTGCTGCTCTCGCTCGAGGGCTGCGAGCCGCTCGGTACGAATCCGGAGCTGATCGAGGTCTTCTGGGAGCTCGGCGTCCGCATGGCGTCGCTGACCTGGAACCGGCGAAACGCGTTCGCCGACGGCGCGGGCGAGCCGGCACACGGCGGCCTCTCGACGCTCGGCCGCGAGCTCGTCGCGCGGCTCGTCGAGCTCCGCGTCGTGCTCGATCTCGCGCACGCGTCCGACCGCACGTTCGCGGACGTGCTCGAGGCCGCGTCCGACGCGACCTTCGTCGTCTCCCACGCAGGCTGCCGCGCGATCGTCGACACGCCGCGCAACGTCTCCGACGACCAGCTGCGAGCGCTCGCCGAGCGCGGCGGCGTGTTCTGCGTGATGGCGCTGCCGCTCGTGGTCGATCCGCAGGGACCGACGATCGAGCGGGTGGTCGATCACATCGACCACGCCGTCGAGGTGATGGGAATCGAGCACGTCGGCCTGGGCGCGGACTTCATCCAGCAAGTGGCGCTCGCGTGCGGCTACGACGGCCATGCCGCGGCGCTTCTCCCGCCCGGCATGTCGATGCATGATCCGATCGAGGGCCTCGCGGGCCCGCAAGACTACGGCGCCCTCGTGGCAGAGCTCCGCCGCCGCGGCTACGAAGGATCGGATCTCGACGCGATCCTCAGCGGCAACCTCATGCGTCTCCTCCACGAAGCGCTGCCGACGAACTGACATCGGTACCAGGTACGCACGCAAAAGTGTGTCGGCTTGCGCGTGAAACTGTTAGCGGCGGAGCGCGGGGACGACCTCGTCGAGGAGGAGGTCGAGGCCCAGAACCGGGTCGCCGAACTCGACGCGGTGAAGACCGGCGTCGGCGAGTTCCTCCACGTGCGCGACGACTTCCGCAGGCGTGCCTGCGATCGCGAACCTTTCGAGCGGCGGCTCGCGCCCCGGCTCGAGCGTCGGATCGAGTCCGGCGACGACCTCCAGATACATCGCGACTTTCTCGCGCGCGAGGGCCCGCGCGCGATCGCCGTCGCGGTCGACGACCGTCACCGCGCCGACGACGACGCCGACGCCGTCGTTGCCCAGCCACTCGCGCATCTGCCGCACCATGTCCGGGTTCGCGCTGCCGCCGATCTTCACCTCGTCCGCGACCTCCGCCGCCAGCGCCGCCATCTTCGGCCGCCAGGTGCCGAGCATCAGCGGGACGCGCCGCCGCCGCGGCTCGTACTCGAGCCCGGCCCCGGGCACGAGGCGGAAGTGCGCCCCGTCGAAGCCGCTCCGGTCGCCGGTCAGCAGCCGCCGCACGACCTCCACCGCTTCCCGCATCCGCTCGACCGGACGCCGCTGCTCCAGGCCGAGCTGGTCGAGCCACGCCCCGTTTGCCAGACCGAGCAGGGCCCGTCCGTCGGAGACGAGATCGAGAGCCGCGATCTGCCCCGCGATCTCCGCCGGATGGAGCGTCCACGGGTTCAGCGCAGCCGGGCCGACGCGAATGCGTTCCGTCCCTTCCGCGATCAGCAGCAGCGGCGCGATCGCCGGTTGGTAGTACAGATCGTGGAAGACCGTGAAGACGTCGACTCCGGCCGCCTCGGCCCGCCGGGCGATCTCGACGTACTCGGCCGGCCGCTTGTCCGACTGCAGGCCGAGCCCGATCTCCAGCCGCGTCAGGTCAGATCCTCCGAGCGCATCACACGCTCGCCGATCCGCTCGATCCGCATCACGACGCGCTCCTCGGGATCGGGGCAGCAGACGAGCGAGTCCTGCTCCAGCCAGTCCTCGTCGGGCAGCTTGCGCTGCTTCGCCGGCAACAAAGGCAACACCGACTGGAGCGCGTAGAGGCAGAAGTGCCGCCCCTCGGGGATGCGCACGCGGCTCGATTCCGTCAGCTCGAAGTAGTCGCCGACCTCGAGCCCGCACACCGACCGGCCCTCGATCCGCTCGACGGTGACGCGCAGGTCGTAGAGCTTCATCTCCGCCATGACACGAGCATATGATCGTGGCCCGGACGAAGGAGGGTCACGTGAAGAAGACATTGGCCGTCGCAACGCTGCTCGCCGTCGTCGCATCCGCGGCCGGTGTCGCCGCCGCGAACGTCTCGACGGGCTCCAAGCTGCGGAACTGCAAGTTCCAGCTGCGGATCGGGGACGTCCTGCCGTTCACAGGCGGCCTCGCCGCCTACGGAGGCAACCTCGACCGGGCCGTGAAGCTCGCGGTCGACATGCAGAACGCGTCGCTGAAGCGGCTGAAGCTGAACAAGAAGATGTCCGTGAGGCTCGTGGCGTCCGAGGACGGCCAGACGCAGGCCTCCGCGTCGGTCGAGGCCGCGACGAAGCTCGTCAAGGCCGACAAGGTCAACGTCGTGATCGGCGAAATGGCGTCGAGCGCGACGATCGCGATGGCACAGTCGGTGACGATTCCGAACCGGGTCGTCGACATCTCGCCCACCTCCAGCGCCCCGCAGCTGACGGACATCGCCGACAACGGCTACCTGTGGCGCGTCTACCCATCGGACTACCTGCAGGGCAAGGTGCTCGCCCAGGCCGCCGTCGACGCATTCGGCAAGGGGAAGACCGTCAACGTCGGCGCCCGCAACGACGCCTTCGGCACGGCCCTCGAGCAGCTCTTCGTCGAGCAGTACACGAAGCTCGGCGGGAAGATCGGCAAGGACATCAAGTGGAACGTCGACCAGACGAACTACGACAGCGAGGCCGGTCAGCTCGTGAGCGGCAACCCGGACGGCTTCGTCATCATCGACTTCCCGGAGACCTTCCAGAAGTTCGTGCCGTCGCTCGTGCGTTCGGGGAAGTGGAAGGCGTCGGAAACCTTGATGACCGAGGCGCTGCGGAACGCCGACGAGCTGAAGAAGATCGGCGCGCCCGCGGACGGCTTGCGCGGGACCGCGGCGACGTCGGAAGGCGCGCCGGCCCGCGCCGTCTTCGACGCGCTGTGGAAGGCGAAGGTGACCGGCGCGAAGCCGTACACCGGCTTCGAGGGCACCGCGTTCGACGCGGCCAACCTCGCGTTCCTCGCGGCGGTGAAGGCCTGCTCGGCGAGCTCCCCGAAGCTGAAGAACCAGCTGATCGCAGTGTCCGGCCCGCCCGGCACGAAGGTCACGTACCAGCAGATGGACAAGGCGATCAAGCTCCTGCTCTCGGGCAAGGACGTCAACTACGAAGGCGCCTGGGGCCCGATCGACTGGGATGTCGCCGGCGATCCCGGCTCGGCGGTCTACGAGATCTGGAGGTACTCGGGCGGCTCGATCGCCACGGAGAAGACGATCACCTTCGGCCCGTAGTGGAACGGGTGCGGGATAGCGGCGGCTTCGGCGAAGCCGCCGCCTACTCCCGTGCCGTTCGGTACGGCGAGCACGTCGCGGTCAGCGCGACCGCGGCGCTCGAGGGCGGGAAGATCCTCTACCGCGGGGACGCCTACCGGCAGACGCGCGAGGCGATCCGGAAGGCGATCGCGGCCGCGGCCGAACTGGGCGCCCGCGCCGAAGGCGTCGTCCGCACGCGGATCCTGCTGGCGCCCGGTTGCGACTGGCGCGAGGCGGTGCGGGCGCACGCGGAAGTCTTCGCCGGGATCGACCCCGCCAACTCGACGTACTTCGTCGGCGCGCTGATTCCGGAAGGCGCGCTCGTCGAGGTCGAGCTGGAGGCTGTCGTCGATGGCTGACTGGGTCACCATCTCGGCGCTCGCGACGGCCGGCGGGACGCTCGTGCTCGCGGGCGCAACCTTCGCGTCGGTGCGGTCTGCAAACCGGGCGGCGCGGGTTGCCGAGCAGTCGCTGCTCGCGGCGATGCGGCCGTTGCTCCTGCCGACGCACGTCTCCGATCCGCCCGAGAAGATCGGCTTCGTCGACGGGAAGTGGGTGCGCGCTCCGGGGGGTGGTGGGATCGCGGAGGTCGGGGACGCCGCGATCTACCTCGCGATCCCGTTGCGCAACGTCGGCACGGGGATCGCCGTCCTGCACGGCTGGCACTTCTTACCGGGGTTTCCGCTCGGCGACGACAACAGGCCCCCGCCGCTCGAGGCGTTCCAGCGCCTCACCCGGGACCTGTACGTCCCCGCCGGCGACACCGGCTTCTGGCAGGGGGCCTTTCGCAATCCGGATGCCGACGAGTTCCGCGAGGCCGCGCGCGCGATCGAGGCGAACGAGGACCTGACGGTCGACGTTCTCTACGGCGACCACGAGGGCGGGCAGCGCGTGATCAGCCGGATCGTGCTCCGGCCCCGCGAGGACGGCACGAGGATCGCCTCGGCCGCGCGCCACTGGAACGTCGACCGGCCCGATCCGCGCTAGCGGCGCGCGCCGAGGTAGAGCTCGGCGACCTTCGGGTCGGCGAGCAGCGCGCGGCCCTCGCCTTCGTAGGCGTTGCGTCCCATGTCGAGGACGTAGCCGCGGTCCGCTAGGGCGAGGGCGCGCCGCGCGTTCTGCTCGACCATCACGATCGCGATCCCGTCGGAGTTGACCTCCTGCAGCTTGTCGAAGACGAGCTGCACTGCTTGCGGTGAGAGCCCCGCGGACGGCTCGTCGAGCAGCAGCGTCCGCGGCCGCGTCGCGAGTGCGCGCGCGACCGCGAGGAGCTTTCGCTGTCCACCGCTCAGGGTGCCGGCACGCTGCCGGCGCCGCTCGGCAAGAGCCGGGAAGCGCTCGTACAGGTCGTCAACCGCGCTCCGCCGGGACGCGCGCGGCAGCGACGACGCGCCGATCAGGAGGTTCTCGGCGATCGAGAGGCTCGGGAAGACGTTTCCGAGCTGCGGCACGTAGTTGAGTCCGAGCCGCGTGAGTGCGTCCGGCGCCGTGCCGGTGACCTCCTCGCCCTCGTAGCGAACCGCGCCGCTTCGCGCGCCGAGCAACCCGTAGACGACCTTCAGCAGCGTCGATTTCCCCGCGCCGTTCGGGCCGATGATCGCGACGAGCTCGCCGGGTTCCGCACGCAGCGAGACTCCGCGGAGAACGAGTGCCTCCCCGTAGCCGGCCTGGAGATCCTCGACCTCGAGACTCATACGGGCGCCGAGGTGCCCAGGTAGGCGTCGACCACGCGCTCGTCGGCGCGAATCTCCGCGGGCGTTCCGCTCGCGATCACGCGCCCTTCGCTCATCACGACGACGCGGTCGCTCGCCTCCATCACGACGTCCATGTCGTGCTCGACGAACAGGAACGTCGTGCCCGCGTCGCGTCGCAGCTGCAGCACGTGCTCGACGAGCTGCCGCCCGAGCGCGGGATTGACCCCGGCCATCGGCTCGTCGAGCAACACGAGCCGCGGCTCGGCCATCAGCACCCGTGCAAAGTCGAGCAGCTTGCGCTGGCCGCCGGAGAGGACGCCCGCGTAGTCGGCAGCGTGCGACTCGAGCCGGACCAGCGCGAGCAACTCCCGCGCGCGTTCCGGCCGCTGCGCTGCGAGCAGCATGTTGTCGAGGACCGAGAGGCGCGCCAGCGTCCGCGGCATCTGGAAGGTGCGGACGAGCCCGCCGCGCGCGATGCGGTGCGCGGGCGAGCGGTCGATGCGCTTCCCCTCGAACCGCACCGTCCCGTGCTCGGCGCGGAGAAATCCGGAGACGACGTTGAAGAGCGTCGACTTCCCCGCGCCGTTCGGCCCGATCAGTGCGGTGATCGATCCCTCCTCGACGTCGAGCGACGCGCCGTCGACCGCGCGCACGCCGCCGAAGCGACGGACGACGTCACGCACCTCGAGGATCACTCGAGCACCATCTCCTCGCGCTTGCCGAGGATTCCCTGAGGGCGGAAGAGCATCAGCCCGACGATCACCGCGCCGATGACCATCAGCCGCAGGTACGCGCGCTCGGTCCCCGAGAGGAGCGAGAACGGCGCGAAGTCGAAGAAGCGCGTCCCGGCGAAGAGGACGCCGAAGACGAGCGCGCCGACAGGCACCGTCCACGCGCGGCCGAGCCCGCCGAGGATGACGATCATCCACGCGAAGAACGTCAGCAGCGGCGCGAAGTCGTCCGGGCTGAAGAAGCTGAACTGCCACGCGTAGAAGAGACCGGCGATCGCGCCGAGCGCGGCGCCGAGCGCGAGCGCCTGCAGCTTGTACGCGAAGACGTTCCGGCCCAGGGATGCGGCGGCCTCCTCGTCCTCGCGGATGGCCTTCAGCACGCGACCCCACGGCGTCCGCATCGCCGCCCAGACCGCGGCGACGGCGGCGAGCGCGACCGCCCAGACGAGGATCAGCATCGCGCCGTCCGAGCCGACGTGGAGCGCGTCCTGGACGTGACCGAGAAAGCTCTTCCACGCGCCGTCGTACTGGGCCGCGACGCCGACGCCGGCGAGGTTGATCGTCCCCTGCGAACCGCCCGTCAGCCTGTCCTCGTTCGTCGCGACGTAGCGGAGGATCTCGCTGAACGCGATCGTCACGATCGCGAAGTAGTCGGCGCGCAGCCGGAGCGTCGGCAGGCCGAGGAGCAGCGCCGCGAGCAGCGCGAGCGCGACGCCGCAGCCCGCCGCGAGCCACATGTTCCAGTGCTCCTTCACGACGAGGATCGCCATGCCGTACGCGCCGATCCCCATGAACGCGACGTGCCCGAAGTTCAACAGGCCGGCGAACCCGAACTGCACCTGCACGCCGAGCGCAAACAGCGTGTAGATCCCCGCGACGATGCCGACGAACGACCAGAAGCCGAACGAGAGGATGGTGCTCATACGACGCGCGCCCTCCCGAACAGGCCCTGCGGCCGGAGCAACAGGACGAGCACGAGCGCTGCGAACGCGACGACCGGCTTGTACGTGGGATTGACGCCGCCGGCGAGCGATTCCCACGTCGAGAGCTCCATCGCGATCCCGAGCGCGAGCCCGCCGACGAGCGCGCCGTACGCGCTGCCGATCCCGCCGAGCACGACGGCCGCGAAGATCGGCAGCAGGATCGTGAAACCGAGGTTCGGGTCGAACGCGGTCTGCACGAGCCCGGCGAGCACGCCCGCGAGCCCGGCGAGCAGCCCGGAGAGGATCCACGTGAAGAGGATCACGCGGTTCGTCCGCACGCCCGCGACCGCGGCGAGCGGCAGGTCGTCGGCGACCGCGCGCATCATCCGGCCGACGTCGGTGCGAGCGATCAGCAGCCCGACGAGCACGATCCCCACCGCGGCGACGACGATCGCGATTCCCTGCGCGCCCGAGAGCCGCACGCTGCCGAGCACGTAGACCTTGTACGGGTCGACCTTGTACGTGCGCTGCTGCGGGCCGGCGACCCAGTAGATCGTGTTGCGCAACACGAGCGCGAGCCCGACGGACGCTAGGAAGAGGCTCATGAACCCGGCACTGCGTGCTCGAAGTGGCCGCCACAACGCAAACTCGAGCACCACGGAAAGCAGCGCAGTCGCGACCATCGCGAGCACCGCGGCGACGACGATCGGCAGGCCGAGCGTCACGTTGAACAGGACGCCCGTGAACGCGCCGTACGTCAGGTAGTCGCCGTACGCGAAGTTCACGAGGCGGAGGATCCCGTAGACGATCGAGATCCCGACGGCCGCGAGCGCGATGACGGATCCGGTGACGAGCCCGTTCGCGAGCAGCTGGAGGAACATGCGCGGAGACTAGACTCGCCGCGCGATGAGACGGGTCGAGGTCGCAGTCGTCGGCGCGGGCGTGACGGGGCTCTCCGTCGCGTACTTTCTGCGCGAGCTCGGCGTCGAGGCGCTCGTCGTCGAGCGGACGGGGATCGCCGCCGAGGCCTCGGGCGTCCAGCCGGGCGGCGTTCGCCAGCAGTGGGGCACCCGGGTCAACTGCGTGCTGGCGCGCGAGTCGGTCGCGTTCTACCGCGACTTCGAGAGCGCTGCGCGGTTCGATCCGTGCGGCTACCTGTTCGTCGCGCACAGCGAGGAGCTGCTGGACGAGCTGCGCGGGAACGTCGTGCTGCAGAACGAGGTTGGCGTCCCCAGCCGGCTAGTGTCGCCGGCGGAGGCGACGGAGCTCGTGCCCGGACTCGACGTCGAGGGTGTCGCCGGCGGCGCGTGGTGCGCCGAGGACGGCTACTTCGACCGGCCGCAGACGGTCGTGGAGGCGTTCGGCGCCGGCACGGAGATCGAGATGGCGGAGGTGCGGCGGCTCGAGCGCGACGGCGCCGGGTGGCGGCTCGACGACCTCATCGCCGCCGACGCGGTCGTCGTCGCCGCCGGAGTCGATACAACGCGCCTCGTCCCGGGCGTGCCGATCGAGCCGGAGGCGCGGCACCTGTTCCTCAGCGAGCCGATCCGCGCGCGGCTGCTCGAGCCGCTCGTCGTTGCGGTGGAGCGCCGCTTCGCGGCGAAGCAGCTTGCGAACGGGCGCGTTCTGGCGAGCGAGCTCGCCGCGGAGGGCGAGCGAGACGACTGGCGCCGCCACATCGGCGCGGCGATCCACGAGCTGCTGCCGATCCTCTCTTTCGTCTCGTTCCCCGTGCTCGTGAGCGGCCTCTACGACGTGACGCCGGACCACCAGCCGCTGATCGGCGAGGTCGAGGACAACCTCTGGCTCGCCGCCGGCTTCAGCGGCCACGGCTTCATGCTCGCGCCGGCGGTCGGCCGCCGCCTCGCAGGCGCGGTCGCAGGCTCACCGGTCGACGATCTGCTGGACGCGTTCGCGCCGGACCGCTTCGCGCACGGCGCGGTCGAGCCGGAGCGCCGCCTCGTCTAACCCTTGGGGACGGGTCCGTTTGGGACAACTCAGCGGCCGTTCGTCGAGAAGTGCTGGTAGTCGAGCGCGCCCGACCAACGGCCGCCCCAGCCCCAGCCGAGCGCGTCGAACGCGCGCACGAGCGCGCCGCCGGCGACCGCCATCCCTGGGCGAGCGCTGCCGCGGTCGACGAACTTCGCGCCGGCAGGCGGACTCACGTAGCTGCCCTGGATGTACGGGTTCTCGACCGGGTTGACGTCGATCGCCTTCCCGTACGCGTGCATCGACCAGTGCTTCGGCCCCGGCGCCGACGCGAAGCGGCAGTTGAACGCCGACGTGTTGTCGGCTGCCATCGACCGCCGGTCACTGCCGCCGTACGTATCAATCGTCTCCATCCGCCGGATCGGGAAGCGCGCCGCGTACAGCCGCGAGAACACGGTCTGGACCTGCGGGACGACGGCGCGGTTGACGACGAGCGCACCGTCGTGCGTGCGGCCGTCGAAGCCCCAGTAGCGAAGCTGCACGAGCCTGAGCTCCGCCGGCGGGACGGGGCAGCCCCGGTGATACGAGGCGCCGAGATCCGCCGCGGTGACCGGCGAGACCGCGAGCGCCGCGGCCGCGGCGAGTGGCGCGAGCATGCCCGTAGTCTGCACTTCCGGTGCTCGCACTTCTCGCCGCAGCCGTTGCCTGCACGCAGCTGATCGTCGTCGATGCGCCGAGCCGGGCGTCCACGCACGCGACGCTCAGCCTGCAGGCATGCGGCAAGTCCGCCGGCGGCCCGTGGCCGGCGCGCGTCGGTCGCAACGGCCTCTCCGCGGCGCACCGGGAAGGCGACGGGACGACGCCCCTCGGCACGTTCCGGATCGGCCCGGTCGTCTACGGCGTCGCACCGGACCCGGGCGTCCGGCTCGCGTACCACCGCCTCGTCTGCGGCGACTGGTGGGACGGCGACCCGGCGTCGCCCACCTACAACCGGTTCCGCCACCTGCGCTGTGGCACGCGGCTCGGCGGCAACAGCGAGGCGCTCTGGACGATCCGGCCGGCGTACACGCACTTCGCCGTCATCCGCTACAACGACGCCCCGACCGTGCCCGGCCGCGGCTCGGCGATCTTCCTCCACGCGGACACCGGCCGCGCGACGAACGGTTGCGTCAGCGTCGCGCTCCGGCAGCTCGTGACGATCCTCCGCGAGCTCGGCCCCGACGCGCGGATCGCGATCCGGATCCGCCCGTAGACCGTACCGCCGGAGGGGCGTATGGTCGCCCGAAAGACTCCGCACAAGGAGGCGGTCGGATGTATCCCGCCAGCTTCGAGTACTTCGCGCCCGAGACGATCGACGAGGCGCTGACGATCCTCGAGCGCTTCGGCGACGAGGGGAAGGTTCTCGCCGGCGGCCAGAGCCTGATCCCGCTGATGAAGCTCCGCTTCGCGGCGCCGCGGGCGGTTGTCGACATCAACCGGATCGCCGGGCTCGACGGGCTGGGCGAGGACGACGGGCGGTTGCGCATCGGCGCACTCGTCCGGCACAAGGCATGCGAGCGGTCAGCGCTGCTGCACGGCCGCTGGGGCACGCTCGGCGACGCCGCGCCGCAGATCTCCGATCCGCTCGTGCGGAATCTCGGGACGGTCGCGGGCTCACTCGCCCACGCCGACCCGCAGGGCGACTGGGGCTCCGCGATGCTGGCGATGCGCGCCGAGGTCGTGGCGCGCGGCTCGGGCGGCGCGCGCACGATCTCGATCGACGATTTCCTGCAGGGCCCGTTCACGACGGCGCTCCGGCCGGGAGAGATCGTGACCGAGGTCCGGGTCCCCGACCCAGGTCCACGCTCGGGCGGCACCTACCTGAAGCTCGAGCGCAAGGTCGGAGACTTCGCGACCGTCGGCGTCGCCGTCCACCTCACGCTCGCGAACGGGACGGTCGGACGCGCGGGAATCGCCCTGACCGGCGTCGGGCCGATCAACACGCGCGCGACGGCAGCAGAGGAAGCGCTCGCCGGCCGGACGCTCGACGACGAGGCGATCGCGGAGGCGGCGCGACTCGCAGCCGAGGCCGCCGAGCCGCTCGCCGACGTCCGCGGCAGCGTCGAGTACAAGCGGAACGCGATTCGCGTGCTCACCGAGCGTGGCCTCCGTCACGCGGCGGAGTCGGCCCGCGAAGAGCCGCGCGACGGCGACGAGCAATTCGCAGGTCACGAGACGGTGGAGGGCGTCATGGACGAGATCGAGGAGAAGGACCAGTGAGCGCCGAGCCGCGGCCGGTGACGGTCACCGTCAACGGCGAGCCGCGCACGGCCGAGGTCGAGCCGCGCCTCCTGCTCGTGCACCTACTGCGGGAGAAGTTCTCGCTCACCGGCACGCACATCGGCTGCGACACGACGAGCTGCGGCGCCTGCACCGTGCTTCTCGACGGCGTGCCGATCAAGTCGTGCACGCAGTTCGCGGTCCAGGCGAACGGGCGCGAGATCACGACCGTCGAAGGCCTGATGCAGAACGGCTCCCTGCACCCGCTCCAGGAGGGGTTCAAGGAAGAGCACGGCCTCCAGTGCGGCTTCTGCACGCCCGGGATGCTGCTCGTGACGAGCGCGCTGCTCGAGGAGAATCCCGACCCGTCGGAGGAGGAGATCCGCTGGGCGATCTCCGGGAACATCTGCCGCTGCACCGGGTACCAGAACATCGTCGCGGCGGTGCAATGGGCCGCGCGGAAGCGGCAGGACGACCGGGCGCCGGCCGGCGCCGTCTGAGGAGGAGCGATGGCGGTCCAGGACACGGTTCAGCAGCAGCACGGCTGGCTCGGGCGGAGTGTCAAGCGCAAGGAGGACGAGCGCTTCGTCCGCGGCGCGGGCAACTACGTCGACGACATCAAGCTGCCCGGGATGCTGCACATGGCGATCCTCCGCAGCCCGTACGCGCACGCTCGGATCAACTCGATCGACACGTCGCGCGCGGCCGCACACCCCGGCGTCGTGGCGGTCGTCACGGGCGAGCTGCTCGCGCAGCACAAGCTCACCGACAAGGTTCGCATGCAGGGCCAGGAGGTCGCCTGCGTCGTCGCGGACGATCCCTATGTCGCCCACGACGCACTCGAGCTGATCGACGTCGACTACGAGCCCCTGCCGGTCGTGACGACGCCGCAGCAGGCGCTCGAGCCCGGTGCGCCGGTCATCCGCGACGACAAGGAAGGGCAGACGGACAACCGGATCTACCACTGGGAGGCGGGAGACGCCGCCGCGACCGAGGCCGCGTTCGCGACGGCCGACCGGGTCGTCCGGCTGACGACCTTCTATCCGCGCTGCCATCCCGCCCCGCTCGAGTGTTGCGGCTGCGTCGCCGATGTCAACCCGGCGACCGGCAAGGCGACGATCTACATGACGTCGCAGGCGCCGCACGCGCACCGCACGGTGTTCGCACTCGTCGCGGGCCTGCCGGAGCAGAACATCCAGATCATCTCGCCGGACATCGGCGGCGGCTTCGGCAACAAGGTGCCGGTCTATCCCGGCTACGTCGTCGCGACCGCGGCCTCGCTGCTGATCGGCAAGCCCGTGAAGTGGATCGAGGATCGCACCGGCAACCTGATCTCGACCGGTTTCGCACGCGACTTCTACATGGACGGCGAGCTCGCGCTGACGAACGACGGGAAGATGGTCGCGCTGCGCGTGAAGATGCTCTCCGACCAGGGCTACGCGTACGCCGACGCGCAGCCGAGCAAGTTCAAGGCCGGGCTGTTCCACATCGTCACCGGCTCCTACGACATCCCGGCCGCGCACGTCGTCACCGACGGCGCGTACACGAACAAGGCGCCCGGCGGCGTCGCGTACCGCTGCTCCTTCCGCGTCACCGAGGCGTCGTTCTTCATCGAGCGGCTCGTCCAGACGGCCGCGTACGAGCTCGGGATCGACCCGGCGGAGCTGCGGCGGAGGAACTTCATCCCGGCGGACAAGTTCCCGTACACGTCGGCGACCGGCTTCGAGTACGACTCGGGGAACTACGAGCCGGCGCTCGACCTCGCGCTCGAGAAGGTCAAGTACAGCGAGCTGCGCGAGACGCAGAAGCGGCTGCGCGAGCAGGGAAAGCTGATCGGGATCGGCCTCGCGAGCTTCACGGAGGTCGTCGGCGCGGGTCCGAGCCGACAGTACGACATCCTCGGGATCAAGATGTTCGACTCGGCCGAGCTGCGCGTGCACCCGACCGGGAAGGCGATCCTGAAGCTCGGCGTCAAGTCGCAGGGTCAGGGCCACGAGACGACGTTCGCGCAGATCGTCGCGCACGAGCTCGGCATCCCTCCGGAGGATGTGACGGTCCAGGAGGGCGACACGGACAATACGCCGTACGGACTGGGCACCTACGCCTCCCGGAGTACGCCCGTCGCCGGAGCGGCCACGTCCATCGCGTCGCGGAAGGTGAAGGAGAAGGCGAAGAAGCTCGCAGCGCATCTGCTGGAGGTCGACGAGGAGGATCTCGAGTGGCAGGACGACGCATTCGCCGTCAAGGGCGCGCCCGACCGGAAGAAGACGATTCAGGAGATCGCGTTCGCCGCCTATACCGACCATCCCGAGGGGATAGAGGCGGGGCTCGAGGCGGTCAACTACTACGACCCGCCGAACATGACATATCCGTTCGGGACCTATGCCGTCGTCGTCGAGGTCGACCGCGGCACCGGCGAGTGGAAGGTGCAGCGCGTCGTCGCGGTCGACGACTGCGGTGTGCGGATCAATCCGATGATCGTCCACGGCCAGATCATGGGCGGGCTCACCGAGGGCTTCGGCATGGCCGCGATGGAGCTGATCACCTTCGACGAGTCCGGCAACTGCATCGGCTCGAACTTCATGGACTACCTGCTGCCGACGGCGATGGAGACGCCGCGCTTCGAGCTCTACGAGACGGTGACGCCGTCGCCGCACCACCCGATCGGCTGCAAGGGCGTCGGCGAGTCGGCGACAGTCGGCTCCCCGGCGGCGTACGTGAACGCCGTCGTCGACGCGCTTGCGTACGCAGGCGTACGCAACATCGAGATGCCCCTCATGCCCGACCGCGTGTGGGAGGCGATGGCGGCGGCCGGGATCGCCGAGTGAGCGAAATCCTGATCCGCGCCGGCGAGCTCGCGGCGGCGGGAGAACCGTTCGTTCTCGCGACGGTCGTCGACGTCGAGCGTCCGGCCTCCGCACGCCGCGGCGACCGCGCGGTCGTCCTGCCCGACGGCGCCGTCGTCGGTTGGGTCGGCGGCGCCTGCACCGAGCCGATCGTCGTCCGCGAGGCGCTCCGCGCGCTGGCGGACGGCGAAACGCGCGTGGTGCGGATCGGACCGGCGGAGAGCTCCTGCGCCTCGGAAGGGACGGTCGAGATCCTCGTCGAGCCGCAGCTGCCGCAGCCGCTCCTTGCGGCGCTCGGCGACGGCCCGGCGGCAAAGACGCTCGCCGAGCTCGCGCGAGCCGTCGGCTGGCGGGTCGCGGCCGACCTCGAGGCCCGGCCCGACGCCGTCGTCGTGGCGACAATGGGCCACGGCGACGAGGACGCGCTCGAGGCCGCGCTCCGGCTCGGCGCCGGCTACGTCGGCCTCGTCGCGAGCGCAAAGCGCGCCGGGGTCGTGCTCGAGGCGCTCCGCGCGCGGGGCGTCGACGAGGAGGCGCTCGCCCGCGTCCGCAGCCCGGCCGGCCTCGACCTCGGGCCGGCAACGCAGCAGGAGATCGCGGTCGCCGTGCTCGCGGAGCTCGTGGCGTGGCGCCATTCGCGGGCGCGCTCGGTCTCCGAGCTCGTCGAGGCGGTCGACCCGGTCTGCGGGATGACGGTCGCGATCACCGGCCTCGAGGAGACCGCCGTCGTGGACGGCGTCCCGTACCACTTCTGCGGGCCCGCCTGCCGTCGCAGCTTCGAGCATTTGCATATTACGTAGCCTGTATGCATAATAAGCGGCGTGGCGACTGCCGCGATCATCGGCTGCGCCGGGTACTCCGGCCAGGAGACGCTCGACCGCGTGCTCGCCCACCCCGAGCTCGAGGTTGTCGCGCTCGGCTCCGACTCGCTCGCCGGCGAGCCCGCCGCGGCGCTCGACCTGCGGCTGAACGGGCATCTGCCCGCCTTCGTGCCGAACGACGAGGCGCTCGCGGCCGGCGCCGACGTCGTCTTCCTCTGCCTCTCGCACGAGCGGGCCGCTGCAGTCGAGCCCCCGCCCGGCGCCGTCGTCGTCGATCTCTCCGGCGCGCACCGGCTCGCCGACGCGGAGCTCTATCCCGCCTGGTACGGCTTCGAGCATCCGCGGCCGGAGACGCTCGCCGCCTGGAGCTACGCGATCCCCGAGCTCTTCCCGGCGGAGGGCCCGCTCGTCGCCAACCCCGGCTGCTACGCGACGGCAGCGCTGCTCGCGCTCGCCCCGCTTGTCGACGTGATCGAGCCCGCGAGCGTCGTCGTCGACGCGAAGTCCGGCGTCTCCGGCGCCGGCCGCGAGCTCAAGCCGAGCTCGCACGCGAGCTTCGTCCTCGAGAACCTCGCGCCGTACAAGGTCGGCGCGCACCAGCACGCGCCAGAGATCGGCGCGGCACTCGGCTTCCCCATCTGTTTCGTCCCGCACCTCTTGCCCGTGCGCCGCGGGCTGCTCGCCACCTGCTACGCGCAGGCGACGACGGACGGCCTGCGCGCGCGGCTCGAGGACGCATACGCGTCGAGCCCGGTCGTGCGGGTGCTTCCCGAGGGCGTCGTCCCGGAGCTGGCGCGCGTGCAGCACACCGACGCGGCCGAGGTCGCGCTCTTCGAGGACCGCTCCACGGGCCGCGCGATCGTCGTCTGCGCGATCGACAACCTCGGGAAGGGCGCGGCGGGCCAGGCCGTCCAGAACGCGAACATGGCACTCGGCCTCGAACAGGCGCACGGCCTCCGCCTGAACGGGGTGCTCGTATGAGTGTCACCGCTGCGAAGGGCTTCGTCGCGAGCGGCGTCCACTGTGGGATCCGGCGCGAGAAGCCGGACCTTGCGGTGATCCGCTCGCTGCCGCGCGCGACCGGCACCGCGATGTTCACGGTCAACCGGATGCAGGCCGCCCCCGTGAAGGTCTCGAAGGAGCACCTGGACGTCGCCGAGCCGCAGGCCGTCGTGGTCAACTCCGGCATCGCGAACGCGGCGACGGGCTCCCGCGGCGAGCGGGACGCGCGCACCACCGCGTGTGGAGCGGCCGGCCTGCTGATGCTCCACCCGACCGAAGTGCTCGTCCTCTCCACGGGCGTGATCGGGCAGCCGCTGCCGCTCGACCGCGTGCTGACGGGTCTCGCGAGCGGCGTGCGGGCCCTGTCGGCCGAGGGCGGCGTCGACGCGGCCGAGGCGATCCTGACCACCGACACGTGCACGAAGCTCGCGGCGGCGAATGGGCCCGGGTTCGCCGTCGGCGGGATGGCCAAGGGGTCCGGGATGATTCATCCGAATCTCGCGACGATGCTCGCCGTCCTGACGACGGACTATCCGCTCGCGTCCGGTGAGGCGATCGAGTTCCTGCGGCCGGCGGTCGACGCGTCGTTCAACTCGATCTCGATCGACGGCGAGTGCTCGACGAACGACGCGGTCGTGCTGCTCGCCAACGGTGCGAGCAACGTCGAGCGAACACCTGCGTCGGACGAGGCGTTCGCGCTGGCGCTACGGCGCGTGTGCGCCGATCTCTCGGAGCAGATCGTCGCCGACGGCGAAGGCGCGACCGTGATGGCGGAGATCGTCGTCCAGGGCGCGGCGACCGAGCCCGAGGCGAAGGCGATCGCGCGGCGGATCGCGACATCGTCCCTCGTCAAGACCGCGCTCTTCGGCCACGACGCGAACTGGGGCCGCGTGCTCGCCGCCGCCGGCTCGGCTCCGTTCAACGGCGGCTACGCGCAACTCGATCCGGCGCGCCTGACGCTCCGCTACGGCGGCATCACCGTTCTCTCCGGCGGCGAGGTGATCGCCGTCGAGCCGGAGGTCTCCGGGCCGAGCTGCACGATCGAGCTCGACCTCGGTCTCGGCGACGGGCGCGCGAGCTACCTCACGAGCGACCTGTCCTACGACTATGTCCGCATCAACGCGGACTACCGCACATGAAGCTTGCGGTGCTCAAGGTCGGCGGCGCCTCGGCGGCCGGTGCGGCGGACGCGGTGCGCGGGTTGCAGCACGTCTGCGTCGTGCACGGTGCGGGTCCGCAGATCTCGGCGGAGATGCAGCGGCGCGGGCTGCCGGTGGAGTTCGTCGGCGGCCGCCGCGTCACGACGGCCACAGGCCTCGAGGTCGTCCGCGAGTCGTTCGCAGCCGTGAACGCCGAGCTCTGCGCCGCGATCCCGGGCGCCGTGGGCCTGATGGGCGATGAGATCGGCCTCCCGGCCACGCAGGTGCCGGAGCTCGGGCTGGTCGGCGACCCGCTGCCGAGCGCGCCGCAGGCGGTGCTCGACGTGCTCGCGGTCGGTTGCGTCCCCGTGGTCGCGCCGCTCGCGGCGGGGCCGTTGAACGTGAACGCCGACGAGATGGCCGCCGCGCTCGCGGTCGGACTCGGCGCCGACCGCATCTCGTTCCTCACCGACGTCCCGGGCCTGCTGTACGGCCGAGGGCGGGATCCTGCCGAAGCTGCGCGCGGCCGTGATCGCCGCGCGGCTCGGAGTCCACACGGAGATCGGCGCGACGGCGGTGACCGCGTGAGCACGGTCGCCACCCAAGCCGTCCTCCCCACCTATGCGCGCCAGGATCTGACGATCGTCCGCGGCTCCGGCTGCTGGGTTGAAAGCGCTTACGGCAACCGGTTTCTGGACCTCGTCGGCGGAATCGCCGTCATCGGCCTCGGGCACGGCCACCCCGCTCCGCTTTCCGCTGCACAGGAGCAGCTTCAGAAGCTCTGGCACGCGTCGAACCTCTACTGGACCGAGCCGATGCAAGCGCTTTCAGTAAGCGTTTCCAGTCGCTTCGGCGGCGCCCGCTCATTCTTCTGCAACTCGGGCGCAGAGGCGATCGAGGCGGCGATCAAGTGGGCGCGCAAGACAACGGGCCGGCCCGGGATCGTCGCGCTCGAGGGCTCGTTTCACGGCCGGACGCTCGGGGCGCTCTCGATCACCGGTCAGCCGGCGAAGCGCGCCGCGTTCGAGCCGCTCATTCCGGCGGTCTCGTTCGCGCGGCTCAACGACGTCGACTCCCTCGTCGTCGACGAGACGACGGCGGCGATCGTGATCGAGCCGATCCAGGGCGAGGGCGGCGTGCATCCCGCGACGCCGGAGTTCCTCGCCGCGGCGCGCGAGCTCGCCGACGAGCACGGCGCGCTGCTGATCTTCGACGAGGTCCAGACGGGAGTCGGTCGCACCGGCAGCTTCTTCGCGTTCGAGCAGCTCGGTGTCAAGCCGGACGCGGTCACGCTCGCGAAGTCGCTCGCGAACGGCCTCCCCATCGGCTGCCTGGTCGTCTCGGACGACGCGCCGCAGGGGCTCGAGCCGGGCGACCACGCGAGCACGTTCGGCGGCAATCCCGTCGTGTGCGCAGCGGCGTGTGCGGTCGTCGACGCGATCACGGACGAGCTGCTCGCGAACGTGCACGCGCGCGAGGCGCAGTTGCGCGCCGCCTTCCCCACGCTCCGCGGCCGCGGGCTGCTGCTCGCGCTCGACGTCGACCGGCCGGCCGGCGAGATCGTCAACGCGTGCCGCGAACGCGGCGTGCTCGTCTGCACGGCGGGCGAGCGCACCATCCGCCTGACGCCGCCGCTCGTCATCACCGAAGAAGAGATCGAGATCGCCATCGCGACCCTGAGGGAGGTCCTGCAGTGACGACGAAATTCGAGCGCCAGGGAACGATCCTCCAGCTCGTCCAGGAGCGCGAGCTAGCAACGCAGCAGGAGGTCGCGCAGGCGCTGCGCGACGCCGGCTATCCCGCTGTGCAGACGACGGTCTCGCGCGACATCGCGCAGCTCGGACTCGTCAAGGTGCGCAATGCGGAAGGGAAGCTCGTCTACGCGCTGCCCGGAGCCGACGACATTGACCGACTGAACGAGCTCATCACCGCGCTCCGGCGCTGGGCCGTCTCGCTCGAGCCGGCCGGGGCGCTCGTCGTGATCAAGACCGTCAACGGCTACGCAACGCCGCTCGCCGATGCGATCGACGCCGCGACGACCGACGTCGCGGGAACGATCGCCGGCGAGAACACGATCTTCGTCGCGCCGCGCGACGGCCTCGCCGCCGCCGAGCTCGCCGAGCAGTTCCGACACCACCTCGAAGGAGACAACTAGATGAAGACCGCAGTGCTCGCGTACTCCGGCGGGCTCGACACGAGCTGCATGATCGGCTGGCTGAAGGAGGACTACGGCTACGACGAGGTCGTGGCCGTCCTGGTCGACGTCGGCCAGGACGCGAACTTCGAGCCGGCGTTCGCGCGCGGCCGAGCCGCGGGCGCCGACGACGTCGTCCTCGTCGACAGGAAGGAAGAGTTCGCGGACGAGCAGGTCGCGAAGACGCTGATCGCGAACGCGCTGTACGAGAACAAGTATCCGCTCGTCTCGGCGCTCTCGCGGCCCGTGATCGCGGAAGCGGTTGCAGAAATCGCTCTCGGCCTCGACGCCGAAGCCGTCGTCCACGGCTGCACAGGCAAGGGCAACGACCAGGTGCGCTTCGAGCTCGCGTTCAAGGCGAAGTATCCGGGCGTGAAGGTGATCGCGCCGCTCCGCGACAACGTGTGGACTCGCGACGCCGAGATCGCGTACGCCGAGTCGCGCGGCATTCCCGTCGAGGCGAAGCAGGACTCGCCGTTTTCGATCGACGACAACTTGTTCGGCCGCGCGTGCGAGGCGGGCATCCTCGAGGATCCGTGGAACGCGCCGCCCGAGGCCGCGTATGCGATGACGGGCAATCCGGCGAACGCTCCCGCGCCAGACGAGATCGTGATCGGCTTCGAGCAGGGCCTTCCCGTGTCGCTCGACGGCGAGGAGCTGCCGCTGTGGCAGCTGATCCTGCAGCTGAACGAGCTCGCGGGCCCATACGGAATCGGCCGGATCGACATGATCGAGAACCGCTCCGTCGGCATCAAGAGCCGAGAGGTCTACGAGGTGCCGGCGGCGATCTCGCTGATCACCTCGCACCAGGCACTCGAGGATCTGATCCTCACGAAGGCGGAGGCGATCGCGAAGCGCGAGCTCGAGCCGAAGTGGGCGAAGCTCGTCTACGACGGCTTCTGGTTCCACCCCGTCCGCGAGGCGTACGACGCGTTCTTCGCGAAGACGCAGGAGCTCGTCACCGGCGAGGTGCGGCTGCGTCTGCAGGCGTCCATGCCGGCCGTCGCGGGCTCGCGCTCGGAGTTCGCGCTCTACTCGGAGTCGCTCGCGTCGTACGCCACCGGCGAGACGTTCCCACACAGGGCGGCCGCGGGGCTGATCGCGATCACGGCGCTCGAGACCGAGCTCGTAGCTGCACGCGAGCGGAAGACCGCCGCGGTTTGACGCTCTGGTCCGGGCGCGTCGGGAAGGAGCTCGCGCCCGAGGTCTGGGAGTTCCTGAAGGCGCAGGACGCGGAGCTCCTCCCGTACGACTGCAAAGCGACCGCGCGGCACGCGCGGCGCCTTGCCGCGGCCGGGATCCTCACGGACGACGAGCTCGCCGAGGTCGTCGCGGCGCTCGACGCGATCGAGTCCGTCGATCCCGCCGACGAGGACGTCCACTCGTCGATCGAGCGGCAGCTCGGTCCGCTCGGCCGGAAGATCCACGCCGGCCGCTCGCGCAACGACCAGGTCGCGGCCGCGATGCGGCTCTATGTCGAGGACGCATGCGCCGAGGCCGTCGACGCGATCCGTGCGTTCGCGCGCGTCGTCCTGGACCGCGCCGAGGCCGAGGCAGAGACGCCGATGCCCGGCTATACGCACCTGCAGCGGGCGCAGCCGGTGACGGTCGGACATCACCTGCTCGCGTGGGTCGAGATGCTCGAGCGAGATCTCGCGCGGTTCGGGTTCGCAGCGAAGCAGGCGCGGCCGTCGCCGCTCGGCGCGGGCGCCCTTGCGGGTTCGACGCTCGATCTCGCGGCGCCGCCGGACCAGGTGCGCAACTCCCTCGACGCCGTCGCCGACCGGGACTTCGCACTCGACTACCTCTACGGATGCGCGATGCTCCATTCGCACCTGTCGCGGGTCGGCGAGGAGCTGATCCTGTGGACGACGAGCGAGTTCGGCTTCGCGCGCCTCCCGGAGGAGGCGGCGACGGGCTCGTCGATGATGCCGCAGAAGCTGAACCCGGACGTCGCCGAGCTCGCGCGCGGGAAGGCGGGCACGGCGCTCGGCCGGCTGACCGGGTTGCTTGCAGTCCTGAAGGGATTGCCGCTGGCGTACGACCGCGACCTGCAGGAGGACAAGGAGCCGGTCTTCGCCGCGCGGCGCGACGTGCGCAGCGCGCTCGGCGCGCTGGGCGTACTCGTAGCCGGTCTCGAGTTCGACCGGGACAGGCTCGCAGCGGCTTGCTCCGATCCGCTGCTGCTCGCGACCGACGCGGCTGAGGCACTCGTCCGGGAGGGCGTCGCGTTCCGTGACGCCCACGAACAGGTCGCGGGCTCCGTGCGAGCCGGAACGTTCGAGCCGCCGCCGGCCGCGCCCCGTACGGCACCGGGGCCCGGCGATGTGCGATCTGCCGTCGTCGCTGCGCGAGACCGCCTCGGCTAGGTCACATCGCCTCGTAGTGGTCGACGGACGACTCCTCGATGCAGTCGGCCAGACGGCCGTCCGGGAGGACCTCGCTCTCCCAGTCCTCGCCGGTCATGTTCTTAAGAGCGTCGACGCTCTCCCAAACGGAGATCATCACGAACTCGTCGCCCGTCGCGGCGAAGCCTCTGCCCGTGTGGCGCGCGAGCAGCCCGGGCTGGCCGTCGACGAACGGAATCGAGACCTCCTCGGCCAGCTGTGCGAGCTCGTCGGCCCGACCGGGCTTCGCCCGTGCTCGAAAGACGCGGATGATCACGCTCGCGCCGCCGGCTGGAACAACTCGATCGGATTTCCGGACGGATCGTCGAGCAGGATCTGCGAGCCGCCCGGCCCCTCCACGATCTCGTTGCGGAATGTGAGTCCCGCCGAGCGAAGCCTGTCGACCTCCGCGGCGACGTCGGAGACGATCAGATGGATTCGGTTCCAGCCGCCGGGCGCGGGCTGCCGGCCGTCCGGCATCGGCCGGCCGGCGGAGCTTGCCGGACCGCTCAGGAGCAGCCGCAGGTTGCCGCGCTTCACGTCGGCGAACGCAGGCGCCGCGCTCGAGAGCAGCGTGAAGCCGAAGTGCTCCGTATAGAACGCGACGGCCGCCTCGACGTCGTCGACCATGTAGCGCACGCTGACGATCCCGTCGTCCATTCCTGAGCCAGAATAGAGCCCGCATGGGTGGCCAGGGCTGGTTCGTGCGCAACGTCCGCGACGCGCCGTGGGTCACCAACGACGTGTTCGGTGACGGCTGCATCTTCGAGCGGGACGACGAGCACTTCGAGCAGCTCGGGTACACGCTGGCGGTGCTCGAGCCCGGCAGACCGAGCGGGCTGTACCACGCCGAGTCGAACCAGGAGGACTTTCTCGTCTTCGCGGGCGAGTGCATCCTGCTGATCGAGGGCGAGGAGCGACCGCTGAAGCCGTGGGACTTCGTCCACTGCCCGCCTGACACCGAGCACATCTTCGTCGGCGCCGGCCACAGCCCGTGCGTGATCTTCATGGCCGGCGCGCGGACGAACGAGCGCTCGATCGTGTATCCGCGCTCCGAGCTCGCGCTCCGCCACGGTGCCGGGGCCGAGACGGAGACGACGAAGCCCGCGGAGGCCTACGCGCCGTTTCCGAAGTGGCAAGCGGGGCCGCCGCGCGACCTGACGCTGGGCTAGCGGTCCGGTGGCAGCTGCACGTCGATCCGAGTCCGCGGGCGCGACGCGGCGTGCTCTGCGTGGCGCGCGAGTGCCGTGCGGATCGCCGGCATCACGTCCTGTTCGCGGAACGGCTTCGTCAGATACGCGTAGACGCCCGCGTCGACGGCGCGCGACACGGTCGCCTCGTCGGTGAACGCGGTCAACATCACGATCGGGATCGGCCTGTCGTCGATGATCCGGCGCGCCGCCTCGAGACCGTCGAGCTTCGGCATGCGGATGTCGAGGATCGCGACGTCCGGCCGAGCCGTCCTGGCCAGCATGACGGCCTCCTCACCGTCGCGCGCCTCGGCGCACACCTCCACCCCGTTCGCGGCGAGCAGCGCGCAGAGGTCGAGCCGGATGATCGTCTCGTCCTCCGCGACAAGCACGCGCAGGCGGGGCCTCATCTAGCCACCGGGCCAGCGCGGCGCGCCGAGGTCGCGCGAGATTCCCCGGGCAGCCTCGAGCACGGCCGCGGCCACCGTCGCCTCGCGCGCTTTCCGGAGGACGCGCTCTCGCGGACCGGCGACGCCGATCGCGCCGACGGGCGCCGAGGTGCGGTCGAAGATCGGAGCAGCGAGTCCACCCTCCCCGAGCACGGCCTCCTCCCGCTCGACCGCGTAGCCGCGGTCACGCACGGCCGCCAACTCGCGACGCAGCGCCGCCGACGTCACGTGCGTCCGGCCTGTCAGCTTCGGCAGGCCGTCCGCGACGAGCTCGTCGACGTCCGCGGGCTCGAGGTACGCGAGCACGGCCTTGCCGAGCGCCGTCGCGTGCAGCGGCAGCAGCGCGCCGACCTCGAGGATCTGCAGGCTCGAGTCGGGACGGAAGACGTGGTGGATCACGAGCATCGCGTCTCCGTGCGGAACGCCGACGCGGACGGCTTCGCCGACACGAGTCGCGAGCAGCTCCGACCACGCGAGGCCGCGCGAGCGGAGCTCGTTCAGGTCGAGGTAGCTGTTGCCGATCTGCAGGAGCTCCGGGCCGAGCTGGTACTTGTCGCTGTCCGCGTGCTGCTCGACGAGCCCGTGGTCCTGGAGCGTCCGGAGCAGCCCGTGCACGGTGCCCTTGGCGAGGCCGAGCCGCTTCGAGAGGTCGCTCACGCCGAGACGACCCGGGCGCTCCCCGAGCGCCTTCAGGATCCGGATTGCGCGATCGACCGATTGGATCATCTGCGGTATTGTCGAATGGCGTTCGACATTGTAGAATGGCAGGCATGAACGAGCGAAACGGCTACGTGGCCCTCGTCCTCGTCTCGCACAGCGCTGCGATCGCGGAGGGTGTCGCGGAGCTCGTCTCGCAGGTGGCCGGTCCAGACGTATCCATCCTGACGGCTGGCGGCGGCCCGGACGGAACGCTCGGCACCGACGGCGGCCGCGTGCTCGAAGCGCTCCGCACGGCGAGCGAAGGTGCGGGGGGCGTCGTGCTGATGGATCTCGGCAGCTCGATTCTCTCCGTCCGCGCCGCACTCGGCGAGCTCTCGTCCGAGCAGCGCGAGCGGCTTGCCGTGGTCGACGCTCCGCTCGTCGAGGGCGCAGTCGCGGCGGGCGTCACCGCCTCCACCGGAGCAACCCGCGACGAGACCGCCCTCGCGGCGACGCAGGCCCGTGCAGCAGCCAAGTTCTGACATCGGCGCCGAGCGGCTGATCTGCCTGCCGGGCGACGTCGCGCTGCACGCGCGGCCGGCGGGCCTCTTCGTGCGCGCCGCCGCCGGCTTTGCGGCCGACGTCATCGTGAGCGCGAACGGGCGCGATGCAAACGCGAAGAGCATCCTCGAGATTCTGGCGCTCGGCGCGGAAGGCGGAGCGGAGCTCCGCATCACCGCGTCAGGCGACGACGCCGCCGCGGCGGCCGACCGCCTCGCGGATCTCGTCGCCGAGCTCCGATAGCAGCACCTCCGCACGCGCCAGCACGGCCGCCGCATCGGGATCGTCGAGCGCTGCGCGCGCGGCCGAGCGCGCCTGAGCAGCCGAGAGGCCGCGAACGGCTGCACGGATCTCGTCGAGCCGTGCCGGCGCCGTGCTCAGCTCGCCGACGCCGAGCCCGACGAAGAGCGCGGCCAGCGGCGGGATGCCGGCCGCCTCGCCGCAGACCTCCAGCGCCACGCCGACCGCAGCGGCGGCGACGCCGGCCGAGGCGACATGGCGGAGGACGGCCGGGTCGGCGGCGGTGCGGACCGTCGCCAGCGGCGCCTCGCGGTCGAGCCCCAGCGTGTACTGGACGAGGTCATTGGTCCCGATCGAGAGGAAGTCGGCCTCGGCCGCGAGCTCGCGCGCGCGGGCCGCCGCGAGCGGCGTCTCGATCATCGCTCCGAGCGGCGGGACGGCGACACCGACCGCGGCTGCCGCGTCGTGCAGGAGCGCGCGGACTTCGCGCAGCTGCTCGCGAGACTCGACGAGCGGGAGGAGCACCCGCAGCCGGACGGCCTGGCCGGCGCGCAGGATCGCGCGCAGCTGCGCGGCGAGGGCGTCCGGGTGCTCGAGCAGCAGGCTGATGCCGCGCGTGGGCGTTCCCTCGAGGAACGGCGGCGTCTTGTCGGCCCCGAAGTCGAGTGTGCGGACGGTCGCGAGGCGGCCGCGCAGCGGCTCGAGCACAGGCGCGAGCGCCTGCACGTGCTCCTCCTCGCCCGGCCACGCGTTCGCTTCGAGGAACGCGAGCTCCGTGCGAAGCAGCCCGACACCCTCGGCGCCGGCGGCGAGTCCGGCCTTGACCTCCGCAGCGGTCCCCGCGTTGCAGAGCAGCGCGACCGCCTCGCCGTCGCGCGTCACCGCGGGCAGCGACCGGCCGGCGGCGAGCGTTCGCCGCAGGTCTTCCTCCCACGCCATCGTCGAGCGGCCCCACGCCTCGGTCGCCTCGTCGGGCTCGACGTAGAGCCGGCCGCGGTCGCCGTCGAGGACGAGGGTGCCGCGGTCCTCGACCGCAAGCAGGCCGTCTCCCAGGCCGACGGCCATCGGTAGCCCGAGCGACCGGGCCATGATCGCGGCGTGCGACGTCGCCGAGCCGCTCGCGAGCGCCAGGCCGCGCACGTGCAGCGCACGCGCGTCGCGCAGCTCCGCGACCTCCGCAGGTCCGAGGTCTCGCGCGACGACGATCGCCGGTCCGTCGGCCTGCAACGGGGGCGTCGGCTCGGCCAGCCGGCGTGCGGCGCGCCGGCCGAGCTCGGAGACGTCGGCGGCGCGGGCGGCGAGCAGCGGATCGGGAAGCGCGGCGAGCAGCGCGGCATGACGGTCGGCCGCGCGGCGTAGAGCGATCGCCGCCGGAACGTCGAGCGCGAGCGCGGCGACCTCCTCGCGCAGGACCGGGTCGGACGCCATCAGTGCGTTTGCCGCGAGGATCTCTGCCTCGGCGGCGAGTCCTTCCCGTCGGAGCGCGTCGGCGCGCTCGTCGAGCTCCGCGGCGACCGCGTCGAGTGCGGCGAGTGCGTCGGCACGCGCCCGTTCGCCGCCCGCGCCGCCCGCCTCTGCCTCCGGCTCGAACAGGACGACCGCACGGCCGACCGCCACGCCTCCGGCGGCGGGGATACCGCGAAGCTCGGCTGCGCTCACGGCGACTGCGCGACGGTCCGTTCGAGCGCCGCGATGATCAGCGCGCTCGACGTTGCTCCGGGATCCTGGTGGCCGATGCTCCGCTCTCCGAGGTACGACGCGCGGCCCTTCGCCGCCTGGAGCGGCGTCGTCGCGCGCATCCCGTCCTCCGCAGCGGCCCGCGCGGCGGCGAGCGCCGCCGCGAGCTCGGTGCCCTGGTCGACCTCGGACCGGAACGTCCGCACCGCCGGCGCGAGCGTGTCGACCATCGTCTTCTCTCCCTCCTGGGCGGCGCCGAGCTCGACGACCCCGGCGAGCGCGGCTTCGAGCGCGGCGGCGAGCGCCTGCTCGTCGAAGGTCGCGTCGTCGCCCAGCGCGCGGCCGGCGCGGCGGAGCGCCGTGCCCCAGAGCGGGCCGCTCGCGCCGCCCACCTTCGAGACGAGCGTGGAGCCGGCCGTCGTCAGCAGCTTCCCGGGCGTCGCGCCGTCGAGACCGTCGAGCTTCTCGACAACCGCGGCGAACCCCCGGTCCATGTTCGCGCCGTGGTCGGCGTCGCCGATCGCGGCGTCCAGCTGCGTCAGGTAGTCGCGCTGCTCGTGCAGCGATTCGGCCGCCGCCTCGAGCCAGCGCTGGAGTGTTCCGGCATCCACGCTCGTCTCTCCTTCCATCGGACTACACGCCCCACCGGAGCGCGGGCGTGTGCACGGGCGCATCCCACAGCCCGGTCAGCTCCGCGTCAAGGGCGAGCAGCGTGATCGAGAAGCCGGCCATCTCGAGGCTCGTGATGTAGTTGCCGACGAGATTGCGCTCGATTGTGAGCCCGCGGTCCGCGAGCTGCTTCGCGAGCTCGTTGTAGACGACGTACAGCTCGATCAGCGGCGTGCCGCCGAGCCCGTTGACGAACGCGAGTCGGCGAGGATCGTGGCGGTGACCTCCTCCACGATCTCCGCGGCGGAGCGGACCTTCTCGCGCCTGCGTCCCGGCTCGCCGTGGATGCCGACGCCGAACTCCATCTCGTCGACGCCGATGTCGAAGGTCGGAGAGCCGGAGGCCGGCGTCGCGCACGAGGTCAGCGCGACCCCGAAGCTGCGGCCCTGCGCGTTCACCTTCCGTGCGATCCCGGCGACCTCGGCGAGCGAGCCGCCCGCCTCGGCCTTTGCGCCGGCGATCTTCTCCACGAGCACGGTGACGCCGGTGCCGCGGCGGCCGGCGGTCCAGGTCGAGTCCTCCACCGCGACGTCGTCGTTCGTCAGCACCGACTCGACGCGGATGTCCTCGTCCTCCGCCAGCTCGGCGGCGAGCTTGAAGTTCATCACGTCGCCCGTGTAGTTCTTGACGATGTGGACGACACCCGCGCCGCCGTCGACCGCCTTCGTCGCGGCGAGCATCTGGTCGGGCACGGGCGAGGTGAAGACCTCACCGGGACAGGCCGCATCGAGCATTCCGCGGCCGACGAACCCGCCGTGGAGCGGCTCGTGACCCGAGCCGCCGCCGGAGACGAGGGCGACCTTGCCCTTGACCGGCGCGTCTTTCCGGAGCACGACCTGGTTGTCGAAGTCGACGCGCAGCAGCTCGCCGTGCGCGGCCGCGAGGCCGGCGAGCGACTCCTTGACGACGTCGTCTGGTGCGTTGATGAACTTCTTCACGGCGACGGTTGCAATGCTCACCGGTCGCTCCTTTCTACTTGACCGGTGCCGCCGGCACCATGGTCGGGTCGGGTTCGCTGACGGCCTCGCGGATCGGCCGGATGATCTTGCGCGGAGTCGCCATCAGGTCGTAGACGAACGCGGCGACGGTCGCTCCGAAGATGTCCGCGGGCAGGTACGCCCCGAGGAACTTGAGCCAGTTGTGCGTGTGCGAGCCGTCGATCGACTGCACGAACAGCGGACCGAACGCGCGCGCCGGATTGATCGCCGCATTCGTGAGCGGCCCGACGGTGATGATGATCGCGACGACCGCGAGGCCGATCACGAGACCCGCCCAGCCCTGCGGCGAGCGCGAGTCGACGATGCCGAGCACGGTGATCATCAGGATGGCCGTGCCGATGGCCTCGGCGAAGAACGCCGAGCCCCAGCTCACGGTTCCATGGTCGAAGTTGACGACGCCGAAGCCGTAGCCGAGCGCGGTGCCGCGGCCGGCGAACGTCGCCCAGATCGCGAACGCCCCGAGCGTCGCGCCGACGAGCTGGCTGCCCCAGTACAGCGGCACTTCCCTCCACGGGAACCGCTTCGTCGCCGCGAGGGCGAACGTGACCGCGGGATTGATGTGACAGCCCGAGACCTTACCGACCGTGTAGATCATCGCGGTCACGATCAGCCCGAACGCGAACGCGATCATCCCCAGGTCGCCACCGGAGAACGGCGCCTTCGAGCCGTTCTCGAGTAGCAGGATCGCCGGAACGGAGCCGGCGCCGACATAGACGAGCAACGCAGTGCCGATCACCTCGGCGAGAGAGCGCTGCGCTGCTGAGTGCTCCTCCATCGGAACCTCCTGTAGCCCGCTTACCGGAAGGCCGCGGTGTACGTCCTTCCAGACCGTGATTCGGCATTACCGAACACTGTTCGGGAGAACGTACTTCCCTGTGGCGGACGTGTCAAGCGTCCCGGGCGAGCTCCACGACCGCGTCGTGGATCGGCCCGCAGCTCGTCAGACACGGGCTGCCGGGCGACCACGGCTCGCCGTCGAGGTCCGTCAGCCGCCCGCCGGCCTCCGCGACGATCGGCTCGAGCGCCGCGATGTCCCACAGCGAGAGGCGCGCCGCCTCGACCATTACGTGCGCCGCGCCGCGCGCGACGAGCGTGTGGCCCCAGAAGTCGCCGAGACCGCGGTCGCGGCTCGTGCGCGCGGCGAGTTCCGTGACGAAGTCGCCGAGACCGCGTTCGACGAAGTGATGGAGACCGCCGAGCACGACCGTCGCGTCCTCGAGCCGCTCGACCGGATCGACGGCGATCGGCGCGCCGTTCAGCCGCGCGCCCTCGCTGCGCGCGCCGCTGTAGAGCTCGCCGAGCGCCGGCGCGCAGGCGGCGCCGACGACCGACTCGCCGTCGACGCGCAGCGCGACGAGCGTCCCCCAGATCGGGATGCCCGCAAGGAAGTTGTTCGTGCCGTCGATCGGATCGATCACCCACTGGGGCGCGTCGTCCGGGCCGATCAGGCCCTCCTCCTCGCCGAGGATCGCGTGGTCCGGATAGGCCTCGGCGATCCGCGCGCGCAGCTCACGCTCGACGTGCTCGTCGACGTCGGTCACCCACGAGCCGTCGTGCTTGCGACGCGGCTCGCCGGGGTTGCCGAAGCGCGCGATCGCGATCTCGCCGCCGGCGCGGGCGAGCTCCTCCGCGAACGCGAGCTCCCGCTTCACCGGTGACGCCGCTTCAGCTCGCGCTCGACCGCAGCGGGATCGAGCCCGCGCGCCGCGAGCAGCACGTAGCTGTGGAACCAGAGGTCCGCGAGCTCCGCGACGAGCCGGGTGTCGTCCTCGGAGGCGCCCGCGAGCGCAGCCTCGACGCCTTCCTCGCCGACCTTCTGCGCGCAGGCCGCGACGCCCTTGTCGAGCATGCCCGCGACGTACGAGCCCTCCGGTCGCGCGGCCGCCCGCTCGGCGACGACACGCCAGAGCCAGGGCGCGAAGCACGACTCCGAGCCGGTGTGGCACGCGGGGCCCGCCGGCCGCACACGCAGCAGGATCGCGTCGCCGTCGCAGTCGTCGCGCAGCTCCTCCACCGCGAGCGTGTTCCCGGACGTCTCGCCCTTGCGCCACAGCTGCTGCCGCGAGCGGCTGAAGAAGTGCGCCTCGCCTGTCTCGCGCGTCAGGCGCAGAGCTTCATCGTCCATCCACGCGAGCATGAGCACGTCGCTCGTCGCGGCGTCCTGGACGATCGCGGCGCGCAGTTCAGGCGGCATCGCGGAGAGGCACGTCGAGGGCGCGGAGCTCGGCGCGCAACGCGGCAAGTCCGGCCGGGTTCTCGTGAACGATCGAGGCGAGCAGCGCCGCCTGTGCGACTTCGAGCGCGGCCGCGACATGCGCGGCGCCTCCGGCCCCGCCGGAAGCGATGACAGGAACCGTTACCGCCTCGGCGACCGCGGCAGTCAGCTCGAGGTCGTAGCCGGAGCGCGTCCCGTCCGCATCGATCGACGTGAGCAGGATCTCCCCCGCTCCGCGCTCGACCGCCTCCTTCGCCCACTCGACTGCCCGCCGCCCGGTGTCGCTCGTGCCGGCGCGCGAGCGGACGATCCCCTCGGTCGCATCGATGGCGATCACGACGGCCTGCGAGCCGAGCAGCGCGGCCAGCTCGGTCAGCAGCTCGGGGCGCTCGAGCGCCGCGCTGTTCACGCTGACCTTGTCCGCTCCCGCCGCGAGCAGCGCCGCTGCTTCGTCGACCGAGCGCACGCCGCCGCCGACGGTGAACGGGATCGCGATCCGCTCCGCGACGCGTCGCACCAGCTCGACGAGCGTCCCGCGCTGCTCGAGCGTCGCCGTGATGTCGAGGAACACGAGCTCGTCGGCACCAGCGTCCGAGTAGATCGCCGCGAGCTCGACGGGATCGCCCATGTCGCGGAGACCGACAAAGTGCACGCCCTTGACGACCCGCCCGCGGGCGATGTCGAGGCACGGGATCAGACGCGGGAGAGGCATCGCTTCAGCCACGCGGCGCCCGCGGAGCCGCTCTTCTCGGGGTGGAACTGGACGCCGGTGAAGCCGCCCCACTCGACCTCCGCGACGATCCCCTCGGACGTCGCGACGGCCGCCGGCGTGACTGCGGCGTACGAATGCGCGAAGTAGTAGGCCGTGCCGGACGGCTCGAGCGGCGCCCAGCCGATCCGGGGCACTCGCTCGCCGTCGAGCCGGACCGCGCGACCGGGGACGAGGCCGAGCCCCGGCACGCCGCCGTCCTCCTCGCTCTCCTCGAGCGCGAGCTGGAGGCCGAGGCAGATGCCGAGGGTCCGGCCGCGCCGCACTTGGAGTGCGTCACTGAGACCGCTTTCTGTAAGCGCTTTCATCGCCGTGCGCGCGGAGCCCACTCCCGGCAGGACGGCGAGGTCGGCGCCGGCAATAGCAGCCGGATCGTCGGTCGCGAACGCACGGGCGCCGAGCCGCTCGAACGCGAGCAGCACCGAGCGCAGATTGCCGGCGCCGTAATCGGTTACTGCAACCGTTTTCACAGGCGCCCCTTGGTCGACGGGATGCCGACCGCGCCGGGTGCAAGTGCCTCGCGCAACGCGCGGCCGACCGCCTTGAAGGCCGCCTCGGCCGTGTGGTGCTCGTCGCGCCCGTGCGCTTCGACGTGGATCGCCAGTCGTCCGGCCTGCGCGAGCGAGCCGAGCATGTGCGTCGCCATTCCGGGATCGGGTGAGAGCTCGATCTCGGCCCACGGACGGCCGCCGAGATCGACCGCGGCGCGGGCGAGCGCGTCGTCCATCGGGACGACGGCGTTCCCGTAGCGCGCGATTCCGCGCCGCTCACCGAGTGCGCGGTCCAGCGCCTCGCCCAGAGCGAGGACCGCGTCCTCCGCCGTGTGGTGCGGCCCCGTCTCGAGGTCGCCCGCGCCCTCCAGCACGAGATCGAGCCCGCCGTGGAATGCGAGCTGCTCGAGCAGATGGTCGTACAGCCCCGCGCCGGTGGCGACACGGACGAGGCCGGCGCCGTCGAGGCCGAGCCGCACGGCGAGCCGCGTCTCCGCGGTCGCGCGAACGTGCCGCGCCCGTCTCCCTGGACCGTTCCCTGGACTCGGCCGGTCGAGCGCGCGGGCGAGACGCTCGAGGAGCAGGTCGTCATCCTCGCGGTCGCGGACGCTGATCCGGATCCCGCGCGCGAGGCTCCGGACGACGAGGCCGTCGCGGAGCAGCGCCGCCGCGAGCGCGTCCCCGTCGGCGGTCGGAACGAAGACGAAGTTCGCGCGCGACGGCAGCGGGTCGAGGCCGAGCTCGCGCAGCGCCGCCGCGAGCCGCTCACGCTCCGCGACCTGCGGGCCGACGTCCGGCGGCTCGGCGAGCGCGGCGACCGCGAGCGCGGCGGAGAGCGTCGAGACCGGCGCAGGCGCCTGGCGGCGGTTCAGCTCGGCCGCGGTCTCGGCATCCGCGAGGGCGTAGCCGACGCGTGCGCCGGCGAGGCCGAACGCCTTCGAGAACGTGCGCAGCACGACGATGCCGTCTTCGATCCGGTCGACGGCGGTCTCGCCCGCGTACTCGAAGTAGGCCTCGTCGACGACGAGCGGCCGCGCCGCCGGCAACGGGTCGAGCGCTCCGGTCGGATTGTTGGGGCGGCAGCAGAACGTGAAGGCGGGATCGTCGTGGGCGACGGTTGCGCCCGCGAGCTCGACGGCGACGCGGAAGAGCGAGTACGTCGGCTCGTCGGCGATCGCGACCGTGTCGCCCGGCCCGGCGAACGCGCGCGCGCAGAGCAGGATCAGGTCGTCGGCGCCCGCGCCGAGCACGACGTTCGCCGGCCCGACGCCGGCGTAGCGGGCGATCGCGGGGACCAGCTCGGTGTAGCCGCCGTGCGGGTACTCGTTCACTCGCGCGAGCACGGACGCGAGCGCGCCCGGCCGCGACGACGGCAGCGGCAGCGCAGGTACGTTCCCGTCGAAGCGGACGATCTCGACCGGGTGCAGGCCGGCCTCGCGCGCGAGCTGCTCCGTCGACGGCGCCCACCGGTACCCGGCGAACTCGGGCGCAAGCGGCCTCATCGCTGCACCGCCGCCGCGTGCGCGGGCATTCCTTCGGCCGCGGCGAGCGCCTCCACCACGGGGCGCAGCCGTTCCAGCCCGTCCCGTGTCAAGCGCTGGACCGTCACCGGCTTGAGGAACGTCTCGAGCCCGATCCCGCCGACCGCGCGAGCCCAGCCGCCGGTCGGCAGGACGTGATTGCCGCCGGTCGCGTAGTCGCCTGCAGCGACAGGCGAGTCGGCGCCGACGAAGACCGCCCCGGCATTCCGGATCTCCTCCGCGAGCGCCACCGCGTCGCCGAGCAGCACGACGTGCTCCGGCGCGAGGGCTTCGATCTCGCGCAACGCGCGCTCCAGATCGCCGTCCACGTCGACGACGCGGCACACGGCATCCGGACCGTGCTCCCCCTGCGCCGCAAGCTCGAGGTCGACGATCGCGGGATCGGCGCCGCGGCCGACGACCACGACGACCTCGGACGGACCGGCCGGAAGGTCGATCGCGACGTCGCGTGCGACGAGCAGCTTCGCCTCGTTCACGTAGGCGTTGCCCGGGCCGACGACCTTGTCGACGCGCGGGATCGTCTGCGTGCCGTACGCGAGCGCCGCAATCGCCTGTGGGCCGCCGATCGCCCAGACCTCGTCGATGCCGAGCAGCTTCGCCGCCGCGGCGATCAGCGGCGCGCCCGCCGGCGGGGTCGCGACGGCGATCCGCTCGACCCCCGCGACCTGCGCCGGAACGGCGCACATGACGAGCGTCGACACGAGGCCGCGCGGGACGTAGATCCCGACGGAGGCGAGCGGCACCCAGCGGCGCTCGAGGTGAACCCCGGGCGCAGTCTCGAGCCGGGCGTCCGGCGGACGCTGCAGCGCGTGCCAGGCGCGGACGCGGTTTGCGAGCTGGAGCAGCGCGTCGGCCGGCGGGTGGCCGGCGGGCCGAGCGCGCGCCGGCGCCGCGCCGTCGAGCCGCTCGGCCCACTCGCGCAGTGCGTCGTCGCCGCGTTCGCGCACGTCGTCGACGATCCGCCCGACGTCGCTCACGCCCCCGGCCGCCTTTCGCTCCCGCGCCGCGGAGCGGCGCTCCGCGAAAGGCTGACACCGCTGCCGGCACGATGCTCTCCGGGCCCGTACTCGTTCGTACTGTGCCCTCCGGCCTCGCACCGGCAGCGACGCCCCGGGAACGTGAGCAAGCTCATGCGAGCAGCCGCTCCACCGGGACGAGCAGGATCGACGACGCGCCGGCCTCCTCGAGTCGCGGCAACAGGTGCCAGACGTCGGCGGCCGGGACGAGCGCGTGCACCGCCACCATCCCCTGCTCGGCGAGCGGCACGATCGTCGGCGCGCGCGAGCCCGGCACGATCTCCGCGATCTCCTCGACCGCGGACTCAGGAGCGTTCAGCATCAGGTACCGCATCGCCCTTGCGTCGACGACGCTGCGGAGGACGGGCGCGAGCCTCAGCGCCGCCGCGTCCGGGTCCTCGCCCGCGATCAGCACCGCTTCCGAGGAGAAGAGGACTCCCAGGGAGCGCAGCCCGTTCGTTCGCAGCGTGTTGCCGCTCGAGACGAGGTCGACGATCGCTTCACAGAGACCGAGGCGGGGCGCGATCTCCACTGATCCGGTCACGTCGACGAAGTCGACGTCGACGCCACGCTCGCCGAGCATCGCGCGTGCGAGCCGCGGATACGCCGTCGCGACGCGGCGACCGCGCAGGTCGTCGACGTCCGACGCATCGGACTCGGCGAGCACCGCAGCCTCGAGCGTGCACGCGCCGAAGCCGAGCCGCAGCAGCTCGCTTACGCGGGCGCCGCGCTCGAGGACGAGATCGGCGCCGGTGATCCCGCAGTCGACGACGCCGTCCTGGACGTACTCGGGGATGTCCGCGGCGCGTACGAGCAGCACCTCGACCGGCGCGTTGCGGCACGGGAACGCGAGCGCCCGCTCCCCCGGCTCCTCTGGGCCGAGGCCGGCGTCGTGGAGCAGGCCGACTGCGGGCTCGCGGAGACGGCCTTTCGCGGGGATCGCGATCTTCAGCGGCTCTTCGAAGGGCGCCGCCGGTGCAGCCTGTCGAGCGCCAGCCGGTAGCCGCCCTCGCCGCGCTTCAGCCACTGCGCGACGCGCGTCACCGTCGTCGTCGAGGCGCCCGTCTTCTGCGCCACCTCCTGATACGAGTCGCCCTCGTCCAGGTACTGCGCCACCTGCCAGCGGTGCGCCAGCGTCTCGAGTTCCCCGACCGTGCAGAGGTCCCGCAGGAAGCGCTCCAGCTCGTCCACCGAGCGCATCGACCGCATCGCTTCGCAGAGCTGCTCGATCTCGCTCGTCAGCCATGGATGTCGGGGCTCCTCTGTCATCGTGCCAGCATGTTAGCATGTTAACGTGTTAACACGTAGTGATCTACTCATCATCCCAGCAGTGGACGTCCTCGGGACGGAAGCCGTGCGCCTGGAGCAGGGCGACTACGACCGCGTCTCGGTGCGAGCGGGGAGTCCGCTGGAGCTCGTCGAGCGTTTCGCAGCCGAGCGCCCGGCGATGGTGCACCTCGTGGATCTCGACGGCGCCCGCTCGGGGCGCGTCCGCCCGGAGCTCGTCGCGCGTGCGGTCGCCGCGGCCGACGGCGTGCCGTTGCAGGCGTCCGGCGGAATCCGGTCGGTCGGCGACGCAGAGTCCCTGCTCGAGGCCGGCGCTGCGCGCGTGGTCGTCGGGACCGCGGCCTGGGCCGCGCTCGACGAGTTCGTCGACGCCCTCGGCGACCGGCTGGTCGTCGCGATCGACGTTCGCGACGGCGAGGTCGCCGTCGCCGGCTGGCGGCGGTCGAGCGGCGTGGGTCCGGAGGAGGCGGCGACGCGCTGCGCGGCGGCAGGCGTGACACGCGTCCTCTGCACCGCGGTCGACCGCGACGGGACGCTCGGCGGTCCTGATCTCGATCTGCTCGCGCGCATCCGCGAGCGAGCGCGCGCACCGGTGCTCGCCGCGGGCGGGATCCGCTCCGAGGCCGATCTCGACGAGCTGGCGGCGATCGGCGTCGAGGGCGCCGTCGTCGGCCGCGCGCTGCTCGACGGCACGCTTACGCTCCGAACGTGAGCTTGCTCACGTTCCCGGGTCGCCGCTGCCGGTGCGAGGCCGGAGGGCACAGTACGTCTGAGTACGGGCCCGGAGAGCATCGTGCCGGCAGCGGTGGCAGCCTTTCGCGGAGCGCCGCTCCGCGGCGCGCGAGCGAAAGGCGGCCGGGGACGTGAGTGCCGACCAGCCTCTGCGGCGAGATGTGCGACTGCTGGGCGACCTGCTCGGCCGGGTGCTCGTCGAGCAGGAAGGCGAGGAGCTGCTCGCGACCGAGGAGCACATCCGAAAGCTCGCCCGCGACGCGCGCCGTACGGGCGAGGTCGAGCGCGTTCGCGAGGCCGTCCGCGCGGTGGCGCCGGAGCAGCAGGTCAAGGTGCTCCGCGCATTCGCCCTGTACTTCCAGCTCGCGAACATCGCCGAGCAGCACCACCGGCTACGGCGCCGCCGCCAATACGCGGACGAGGATCGCGCGCCGCGCGAGTCGCTCGCCGAAGCGTTCGAGCGCATCGGCGGCCGCAGGCCGGAGCACATCTCGCTCGAGCTCGTGCTCACCGCGCACCCGACCGAGGCGACCCGCCGGACGATCCTCGTCGCACACGTCCGCATCACCGACCTGATCGCCCGGCTCGACGACCCGACCTTGACGACCCCGGAGCGCGCGCACGTCGAGGAGTCGCTTGCCGAGCAGATCACGATCCTCTGGCAGACCGACGAGGTGCGCCACGGACGGCCGCGCGTCGTCGACGAGATCCGGCACGGACTCTGGTTCTTCGAGCACAGCCTGATCGACGCCGGCGAGCGGCTGCTCGCCGCGTATCGCGAGCACGTCCCAGACGCGCCGCCGCCGTTCGCGTTCGGCAGCTGGATCGGCGGCGACATGGACGGGAACCCAAACGCCGGTCCGGAGACGATCCTCGAGGCGCTCGCACGTGCGGGGGAGCTCGCGCTCGAGCGCTACCGCAGCGACGTACGCGAGCTCGCGGTCGCACTTTCGATGCACCGGTCACTCGTGCCGATCTCGCGCGAGCTCGAGGAGTCGCTCGCGCGCGATGAGCGCGAGCTCCCCGACTACGCCGCCGCGATCGGCTCGCAGAACGAGCTCGAGCCGTACCGGCGCAAGCTCTCGTTCGTCTGGTGGCGGCTCGGCAACAGGGGCTACGCGAACGCGAACGCACTGCTCGACGACCTCGACGTGATGGCCCGGAGCCTCGAGGAGAATCGCGGCACACGGATCGCGCGCGGACGGCTCGCCGAGCTCCGCCGGCGCATTGAGCTCTTCCGCTTCCACCTCGCGAAGCTCGACATCCGGCTGCACGCGCGCGAGCTCCGCGACCCCACCGAGCGTGCGCGTGAGGCGCTGGGAGCGGCCGGCGAGGCGCGGCGCCGCTTCGGCGAGGAGTCGCTCGACACAGTGATCGTCTCCGGGACCGAGTCGGAGGAGGACGTGCTCGCCGTGCTCGCGCTGACCGACGAGCCGCTCTCCGTTGTGCCGCTGTTCGAGACGATCGCCGACCTCGAGCGCGCGCCGGCGACGGTTCGCCGCATGCTCGCGGATCCCGGCTACGCGCGGAACGTCGAGCGGCGGGGCCGGCGCCTCGAGGTCATGGTCGGCTACTCCGACTCCGGCAAGGACGGCGGCTACCTCGCCGCGCAGTGGGCGATCTACCGGGCGCAGGAGCGGCTCGTCGAGGTCGCACGCGATGCGGACGTCGAGCTGACGATCTTCCACGGCCGCGGCGGCAGCGCGGGCCGCGGCGGCGGGCCGACGTACGCGTCGATCCTCGCACAGCCCGCGGGCCATCCACCCGGCCGCCTGAAGCTGACCGAGCAGGGCGAGACGATCTCCTTCAAGTACGGCCTGCCGGACCTCGCGTACCGGAATCTCGAGGCCGCGCTCGCAGGCACCGTGCTCGCCGCGTTCCCGAGGATCTCCTCGCGGCCGCCGTCGGCCGAGGAGCGGGCCGCTCTCGACGAGCTCGCCGCCCGGTCGGAGCGGCGCTACCGCGGCCTCGTCTGGGAAGACGAGGTGTTCGTGGACTTCTTCCGCGCGTTCACGCCGGTCGACGAGCTCGCGCTGCTCGAGATCGGCTCGCGCCCGACGCGGCGGCCGCAGCGCGACGACTACCTCGTCTCGCTGCGCGCGATTCCGTGGGTCTTCGCCTGGACGCAGAACAGGACGCTGTTACCCGCGTGGTACGGCTGCGGCGCGGCGTTCGGCCGCGCCGACACGGAGCTGCTCCGCACGATGTACGCCCGGCTGCCCTTCTTCCGCGTGATCGTCGACAATCTCGAGATGACGCTCGCGAAGTCGAGTCTCGAGATCGCGCGCCAGTACCTCGAGCTCGTTCCGGCGAAGCTCGAGCCGGAGCGGCTCTTCGGCGAGATCGCGGCCGAGCACGAGCGCGTGCTGCACGCTGTGCTGGAGACGCTGGAGATCCACGAGCTGCTCGGGCGGCAACCGGTCATCCGCCGCTCGGTGCAGCTGCGCAACCCGTACGTCGACCCGATGAACGCGATCCAGGTCGAGCTGCTGCGCCGGTTCCGCGCGGGCGACGACGACGCGCGGCTGCCGCTGATGCGGTCGATCGCGGGCATCGCGTCGGCGCTGCGCAATACGGGATGATGGGACGATGAGGAACTCCGTCCTCCGCTGCCGCGTGTGCGAGCGGACGCAGCCGCTGGCCGCGCTGTCGGCCTGCCCCTCGTGCCAGGGTCCCCTCGACGTCGACTACGACCTCGCCGGCGCGACGTTCGTCCGGGCCGATGCACCGCGGTCGATGTGGCGCTACGGCGATCTGCTCCCGCATGTCGCCGCGGATGACGCGACGCCGGGGATGACGCCGCTGATCGCGGCGCCGCGGCTCTCGGACGCGCTCGGGATCGAGCTCCTGCTGAAGCTGGAGGACGCAAATCCGACGCACTCGTTCAAGGACCGGATGGCTGCGAGCGCGGTCGCGGCGGCGGAGGCCTTCGGCTTCCAGACCGTCTGCTGCGCGTCGACCGGCAACCTCGCCGAGGCGGTCGCCGCGCGCTGCGCGGCCGCGGGGCTCGAGGCGGTCGTCCTGTGCCCGGGCGACGACGTCGGACCGGTGTCTGCCTACGGGGCACGCGTCTTCGGCGTCGGCGGCACTTTCGACGACTGCCGCGCGCTCGAGCGGCAGCTCCAGGATCTCTTCCCGTGGGGCTTCGTCGGCGGCAACCTGCACGCGCTCGCATCCGAGGGAGCGAAGACGATCGCGTACGAGATCGCGGAGCAGCTCGACCGGCGGCTGCCCGACGCCGTCGTCGCTCCCGTCGCGTCGGGGACGCTGTTCGCGAAGCTCGCGCAGGGGTTCGACGAGGCGACGACCATCGGCGCCGCCGAGGGCCCGCGCCCGCGCCTCTACGGCGCGCAGGCCGGCGGCGCGCCGCCGATCGCCGCCGCGTGGGCCGACGACCGGCCGCTCTCGAAGATCCGTCCCGACACGGAAGTGCGGTCGCTCGCGATCGGCGATCCGGTCTACGGCGAGCTCGCCGTCGGCGCCGCACGCATGTCCGGCGGCTCCATCCAGGCCATTGCCGAGAACGAGATCGCCGCACATACGCGATTCCTCGCGGAGACGACCGGCGTGTTCCCGGATTCCGCCGGCGGCGTCGCGGTCGGCGCGCTGCTCGAGCTCGTCCGGGGCGGCGCGATCGCTCCCGGGGAGCGCGTCGTCCTCGTCGTGACCGGCAGCGGCCTGAAGCCCTACGGCTACGAGGTCGAGGTCGTGCGCGAGCAGATCCCGGCGGACGTCAATGCCGTGCTGGACTCGCTCGGGATCTCCTGACGCGATGGCCGAGAAGCCCACGCTCTACGTCTGCCACGGCGACGACGGCGGTCCGCCGTTTCATCCTTGTCGCCGCGTGCAGGAGGCGCTTCGCGCCGCCGGCATTGAGTACGACAAGGTCATAGCGGCGCACGGAAGCCCGATCCCCTTCCTGCGCAAGGGCTCGCGTGAGGAGCTGCGCAAGGCGACCGGAACGAAGAAGCTGCCGACGGTGAAGTTGCCCGACGGCACGGTCATCAGTCACACCCGCCCGATCTTCTCCTGGATCGAGCAACAGAAGTGATCAGCTAGCGACGAGCCACGCCTGACCGAAGTCGGTCATCGCGTCGATGATCGGCAGCAGATCGCGACCCTTCGCCGTCAGCCCGTACTCGACGCGCGGCGGCGACTCCGGGTAGCTGTGCCGGGGGACGACTCCCTCGCGCTCGAGTGCGCGCAGCCGCTCGGCGAGCGTGCGGCTGCTGATTCCCGCGAGCGAGTGCTCGAGCTCGCGGAACCGGCGCGTGCCGCTCGCGAGGTCGTAGATCAGGAGCGCCGTCCACTTCGCGCCAACGATCTCCGCAGAGAGCGCCACCGCGTCCCGCTTCTCGTCGGTGGCCGCCGGAATCTGGATTGCCATACAGGACTAACTCTATCCCGCTCCGGCGGATGTCAACCGGCGACCGCTTCGTCGGCCTCGTCGTGCTCCGTCCCCTCCGCCTCGGCTTCGATGCGGCCGACCTCGGGACGCGGGGTCACGAGCCAGAAGTCCTCGGCGGCGCGCGGCCAATCGGCCACGAGCTCCGCGACCCGCGGCGAGCCGGTGAGCTCGAGGTGCCGCTCCAGCAGCGCCCGCAGCCGCGAGCTGCCGGTCGCGTCGAGCCGCTCGGCCTGCACGAGCTGCCCGTTCAGCCGAATCGGAAGTCGCATCTCGGGATCGTGGACGAACGCCTCGCCGCCGGTCATGCCGGCGCCGACGTTGCGGCCGAAGCCGCCGAGCAGAACGACGGTGCCGTTCGTCATGTACTCGCACGCGTTCGATCCGACGCCCTCGACGACGGCAACGGCGCCGGAGTTGCGCACGGCGAACCGCTCGCCGACCGAGCCGGCGCAGAAGAGCTCGCCCGCGGTGGCGCCGTACAGGACAGTGTTGCCGGCAAGGCATGGATCGCCCGCGTCGTCTGCGGGCGGACGGATCACGATCCGGCCGCCGCTGAGGCTCTTGCCGACGTAATCGTTTGCCTCGCCGTCGAGCACGAACTCGACGCCGTCCGGGAGGAACGCGCCGAAGCTCTGGCCGGCCTCTCCTTCGAAGTGGAACCGCTTCTCGGCGCGCGGCCGCTTCGCGGCCTTCGACAGCTCGCCGCCGAGGCGGGCGCCGACGGCGCGGTCGCTGTTGCGGATCCGGTATGTGGGCTCGCGGTGGCGCCGGTCGGCGGCCACCTGCACGCCGAGCTCGCCACCGGAGGGAACCGGCTTCTCGGCACCCTCGAAGCGGAGCACGTCGCCTTCGGGCCGGACGAGCAGCTCGTCAAGCTCGAAAAACGCCGCGCGGCCCTCGACCGAGCGGCGGCCGAGCAGGTCGCTGCGGCCGACGGCCTCCTCGAAGCTGCGCAGCCCCAGCGCGGCGAGATGCCGTCGCGCCTCTTCCGCGACGAGCAACAGGTAGTTCTCCACCATCTCCGGCGTCGCGGCGAACAGCTCCCGCAGCTCGGGCCGCTGCGTCGCGATCCCGACCGGACACGTGTCGACGTGGCACGTGCGCACCATCAGGCAACCCTCGGCGAGCAGCAGCGCGGTGCCGAAGCTGACCTCGTCGGCGCCGAGCAGCGCGGCGACGACGACGTCGCGTCCCGTCTTGATGCCGCCGTCGACGCGGATGCGAACACGGCCGCGCAGCCCGTTCTCGACGAGCGAGCGCTGCGTGTCGACAAGCCCGAGCTCCCACGGCGCGCCCGCGTTCTTGATCGACGAGAGCGGGCTCGCGCCCGTGCCGCCGTCGCAGCCGGCGATGTGCACGACGTCGGCGAGCGCCTTGACGACCCCCGCCGCGACGAGGCCGACGCCCGCCTCGGAGACGAGCTTCACGGAGACGTCCGCAGCGGGGTTGACCTGCTTCAGGTCGAAGATCAGCTGCGCGAGATCCTCGATCGAGTAGATGTCGTGGTGCGGCGGCGGCGAGATCAGCGCGACCCCCGGCTGCGTGTGCCGCAGGCGCGCGATCTCGCGCGTCACCTTGTGGCCGGGCAGCTGGCCGCCCTCGCCGGGCTTCGAGCCCTGCGCGATCTTGATCTGGAGCTCCGACGCGAACGCCGCGTACTCGGCGGTGACGCCGAAGCGCCCGGACGCGATCTGCTTGATGCGCGAGTTCTTGATCGTGCGGAAACGCGCCGGATCCTCGCCGCCCTCGCCGCAGTTGGAGCGCGCGCCGAGGTTGTTGAACGCCGTCGCGATCGTCTCGTGCGCCTCGGCGGAGAGCGAACCGTGCGACATGCCCCCACTCGAGAAGCGCTTCACGATCTCCTCGGCCGGCTCGACCTCGGCGAGCGCGACGGGCTGCGCCGCCGGACGGAGCTCGAGCAGGTCGCGGAACTCCATCGGCTCGCGCCCGTTGACGAGCTCCGCGAACTTCGTGTAATCGTCCCAGCCGTCGCGCGCCACGGCCTTCCGGAGCGCGTGCGCGGCGGCCATGTCCGCGGTCTGCACCGCGGCCTGCAGCGCCTCGAGCACGTCCGGGTTCGTCTCGTGCGGCTCGCCGCCCTTGCGGAACTTCACGTAGCCGGGGTTCTCGAGCCGCGGACGCTTCGCAGTCGCGGCCTCGGTGCGGCCGAGGATCTCCGCCTCGAGCTCGGCGAGACCGATCCCTCCGGCGGAGGAGGGCGTCCCCGGGAACGACGTGGCGACGAGCTCGTGGTCGAGTCCGATCGCCTCGAAGATCTGCGCGCCGCAGTAGCTCGCGACCTCGGAGATGCCCATCTTCGACATCACCTTGAGGACGCCGTCCTCGATCGACTGGCGGAACCGGAGCTGCGCCTCGGCGGGCGACGGACGGTCGCCGCCGATCCGGTCGGCCTCGGCGAGCGACGCGACCGTCTGGAGCGCGAGCCGCGGGCAGATCGCCTCGGCGCCGAACCCGAGCAGGCACGCGAAGTGGTGCACCTCGCGCGGCTCGTCGCTTTCGACGACGAGTGTCGCGAGCGTGCGCAGCCCGGCCGCGACCAGGCGATGGTGCACCGTCGACGTCGCGAGCAGCATCGGTACCGGCGGCCGCGAGGTCGTGGCGTCCGCGTCCGAGAGGAGGAGCATCCCGTGTCCCTCGCGCACCGCGACCTCCGCCGCGTCGCCGAGCCTCGCGCACGCCGCAACGAGTCCCTCGTCGGGATCGAAGCTCGCGTCGAGCCGGACGACTGCGAGCTCGTCGAGCGCCGAGGGGAAGAGGAAGAAGCTCTCCAGTTCGATTCCGGCACCGGCCTCGGGCGTCTCGACGAGCAGCGGCGCCCGCGCTCCGAGCAGCGTCCCGAGCGACATGACGAAGCGCTCGCGGATGTGGTCGATGGCCGGGTTCGTCACCTGCGCGAAGCGCTGGCGGAAGTAGCCGTACAGCGGCCGCGCGCGGCCCGCGAGCGGAGGCAGTGCCGAGTCGTCGCCCATCGACGACGTCGGTTCGTGCGCATGGGACGCCGACGGCCGGACGATCAGCGAGAGCTCCTCGCGCGTGTATCCGAAGAGCACGTGGCGCGGGGCGAGCTCCTCTTCGGGCGGAGCCGCCGGAACGCCCGTCGTCCCCTGCTTCCGCCAGTCGGCGAGCCACTGACCGTACGGCTGCGCGGCGGCCAGCTCTGACTTGATCCCGAGATCATGCTGGAGCCCGTGCTCGGGGTCGACGACGATCATCTCGCCTGGGCCGAGCTTGCCGCGCCTGACCTTCTCGCCGGCGGGGAAGTCGAAGACGCCGACTTCCGACGCGCAGCAGACGAGGTCGCCGCCGACCATCCAGCGCAGAGGGCGGAGACCGTTGCGGTCGAGCGCGGCACCGACGGCGCGGCCGTCGGTGAAGACGAGCCCGGCGGGTCCGTCCCACGGCTCGACGAGGCTGGCGTGGAAGCGGTGGAAGTCGCGGATCTCCCCGATCACCTCGGGATCGTTCGCCCAGGCCGGCGGCACGAGCATCGTCAGCGCGTGCCGGATGTCGCGGCCGCCGCGCACGAGCAGCTCGAGCGCGTTGTCGAGCATCCCGGAGTCCGAGCTCGTCTCGTCGAGCAGCGCGCTGCCCAGCTGCTCGTCCCAGCCGAATGTGGCGGCGCGCGCCCGCATCCAGTTGACGTTGCCGCGGATCGCGTTGATCTCGCCGTTGTGGCAGAGCAGGCGAAACGGCTGCGCGCGCTCCCACGAGGGCTCGGTGTTCGTCGAGAAGCGCTGGTGGAAGATCCCGAACGGGACCTCTAGCGCCGGGTCTCGCAGGTCGGCATAGAAGAGGTCGAGCTGGTCGGCGGCGCAGAGCGCCTTGTAGACGATCGTGCGGAAGGAGAGCGACGCGACATAGACGTCGTCGCAGCCGTCGAGCCGCTTGCGGGCGAGGAAGGCCGCGCGCTCCTCGTCACCGCCCGCCGGCGGCTCGAGCACTGCCTGGACGATCTGCGGCGCGGACGCACGTGCGCCCGGGCCGAGCGCCTCCGGGTCGACGGGGACCGCCCGCCAGCGGCGGACCGCGATCCCCTCGGCGGCGCAGGAGTCCTCGACCGCCCGCCGGCCTTCGGCGCCGCGGAGGAAGACCATCGCGAGCCCGAGGCCCGACTCCGGCAGCAGCGCGGGAGGGATTGGGAGTAACAGTCCCGCGCCGTCGCCGGAGCGGTGATCCGCCGCCACGGCTCCCCGGTGACGCACGCGGCGAAGAGCCTCGAGGAGGGAGTCGAGGACTGAGCGCGATGGCTGTCCGGAGAGCCGGGCGACGAAACCGATACCGCAGGCATCGCGTTCGCCGACCTCGGGATGGAGCGTCGACTGACGCGGCACCTGCATACCTTTCGGTCGAAGAGGAGAGTCCGCCCGGGATATGGGAGCTAGTCGGCGAGGGCGGTGAGGACGAAGCCGCCGACTAGCGCGCGAGCTTGCGCGCGACGACGGTAATAAGCGAAAACGCCTTCGTCGCGCCCCAGGCCATGCCGAGACCTTAGCGCGCCCGGCGGACGGACACAAGCCGGAATCCGGCTTGTCACCACATTTCTTTCAGAAAGAAAGCGGTCGGATCCGAAGTCGGCCGAATCTCCGCGCAAACGGCCCGTGCCCCGCCTCCCCGGATCCAAAGCCAATGTCCCCAAAGGCCAAGGCCGGGGTCAGGTCTTGCAATGACGCTGCAATGCAAGACCTGACCCCAGACATGGCTACGGCGTATAGAGGTACTTCTTGATCGCCGGGGAATTGACGTTCGCCTTCGTGACGACCGCCGAGCCCGTGCCGTAGTGCTTCTTGATTCCCGTGCGGTGGCCGGTGATGTACTTGTAGGCGAGCTGGACGCCCAGCTGGCCGATGCCGTACGGATACTGGGCGACGAGCGCGTCGATCGTCCCCGCCTTGAGCGCCTGCACCTGCGGCGGGCCCGCGTCGAACTCGACGAGCTTCACCTGGCCGGACTTGCCCGCGGCGGTCACCGCCGAGGTGACGCCGTTCCCCGAGACGACGTTCATCGCGAAGATGCCCTTGAGATTCGGGTGCCCGTTCATGAGCGCCGACGTCTCGTTGGAGGCCTTCGTCTGGTCGTCGTTGCAGTACTGGATCCCGAGGTAGTTGATGTTCGGGTACTTGGCCTTCAGCTGGGCTGCGAAGCCCTGCGCGCGCTGGTCGGTCGTGCTGATCCCCGGGTTGACGCTGATCGCGCCGACGTCGCCAGAGCTGCCGATCGCCTTCGCCAGTGCGTCGGCCGCGGCCTTGCCGCCGGCGACGTTGTCGGTCGAGACGTTCGTGACCGCGATCGGCTTCGCGATGAACGTGTCGACAGTGATCACGGGGATCCCCGCGCTGATCGCCCGCTGGATCGGCGCGATCAACGCCGTCTTGTCGGTTGGTGCGATCAGGATCGCGTCCGGATGACGCGCGATCGCGCCGTTCAGGAACGGAATCTGCGTATTCGGCGAGAACGACGCGGTCGATCCCGTGAAGACGACCTTGACGCCGAGCTTCTTCCCGGCGGCCTGCGCGCCCTTCTTCATCGTCAGGTAAAAGGCGTCGGAGGCGATGCCCGCGACGAGATAGATCGTGTAGGTCTTCTTCGCACTCTGGTGCGTCGAGGGTGCGGCGCCCCCGCCGGATGCGCTCGCGACGAGGAACGCGAGGCCGACGGTGAGCGCGGCTAGAACGAACAGCATGCGGCGTGGCATTGCGAATGAGCTCCTTTGCTTCCGAGGACAGGAACCCGCAGAGAGTTCTAGGGTCGTCTCACCTCCCTTCGCCGCCGCGGCGACGGCGCAACTGGTCGAGGTAGACCGCGAAGATGATCGTCGCGCCGACGGCGACCTCCTGCCAGAACGGCTGGACGTTCTTGATCACGAGCCCGTTCGTGAGGACGGTGGGGATGAACGCGCCGACGGCGGACAAGAGCACGGTCCCGACGCCGCCGAAGAGGCTCGTGCCGCCGAGGACGACGGCGCTGATCGCGTTCAGGTTGTCCGTCAGGTGCGAGACGGACGTCGTGTTCGTGTAGATCGCGAGGTCGAGAACGCCCGCCATCCCGGCCAGGAAGCCGGCGAGCGTGTAGACCTTGACGATGTGCCGGTCGACCGCGATCCCGGCCCGGCGCGACGCCTCGTCGTTCGATCCGATCGCCGACGTGTAGCGGCCGAAGCGCGCGTACCGGAAGAAGACGTGGGCCACGATCAGTACGACGAGCGCCAGCCAGATCGGGTAGTAGATCCCGAGTCCCTTTCCTTGGCCGAAGTTGTGCGAGAAGCTCGTCGGCACCGGCGCGCCGAGGTACGTCCCGCCGGAGAGCAGGTCGCCGAAGCCGAACGTCATCCCATACGTGCCGAGCGTGACGATGAACGGCGGCAGCCGCATTCGCGTGATCAGCGCGCCGTTGATCGCGCCCCAGAACGTCCCCGCGGCCAGCGCGACGACGATCCCGAGGAGCACGGCCCTCGTCGCATGCGGATAGACGCCCGCGGTCACCTGCGCGTTCGTCCCGGAGAGCTCGAGCATCACCTTGCCGCCGCACACCGCGGCGAAGAAGAGGATGCCGCCGATCGAGAGGTCGATCCCCGCCGTGACGATGACGAAGGTCTCGCCGATCGCGAGCAGGACGACCTCGCTCGTGCTGAGCGCGATCTGCGAGAGATTGGCGCTGGTGAGGAACGTCCCGGACGGCGTCGAGAGCCAGAAGAAGGCGAGCAGCAGCAGGAGGAAGACGAAGAGCCACGACCGGCTGAATGCCTCGAGCGCCATGCGGCCGCGGTCGCGGCCGGCGTCGGGCTCGGTCGTCGGCGTCGCGCTCACGCCGCCCTCGGCGGCAGGCAGCGGATCGCCTCGAGGTCGCCGTCGAGCTCTCCGGCGCCGGCGGCGAACGGGACGAGCACGGTGTCTCCCCGCTTCAGCTCGAGCTCGCCGAGAAGGCCCGTGCCCTCGACGACGACGAGGATCGAGTACGCGGGCTCCAGCGACGCACCGCCGCCGACCCGCTCGGCGCGGAAGAACGGCTCGGCCTCGGGCGGGACGAGGGAGCCGCGACCGCGGATCGTCCAGGCGTCGAGCTCGTCCCCGCCGACGGCCGTCAGCCGCACCGCGTCGAGGGCGGCCTCCCAGCCGAGGCCCATGTGCGCGTCGTCCGGATCGAGCCCGTAGCGCTCCCACTCGAGCAGCACGCCGAGGTCGGACGGCTGCTGCGCCTCGACCATGAAGACGCCCTCGGCAAGCGCATGCGGGACCCCGGCCGGCACGTAGACGCAGTCGCCCGCTGCGACCTCGCGCTCGTTCATCGCCGCCCGCATCGCGTCTCCGTCCTGCCTGTCGACCCATCCCAGCACGGTCTCCGCGTCGACGTCGTCGCGGAAGCCGAGATGGATCGCGCCGCCCTCGAGGATCAGCCACGCCTCGGTCTTGCCGCGCGGGGCGCCGAGCCGCTCGCGGGCGAACTCGTCGTCGGGGTGACTGTGGACGGGAAGGGGCTCGCCCGCGTCGAGCAGCTTGACGAGGAGTAGCGGATCGGGGCCGAAGCGGCGAACGTGCTCCCCGCCGAGAAAGGTCTCCGCCTCGGCCGCGACGGCATCGCGGAGCAGCCGCCCGTCCGCCAGCACGGCGAGGCCCTCGCGGTCCGAGCCGGAGACCGTCGTCGTCGAGCCGACCCAGTCCTCCGGCACGTGGTCGTCGGGCACGGGCAGGCCGCGGAAGCTTGCGATCCGCTCCCCGCCGCGATAGAAGCGCCGCGGCTGGTTCGGCTGCAGCCGGAACGGCTTCACCGCGCGAGGGGCGTCCTCGGCCGCGTCAAGACCCCTCCGCGCGGAGCGCCGCCTCGACCGCGCCGGTCATCATCCCGACGACCGCTTCGAGCGAGGTGTCCTTCGTGGCCATCGTCGTGATCGTCCGCCCGATGCGCAGGACGGTGATCCTGTCGGCAACCGCGAAGACCTCGGGCAGGTTGTGGCTGACCATGATGATCGCGAGGCCCTGGTTCCGGACCTCCTTGATCAGCTCGAGCACCATCGCCGACTCGCGGACGCCGAGCGCGGCGGTCGGCTCGTCCATGATCACGATCCGCCGGCCCCAGGCGATCGCCCGAGCGACGGCGACCGCCTGCCGCTGGCCGCCGGAGAGCTCGACCACGCGCTGGTCGACCGAGCTGATGCCGATCTTCAGGCGGCGCATCTCCTCCTCGGCGCGCTGCCGCATCGCCTTCCGGTCGAGGAAGCCGAGCGAGCCGAGCGGCGGCGGCAGGTACTCCTCGCGCCCGAGGAAGAGGTTGGCGGCGGCGTCCAGGTCGTCCGCGAGGGCGAGATCCTGGTAGACGGTCTCGATCCCGAGCTGCCGGGCCTCCCGCGGGTTGTGGAGGACGATCGGCTCGCCGTCGAGCCGCAGCTCGCCCGCGTCGGCCTGGTAGACGCCGGAGATGATCTTGATCAGCGTCGACTTGCCGGCGCCGTTGTCGCCGACGATCGCGTGCACCTCGCCGTTCCGGAGCTCGAAGTCCGCGTCCCGCAGGGCCTCGACCCGGCCGAACCGCTTCTGGACGTCCTCGACCTCGAGGATGACACCGTTGTCCGGCACCCGCGCCGAGCCTCTCGCATCGCGACGGCCCCGGTCAAGCCGCCGGCGCCGCAACGTCCGAAACGGCCAAGACCCGGGACCTCCCCCGGTCCAGGTCCCGGGACGTGGCTTGGGTCGGCCTGTCCGGCGACCTCAATCCCGCGCCGGAAAGCGGTAGGTCGCCTCGCGCCGTCTCGCCTCGCACCCGCCGAAATAGCCACGACCCGGGACCTCCCCCTGTCCAGGTCCTGGGACGTGGCCGCCTGGGCCCCGGCCGGCTGGACAGACGACGAGGAAGTCGCCGTCGCCGGCCGTACTCACTTGACAAAGTAAAGTGGCTCAGCAACAGTGTGACGCGATGAGGACGAGCACGACCTCTGGTTCGATCTGCGCGCGGGCGCTCCCCGCGTCGCTCGTGCTCGGCCTCTCGATCCTCATTCTCCCCCTCTAGGGGGAGTACGCGAACACGCGCCGCAGGCGCATACGCCCACCGTTCGCAGCCGAAGTGCGTCCCGAGAAGGACGCCGCAAGGAGGATCTCAGTGAGTTCGCGCAGGATCGCAATCTTCGACACCACGCTTCGCGACGGCGAGCAATCGCCGGGCATCGCGCTGCAGCCGGACGAGAAGGTCGAGATCGCGAACCAGCTCGAGCTCCTCGGAGTCGACGTGATCGAGGCCGGCTTCGCGGTGTCCTCGCCCGGCGATTTCGAGGGAGTCCGGGCCGTCGCTCGCACCGCCCGCAGTGCCACGGTGGCGACGCTCTGCCGCACCCGTAGGGAGGACATCGAGGCCGGAGCGGAGGCGCTCGCCGACGCACAACGCTCCCGCATCCACATCTTCCTCGCCACGAGCCCCGTGCACATGGAGAAGAAGCTGCAGCTCGAGCCGGCCGAGGTCGTCGAGCATGCGGACTGGGCCGTGCGCTATGCGGGCGAGCGCGTGGACGAGGTCGAGTTCTCCTGCGAGGACGCGACGAGGTCGGATCCCGACTTCGTCGCGGAGGTCTGCCGGACGGCGATCCGGGCCGGCGCCACGATCGTCAACCTTCCCGACACCGTCGGCTTCGCGCTGCCGATGGAGTACGCCGGCTTCCTCAACGAGGTGCGGCGGCTCTGCCCGGAGCTCGCCGGCGTGACCCTCTCCGCGCACTGCCACGACGATCTCGGCCTCGCGGTCGCGAACTCGCTCGCCGCGATCGACGCGGGCGTCCGCCAGATCGAGTGCACCGTGAACGGGATCGGCGAGCGAGCCGGCAACGCCTCGCTCGAGGAGATCGTGATGGCGATCCGCGTCCGCGGGAACGCGCTCGGCGCGGAGACGGGGATCGACCCGTCGCAGATCGGCGCAGCCTCGCGGCTCGTCGAGCGGCTGACCGGCTACGACGTCCCGCGGAACAAGGCGATCGTGGGCGCGAACGCGTTCGCGCACGAGGCGGGCATCCACCAGGACGGCCTGCTCAAGGACCTATCGACGTACCAGATCATGGATCCCGAGGAGCTGGGCGTCTCGATGACGCTGCCGCTCGGCAAGCACTCGGGCCGGCACGCGTTCGCGCGCGCCTGCGCCGAGGCCGGGGTCGAGCTGGAGCGGGACGAGCTGACGGCCGCGTTCCGCCGCTTCAAGGAGCTGGCGGACACCGGCCGGCCGGTCGCGTTGCGCGAGCTCTTCGTCGCGAAGGTGGCGACGTGAGCTACACGGTCGCGTTCCTCGCCCGGCACGGGATCGGGCCCGAGATCACGGCGGAGGCGAGCCGAGCGATCGAGGCCGCGTCGCGCCTGCACGGGTTCTACGTGGACGAGCATCACGTGCCGTTCGGGGCCGACGCTCTGATGCGGTTCGGCCATCCGTTCCCGATGCAGTCGCGGCGCTCGGTGCTGGCCGCGGACTCGGTGCTCGTCGCCTCGCGCGGCGGCGAGGAGCTCGCCGTGCTCGAGGAGGAGCTCGACCTCCGGGCGTCGGTCGTCCGCGTCCGCTACGAGCGGCAGGGCGAGGTCTCGTTGCTCGCGCCGCTCGGCGAGGAAGCGTGGGAGTGGACGCTCGAGCGCGGCTTCGAGCTCGCGCGCTCGCTGCGGGCGCGGATCGCGCTCGTCGGAGTCGACGGACGCTGGGCCGAGGCGGCCAACTCGGCCGAGGAGCGCCATGACGGGCTCGACGTCGAGCGGCTCGTCCCGCGCAACGCGATGCGCGACCTCGTCTTCGCGCCGCAGCGGTTCGACGTCGTCGTCTGTCCGCCCGAGCTCGCCTCCGCGGCCGCGGACGTCACCGCCTGCCTCGCGGCCGAGCGCACGACCGCCTGGGGCCGGCTTGCGCCGACCGGTCCGGGCGTCTTCGGCCCCGCGCACGGCGCCGCCGACGACATCGCGGGCCAGGGCGTCGCCGACCCCAGCTCGATGCTGCTCGCCGCCGCGCTGATGCTCGGCGAGGGGCTCGGCGAGCGCAACGCTGCCGCTACCCTCTCCGCAGCGGTCGGCCGCGCCGAGACCCGCGGCTCGACCCGTTCCGTCACCGACGCCGTCCTCTCGCAGCTGCCGCTGACGCTCACGAACGCGGAGTTCTGGAGGCAAGCCGTATGAGGATGAACGGAGCCGATGCAGTCCTGCGCTCGCTCGAGGCGGAGGGGGTCGACGTCGTCTTCGGCCTGCCCGGCGGCGCGATCCTCCCCACCTACGACGCATTCGCCCGCGGCACGACGATCCGCCACGTGCTCGCGCGACACGAGCAGGGCGCCGGCCACATGGCGCAGGGCTACGCGCGCGCGACCGGTAAGGTCGGCGTCGCCATCGCGACCTCGGGGCCGGGCGCGACCAACCTCGTCACGCCGATCGCCGACGCGTGGATGGACTCGACGCCGCTCGTCTGCATCACCGGCCAGGTGCGCACGCACCTGATCGGCACCGACGCGTTCCAGGAGTGCGACATCACCGGCGTCACGCTCCCGATCGTCAAGCACTCGTGGCTCGTCAAGGATGTCGAGGAGATCCCGCACACGATCAAGGCGGCGTTCCACATCGCACGCACGGGCCGCTGCGGGCCGGTGCTCGTGGACATCCCGCGCGACGTGCAGGAGGCGGACTTCGACTTCACATATCCCACGCAGCTCGACCTGCCGGGATGGCGCCCCTCGCGGCGCGGCCACCCGCGCCAGATCAAGGAGGCCGCGAAGGTGCTCGCGGCGGCCGAGCGGCCCGTCCTCTACTGCGGCGGCGGCGTCCTCAACGCGGACGCGCCCGCCGAGCTGCTCGAGCTCGCCGAGACCGGGCGGCTGCCTGTGGTGACGACGCTGATGGGCAAGAGTGGCTTCCCTGAGACGCATGAGCTGCACTTCGGCTGGCCCGGCATGCACGGGCCGAAGTGGTCGAATTGGGCGATCAACAAGGCGGACGTGCTCGTCGCCGTCGGCTCGCGGTTCGACGACCGCGTCACCGGCAAGCTCTCGTCGTTCGCGCCCGGCGCGACGGTGATCCACCTCGACATCGACTCCGCGGAGATCGACAAGCTGCGCTACGCGGACGTTCCCGTCGTCGGGCCGCTGAAGCAGGTGCTCGCGGACCTGACGCGGGAGCTGCGCGAGCTGAAGCGGCCCAACGCGACCGAGCCGTGGGTCGCGCAGCTGGCGCGATGGCGCGAGGAGTTCCCTCTCCGCTACGACCGCGGCGGCGAGCTGATGAAGCCGCAGCCGGTCCTGGAGACGCTGCAGAAGCTGACGGCGGGCCGGGACGACGTGATCTGGACGACGGGCGTCGGCCAGCACCAGATGTGGGCGATGCAGTACATCCTCTGCGACCGGCCGCGGACGTTCATCACCTCCGGCGGCCTCGGCACGATGGGCTACGGGATCCCGGCGGCGGTCGGCGCGAAGGCTGCCCGGCCGGACGCGACCGTGATCTGCGTCGACGGCGACGGCTGCTTCCAGATGACGCAGCAGGAGCTTGCGACCTCGGTGCTCGAGAACCTCCCGATCGTCGTCGTGATCGTGAACAACGGTCACCTGGGCATGGTCCGCCAGTGGCAGGACATGTTCTTCGAGGAGCGGTTCTCCCAGATCGAGCTCACGCACTCGGTGCCGGACTACGCGGCGCTCGCCGAGGCCTACGGCGGCCGCGGCTTCGTCGTCGACGACGAGGCGGATCTCGAGGCGACGCTCGCCGAGGCGATCGCCTGCGGCCGGACTGCCGTCGTCGATTGCCGCGTCGACGCGCACGAGCACTGCTTCCCGATGATCCCCGCCGGCGCGGCTGCGATGGATCTCGTCGAGTATCCCGGGTCGGCGGCCGAGGAGATCGTCGGATGAAGCACACGGTGAGCGTCCACGTGGAGAACAAGCCGGGCGCGCTGACGCGGATCACGACGATGTTCGCGCGGCGCGGGTTCAACATCGAGTCGCTCGCCGTCGGGCCGACGGAGCAGCATCACATCTCGCGCGTGACGATCGTCGTCGATTGCGACGAGCAGGTGCTCGCGCAGATCGAGAAGCAGATGCACAAACTCGTCAACGTGCTCCGGATCACGACGCTCGCGCCCGGCGAGTCGGTGCAGCGCGAGCTCGCGCTGTTCAAGGTCTCCGCGCCGGCGTCGCGTCGGCAGGAGCTGATCGGCCTCGCGGACGTCTTCCACGCGCGCATCGCCGACCTCGGTCCCGACGCGATCGTCTTCGAGCTCGCCGGCACGCCGGAGGAGGTCGACTCCTTCGAGGAGCTCGTGCGCCCGCACGGCGTCAAGGAGCTCGTCCGCACCGGCCGCATCGGCCTCGGCCGCGCGTCCTCCAGCCAGACCTCCCCGCGCCGCCAGCTCGCGCTGCGGTAGCCGAAAAGCGAAAGGATCCCCCCATGGCGACGATTCACCGCGAGTGCAACCTCGGACTTCTCTCCGGCAAGCTGGCCGTGATCGGCTACGGCAGCCAGGGCCACGCGCACGCGCTGAACCTCCTAGACTCCGGTGTCGAAGTCGAGGTGGGGCTGCGTGGCCGATGCGGTCAAGGGCGCGCAGCTCGTCGCGATGCTCGTCCCCGACCACCTGCAGAAGGACGTCTACGAGCAGGAGGTCGAGCCGAACCTCGAGCCGGGCGCGGCGCTGCTGTTCGCGCACGGCTTGAACATCCACTTCGGACGGATCACGCCGGCGGAAGGTCACGACGTCGTGATGGTCGCGCCGAAGGCGCCGGGTCATCGCGTCCGCGAGCTGTTCGAGTCCGGTGCGGGGACGCCCGGCCTCGTCGCGATCCACCAGGACGCGAGCGGCAATGCGCTCCAGCTCGCGCTCGCGTATGGCACGGGAATCGGCTGCGGTCGCGTCGGCCTGCTCGAGACGACGTTTGGCGAGGAGACCGAAAGCGATCTCTTCGGCGAGCAGGCGGTGCTGTGCGGCGGCGCTACGGCGTTGATCAAGGCCGGCTTCGACACGCTCGTCGAGGCGGGCTACCAGCCGGAGATCGCGTACTACGAATGCCTGAACGAGCTGAAACTGATCGTCGACCTGATCTACGAGGGCGGCTTCGAGTACATGCGCTACTCGATCTCGGACGTGGCGGAGTACGGGGACCTGAGTCGCGGCCCACGCATCGTCGACGACCACGTGAAGGAGAGCATGCGGAAGATCCTCGACGAGATCCGCAGCGGCGCGTTCGCGAAGGAACTCTTCGCCGACGACGAGGCGGGGCGCCCGAAGTTCCAGGAGCTGCGCAAGGAGGCGGCGGCCGACGGCAAGCAGCTCGAGGAAGTGGGCAAGGGGCTGCGCGATCTCGCCGGCAAGGAGGGCTTGCTGGGCGCCGAAGCGACGCATGGCGTCGGTTGACGTCCCGGTTGCGCTCCTCGGCTACGGGACCGTCGGCGCGGCCGTCAACCGGCTGATCGCCGAAGGCGCAGACGAGATCGAGCGGGCGACCGGCCACCGGCTGCGCGTCGTCCGTGCGCTCGTCCGCGACGCGGACAAGGAACGCGGCTTCGCCGCGGACGGGGGTGTCCTCACGACCGACTTCCGCGAGATCGTCGCGGACGAGTCGATCGCGGTCGTCGCGGAGGTGATGGGCGGCGTCGAGCCGACCGGCGACTACGTCCTCGAGCTGCTTCGCGCCGGCAAGCCCGTCGTCTCGGCGAACAAGCAGCTGCTCGCGCGGCGCAGCGCGGATCTCTTCGCCGCGGCGTCGGCGGGCGGCGTCCAGCTGCGCTTCGAGGCGTCGGTGTGCGCCGCGATCCCGGTGATCAAGGTGCTGCGCGAGTCGCTCGTCGTGACGAACGTGCACCGCCTGCTCGGGATCGTCAACGGAACGACGAACTTCATCCTCACCCGGATGGAGGCGGGCGCGTCGTACGGCGAGGCGCTCGCCGAGGCGCAAAGGCTCGGGTATGCGGAGGCGGATCCGACGGAGGACGTCTCGGGTGCGGACGCCGCCGCGAAGATGGCGATCCTCGCCACGGTCGCGTTCGGCTCGCGCGTCGAGCTCGGCGACGTGAGCTACGAGGGCATCGAGGGGATCCGCCCGGAGCACGTGGCCGGCGCACGCGAGCAGGACGCCGTGATTCGACTCGTCGGCGCGGCGACGCTCGCGGGCGACGCCGTCGACGTGCGCGTCGGCCCGGTGCTCGTCGACCGGCACCATCCCCTCGCCGCGGTCGAGGGTGCGTTCAACGCCGTCACGATCGAAGGCGACGCGATCCGCGAGATCACGATGGCCGGCCCGGGCGCCGGCGGGATCGAGACTGCATCGGCCGTCGTCGCGGACATGGTCAGCGTGCTCGGCACGACCGGCACCGGCTTCCTGCAGAACGACGCGGTCTGGCGGCGGCTCGACCGCCTGCCGCCGGGCGACCTCCCGTGCTCGTACTACGTGCGCATCGAGGTCAGCGACAGGCCGGGCGCGCTCGCCCACGTGGCCGAGCGGTTCGCCGACGAGCAGGTCTCGATCGCGCAGCTGTCGCAGCATCTGACGAACGGAAGCGCCGAGCTCGACGTCGTCACGCACACGGCGCCGGCGGGGCGGGTCGAGGCGGCGCTCGCCGCGATCGGCCGGCTGGACGACGTCCGCTCGAAGCCCGAGGCTCTGCGCGTGATCTCGGAGCGAGGCATCTGATGACGCCGTTGCTCGAGCGCTACCGGGACGTGCTGCCGCTGTCGGCCTCGACGCCCATCGTCACGCTCGGCGAGGGCTCGACCCCGCTGATCCGGGCGGAACGGCTGTCGGCGAAGCTCGGCGTCGATCTCTGGCTCAAGTGGGAAGGCGCGAACCCGACGGGCTCGTTCAAGGACCGCGGGATGGCCGTCGCCGTCTCGAAGGCGCTGGAGGACGGAGCACGCGGAGTTGTCTGCGCCTCGACGGGCAACACCGCCGCGTCGGCGGCGGCCTACGCGGCCCGTGCGGGGTTGGACGCGGTCATCGTCCACGCGACCGGCGCGGTCGCTCTCGGCAAGCTCGGCCAGGTTCGTGCGGTCGGCGCGCGTCTGATGGAGGTGGACGGAACGTTCGAGGACGCGTTCGCAGCGTCGCTCGAGCTGGCGGAGCAAGAGGGCTACACCGTCGTCAACTCGACGAACCCGCACCGGCTCGAGGGCCAGAAGACCGCGGCGTTCGAGATCGTCGAGGAGCTCGGCGGGCCGCCCGATGTGCTGGTCCTCCCGTACGGGGGCGGCGGGAACACGACTGCGTATGCGCGCGGCTTCGACGAGGCAGGCGGCGGGCTGCCGCGAATCGTCCCCGTCGAGGCGAAGCAGCGCGGCGACACGGTCGCGTCGGCGATCCGGATCCGCGAGCCCGTGCACCGCGCGACGGTCGAGGACGCCGTTGCGCGCTCCGGCGGTCGGGTCGTCCCGGTCGGCGAGGACGAGCTGGCGGACGCGTGGCGCACGCTCGCGCACGAGGAGGGTGTCTTCTGCGAGCCCGCATCGGCCGCGGGGTTGGCCGGACTCGCGCACGGAGTCGCCGGTCTCGGCGAGCGCGTCGTCTGCGTCGTCACCGGACACGGGCTAAAGGATCCTGCGGCCGTCGAGCTGCTCGGAACGTGACCGCGATCCGCGTCCGCGCGCCGGCGACGACCGCCAACCTCGGCCCGGGCTTCGACTGCGCGGCGGCGGCGCTCGACTTCTGGAACGAGCTTGTCGTCGGCGACGGCGGCGAGCCGCAGCTCGCCCATCTCGGCGTCCGCGCATTCGCACTGCTGGCCGATCCGAGCGGCCGCTCGTTCGTGTTCGAGACGCCGATTCCGCAGGAGCGCGGCCTCGGCTCGAGCGCCTCGGTGATCGCGCTCGGGCTCGTCGCGGGCGCGGCCGCGGCCGGCGTCGACCCTCCGGTCGAGGAGTTGCTCGAGCTCGGACTGCCGCTGGAAGGGCATCCCGACAATCTGGCAGCGGCGCTCGCCGGCGGCGTGACAGCGGTCGTAGACGGCGGCGTCGTCCGGCTCGCGGACGGGGCCCCGGCCGTGGCGATCGCGGTCGTGCCCGCGGATGCCGTCCGTACGGATGCGGCGCGCGCGTCGCTCCCCGAGACCGTTCCCCACGCCGACGCCGCCTTCACCGTCGGTCACGCGGTGCTCCTCGGCGCAGCGCTCGCCACCGGCTCGGCGGAGCTGTTTGCGGCCGCCGCGGCCGACCGGCTCCATGAGCCCTACCGCGCGAAGACGGCACCGCTCCTCGAGGAGCTGCGTTCGGCGAAGATCGACGGCGCGCTCGCCGTGACGCTCTCCGGCTCGGGCCCGACGGTGATCGTCTGGGCGCGACCCGAGGACGCCAGCGCGTGCTACGACGACGTGAGCAAACGCCTTCCCGACGCACAAGTCCTCCGCCTCGAAACGACCCCCTCAGGAGCAGGCCCGCTATGAGCAATCCGTACGACATCCCTTCCGATCCGGCGAAGCGACACAGCTCGGCGCTGACCGACGGCGTCGAGCGCGCCGCGGCCCGTTCCTACTTCAAGGCGATCGGCTTCGACGACGACGACTTGCGCAAGCCGATGATCGGCGTCGCGACGACCTGGATCGAGACGATGCCGTGCAACATCAACCAGCGGAAGCTCGCGCAGGACGTCAAGCGCGGCATTCGCGCCGCCGGCGGCATGCCCGTCGAGTTCAACACCATCGCGATCTCCGATGGCGTCTCGATGGGCACCGAAGGGATGAAGGCCTCGCTCGTCTCGCGCGAAGTGATCGCCGATTCGATCGAGCTCGTGGCGCGCGGGCACCTGCTCGACGGGCTCGTGTGCCTCGTCGGCTGCGACAAGACGATCCCCGGCGCAGCGATCGCGCTGGCGCGACTCGACCTGCCGGGACTCGTGCTCTACAACGGCTCGATCATGCCCGGGCGGTTCCGCGGCCGCGACGTGACGGTGCAGGACGTCTTCGAGGCGATCGGCGCCCACGCGGCGGGACGGATGAGCGCCGAGGACGTGCACGAGCTCGAGGGTGTCGCGTGCCCGGGCGCGGGTGCGTGCGGCGGACAGTTCACGGCAAACACGATGGCCCTGGCGCTCGAGTTCCTCGGACTCTCGCCGGCGGGGCTGAACGACGTCCCTGCGGTCGACCCGCGCAAGGCCGAGGTCGCCGAGCGTTGCGGCGAGCTCGTGCTGCAACTCGTCCGCGACGACGTGCGGCCGTCGTCGATCCTGACCCGCAAGGCGATCGAGAACGCGATCACGGCGATCGCGGCCACCGGCGGCTCGACGAACGGCGTGCTGCACCTGCTGGCGCTGGCGCGCGAGCTGGGGATCCCGCTCGAGATCGACGACTTCGACGAGATCGCCTCGCGGACGCCTGTGATCGCCGACCTGAAGCCGGCCGGACGGTTCGCCGCTGCGGATCTCTACGAGGCCGGCGGGCTCGGCCTCGTCGCGCGCGAGCTCGTCAAGGGCGGACTCGTCCATGCTGATGCGCGCAACGTGGACGGGCGTACGCTCGGCGAGATCGCCGACGCAGCGGAGGAGAAGCCGGGCCAGGAAGTCGTCGTCCCGATCGAGCGGCCGCTGAAGGAGACCGGCGGCCTGCAGATCCTGCGCGGGAACCTCTCGCCCGAGGGTTGCGTCGTGAAGCTGGTCGGCCACGAGCGGAAGCTGCATCGCGGGCCGGCGCGCGTGTTCGACTGCGAGGAAGACTGTTTCGCAGCCGTCGCCGACGGCTCGATCCAGCCGGGCGACGTCGTCGTGATCCGCTACGAGGGCCCGGCCGGCGGGCCGGGGATGCGCGAGATGCTGCACGTGACCGCCGCGCTCGTGGGCGCGGGGCTCGGAGAGTCGATCGCACTCGTCACAGACGGGCGGTTCTCCGGCGCGACGCGCGGCCTGATGGTCGGCCACGTGTCGCCGGAGGCGGCCCGGGGCGGTCCGCTTGCTGCGCTCGAGGACGGCGACACGGTCGTCGTGGACGTCGAGGCGCGCGAGCTGCGCGTCGAGCTGCCCGACGGCGAGCTCGAACGCCGTCTCGAGGCCTGGACGACCCCGCCCCCGCGCTACGAGTCGGGCGTGCTCGCGAAGTACGCCGCCCTGGTCTCGTCAGCATCGGACGGCGCCATCACGCGCCCGCCCTCCCAGGAACCGGCACGCGTCTGATCAGTTGGCATAGCCGAGCGCCACAATCTGGCGTGGCGTGTCGCGACAGGCTGGCGTGGCGTGTCGCGACCGGTTGGCGTGTACAGGCGCGCTAGCTGTACAGGACAAGCCGGTCGCGGTGCACGACCTCGATGCCGCGCGGCCGGCCGGTGATCTCGGCGGAGCCCGCGCTGGCGATGCCCTTTGCGAAGACCGTCCCGTCGGGCTCGGCCAGTTCGACCGCGTCGCCTGCCGCAAACGCGCCCTCGCATCCGACGACGCCGACTGCGAGAAGGCTCCGGCCCTGAGCGACGAGCGCGTCCCGCGCCCCTTCGTCGACCACGAGACGCGCCACCGCGGGCTTCACATGCTGGAGCCAGAGCCGAAAAGCGCTCGCGCCGGCGGAATCGCGTCCAGGGAAGCGTGTGCCGAGGCGCTCGCCGGCGATGATCGGAGCGAGGACCTCTCGCCCGCGGCCCGACGCGATCACCGTCGGGATCCCCGCCCCCGCCGCGAGCCGCGCGGCCTGGATCTTGCTCGCCATCCCGCCGCGACCGAGTGGAGAGCCACGTCCCAGGGTCAGACCCTCGGCCATGTCCCCTTCAGACAGGAGCTCGGCGCCGGGGGCGGCGGGATGCGCGGTGTAGACGCCCTCGACCTCGGTCAGCAGGACGAGCAGCCGCGCACGGACCAGCACCGCGACCTGCGCGGCGAGGGCGTCGTTGTCCCCGAAGGTGATCTCGTCCGTAGCCGTGGCGTCGTTCTCATTCACGACCGGGACGACGCCGAGCTTGAGCAGGGTCTCGAGCGCGTTCCGCGCGTTCACGTAGCTCGCGCGCTCGGCCAGGTCCGGCGCCGAGAGCAAGACCTGCGCGGCCTCGAATCCCTCTCTGCGAAGGGCCGTGTCCCACGCGCGCTGCAGCCGTACCTGTCCGAGCGCCGAGGCGGCCTGCAACCGCGGAAGCGCCCGTGGCCGGTGCGTGAACCCCAGCCGCGGCAGCCCGAGCGCGATCGCGCCCGACGAAACCACGACGACGGACTCGCTTCCACGCATGAGCGAGCCGATCTCCGCGGCGCGCGCCCCGAGCAGGGACCGCCTGATCTGTCCGCGCCCGTCGGTGACGAGCGACGAGCCGAACTTGACGACGACGGTCACGGCTTCTGTGAGCCGTCGCCGACGACGCGATACTGGCGCAGGCACAGATCGCGGTAGGTGACCGGACCGCGCGGGCCCGGTGCCCAGTCGACGTTGATGCCCGTCTCGGGCGTCCCGAGCAGCCGGAATCCGTCGGTGAACCGCGTCGTCGCATTCCAGAGCGCCGTCGTCCCGCGGTAACCGTCGAGGAAACGAGCAGCTGCAGCGTCGTCCTCGGTCACGATCGTCGCCGCAAGTCCGGACGTCTCCTCGTTCGCGATCCGCACCGCTTCGTCGATCCCCTCGACGACATGAAGCGTGACGGTCGAGACGCGCTCGGAGTCGCTCGCCCATTCGTGGCCGAGTCGCTCGTCGAGGGGCAGGACACCGCGGAGGTCGAGCACCGCGTCCGTGCCGCGAATCTCCAGCTCGTGCTCGCGGAAGATCTCGATCAACGTCGAAACCATCGCCCGTGCACCCGCGTCCACGAGCGCGAGGTTGAGCCGGTTGCAGACGCCGAGCCGGTCGAGACTCGCGCGAGCGACATCGACGAGCCGCTCGAGCGATGCGGCTTCGTGCACGTAGAGGACGCCGCCTCCCTCCGCGTGGGCGAGCGTTCGCACGCCGTTCAGCGCGGCTCGTTGTGCGAGCGCCGCCGTCGATGGGCCGCTGCCGCGAAGGACGACGAGTGGAATCAGATCGGGCAGCGAGACGAGCGCTTCCGCGCCCGCGCGGTCCGGCGAGCGGACGAGCCCGACGGCCTCCGGGGGCAGTCCGGACTGCTCGAGCGCGGGCCGCAGCACGCCGTCGACGAGCTCCGTCACCGCGCCGAGCGCCGCGCCGCCCGTCCGGAGGACGACCGTGTTGCCGCTCTTCAGCACCTGCGATGCGACGTCGACCGCGACGTTCGGGCGCGCCTCGAAGTTCGCGCCGACGACGCCGATCGGCACCAGCCGTTCGGAGACGCGCAGGCCGTTCGGCAGCGTCCACGCCCGCACCTCCCGGTCGATCGGCGCGAGCTCGGCCGTCGCCTCGAGTCCGAGCGCGATGGCCTCGATCCGGTCGTCGTCGAGTCGGAGCCGGTCGAGCGCGCCCTCGTCGAGCCTCCCTGTCGCCGCGGAGACGTCCGCCTCGCTCGCTCGCAGCACGTCGCCGCGCCGCTCCCTGAGGAACTCGGCGGCGAGCTCGAGGGCGGCGGCGACCGCATCGTCGGAAAGCCGGTCGAGCGCGGCTCGCGCGGCCGCCGCCTCGCGGGCGACGAGGGCCGGTGGCGTGTGCTCCTCGACCATTCCTTTACTTTCTACACCGATGGTCGCTTTAGCCTATACTCCGGCCTGCAGAGGGCGGGCGCGTCCCGCTCCGCATCAAGAGAGGCTGAGGGAACCGGCCCGATGACGCCTCGGCAACCTGCTCGTCGAGCAAGGTGCCAAGCCGGCCGAGCCACGGCTCGGACGATGTAGAGCGAGACGACCACAAGGAGGTTCTTCGCAATGCCCGCCACGCACCTCTCCTGTCGCAAGTGCGGCGCCGACCAGCCGCTCGAGGGCATCGGCACGTGTCCCAGCTGCTTCGGCCCGCTCGACCCGATCTACGACTACGACGCGATCAGGACGACGCTCACGCGCGAGCGAATCGAAGCCGGGCCCGCCTCGATCTGGCGCTACGCCGAGCTTCTCCCGGTGACGCCGCCTGCGGAGCCGCGGCTTGCGCCCGGCGTCACGCCGCTCGTCGCCGCGCCGCGGCTGGCGAACGAGCTCGGCCTCGACGAGCTGTACCTGAAGCTCGACACGGCGAATCCGACGCACTCGTTCAAGGATCGCGTCGTCGCCGTCGCGACTGCGAAGGCTCAGGAGCTCGGCTACGAGACGATCGCGTGCTCGTCCACCGGCAACCTCGCGAACGCCGTCGCGGCGCGCGCGGCAGTCGAAGGACTCAACGCGGCGGTCTTCTGCCCCTATGACCTCGAACGCGAGAAGCTCGTCGCGACCGCGGCGTACGGCGCGACGATCTACGCGGTCCGCGGCAGCTACGACGACTGCAGCCGCCTGACCGTCGAGCTCTCGTTCGAGCTGCCCTGGGGCTTCGTGAACGTCGGCCTGCGGACGTACTACGCAGAGGGCTCGAAGACGGTCGCGTACGAGATCGCCGAGCAGCTCGGCTGGGAGCTCCCGGACGTCGTCGTCTGCCCGATCGCGTCCGGCTCGCTGTTCTCGAAGGTCGGACGCGGCTTCCGCGACTTCCGCGACCTCGGCCTCGTCGACGGGGTTGTACCGCGCCTGATCGGCGCCCAGGCGGCCGGATGCTCGCCCGTGGCCTCGGCCTGGGCGGAAGACCGCGCGGTCAAGCCGATCCGTCCGGCGACGATCGTGCGCTCGCTCGCGATCGGCAGCCCGGCCGACGGCGAGACCGCGCTCGCAACGGTCCGCGAGACCGGCGGTGCGATCTATCCCGTGCCCGAGGACGAGGTCGGCGAGAACATGGTGCTGCTCGCGTCGACGGCGGGCGTCTTCGGCGAGACCGCGGCCGGCGTGTCACTCGGCGCGCTCCGCGAGGCAATCGCGCGCGGCGAGGTCGCGCGCACCGACCGCGTCGTCCTGCTCGTCACCGGCGACGGGCTGAAGACTCCGGGCCCGGTCGCGGACCGCTTCGATCCCGTGGAGATCGAACCCGACGCAGACGCGCTGCTGGACAGGCTGGGCGTGCCCGCGTAGTGTCGGCGCCCGGCGCATGACCCCCGAGACGACGACGAGCGACGCCGCGCTGCAGCATCTGCGCGATCAGGTCTCCGAGACGGACCGCGCGATCGTCGATCTCGTCAACCGTCGGCTCGACCTCGTTCGCCGGATCTGGCGCCGCAAGGAGGAGCTCGGCCTCGAGGTCGTCGATCCGCAGCGCGAGGCGCGGCTGCTGGAGGAGCTCGAGCAGGCGAGCAGCGGAGCGCTCAGCGGGAACGGACTGCGCGAGCTGCACGCGTATCTGCTCGCCCTGACCAAGCGCGAACTCGACCGGTAGATGGCCCTGAAGATCGTCTGCCTCCCCGGCGACGGGATCGGGCCGGAGGTGACTGCGGCGGCCGTGCGCGTCGTCGAGGCGCTGCCGCTCGAGTTTGAGCTCGAGGAGCACGTGTTCGGCGGTGCCGCGATCCACGCGACCGGCGAGCCGCTGCCGCAGACGACGCTCGAGGCGTGCGTCGCCGCCGACGCCGTGCTGCTCGGTGCGGTCGGACTGCCGGAGTTCGACGGCAAGCCGGTGCGGCCCGAGCAGGGGCTGATCCGCCTGCGCGGCGAGCTCGACGTCTACGCGAACCTCCGCCCGACGCAGGAGGCCGACGTCGACCTGTTGATCGTCCGCGAGCTCGTCGGCGGCCTCTACTTCGGCGCGAGCGGCCGGCGCTCCGACGGCTCGGCTTACGACACGTGCGAGTACTCGCCGGCGCAGATCGAGCGGATCGTCCGGCGCGGCTTCGAGCTCGCACGGGGCCGTCGGCGGCAGCTCGCGTCGGTCGACAAGGCGAACGTGATGGAGACGTCGCGGCTGTGGCGGGAGGTCGCAACCGGCCTCGCTCCCGAGTATCCGGATGTCGAGCTCCGGCACGTGCTCGCTGACACGGCCGGCCTCTTGCTTGCGCAGGATCCGTCGCAGTTCGACGTGATCGTCACCGAGAACACCTTTGGCGACCTGCTGTCGGACGTCGCCGCCGGCGCGACTGGCGGGCTCGGGCTCGCCGCGTCGGCGAGCCTCGGCGACGACGGACCGGGGATCTTCGAGCCGGTGCACGGCTCGGCGCCGGACATCGCCGGCCGCGGCATCGCGAATCCGGCAGCGATGCTGCGGTCGGTCGCACTGCTGCTCCGTCACGGCGCGGGCGAAGCAGAGCTCGCCGACGAGCTCGAGCGCGTCGTCGGCGAGGCGCTCGAGTCGACGCCGACGCCCGACCTCGGCGGCTCGGCGACGACCGCCGACTTCACGGACGCCGTCGTCCGCGCCCTTGCCCAGCCGGGCGCGCGGCGGTAGCCTGACTCCGATGCGTGCGCGCGCCGACCACTCCCCCGCCTCCGGCGCGTTCGCGTTCTTCTTCTTTAGCTCCTAGCCGGCGCGTCCCCGCACGCCGCCGGTTCGACACCCTCCACGAGGAGGCTCTTCCGTTGCATGCAGCCACCAAGACAGAAACGAGCGTCGCCTACGCAGGAGGCGCCGCCGCGCACAGCGCCGCAGGCGCCGAGAAGCTCTTTCCCGGCAGCGAGCTCGTCGCATTGGGGACGTTCGTCGACGTCGTGAGGGCGGTGCTGAACGGCGAGTCCGGACTCGGCGTGCTGCCGATCGAGAGCTCGCTCGCAGGGCCGGTCGCCGAGACACACGATCTGCTCTGGGAGCACGCGCTCTCGATCGTCGGGGAGACGTCGATTCCCGTCAAACACCTCCTCGTGGCGCGCGAGCCGCTCGCGCTCGCAGACGTACGGGTCGTGCGCTCGCATCCGATGGGCCTCGAGCAGTGCCGCGAGCTGCTGTCTCGCATGCCGGGCGCCGAGACGATCGCGACCTCGACGACCGCGGCCGCCGCCGCGCAGGTGGCCGAGTCGAGCGCTCCCGGGGAGGCGGCGATCTCGAGCGAGCGGGCCGCACAGATGTACGGATTGCACGTCGTCCTCGACGATGTCGGCGACCACCCGGAGGCGTTCACGCGCTTCGTCGCGGTCGCGCCCTACTCACGCGTCGACGGAACAGAGCACGAAGGCTGGCGGACGGCGTTCTCGTTCGTCACCGATCACCGGCCCGCAGCGCTCTTCCACGCGATCGAGCCGTTCGCGGCGCACGGCGTCGACCTGCTGCAGCTGGTCTCGCGGCCGATCCCGCAGTCGCCGTTCACGTACCGCTTCGACGCGGTGCTGGCCGGACATCCGAGCGACCCAGTGACGCGGCTCGCGCTCAGCGAGGTCCGCGGCCGTACGAGGGTCGTGCGGGTCTTCGGCTCGTATCCCGCCGGGACCTGAGAACCGATCCGGGGAACAACCCGTAGCTGAAGGTGACGCCGCGCGGAGTTGCGGCTCATCGACAGGGAGCCGGGGCGGCAGTCCGTCCGCGGGGGCAGGCGCACATCGCCGTCGCGGTCCCGGGGAAGGAGAATCCATGATCGGGAGACGAGTCCGCTACGCGGTCGTCTTCGTGGTCGTGCTCGGCCTGGCCGGCACGTCGTTCGCGCTGGCTGCGCGAAGCGACCACGGAAAGCAAGGATCGCACTTCAGCGCGCAGATGATCCCGTACGGCGAGGTGCCGGCGCTGAACTCGACAGGTCACGGAGACGTGGTGCTCGACGTGACGGATGACCAGATCGCATTCACGCTCACCTACGCCGACCTGACGGGCGCGCCTCTGTTCTCGCACATCCATGTCGGCCAGAAGGGCGTCAACGGCGGCGTCTCGGTCTTCTTCTGCGGCGGCGGAGGCAAGCCCGCATGTCCGGCTGCCGATCACGGCACCGTGTCGGGCACGATCGTGGCGGCGGACGTCATCGGGCCCACGGGCCAGGGCTTCACGGCCGGTGACTTCGCCGCGCTGACCACCGCCCTCAGGGCGGGCGTGACCTACGCGAACATGCACACGCAGAAGTTCCCGGGCGGCGAGATCCGCGGACAGATCCGTCCCGGCGGAGGCGAGGGGGAATCGAGCGGCGACTGAAGGCGCGGCCGCGCGCTCACACGACTGCGGCAGTGCGGGCGCGCGGCCTACGCCGTGCGCCAGGCTTCGCGCATCGGCCCGCGATAGAACACGAAGAGGATTCCCGCCGCGACGAGCAGCACCGCCTCGTCGAACGGTCCCGGCACCGGAAGGAGGCCGACGACGACGAGCCAGCGCAGCGGCCGCGGAATCCGTCCGTCGCGCGCGAGAATTCTGACGGCCCTGATCGCGCGCATCACGCTAGCGCGGTGGTGCGGACGCGCGGCGCGTGCGTCTCCTCGTACGCCGCGATCGCCTCCTCGCGGCGCAGCGTCAGCCCGACGTCGTCGAGTCCCTCGAGGATGCACTCGCGCGCGAACGAGTCGAACTCGAACGGGATCGTGCGCCCGTCCGCCGTGGCCAGCTGCTGCGCCTCGAGATCAACGGTCAGCTCTCCTCCTCCGGCGTACTGCTCGACGAGCGCGCGCACCTCCTCGGCGGGGAGTTGGATCGGCAGCAGCCCGGTCTTGAGCGAGTTGTTCCGGAAGATGTCGCCGAACGACGGCGCGATCACCGCGTCGTAGCCGGCCTGCTGGATCGCCCACGCGGCGTGCTCGCGCGACGAGCCGCAACCGAAGTTGCGGCCGGTGACGAGGAACTTCGCATCCGCGTACTCCGGCCGGTTCAGCTCGAAGTCGGGATCCTTCCGCCAGTCGAAGAAGAGGAAGTCGCCGTAGCCTGTGCGCTCGACCCGCTTCAGGAACTGCTTCGGGATGATCTGGTCGGTGTCGACGTCG
>VAWW01000013.1:178443-178938 GCA_005884575.1 Actinomycetota bacterium
GCGACCGCCCGCGCCCTGGCGTCCCTCGAAGTTGCGGTTCGAAGTGGATGCGCAGCGCTCGCCGGGCGCGAGGACGTCCGGGTTCATCCCGAGGCACATCGAGCAGCCCGCGTTTCGCCACTCGAAGCCCGCGGCGGCAAAGATCCGGTCGAGCCCCTCGTCCTCGGCCTGACGCTTCACCGTCGCCGAGCCGGGGACGACCATCGCGCGCACGGACGGATGGACACGCTTACCGGCGACGACGGCCGCCGCGCTGCGCAGGTCCTCGATGCGGGCGTTCGTGCACGAGCCGATGAAGACGCGGTCGACCGCGATGTCCATGATCCGCGTCCCGGGTTCGAGGCCCATGTACGCGAGCGCGCGCTCCGCCGCGGCGCGGGCCTCCGGATCCTCGAAGCTCGCCGGATCGGGAACCTCGCCGTACACCGGGACGACCATCTCCGGGTTCGTCCCCCAGGTGACCTGCGGGACGAGCGTCGACACGTCGACGACGAC
>VAWW01000013.1:179007-191197 GCA_005884575.1 Actinomycetota bacterium
CGTCGTGTCGTCGGGCGCGATCATCCCCGCGCGTGCGCCCCACTCGATCGACATGTTGCAGACCGTCATCCGGTTCTCCATCGAGAAACCGGCGATCGCGTCACCGGTGTACTCGACGACGTGCCCGACGCCGCCGGCGACGCCGACCTGGCCGATCGCGGCGAGGATGACATCCTTGGCTGTGACGCCGTCCGGCAAATCGCCCTCGAACGCGATCCGCATCGTCTGCGGCTTCCGCTGCGGCAGCGTCTGCGTCGCGAGCACGTGCTCGACCTCGGACGTGCCGACCCCGAACGCGAGCGCGCCGAACGCGCCGTGCGTGGAGGTGTGGCTGTCGCCGCAGACGATCGTCATCCCCGGCTGCGTCAGGCCGAGCTCGGGACCGATCACATGGACGATGCCTTCGCGCCCGCTGCCGGTCGCGTACAGCGGAACGCCGAACTCGTCGCAGTTGCGCCGCAGCGCGTCGAGCTGCGCGCGGGCGAGCGGATCGGTCACGGGGCCGGTCGTGGTCGGCACGTTGTGGTCCATCGTCGCGACCGTCAGGTCGGGGCGCCGCACCGGGCGGCCGGCGAGGCGTAGCCCGTCGAACGCCTGCGGCGACGTGACCTCGTGGACGAGATGCAGGTCGACGTAGAGCAGCGCGGGCTCGCCCTCGGGCTCTGCCACGAGGTGCCGCTCCCAGATCTTCTCGAACAGCGTGCTAGGGCTCACGCGAACTCTTGTAGCACAGCACCGTGGATCCGGTCCCGAACGGCCACGACGTCGCCGACGACGACGAGCGCCGGGCCGGGCAGGCCGTGGGACGCCTCCGGGAGATCCGCGAGCTCCGCCACGACGACCTCCTGGTCCGGGCGAGTCCCCCGGGAGATCACCGCTGCCGGGGTCGACGGGTCGAGACCCTCGGCGAGCAGCTCGTCCACGACACACGGCAGATTGCGCAGGCCCATGAAGAAGACGATCGTCTCGCCTTCGGCGCCCTCGGCGGCGGCGTGGCCGGTGTGGAAGCGGACGCGGTCCGCGACGCCGCGATGGGTAAGCGGGATGCCGACTGCCGCCGGGACCGAGGCCAGCGCGGAGACGCCGGGAACGACCTCGAACGGCACGCCCGCCTCGGCGAGCGCGATCGCCTCCTCCCCGCCGCGCCCGAAGACGTACGGATCGCCGCCCTTCAGCCGGACGACCTCGAGGTCGTCCCGCCCGAGACGGACGAGCAGCTCGTTGATCTCGTCCTGATCCAGTTCCTCGCGCGTGTAGATGAGCGCGCCCGCGGGCGCCTCGTCGACGAGCTCCGGCGCGACGAGCCGGTCGTAGACGAGCGCCTCGCAGCCGCGCACCAGGTCGAGCCCGCGCGCGGTGATCAGCCCGGGATCGCCGGGACCGGCGCCGACGAGCCAGACGGTCACGAGAGCGACCTCGACACGAGCTCCTCGAAATACTCCTTGCGGGCCTCGTAGGTCGGCAGGTTCTCCTTCGCCCACGGACGCAGCTCGCGCAACTCCCGCGCGAGGCGCGCGTGCGCAGGACCGACGAGCTCGGCGATCTCGGACCGAATCCGCTGCGCCAGTGCCGGCGACGCGCCGCCGGTCGAGACGGCGATCGCGATCGGGTCGACGCGATGGACCGCGGGCAGAATGAGGCTGCAGAGCTCGGGATCGTCGGCGACGTTGCAGAAGATCCCGCGCTGCTGCGCGTCCTCGAACACGCGCCGGTTCACCTCGCGGTCGGGCGTCGCTGCTACGGCGAGCCACGCGTCGTCGAGATCCCAGCCCTGGTACCGGCTTTCCAGCCACCGGACGGGGAGGTCGGCGAGCTTCCGTTCGATCTCCGGCGCGACGACGCGCACGCTTGCGCCGCACTCGAGCAAGCCGCGAACCTTCTCGAGGCCGACCTTCCCGCCGCCGACGACGACGCACTCGCGACCCGTCAGGTCGAGGCACGCCATGTAGTAGCGCTGCTCACGCATTCGCGGCAGCGAGCTCTGCGTTGATCTTGACGAACGGCAGCCACTTCTCCGGCAGCGCGTCCTCGGGGAAGATCGCCTCCACCGGGCACTCCGGCTCGCACGCGCCGCAGTCGATGCATTCGGTCGGATCGATCACGAGCTGTCTCTCGGTCTCGATGATGCAGTCGACCGGGCAGACGTCGATGCAGCTCTTGTCCTTCTCGTCGATGCACGGCTCGGCGATCACGTAGGTCACGGTGGTGGTCTCCTGATTGCTCTAGACACCGACAGAGTGGAGGCGGGCGCCGGAGCGGTCGAGCCGCACCGAGAGCTCGAGGCCCTCGACGCCGATGCTGACGAGGTAGGCGCCTGGGCCCGCGGACTGGACGCTGACGCTCTCGAGCGTCTTGCCCTCGAGCGCGGCCAGCGCCTGCGAGACCTCGCGCGCGCTCGCCGACAGCTCCTTGCCGCGGGGGAGCCTCCGGTACGTCTTCAGCGCGGCCTGCTCGCCCTCGGGCCCGTAGAGCCCGCGGATGCGTCCCGTCGAGAGGCCGAGCTCGATGATCTCCTCGAGCGCCTGCGCGTCCGCTTCGTCGAGCTCGCCGTCGCCGATCGCGGCGACGAGATCCGCAAGGCGACCGCGGCGCTCCTCGTCTTGCACCATCGCGAGCACCGCCTGGGTCTCGCCGAGTGCGACCTCCGCCGCGTCGGGCGCGAGCTTAGTCATGCGCGTCGTCTCCGAGGATCGCGTGCAGCTCGTGCTCGAAGCCGCCGGTCTCGATCGAGCAATGGATTCCGCACTCCTTCGGCGCATTCGTCTCCCACCACCAGCGGCCGGCGCGATCGGCCTCGCCCGGCTCGATCGCGCGCGTGCACGGCGCGCAGCCGATCGACGTGTAGCCCTGGTCGTACAGCGGGTGATACGGCACGTCGTTCTCGCGCACGTAGTCCCACACCTCGTCCTTCGTCCACTCGGCCAGCGGGTTGAGCTTGACGATCGCGCCGTGGTCGTGATCGATCTCGACCTTGCGGATGTTGGTGCGCGTCGCCCACTGGTCGCGGCGCAACCCGGTGATCCATGCGTCGAGGCCGTCGAGCACCTTCGTCAGCGGCCGCACCTTGCGCACGTTGCAGCAGATCAGCCGGTCGTCGACTGACTCCTTGAAGAGGTCGAGCCCCTTGCGCGAGACCATGCGTTGCACGTGAACCGGGTCGGGCTCGACGAGGTCGAGGTTGAGGCCGGGGTAGCGGTCGCGGAGCTGTGCGATCAGGTCGTGCGTCTCCTGCGGCAGGCGGCCGGTGTCGACGGAGAAGACGGTGATCTCCGGGTCGATCCTGTACGCCATGTCGATGATCGCGACGCCGTCGATCTGGAACGCGGTCGAGACGCCGATGCGCGGGCTGAAGCGCTCGATCGCCCACTCGAGGACCGTCTCCGGCTCTTCCCCCTCGAACTCGACCGACAGCTCGCCGGCCTCGAGATCGTCAAGGAGCTCATAGGTGCTCATGCCCCCGACCGCCTTTCGCTCCCGCCCGGCGCGGCCGGGCTCCGCGAAAGGCTGGCGCCGCTGACGGCACCATGCTCTCCGGGCCCGTACTCAGACGTACTGTGCCCTCCGGCCTGGCACCGCCAGCGGCGCCTCGGGAACATGAGCGAGCTCACGCGGCCTCCTCCTCCGCGTCGCGTCGGGAACGCGCCGGCTCGAGGCCGGCGAGGAGCCCCAGCTCCTCGCCGGAGAGCCTGCGCTGGAACTCGGTGAAGCGCTCGCCGTCACGGCGGCCGTCGAGCCAGCCGCGGACGAGGCCCTCGACCGCGACCTCGAGCCGCTCGCTCGGCACGCGGCGGAAGAGCGCCCGCGCGATCTCGGGCTCGGGCGCGAGCGACCCGCGCACGAAGATGTCGTAGGCCGAGAGCCGGCGGCCGCCGTCGTCCTTGCCGGTCGTGCCCTGGAAGCCGAGGTCGCCGACCCAGTGCTGTGCGCACGCGTGCGGGCAGCCGTCGAGGTGCAGGCGCAGGTCGGAGATCCGTTCCGCGAAGACCGACTCCAGGTGCTGGACGAGACGGCCGAGCCGCTGCTTCGTCTCGCCGACGGAGAAGTTGCAGTGCGGCTCGCCCGTGCAGCCGATCGAATTCGCCCAGATCTCGTTCGTCTCGAGCGGAAAGCCGATCTCGGCGAGCCGGCCGACGACCTCGTCGACGCGCTCGTTCGGGACGCCGGTGACGATGAAGTTCTGCTGGCGGGTAAAGCGGACGTCGCCGCCGAACGACTCGACGAGTTCGGCGACGGCGATCAGCTGGTCGCCGCTCACGAGACCGAGCTTCACCGGTACGCCGACGTAGGAGAGGCCGTCCTGCTTCTGGGCGTGCACACCGACGTGATTCGACGGGCGGTGTTCCGCGGGCGGCAGCCGGAAGTCCTCGAGGGTGCGGCCGAGCTTCGCCTCGACGCGCTCGCGCATTCCCTCCGCACCGACGGCGTCGACCATGAACTTCAACCGCGCCTTGACGCGGGAGACGCGGTAGTTGAGGTCCTCCGACCAGACGGTCGTGATCGCGCCGAGGATCTCGCGCGCCTCCTCCTTCGGGACGAAGACGCCAAGGTCCTGCGCGATCCGCGGCACCGACGAGAGACCGCCGCCGACCTTGACCGCGAAGCCCTCGCGGCCCTCGTGCACGACGCCGATCAGCGAGACGCAGTTGATCTCCGGCGCGTTGCAGCGGTCGACGCAGCTCGCGATCGTGTACTTGTGCTTGCGCGGCAGGTTGGCGTAGTCGGGATTGCCGTAGAAGAAGCTCGCCGCGTCCTCGATCGTGTCGGTGCAGTCGAAGAGCTCGTTCGCGTCGAGCCCGGCGACGGGGCAGCCGGTGATGTTGCGAACCGTGTCGCCGCAGCCGCCTGCGGTGGTGATCCCCGCGGCGTCGAGGTCGGCGAAGACGTTCGGCAGCTCCGCGAGCTTCAACCAGTGCAGCTGGACGCACTGGCGCGTCGAGAGCTCGCCGTCGCCCTTGCCGTATCGGTTCGAGACCTCGCCGATCGCGCGCAGCTTCGCGGGCGGGACGATGCCGCTCGGGATCTTGATCCGGAGCATGAACGTCCCGACCTTCGGCTTGTCGTGGTAGAGGCCCCACCACTGGAGGCGGACGACGTCCTCCTCCGGGACGCTCTCATAGCCCATCGCGATCAGCGCCGGCAGCTCGTCGCGGATGCCGAGCGGAGCCTTCTCCTGCTTCAGGCGCTCGACCGAATTCCGCTTCAGGACGAGCTCCCAGGTCGCGGGCTCGCGGGTGCGCGTGGCGGCCATGGGCGGTATTCCTATCAAAAATGAAGTCACTTCTCGTTGTAAAGTTATTCTGGGTGATGGACTTCCGCCGGATCGACGCCCTGCCGCCCTACGCGTTCGCGGAGATCGACCGGCTGAAGCTGGACCTGAGGCGCTCCGGCGAGGACGTGATCGACCTCGGCTTCGGGAATCCCGACCTCCCGTCGCCCGAGATCGCCGTCGAGAAGCTGACCGAGGCAGCGGCGAAGCCCCGGAACCACCGGTATTCGGCGAGCCGCGGGATCCCGAACCTGCGGGCGGCGATCTGCGAGCTGTACCAACGCCGGTTCGGGGTCGTGCTCGACCCGGAGCGGGAGGCGATCGCGACGATCGGCGCGAAGGAGGGTCTGTCACACCTGCTCTGGCTGCTCGTCGAGCCCGGGGACGTTGCGTTGGTGCCGACGCCGAGCTATCCGATCCATCTCTTCGCGCCCGTGCTCGCCGGCGCCTCGGTCGCGCAGGTCGCGATGGGCCCGGACGAGGACGTGCTCGCGAACCTCGCCGATGCGTACGAGCGCTCGCGGCCGCGTCCGCGGATCGTGATCCTCTCGTTCCCGCACAATCCGACGACGACGGTCGTGTCGCCGCGGTTCTGGCAGCGGATCGTCGACTTCGCGCGCGAGCGCGAGCTCTTTCTCGTCCACGACTTCGCGTACGCGGACATCGCGTTCGACGGCTACGAGCCGCCGTCGATCCTTGCGGCCGAGGGCGCGCGCGAGGTGGCGGTCGAGCTGTACTCGATGACGAAGGGCTACTCGATGGCCGGCTGGCGCGTCGGCTTCGCGGTGGGAAACGCGGACGCGGTCGCCGCACTCGGGCGGCTGAAGTCGTATCTCGACTACGGCACGTTCCAGCCGATCCAGATCGCGGCGATCGTCGCGCTGCGCGAGGCGGACGCGCACGTTGCCGCCGTGTGCGACGAGTACCGGTCGCGGCGGGATGCGCTGCGGAACGGGCTGATGCGGATCGGCTGGCCGGTCGCGACACCGTGCGCGACGATGTTCCTCTGGGCGCCGATCCCGCACCCGTACCGCGAGCTCGGATCGCACGAGTTCGCGCTGCGGCTGCTGCAGGAGGCACGGGTGTCGGTCAGTCCCGGCGCGGGCTTCGGCCCGGGCGGCGACGGCTTCGTCCGCTTCGCCCTCGTCGAGAACGAGCAGCGGATCGGTCAGGCGGTGCGCGGGATCCGCTCGGCGCTGCCGGCGCTCGGCGCCGGCACCGCGCGCGTCTAACAGCAGCCCTGTCCCAAACAGACCAGGCCGCGGTCAGGTCTTGCAATGCGATACGTCAATGCAAGACCTGACCCCAGACGTGGCTGTTAGGGACTGGTACTCGGTCGCATCGCGGCTGCTGCGACCGCGGTGCGCGGCGTGCCGCTCGCGCCGAGGTGTGCGTGCGACTCCGTTCCGTAGCCGCCGGGGACTGGGATGTAGAACTCGGGGTAGCCCCACATCCCGTGCTCCGAGACGTCGAGGCCGAGCGTCTCCGCTTCGTGGTCGACGCGGATGCCGAACAGCTTGTTCAGCGACCAGAGAATCGAGAACGACGCGCCGAACGTCCACGCGCCCACAGCGACGAGGCCGAGCGCCTGCACGCCGAGCTGGTGGAACGAGCCCGAGTACACGAGCCCGCCGCCGCCGGTCGCAAGCTTGCTCGCGAGCGACGGGACGGTGAACAGGCCGCACGCGAGCGTTCCCCACACACCGGACATGCCGTGGACAGCGACCGCTCCGATCGGATCGTCGATCCCGATCCGCTCGACGCCGATCACGCCGACGACGGCGATCACGCCCGAGACCAGGCCGATCACGATGCACGCCCACGGCGCCACGAAACCCGAGGCCGCCGTGATCGCGACGAGCGCGGCGAGCACCCCGTTCAGCATCATCGAGATGTCCGGCTTCTTGAGCACGATCCACGCCGTCAGGAAGCCGCCGAGGCCGCCGGCCGCAGCCGCGATGTTCGTCGTCGTCGCGACGTACGCGAAGAAGCCGAACGTCGGCCCCGAGTGCACCGACAGCGTCGAGCCCGGGTTGAAACCGAACCAGCCGAACCAGAGGATGATCGTCCCGAGCACTGCGTACGGGATGTTGTGGCCCGGGATCGGATTCGCCCGGCCGTCGTGACCGAACTTTCCGATCCGCGGCCCGAGGATGAGCGCCCCGGCGAGCCCGGCGAGCGCGCCCTGGTAGTGCACGACCGTCGATCCGGCGAAATCCTGCATGCCCCGCGAGAACAGCCAGCCGTGCGGGCTCCAGATCCAGTGGGACGTGATCGAGTAGATCCCGGTGAAGAGGACGCCGAAGACGAAGTAGACCCAAAGCTTCGCCCGCTCGGCCATCGCGCCCCAGACGATCGCGAGCGACACGCCTGCGAAGACGACCTCGAACAGGTAGCCCGCTGCACCCGGGATCTCGGAGAACCAGTCGAACGGCTTCTGGCCGACGGCGACGAGCTCGTTCACCGACGGGAAGAAGCCCGCGGTGCCGATGATCCCGTTGCCGTCACCGAACGCGAGGCCGAAGCCGACCGCCCAGTAGACGATCGAGCACACGGCGAAGATGAGCACGTTCTTGCCGGCGATGTGGCCCGCGTTCTTCATGCGCGTCAGCCCGGCCTCGAGGAACGCGAAGCCTGCCTGCATGAACATGACGAGCACGGCGGTCACGACGACCCAGATCGTGCTCGCGGCGATCAGCAGGTCCTTGTTGGCGATCGCAGCGCTAAGCACCGACCTCCACCTCCCTCAGCTTCCGCCCCGTGCGGTTGTGCGTCACGTTCTCCACCGGACTTGTCCAGACGAGGCCGTCGCCGGATTCGTTTCCGCTCCGGGCCGCGTCGGCGATCGCCTCGACCACCGCTTCCGCGTGGTGGTCGTCGACGATGAACGTCAGCAGCGCCTTGGGCAGGAACCTCGACTCGAAGACGCGGCCCCGGTACTCGTGCGTGATTCCCCGCTGGCGCCCGTGGCCGACGGCCTCGACGACGGTGACTCCCACGTGGCCTGTCGCTTCCTCGACCGAGTCGATCACGGTCTCGATCCGCTCCCGGATCACGACTGCCTCGACTTTCACCATGTCCACCTCCCTGTTTCAGCGCACAAAAAAGCGCCCCAGGAGCCGAGCTCCTGAGGCGCCGATGCCTCCGGGCCACGCCTGCTGCGGCGCGACCACGGCCAGAGAGTACCTGGGGGGGCGGACGCTGTAAAGAGTAAAGCTATGGCCGCGCCGGAAGCGGGTTATCCTCCCAAGCCGCCATGGCGACCGACGACGTCCTCACCCCGGAAGCGACCGAGTTCCTGCACCTGCTCCAACGCGAGTTCGGCGCGGAGCGCGAGGCGCTGCTCGCCGCCCGCCAGGAGCGGGCGCACCGGCTGCGGAACGGCGAGCTGCCCGACTTCCTCGAGGAGACGAGGTCGATCCGCGAGGGCGACTGGCGCGTGCCGCCGGCTCCGGCCGATCTCCAGGACCGCCGCGTCGAGATCACCGGCCCGACCGACCGGAAGATGGTGATCAACGCGCTCAACTCGGGCGCGCGCGTCTTCATGACCGACTTCGAGGACTCGAACGCGCCGACGTGGGAGAACATGATCGAGGGACAACGCAACCTCTCGGACGCGATCGAGCGGACGATCCGTCTCGACACGGGCGAGAAGGTCTACGTGCTGAACGACGAGGTTGCGACCCTGCTCGTCCGGCCGCGCGGGTGGCACCTCGTCGAGCGCCACGTCGAGGTCGACGGCAAGCCGATCAGCGGCTCGCTCTTCGACTTCGGGCTCTATCTCCTTCGGAACCACGAGCGACTGAGCGCGGCGGGCACCGGGCCGTACTTCTACCTGCCGAAGCTCGAGTCGCATCGCGAGGCGCGACTCTGGAACGCGGTCTTCGACCGAGCACAGGACGAGCTGGGAATCCCGCGGGGGACGATCCGCGCGACCGTGCTGATCGAGACCATCCTCGCCGCGTTCGAGATGGACGAGATCCTCTACGAGCTCGGGCCGCACGCGACCGGGCTCAACGCGGGCCGCTGGGACTACCTGTTCAGCGTGATCAAGAAGCTCGGCCACCGGCCGGAGTTCGTGCTGCCGGACCGCAACTCGGTCGGCATGGGCGTCCCGTTCATGCGCGCCTACGCCGAGCTGCTGGTCAAGACGTGCCATCGCCGCGGCGCACACGCGATCGGCGGCATGGCCGCGTTCATCCCCTCGCGCCGCAACGCCGAGGTCAACGCCGTCGCGCTTGCCAAGGTCCGCGAGGACAAGGAGCGCGAGGCGTCACAGGGCTACGACGGGACGTGGGTCGCGCACCCGGATCTCGTCCCCGTCGCGCTCGAGGTCTTCGACAACGTCCTCGGCGACAGGCCGAACCAGCTCGAGGTGCTGCGCGAGGACGTGAACGTCATTGCCGCGGATCTCCTGAACGTGAGGGCGACGCCCGGCGACATCACGGAGGAGGGTCTCCGGAACGACGTCTCCGTCGGCATCCAGTATCTCGCCGCGTGGCTGCGCGGCTCCGGGGCAGTCGCGATCTTCAACCTGATGGAGGACGCCGCGACCTCCGAGATCTCGAGATCGCAGGTCTGGCAGTGGCTCCACCACGGCAAGGTCTCGCGCGACGACGTCGCCCGGATCACGGAGGAGGAGATGGCGAAGCTCGGCGACGGCTACGACGAGGCGCGCGAGCTCTTCGACCAGGTCGCGACGCGGGACGAGTTCGTCGAGTTCCTCACGCTGCCGGCCTACGAGCGGCTCGGCTAGCCCAGGATGTTGACCGCGCGGGCGGCGACCATCACGAGCAGGAGCAGGCTCGACGCCGACTGCACGATCATCAGGATCTTCGTCCACCGCGTGAGCGGCATCGTGTCGGTCGGGCTGAACGCGGTCGAGTTCGTGAACGAGACGTAGAGGTAGTCGACGAAGTTCGGCTGCCAGCTCGGCGGCGCGAACTCGGGCGCCGTGTACTGCGGGAAGAGGAAGTCGGGGACGACCTTGTTCTCGGCGTCGCGGCGCGCCATCGGGCCACCGCGGTCGAGCTGCCAGTACCAGAGCGCGAAGACGAGGACGTTCACGCACCAGATGTGAATCGCGGCGCGCACGAGCTGCCGCCCGTCGATGTTCGTTCCCGTGAGGATCAGGTGGACGAGCAGGACGATCGACACGGCATTCGCGGCGCTGATCACGGCGAGGATCGCGATCGCCGCCGTCCGCCGCTTGACGGAGTACACGAGCCGTCTCTTCGGCGCCGTCAACGCGAGCGGCGCCATCAGGGCCAGCGCGAGGATCGGGATCCCGATGCGCACGGCGGCCAGATAGACGGACGAGCTGCCGATGAAGCGGCTCGGCATGGTCACGTAGAGCGCGGCCGCCGTGAGAACGGCGGCGGCCGGCAGCCAGCGCGGCTCGCCGAACTTCTGGTCCTCGAGCAGCGCCGTGACGTGCTCTCTCCGGGGTCGCAGCTTCGCCGCCATGGAGTTACGAAGGCTACGCTCTCCGCGTGGAGGCGCTCCAGCCCGAAGGCCTGCCGACGCCGTCGGCGCCCTACTCCCCGGTCGTCGTCAGCGGCGACCTCGTCGCGACGGCGGGCCAGGTCGCCTTCGACGCGGACGGCAAGCTCGTCCCGGGCGGCATTCGCGAGCAGACGCGGCAGACGCTGGAGAACGTCGGCCGTTGCCTCGCGGCGGCCGGCTGCGGCTTCGGCGACGTGATCAAGGTGACCGCGTTCATCACGGACATGGAGAACTTCGGTGCCTACAACGAGGTCTACGCGGAGTTCTTCGAGGCGCCGTTCCCGGCGCGCACGACTGTGCAGGCCGGCCTTGCGCCCGGACTCCTGGTCGAGATCGAGGCGCTCGCCCGGCGCGGGCGCTAACCTCGGACGCGCGTCGTGGCGCGCGTCCAGATCCTCCGCTGGCAGGACATTCCGTCGGTCGTCAAGGCCTTCGACGACGACGGCAGCGCCGTGTCCGCCCAGCTGCCGGACTGGTTCCAGCAGGAGATCGACCGCCGCGCGATGGAGCAGGGGCTGATCGGCAGCGACGCCTACCTCGAGCAGTGGCAGTGGGGCGAGCTCGAGGAGCGGCCCGGCTCAGCGGCCGAGGTGTTGGATGCGGTCGTGGCCGAGCTCACGGCCGAGTGAGTCCCGGGCGCCGCACCGGGGCCGCGAACCTGCCGCTGCACGGAGGCAAGGCGCCGCCGTGGCTCTTCCAGCGGATGGTGCGGCTGAGCCGCGCGATCCTCGCGCACATGAGCTCCGAGCACGGGCCCGACGAGGTCCTGCGCCGGCTGTCGGATCCGTTCTGGTTCCAGGCACTCGGCTGCGTGCTCGGCTTCGACTGGCATTCGTCCGGCGTCACGACGACGACGTGCGGCGCGCTGAAGGAGGCCGTTCGCGGCAGCGAGCGGAACCTTGGGCTCTGGGTCGCCGGCGGCAAGGGGCAGACGTCGCGGCGGACGCCGGCGGAGATCGCGGCCGCGTGCGAGACCACGGGTCAGGACGGCGACGCGCTCGTGCGCGCCAGCAAGCTCGCGGCGAAGGTCGACAACACGGCGGTGCAGTCCGGGCACCAGCTCTACCACCACTCGTTCTTCCTCACGGCGGGCGGCCGCTGGGCGATCGTCCAGCAAGGCATGCGCGCGAGCGACCGCACCGCGCGCCGCTTCCACTGGCTGGGCGAGCGAGTCGAGAGCTTCGTCGAGGAGCCGCACGCCGCGGTCTGCGCGGACCGGCGCGGCGAGGAGGTCCTGAACCTGGTCGCAGCGGAGAGCGCACCCGCCCGCACGCGCATCGCCGAGCTCGTGCGCGAGATGCCTCCCGACGAGGTACTCGACCTGCCGCGCCGGCATCCGCTCATCGCCCAGGAGGACGTGAACGGACGCTTCCTGCGGAAGGTGCTCCTGCAGACGTACGAGAACCCGCCGGAGGACTT
>VAWW01000059.1:0-297 GCA_005884575.1 Actinomycetota bacterium
GGCTTCGTGCGCCCACTGTGCGAGACCCACTGGCCGGAGAGCGCGCTCGCCGTGACGGCGCCGAGCATCAGCGGCGTGAGCACGACGCCCGACGACGTGGCCGATGTTCCGATCACGCCCTGCACGAACAGCGGCACGTAGCTGATCGTTCCGAACATCGCCATGCCGACGAGCGCCATGCAGGCGAGGCTCGCCGCGACGGTGCGCTGCCGCACGACGTCGAACGGGATGATCGTCTCCGGCACGCGGCGCTCCCACAGCGCGAACACCGCGAAGAGGACGCCCGACGCCGCGAGC
>VAWW01000059.1:556-21285 GCA_005884575.1 Actinomycetota bacterium
CCGATCAGTCCCTGGTAGCGGCCGCGGTCGCGCAGCGGGACGATGTTGCCGACGACCGCGAGCGCGAGAGGGAAGAGCCCGCCGGCGCCGAGCCCCTGCACCGCCCGGAAGATCACGAGCTCCGTCATGTTCTGCGCGAGTCCGCACAGCGCCGAGCCCGCGAGGAAGATGAGGATCGCGATGATGAACAGCGGCTTGCGGCCGTAGACGTCGCCGAGCTTCCCGTACAGCGGCACCGTCACCGTCGACGCGAGCAGGTACGCGGTGAAGACCCACGAGTACTGCGAGAGGCCGCCGAGCTCGGAGACGACGCGCGGCAAAGCCGTCGACACGATGGTCTGGTCGAGCGCTGCGAGCAGCAGCGTGACCATGATCCCCGCGTAGATCGCGAGGACGCGCCCGATCGAGTAGCGGTAGCCCGGCGGGGTGGTCGCCAGGCGGTCGCGAAGACTCATCGCACTCGAATCTACCCATGCAGGTGAGCGCTAGTCCGCCGGAGGCTGCGGCAGCGCGGGCACGCGCGAGCGGCGCTCGAACACGATCCCCACCGCGATCGCGAGGCCGCCGGCGACCTCGAGCCGCGAGAGGTGCTCGGAGAGGAGGATCAGTGCGATGATCACCGCGAAGAACGGCTGGAGGTTCGCGAAGAGCGACGCACGCGATGGGCCGACGCGCGAGATCGCGGTGAACCACAGGATGTTCGTGACGACGAGCGGGCCGATCACCGCGTAGACGAAGCCGCCCCAGGTCAGCCGGCCGAAATGAAGTCTTGCTGCGCGAGCTGCGGCGCGCCGGCGACGATCAGTCCGACCCACGCGCCGATCAGGACGATCGCGCTGATCCGCCACGGCGAGTAGCGCCGCATCAGCGGCGTGATCGCGACGGAGTATGCGGCCCAGGTCGCGGCCGTGCCGATCGCGAGCAGGTCGCCCTTCACGTCGCCGGAGACGCCGCCGCTCCCGAGCGCGACGAGGGCGACTCCCGCGAACGAGCAGGCTGCCGCGAGCCAGAACGACGACGGCAGCCGTTCGAGGCCGACGAGGAACGCGAAGAGCCCGACGAAGATCGGCGTCGTCCCGAGGATCAGTGCGACCGTCGACGCCGTCGTGAAGCGCAGCGAGTACACGTAGCCGAACTGGTTCAGCAGGAGCATCACCGCCGCGGGGCCGAACAGCAGCCAGACGTCCCGCCAGGCGACGCGCAGGGAACGCTCGCGGGCGAACGTCACCGCCGCGAAGAGCGCGGTGGCGCAGCCGTAACGGACGCCGGAGTACGCGAGCGGCCTCCACCCGTGGGTGATCACATACTTGGTCACGGTGAAGTTCAACGCCCAGAGTAGGACGGTCGTGAGCAGCATCAGGTCGACCGACTGGATCCGGCGCACGGCGCCGACCCTACCCGTGCTCTTCGTCCCGCTCGCCGCCTTCCTCGCCGGCGGCTACTACGAGTCGACGTACTCGTTGCTCGCCGCGGCGGTGTGGCTCGGGATCGCCATCGGGGCCTCGCTTCGTCCGCTGCCGCGCCCGTCGGGGGCGGTGTGGCTGCTGCTCGGACTGCTCGCCTGGACGCTCCTGTCGGGGCTGTGGGGGGCGCCCGGCGCCGCGTTCCGCACGGCGCCGCTTGTCGCGCTGTACGCCGGCGTGTTGCTCGTCGCGGAATGGACCGGCTGCGTCATTCAGCTGCGCTGGCTTCGGTTCGCAATAACCCTCGTCGTCGTCGCGGGGCTCGTCGCGCGTGCGGCCGGCGTCGCGCCGACGGGCGGCGGATTGCATTCCGAGCGGCTCGCGTGGCCGGTGACGTACACGAACGGGCTCGGACTCCTCGCCGTGTACGGCGTCCTGCTCGCGGCGGGACTGCCGTCGTGGCAGCCGCGGCTCGCTCTCGCGGATGCGGCGCTGTGCGGCGCCGCGGTCTATCTCACGTTCTCGCGCAGCGCGCTGCTCGTCGGCATAGCCGCCGCGCTCCTGCTCGTCGCGCTGCGGCCCGCTGCGGCGCGCGGGATCGCCGCCGCCGGGTTCGGGCTCGCGGCCGTCGCGGTGCTCGACGCTGCCGGCCGGACGAGCGGAGCGCGGCTGATCCCAGCGCTCATCGTCGGAGCCGCCGCCGCGGTCGCGTTGCCGCCGTTCCGACTCCGCATCCCGCGCGTCGCGGCCGTCGCGACGGCAATCGCCGTCGCCGTCGCGGGCGCCGTGCTCGCCGAGCCGCTCGCCGCGCGGTTCGCAGCCCCCGCGCCCGACGAGCGGAACGCTCACCGGCTGCTCGACGTGTCCGGGCACGGCCGCACGAAGCTCTGGCGGATCGCCTGGGACGAGGGCACCGCACACCCGGTGCAGGGCGGCGGCGCGGGCACATGGCCGCGCGAGGCGATCGCGCGGATGGGAGCCGAGGCGCCGGCAAACGCGCACTCGCTCTACCTCGAGACGTTCGCGGAGCTCGGTGTCGTCGGCGTCGTGCTCGTCGCGGCGGCGATCGCGCTCCTCCTCGTACGAGCTCGCGAGCCGGCCGCGATCGCCGTCCTCGCCGCCTTCGCCGTCCACACGGCGGTCGACTGGGACTGGCAACTGCCCGCCGTGACGATTCCCGCGCTGATCGCGGCCGGAGCAGCGACGCGGCACGACCGCCGTCCCGCATCACTCGCGCTCGCGCCGCTGGCGCTCGTGATCGGCCTCGCCGCAGGGCTGCACGGGATCGGCGCAGCGATCGTCGAGAGCGGCGTCCACACCAAGGCGCGGGCGCGGTTCGCCGCCCGGCTCCTGCCGTGGGACGCCCGGCCGTGGGCGGCAATCGGCGATCTGCGCCGCGGGTGCGCGGCCGATCGTAAGGATCCTGTGATTCCAGCCGAGCGTCCCTCGAACGGGGGATGCCCCTCCGGTCGCTGAGGACGACCTTGATGAGGTGAAAACAATGCGCATCTCCCTCGCAGTCTTCGCCGCCGTCGCGCTGCTGACCGTGGGCGCCGTCGTGGCGCTCGCGGCCCCCGGCTCGCTCGGTCGCGCAGCCTCGCCCGAGGGCGGAGCGGCTCAGGCCGTGTACTGCCCCGCGGGTGTCGTGAAGCAGCTCAAGGCGGGCGTCAACACGTACCGGAAGCGGATGGTCGCCGACCGGACGCGCTACTTCCGCACGCACAAGAAGAGCAAGCAGCGCGCCGCGTTCGTCCGCCTGCAGAGCCAACAGCTCAAGGCCCTGCAGAAGCGGCTCGCGAAGTGCTCGTAGTTCGCGTCCAGCGCTGATGTCGGAGAGGGGCCTTTCGGGGCCCCTCTTTCGTTAGGGTTCGCCGCGATGCCGGAGCCGACCATTCGGGACATCGACGCGCTCGTCGGCCCGGCGACGCCGCACTTCGCGTACCAGCTGCGGGCGCGCATCCGCGAGCTGATCGAGGGCCTGCCGGACGCTCATCCGGTGCGCCGGTACGGCGAGGAGCAGATGGAGCTGCTCGACCGGCTCGGCCACGCGTCCTCGAAGGCACAGGACGGCGGGCACGAGCCGCGCACCCGCTCGGGCTGGGACAAGTTGCCGAGCTCCGCGCCCGCGGACGCCCCGCTGCCGCGACGGTCATGAGCCTCGATGGAGCCGCCCTTGTGACGGGCGGCACGCGGGGGATCGGGAAGGCGATCGCGCTGCGGCTCGCGCGCGAGGGCGCGACGCGGATCGCGCTCGGGTACTTCCGCAACGACAACGCGGCGGAGGAGACGGCCGAGGAGGTGCGCGCGGCCGGCGCGGAGCCCGTGCTCGTCCGCGGCAACGTCTCCTCGGAGCGCACGCTCGAGCAGTTCGCGACGGCCGGCCCGTATCGCGTCGTCGTGCACAGCGCGGCGACGGGCGTCATCCGTCCGGCCCTCGAGACGGAGGACAAGCACTGGGACTGGACGCTCAACGCGAACGCGCGTGCTCTGCTCTCGCTGGCCCGCGTCGTCGCGCCGGCGATGGAGCCGGGTTCGTCGATCGTCGCGATCTCGAGCCTCGGCTCGCAGCGCGTGCTCGAGAACTACGTGCTAGTCGGCACGTCCAAGGCCGCGCTCGAATCGGTCGTCCGCTACCTCGCCGTCGAGCTCGCGCCGAACGGCATCCGCGTCAACGCCGTCTCGGCGGGGGTGGTGGAGACGGGTGCGCTCGACCACTTCCCGAACCGCGAGGAGATGCTGCGCTCGGTCCAGCGGACGCCGGCGGGCCGCCTCGTGGAGCCGGACGACGTCTCGGGCGCGGTCGCGTTCCTCTGCTCGCCCGACGCCGCGATGGTGTGCGGCCACACGCTGATCGTGGACGGCGGATTCTCCTTGCCGGCGTGATGGAGCCGACGGAGCACAATCTTCGCGCGTGGGAGGAGGCGCACCGCCGCCGGGCGGCGGCGCCGTCGCACGACCGGCCCGGGCTCCCCGACCAGGTGCGGCGCGCGCTCGGCGATCTCACCGGGAAGCGCGTGCTCCACCTCGGCTCGGGCACCGGCGCGGGGACCGCGGAGCTCGCGGAGCGCGGCGCCGTCGTCACAGGTGTCGACCTGGAGGGCGAGGCGCTCGATGCCGCGCGGGAACGCTGGCCGTCCATCCTCTGGGTCGAGGCCGATCCGCAGGCGCTGCCGACCGAGCTGCGGCGCGGCCGCTTCGACCTCGTCTACGCAGGTGGCGGCGGGCTCGACGGGCTCGACGACCTCGAGGGCTGGGCACGCGGGATCGCGTCCGCGCTGCGGCTGCGAGGCGAGCTGCTCGTGTTCGACGAGCATCCGGCGGCAGTGCGCGTCGATGCGTTGATGCGCTGGCACCACGACTACTTCGCCGGGCCGCCGCGCCTCGGCCAGCTCGTGACGGCGCTCGCGCATGCGGGACTCGTGACACGCGCGCTCGAGGAGTATCCGTCGCCGCCCGGGAACCCGCGCCGCCACGACCGGCGCATTCCGGGCGAGTTTCTCCTCTACGCGGACAAGGAGGCACGATGAAGACGAGGATGCTCGACGGACTGGAGTCGTCCGAGCTCGGGCTCGGCTGCATGGGGATGTCGGAGTTCTACGGCGAACGCGACGACGAGGAATCGATCCGGACGATCCACCGCGCGCTCGAGCTCGGCGTCACGCTGCTCGACACCGCCGACATCTACGGCGTCGGCCGTAACGAGGAGCTCGTCGGCCGCGCGCTGCAGGGACGGCGCGAGCAGGCGATCGTCGCGACGAAGTTCGGCAACGTGCGCGACGAAGACGGCACGTTCCGCGGCATCGACGGGAGCCCGGAGTACGTGCGGCGCGCGTGCGAGGCGAGCTTGCGGCGGCTCGGCGTCGACGTGATCGACCTCTACCAGCAGCACCGGGTCGATCCGGAGACGCCGATCGAGGAGACCGTCGGCGCCATGTACGAGCTCATCGAGGAAGGGAAGGTGCGGTTCATCGGCTTGTCCGAGGCGCAGCCCGAGGATCTGCGGCGCGCGGCGGCAACGGCTCCGATCGCGACCCTGCAGACCGAGTATTCGCTGTTCGAGCGAGGCGTCGAGAACGGGATCCTCGACACGTGCGACGAACTCGGGATCGGCTTCCTCGCCTACGCACCGCTCGGCCGTGGGCTGTTGACCGGTCGTTTCCGTTCCGAGAGCGACTTCGGCGACGACGACTTCCGCGGCGGCGGCCGCTATCCGCGCCTGACGGGCGAGAACTTCGAGCACAACCTGCGGCTCGTGGAGGAGGTCGAAGCCGTCGCGGAGTCGCGCGGAGCAACCGCGGCGCAGGTCGCGCTCGCCTGGCTGCTGACGCGGCGGCCGTGGATCGTGCCGATTCCGGGAACGAAGCGTGTCAAGTACCTCGAGCAGAACGTCGCCGCGGCCGAACTCCAGCTGACCGCCGACGAGCTCGCGCGGCTCGACGCCCTCGTCCCGGCAGGCGGCAGCGTCCCCGGGGAGCGCTACGGCGGCGGCCGCGTGCCGACGTGGGTCTCCCCGCCGCTCACTGCCTGAGGATTCAGGATCCGGCGAGCGGGAACGCGACCTCCATGGCCACGCCTGTCAGCCTGATCCTGATCGCGGTGGGCCTCGTCCTCGCGCTTGCGGTCCACCCGAGCGACACGAGCTCCGTCGACGTCAACACCGTCGGCTGGATCATGTTCGGAGTCGGACTCTTCGGCATGCTCCTGACGCTCCTGTTCTGGGAGTCGTGGTTCGGGCCGGGCTACTGGCGGCGCAGGCACGTGTATCCGGCGCCCGCCGGCTATCCGCCCGCCACGCCGCGACGGAGGGTGGTCGAGGAAGAGGAGGTTGTTCCTCCGCCGGTCGACCCGCCGCCGCCCCCACCGTAATCAGTTCCGTCGCAGCAACCGAGCGAGCGTGTCCGTCGCGACGTACCCGGCGATCTTCGGGTTCTCCTGGAGCCGGCGCAACGAGTACTCGTACCACTGCCGCCCGTACGGCACGTAGATCCGGAGCCGGTGACTGTCCGTGACGATCCGCTCGCCGAGCTCAGGGCGGACGCCGAGCAGCATCTGGAACTCGTACGCGTCGCGGCCGAGGCCTGCAACGCGCGTGCGTGCCTGCTCGACGAGCCAGGCGTCGTGCGTCGCGATGCCGACGTATGAGCCGGCCTCGAGCAGCGCGTCGAGCAGCGCGACGAAGTTCGCGCGCACCGCGTCGTAATCCTTGATCTGGATCTCCGGCGACTCGATATAGATGCCCTTGCAGAGGCGGACGTTCGGTCGGAGGTCGGCGAGCGCGCGCACGTCGTCCATCGTGCGCCGGAGCGAGGCCTGGAGGACGACGCCGATGTTCTCGTCGCCGGCCGCGCGCAGCTCGCGGTAGAGGTCGAGCGTGTCGTCGGTCGTCGTCGCGTCCTCCATCTCGATGCGGACGAAGTTGCCGCGGGCCGCCGCGTTGCGGATCGCGCGCTCGAGGTTCTCCCGGCAGAGCTCGCGGCCGATGCGCAGACCGAGCGCCGTCGGCTTGAGGCTGATGTTCGCGTCGATCCGTTCGCGCTCGATCGTCTCGAGAACGTCTTCGTACTCATCCGCGATCGCTCGCGCCTCGGCGGCGTCGCGAGTCTCTTCGCCGAGCACGTCGATCGTCCCGAGCTTCCCGGCTGCGTTCTGCTGCTTGACGACGCGAACGGCGTCGGCGAGCTCGGCGCCCGCGATGTAGCGGGACGAGAGCCGGCGCACGACCGGCCGCGGCACGGCCGGAAGCAGCCGGACGATCGCGCGATCGAGGAGGGCCACGAGCCGCGCGATTCTAGTTACACGCGCGTCTACACCGGGTCCCGACCCTCCCGCCTTACCCACTTCGAGCGTATCGCGAAAAAACGCACCGAAGGCACACGAGAACGTGCCGAAAGTGTGACGTTCGCGAGATCGGGCGCTTAGCGCTCGCGCATGAAGCCCTGGCGGGCGGCGCTGACGAGGGCGACAGCCTCGGGGAAGAGGACGCGCATCGCGTCGCGGAGCGCGATCGCCTGCTCGTCCGTGGTGCCGCTGACGCTCATCTGTCCGAGCGCAGCGCCGGTCAGCTCGACCGCAGTGTTCAGCGTCAGCGTCGCGAACTGCTCGCGCTGCGCCTCCTGCACCGACTCCGCCTGTTGCTCGGCGAACTCGCGCAACCCACGTAGGAGATCCTCCGGGTCGCCGCCCCCGAACGGGAAACCGCCCAAGCCTCCACCTTCCATGTCCGGAGCTTAGCGGCCGCGTTGCAGGCTGAGCTTGTAGTGCGCGACGACGTCGTCGGCGAGTCCGTCGGCGGCCCCGAGCGCCTGCTGCATCGCGGTCGCGAACGGCGAGTGGCTCGTCTCGCCGAGCGCCTGCTCGAGCCGGCGCACAGCCGCACCGACCGCGTCGAGGTAGTCGACGCTCGCGACGCGCGGCGGCGAGCCGATCACCTGCTCGAGCTGGAGCGCGGCTGCCTCGGCCTCCTCGATCCCGAGCGGCGCCTCCGTCAGCCGCAACCTCACGAGCTGCGCCCGGAGCTCCTCGAGATTGCCGCCGCCGGCAGTCTCCTCGGCAACCTCGCACAGCGCGGTGATCGACGCCGCCTCCCGGACGAGCGACGGATTGGCCACCGGCGCCGCCGATTCGTCGAGCGCGAGCCAGCTCCGCTCCTCGCCGCGCTCGAACGAGCAGAGGTAGACCCGCTCGCCGCTCGCAGGCTCGGCGGCGACGACGCCCGTCACGCTCTCCCCCGGGGCCGCGTGCGCGGCCGCGGCCGCCGCGATCCGCGTCAGCTCCTCGGCGACGCCCACGGAGGGAGAATAGTGACGGTGGCCGTCACCGCCCGCAGCCTCTTCGCGCCACTCGGTCCGACGTACGACCGCTACGCGGCCCTGCTCTCCTTCGGCCAGGATCCGCGCTGGCGGCAGTACCTCGTCTCTCGCGTGCAGGTGCCGCCGGGCGCAAAGGTGCTCGACGTCGCCACCGGCACGGGAGCCGTCGCAGCGGAGCTTCTGCGCCGACACGTCTGCCGTGTCGTCGGCGTCGACCAGAGTCCCGAGATGCTCGCCGAGGCCCGGCGGCGGCTCGGCAATCGCGTCGAGTTCCACGAAGGCCGAGCCGAGGACCTGCCGTTCGACGACGCAAGCTTCGATGCGCTGACGTTCACCTATCTCCTGCGCTACGTCGACGACCCCGGAGCGACGATGCGCGAACTCGCGCGGGTCGTCCGGCCCGGCGGCACGATCGCGATGCTGGAGTTCGCCGTCCCGCGCGGGCCGTGGCGGCCGCTCTGGGAGGTGTACGTCGGCGCCGTGCTGCCCGCGGTCGGCCGGCTGATCTCGCCCGGCTGGCACGAGGTCGGTCGGTTCCTCGGGCCGAGCATCCGCGGCTTCTACGAGCGCTACCCGATCGGGCGGATGCTCGCGCTGTGGCGAGAGGCGGGGATCGAGGACGTGCGTTGCCGACGGCTCAGTCTCGGCGGCGGCATCGTCGTCTGGGGACGCCGCGCCGGATGAGCGGCGAGGCGCGGCCCGCGTTCTACGCGCTCGAGTCGGGCGGCTGGCGCGACTACGTCACGCTCCTGCACCCGCCGTACACCGCGTGGCACCTCGGGTACGTCGTCATCGGAGGAGCGCTTGCGCCGCGCACCGACTGGCCGGTGCTCGGGCTGACGGTGCTCGCGTTCCTGCTGGCGATGGGGATCGGGGCCCACGCACTCGATGAGCTGCGCGGCCGGCCGCTGCGGACGCGGATTCCGTCGCGCACGCTCGTCGCCCTCGCAGCCGTCTCGATCGCGGCCGCCGCGGGTATCGGCGCCGCGGTCGCGGTTCAGCGGTCGCTGTGGCTCCTCGCTTTCGTCGCCTTCGGCGCGTTCGTCGTCGTCGCATACAACCTCGAGCTCTTCGGCGGCCGCTTCCACACAGACCTGTGGTTCGGTCTCGCCTGGGGAGGCTTCCCCGTCCTGACCGCATATTTCGCGGTCGCCGGCCGGATCCGCGTCGAGGCGCTGCTCGCCGCCGCCTTCGCCGTCGTGTTCAGCCTCGCGCAACGCGTCCTCTCGACGCCTGTGCGAGACGCTCGCCGCCGCGTCGAGTCGGTGGCCGGGACGATTACGTTCAGGGACGGAACGAGCCGGCCACTGCCGTCGGACGCGCTCAGCGGCTCCCAGGAACGCGCGCTGAAGCTGCTGGCCGCCGCAACGGTGCTGCTCGCCGCAGCGCTGACCACCCGCCGCTTCATCTAGGGCAGGTCGTACCATGGACGGGCATGGCCGTCCGGACGATCTTCGAGCTCGTCTTCGCAGCCGGCGTGGTCGTCGCGTCGGCGGCTCTGGCCGCGGCCGCCTTCCGGATCGCGGGTCGTACCGCCCTCCTCGGCGCGACGACGCTCGTCGGAGCGATGGCCGTAGCCGCGTGGATCGCATTCGCCTTCGACCCGAAGCGCGAGCTCGGAGTCAGCGCGGCCGGGCTCACGGGAGCCGCGATCGCCGCCGCGGCGTCGCTCGTTCTCGCCCGAGCGCTGCAGCGATCGTCACGCATCGACGCCGAGCTCGAGCACGCGCAGGCACGACTCCGAGAGTTCGTCACGCGCGAGGCTGAGGATCGCGCCGCAGAGCTGGAGCGAATCCTCGCCCGTGCGCGTGCGGACTCCATCTCGCTGCTCGCAGAGCAGGAGCGACGGATCGCCGAGGAGCGACGGCGGGTCGTGGTGGAACGCGAGACCGCCGCGGGCGCGGAGCTGATGGCTGCGGTCGCCCGCACACAGCAGCAGGTCGAGCAGCGGCTGCAGGACTGGACCCGCGATCTTGAGCGTGCCGCCGAAGCGATCCGGACACGGTTGATCGAGCTCGGCCAGCGGCAGCGGCAGCTGACTGCCGAGGCCGAGGCGCGGCTCGGCGCGGACGCCGATCGCCTCCAGGCGGAGAGCGAGGAGCAGCGCGAGGCGCTCGTGCGCCTGCGCGGCGAGCTCCAGCAAGCGATGGAACAGGCCGTTGCCGTTGCACGGAACGAGCTGGACGTGCACGCCGCCGATCGGCGACGCGCGTTGCACGAGCTGGGCGAGCGGCTCCGCAGGCGCGAGCGCGAGGTGGCGGAGACGATCGAGCGGGGCGAGGCGGAGGCCGTCCAGCGGATCCAGGCAAGCCTCGCAGACGTGCAGCGGCGGCAGATCGAGCAACTCGAGCGGACCGTCGCGCGCGCCGGCGCCGGCTTCTCCGACGAGGCGACGTTGCAGTTCGCGAACCTGATCAAGCGTGCTCGCGAGGATGCGGCGCGCCGGCTCGCCCGCGAGCTCGAGCGAGCCGTCAACTCCTTCGCCCGCGAGGCGGAAGGCGTGCTCGCGGAGCAATTGGCGCATGTCGGAGATGCGGGGGCGCAGCGGCTGGAGCGCAGGCTTGCGCAGATCACCGGCGGGCTGGAGCGCCAACGCGAGGAATTCGTCCAAGCTTTCCAGTCCCGGCTCGCCGAGGCCGAGGACGATCTCAGGCGGCGGCTTTCCGAGCTGGCCGCAGACGCTGAGGCCGAGCGGGCGATTCTCGAGGCCCGCCTTCAGGAGCTCGCCCGGCGGATCGACGAGACCGCGACACTTCGTGCCGGATGATGCGTTTCGGGCTCCTGCGGACGGCCAACAAACGAGGGCAGGGTTCGTCTGTACGACCACGAACAAAAGGCGCATCGTGAACGAGACGACCGAGACGATCGAGATCAACAGCAGCGAACGCTCGAAGGTGGAGAGCTGGCGACTGCATGTCCTGATCGAGGCCGGCTACCCGCTCCGGCTTGCCGAACGCCTGGCCGGCAGCGAGGCCGATCTGCACCTCGCGGTCGCTCTCGTCGAGAGCGGCTGCGACCACCAGACCGCGGCCGACATCCTCCTCTAGGACGCTTTTGTATCGAAACACGCGCGCACGCCTCCACGCGCGCGCCGCCGCAGTACGCTGAGGCCGTGAAGGTCGAGGCGCTCGACTACGGAGAACGGAAGGTCTACTCCGTCTCGTCGTTCAACCACGGCGTCGCGGACTGGCTCAGCCGCCTGCCGACGGTCTGGGTCGAGGGCGAAGTGACCGAGTTGCGCAGGCACGAACGCTGGCAGAGCGTCTTCTTCACGCTGAAGGATCCCGGCGACGGCGCCTGCCTCGGCGTGACCATGCCGCGCGGCCGCTTCGATGCACTGCGGCTCGACCTCGCCGACGGCGAGCGCGTGCACGTCTACGGCCGCCCGGAGCTCTTCGAGCAGCGCGGCGACTTCCGCCTGCGCGCGCTGACGATCGAGCGCTTCGGGCTCGGCGACCATCTCGCGCGGCTCGAGCGGCTGAAGGCGAAGCTCGCCGCCGAGGGCCTCTTCGCGGACGACCGCAAGCGTCCGCTTCCCAGACTGCCGCGGTGCATCGGGCTCGTGACCGGGAACGACGCGGCTGCGAAGCGCGACGTGCTGACGACGATCGCGACGCGCTTCCCGCCGGCGAACGTCGTCGTGGCCGAGACGTACGTCCAGGGGCCGCGCGCGGCGGCGGCGGTCGTCGCCGCGATGCAGTCGCTTTGCGAACTCGCCGAGCTCGACGTGATCGTGATCGCACGCGGCGGCGGCAGCTTCGAGGATCTGCTGCCGTTCAGCGACGAGCGCCTCGTCCGCGCGGTCGCCGCGTGTCGCGTCCCGGTCGTCACGGCCGTCGGCCATGAGCAGGACACGCCGCTCTGCGACCTTGCAGCCGACAGGCGAGCGTCGACCCCGACGATGGCCGGCAAGCTCGTCGTCCCGGAGCTGCCTCAGTTGTTCGGCGAGCTCGACCGTGCGCGAGCGGGTCTCGCACGCGGCGTGCGTCGGCGGCTCGACCAGGATGAGCAGCGGACGACGCGGGCGCACGAGGCGCTGCGGCGGAGTGTGACCGCGCGGCTCGAGCGTGAGTTGACCCGACTCGCACGAACGCACGAGCGGCTGCGGACAGCACCGGCGCTGACGGTCGAGCGCAAGCGGGCGCGGCTCGAATCGACGGCGGGCAAATTGCGTACGTTGTCACCTTTGGCGACATTGGATCGAGGATACGCCATTGTCCGGACGGACAACGGATTCGTCACCTCGTCCGCGGCCGTGAGCGACGGCGACCGCGTCGACGTCCAGCTCGCCGACGGCAGCTTCGGAGCTCGCGTTGAGCGATGAGCTGACCTTCGAGGCGGCGCAGAAGGAGCTCGACCGGATCGTCGACCGGCTCGAGCGCGGCGAGGCGCCGCTCGACGAGGCGCTCGCGCTCTGGCAGCGCGGCGAAGAGCTCTACGCCTTCTGCCGCGCGAAGCTCGACTCGGCGCACGGGCGGATCGAGGAGCTAGCCCGCGCCGCCGAGCCGCACTCCTAGCTCGACGAGATCCTCACGGGCACGCGAGGGGTCGCCGCTCAGCGCGACCGTCTCGACATCCGGTAGCGGCGCGTCGACCCGGCCGCCGAACACGACGCAGCGGACGCCCGCGTCGAGCGTGCGCCGCCCGACCTCCGCCGGAGCCTTGCCCTCCAGCGAGGTCCGGTCGACGGCGCCCTCGCCGGTCACGACGAGACCGGCACGCGCCAGCCGCTCCGCGAACCCGACGACATCCAGGACGAGCGCCGCGCCGGGGACGAGTTCGCCGCCGACTGCGGCGAGCGCCGCGCCGAGTCCGCCGGCCGCCCCGGCCCCGGGCAGCTCCGCGTACGGCGCGAGCTCTGTATCCGCCGCGAGCCGTCGTTCGAGCTCGACGACGTCATCGTCAGAAGCGCCCTTCTGCCGCGCGAACAGCCGCGCTGCGTCGAGCAACGTCGAGCGCACGTCGCACGCGACACGCGTCCCCCGTGGCAACCGGTGCACGATCTCCCGCAGGCCGCGTCCTCCGTCGACCGTCGCGACGCCGCCGAGGCAGACGAGCAGCGGACGCTCGCCTGCGGTAAGGATCAGCTCGCCCAGGCCGCGGCTCGAGGCCGAGAGCGGGTCGCGCTCCTCCGGCGCCACGCGAGGCAGGCCCAGCGGCTCGGCCGACTCGACGACACCCGTCCCGTCCGGCAACTCGAGCCAACGTGCCTCGACCGGGCGCCCGAGCGGATCCGAGACCCTTGCCGTATGCCATGTGCCGCCGAGCACGGACGCGAGCGCCTCCGCCGTTCCCTCGCCGCCGTCGGCGACCGGGCACTCGTCGCACTCCCGCCCCGCAGCGAGGAACCCCTCCGCCAATGCCGCCGCCGCGGCAGGCGCCGCAAGCACTCCCTTAAGACTTGCCGGACACGCCAGCACCCGCCGCGCGGCGGTCATCCTCCTCCTCGGGGAGCTCCTCACCCATCTCCGCCTGCGACGCGTCGGGCATCACCTTCAGCATCGCGAACGAAAGGCCTTCCGTGCCGAGGAAGATCAGACCGATCCCGATGCCGACCGACGCCTCGATCGCCTGCAGGCCGAAGCCGTAGGCGATCCCGTGCGCCCTGCTGACGCCGTAGGCGCCGAGCGGGTATGCGACGGCCGCCTGGACGAGGCCGACGTTGCCAGGCCAGAGCGGGAAGATCGTCGCGACGTTCATCAGCAGCAGGACGAGTCCGGCGGCCGGCAGCGGCGCGTGGATGTCGAATGCGCGCATCGCCGTCCAGACGGCGAGCAGCTGGCACAGCCACCCCAGGCACTGGAACAGGATTGCGAGGAACGCCGGCTTTGGGTCGCGCAGCACGCCGAGCCCCTGCCTCGCCATCACCAGCAGCCTGCGCACAGGGCCGAGGTTGTCGAGCGACGGGAGGTTTTGCCGCCGCGCGCTCGCAACCGCGAACGCCAGCAACGCAACGCCGACGCCGATGGCGACGACGACGCTCGTCATCGCCCAGCCGGGGATCTTGGCGGTGATGAGCACGTAGAGAACGAGCAGGACGACGGGGACGACGTCGAAGACGCGGTGTGCGACGACTGTCCCGACGAGCGTCGCCCAGAGCCCGCGGCGCCCGGGGAGCTTCCGGTTCAGAACCGCGACGCGCGCGAGCTCGCCGATGCGTCCGGGCAGCACCGCGTTGGCGAACAGACCGACGGAGAAGGCGGAGAAGACGAGCATGAAGCCGGGACGGGGTGGCGGCACCGCGGCGCGGATCACGGTCCGCCACGCGAGTGCGCGCACGACGACGGACGCAAGGTTGATGCCGATCGCGACAGCGACCCACTGCCACTTGACGGCCGTGAATGCATCGGCGATCCCGCTCAGGCTCGGACCACGCCACAGCAGGAGCCCAATGACCCCGGCGGCGAACAGGGGGACGAGGGCCGCGCGCCACCACTTGCTCCTCGGGAGGCGGAGCCTCTTCATCCTGCTGCCGCGATGCCCACCTGTGGCCGACCCGCAACGCCCTCGTAGATCTTGACGAGCCGGCGGCCGATCGAATCCCATGAGTACCGCTCTTTCGCGCGCCGCCGTCCCTCTGCGCCGAGCGACTGCCGCCGCGGCTCGTCGGCGAGCAGGGACGCGATCGAGTCGACGAGCGCCGGTTCGTCACCGGGCGGAAACGCGACCGCCGCTTCGGGAGTCAGCACCTCGCGGTAGCCGGGGATGTCGGACGCGACGACCGGAGTCGCGCACGCCCACGCGCGCGTGAGCACCATGCCGAAGCTCTCGCCGCCGAGCGACGGCGCGACGAGCGCCTTCGTCCGCAGCAGCTCGTTCGTCAGCTGCTCCTGCTCGAGGAAGCCCAGGATGTCGAGCCCGTCGTCGCTGACGCGGAGCCGCGCGAGCAGCAGGCGGACGGCGAGCGGATCGGCGCCGATCACGCGCAGCCGCGCGCCGGTCCGCCGATGGATCTCCGGCCACGCTCGCAGCAGCACCGCCAGTCCCTTGCGCGCCTCCTGCCGGCCGACGAACGCGAGCGTGTGCTCCCGCTCCGCCGGATCGGCGTGCGGCGGGATCAGCACGCCGTTCGGCACGATCTCGTAGTCGCCCGGCAGATACGGCTGCACCGACTCGGCCGCCTTCGGCGAGACGGCGATGCGGTAGTCGAGCCGCGACGCGAGCCAGCCCCAGATCGGATTCGCGATCTTCATCCAGCCGAGTTCGCCACTCGCGTGGAACGTGCCGACCATCGGCGCGGTCGCGTATGCGAGCGTGGCGATGCATGGGATCGGCGTCATCGGCTCGTGCAGATGCACGACATCGAACCGCTCGCGCTCGAGCGCCTCTCGCATCCGCGAGACCGTCCGCGGGCTGAGAATGATGTTCGGGAGCGAGCCGTTCGCCGGAACGATCACGGAGCGGCCGACTGGAATCACGTCCGGCGGCGGATTCCCGTGACGGCCGTGGCGCGGATGAAGCGCGCGCGTGAACTGGCCCGGCGGGTCGTTGCCCATCAGCGTCTTCACCTCGTGCCCGAGCTTGCGGAGCGCATCCGCTTGCAGCTCTGCGTGCTCGACGACCGCGCCCCAGAACGACCACGAGTACGGCACAACGATCCCGACCTTCACGCGGCCATTATCCTCACGCGCCTCCGTGCTCCGTCGTTCCCCGCAAGACCGCGAGATTCTCCGCCTCGCGCTGCCCGCACTCGGGGCGCTCGCGGCAGAGCCGCTCTACGTGCTCGTGGACACGGCAATCGTCGGCCACCTCGGCAGGCCGCAGATCGCGGCGCTCGGCCTGGCCGGGACGGTGCTCTCGACGGCGTTCTCGATCTTCAACTTCCTGACCTATGGGACGACGGCGGTCGTTGCGCGCGCCAGCGGGGCGGGGCAGCAGGAGCGGGCGGCGCGGCTCGCGGCGCAGGCCCTCTGGGTGTCGCTCGCGATCGGCATCGCGCTGCTCGTGCTCTGCGAGGCGCTGGCCGCCCCGCTCCTGCGCGGACTCGGCGCGCACGGGCGCTCCGGCCACTACGCGCTCGTCTACTTCCGGATCGCTGCGATCGGACTTCCGGCAGCATTGGTCGCGCTCGCCGGCCAGGGCTACCTGCGCGGCGTCGCCAACCTCCGGCGGCCGCTCGAGATCGTCCTCGCCGCCAACGTTGCGAACGTCGTGCTCGAGGTGCTGTTCGTCTACGGCTTCCACTGGGGGATCGCCGGCTCGGCTGCGGGGACGGCGATCGCGCAGGCCGGGATGGGAATCGCGTTCGCGATCGAGCTACTGCGGCCGCGCGCGCACTCGCGGCAGCCGCGCCTCGCCGAGATGCGGCCGATGCTCCGCGTCGGCCGGCAGATCTTCGTCCGGACGACGGCACTGATGGGATCGTTCCTGATCGCCGCGTCGGTGCTCGCGCGGGTCGGCGACGCGGCGCTGGGCGCGCACCAGATCGCGTTCCAGCTCTTCATCTTCCTCGCGCTCGTGCTGGACGCGATCGCGATCGCGGGCCAGGTGATCGTCGGCCGCAGCCTCGGCGCAGGCGATGCGCACGGGGCCTACGAGGCGGCGGCGCGGATGATCGCGTGGTCGGTCGCGATCGGCGCTGCGTTCGCCGTCGTCCTGCTCGCGCTCACCGACTGGACCCCGCGCGCGTTCACGGACGACCCCGAGGTGATTCACGACGCGAAGCTGATCTGGCCGCTCTTCGCGCTGATGCAACCGCTCGGCGGCGCCGTCTTCGCACTCGACGGAATCCTGATCGGAGCGAGCGACACGTCGTACCTGATGTGGTCGATGCTCGCCGCCACGGGTCTCGTGTTCGTCCCGATCGCGTTCCTGTCACTCGCGTTCGGCTGGGGCATCGTCGGCGTCTGGATCGGGCTCGACGCGCTGATCGTCGCTCGGCTCGCGACGCTCGGCGCGCGCTTCGCGAGCAGGCGCTGGGCGGTCACGGGTTGGACTTAATTTAGGCCCATTAGTCCGGTAGACCCTGCTTTCGACTCCTCTTGTCAGAACATGAACCGGTGGTATTCGATAATGGCAACCGAAGCTCGAGGGAAAGGGGCAATACACGATGAAGGTCTCGCGCAGGCTTGCCGCGCTTGCCGCGGCAATTGGAGTTTCGGCATCGTTGGCAGCATCTGCCAACGCGGCGCCGACTCCACTCAGCCCGGCGCAGGTCACTGCGGCCATCGTGTCCTGTCTTTCGCAGACGAGTTGCGCCACTCATCCATAACGACATCGCGGCGGCCATCGCCGGCGGTGCGAACGCAGCCAATCTCAACTGGCTGTTCGTAGCGACGGCTTAGGCGTCGCGTCGCGTCGCGCTTCGAGGGCCGCCTTCGGGCGGTCCTCGAACGCGCCGGCGGCTCCGGGACTGGACAGAACGCCGCCCGGGTGGGATCGTGAAGGGCCCGCACCATGAACGCGCCGCCGCCGCAACAGCCACACAAGCTGGGCCTCGCCCTGTCGGGCGGAGGCCACCGTGCCGCGTTCTTCCACATCGGCGTGCTCGCGAAGCTCGCCGAGCTGGGCCTGCTTCGCAAGCTCGAGGTGATCTCGACCGTCTCCGGCGGCTCGATCGTCGGCGCCCTGTACTACCTGCGGCTGAAGGCGAAGCTCGAGGCAGCGCCGCGGGGCGAGCTCGCCGACCCCGACTTCTTCGAGATCGTGCGCCACGTCGCGGACGACTACAGACGCGGCGCCTCCAAGAACTTGCGCGCGCGTGTCTTGCTCTCGCCGCGCGCGAACCTCAAATACGCATTCCCCAACTACACCCGCACGGACCGGATGGGCGAGCTCTACGAAGAGCACTTCTACAAGGACGCGTGGGGGGCCGGGCAACGGCACAACGACCGGATCGCGATGTGCGATCTCCTGATCGCCCCGGGCGGCGACCGGAGCTTCGTGCCGAGCGCCGGAAACAGCGATCCGAACCGGCAGACGAAGGTTCCCGTCCTGCTCCTCAATGCGACGACGCTCAACACCGGACACAACTGGCGCTTCGAGGCGCAGTACATGGGCGAGCCGCTCGCCGACGACGCCAACTCGAGCGACGTCGACAAGAACCTGCGCCTGAGGCGCACGGCGTGGAACGCGCTGCCGCCGAAGGGTCGCGGCCTGTTCGCGATCGACTACCGGCACTTTCCGCTCGGCTCGGCCGTCGCGGCGTCGGCGTGCTTCCCACTCGGGTTCCCGCCCAAGGCGCTGCCGCGGCTGTTCGAGCGCGCGGCCGACGGCGAGCATGTCCCGATGACCGTTCAGCTCGTCGACGGCGGCGTCCACGACAACCAGGGCATCGAGGGTCTCCTCGACGCAGACCGCGAGCACCACGCGTGCACGCATCTGATCGTCAGCGATGCGTCCGGCCAGATGGCGGACATCGACGAGCCGTCCGGCCGTATCCCGAAGCTGTTGCCCAGGATCGTCTCGATCGAGGGGGACGTCGATCGAGAGCAGCGCGTGCTCCGCGCGATCGAAGGCTGCGACGAGGCGACCGAGGGACGCGTGGTCTTCATGCACCTCCAGACCGGACTGAGCTCGGGCGGACTCTCGCCGAAGGGGGTTTCCGACGACTACGACGCAGAGCGTGCTTCGCCGTTCGTAACCGGCGTCGAGCGGCGGGCGCAGCAGTTGCTGTCGCGCGTCCGCACCGACCTCGACGCATTCTCCGAGGTCGAGGCGTATTCGCTGATGCTGGACGGCTACCGGATCTGCAGTACCGCTGTCCCGGCGGCACCGGCGGTCGCCGCTCTCGCCGGCCGGGCGCCCGCGTCGCCCGAGGCCCCGTGGCGGTTCCTGGACGTCGCGCCGCAGCTCGATTCGCTCCCCGACTCGTACCTGCGCCGGCTGCGCGTCGCGGAGGCCCGCTTCTTCAAGCCGGCGAGGCTCGCGATCGGCGCGCTCGCCTCACGCTGGCGGAAGCCGAAGCCGGCGGCGAGGGAAAGCGCGAACCGGCTGCAGCGACAACGGTGGACGGCACGCGCTTTCGGGGTCTTCTGGCTCACGGTCGCCGGCGCCCTCGCCTTCGCAGGCGCTGTCCTGGACGGGCACCATTTCAACGCGGTCTGGGTCTACGTGGCCTTCGTCGCGATGCTCGGCGGGCTCGTCCTCTACGCGGCTCCCGAGATCCCGGGCCTGCACCGCGTCAGCCGCGGCTTCTTCTCGATCCTGATGCCGCTGCTCGTGTGGCCGCTTCTGCCGCTGCTCGCGTTGCTCCAGCTCGCCGGCGGCCTGCTCCACTTGCGCTACGGCCGCGTGCCGTCCGGTTCGCCGGCCGGGGAGCGCGCCGCGTTGCCTGACGCATCCGGCGCCCCCGTCCCGCGCTGACCGTAGACTCGTCGCATGGAAAGCCTCGCCGAGCTGCACACGCACCTCGGCGGCTCGGTCTCCTCCGACATCCTCTGGACGCTCGCGCACGAGCAGGGGATCGCGTTGCCCGTCAAGGACTACTGGGACTTCGACCGCCTCGTCACGGTCAGCGACCCGCGCGGCGTGCCGGACCTCGACGCGCTCGACGCGATCTACCACTGGACGGAGCTGATCCAGTCGAGCCCGATCGCGGTGGAGCAGTCGGTGCACGGCGCGATCGGCGGCGCGTACCGGTCACAGGGGATCACGACGCTCGAGCTCCGCTTCAACCCGATGAAGCGCAACCGCGGCGGCGAGCGCGACGTCGATCACATCATCCTCGCCGCGATCCGGGGTCTCGATCGCGCGTCGCTCGAGTATCCGCAGGTGCGGGCCGGGCTGATCCTGATGATGGACCGGACCTTCACGCCGGAGCTGAACGCGATCATCGTCGAGAAGGCGATCCGCTGGGCGCCGCGCGGGATCGTCGGCGTCGACATCGCCGGCCCGCGGCCGCGGCACGAGCGGTACGACTACCGGCAGGTCGCGCCGATGGTCGAGGAAGCGCGTGGCGCAGGCCTCGGCGTCACGATCCACGTCGGCGAGGAGGGCGGCGACATGGGCCGCGCCGAGATCGGCGAGGTGATCGAGGAGCTGCGGCCGGACCGGATCGGACACGGCATCCTCGCCGCCGGCGATCCCGAGCTGATGCACGCCCTCCGCGAAGCCGGCATCGTGCTCGAGATCTGTCCCACGTCGAACCTGCTGACGAAAGCGTTGCCCGACGAGGACGCGGTACGCGAAACCTTTCGCACGTTCGTCGACCACGGCGTCCGCTTCACGATCGCGACCGACGGACCGGAGATGATGCGCACACACCTACGGGACGAGCTCGACCTCCTCCTGCGCATCGGGGCGCTTACGCAGGAGGAGATCGAAGAGGCGAACGCCCGTGGGCACGACGCGAGCTTCATAGACGGTCGCCGCATCGCCGCCTAAGAGCTAGTCCGCGCGTGGAAAGCGTCGGGGTAGAAGAACCGATCGCCGTCGCGCAGTGCCTGGAACTGCTTCGTCCTCATGGCCAGCTAGAGCTCGCCGAGGTCCTTCCCCGGAAGGTGCTGCTCACACATTGCCTGTCGCATTCGGTTGTACATCTTGAAGCAGGTCGGGGTCTCCGAAGGTGACGCCCAGC
>VAWW01000060.1 GCA_005884575.1 Actinomycetota bacterium
GTCCCTTCGCGTCAGCAGGTTCGACGTCGCCGCGTGCCGGAGCCGGTCGATGTCGTCGTTCCGCGAGCTGTCCTTCTCGATGTAGAGGTCGGCCTGCGGGACGTACGCCTCGGGCTGGTAGTAGTCGTAGTACGAGACGAAGTACTCTACGGCGTTCTGCGGGAAGAACTCGCGGAACTCGTTGCAGAGCTGCGCGGCCAGCGTCTTGTTGTGGGCGATCACGAGCGCCGGCTTGCCGATCTTCTCGATCGTCCACGCCATCGTCGCCGTCTTGCCCGTGCCGGTGGCGCCGATCAGCGTCTGGTAGCGGTCGCCGGCGGCGAGGCCCTCGGCCAGGGTCTCGATCGCCGTCGGCTGGTCGCCGGTCGGCCGGTACGCGCTCGATGTTTTGAGTTCCGCCATCGAGACAGGGTAGCGTCGATGGCTGCCGTCACAGACCGCCGCAGGACCCCGTCGCCGCCGCCGCCGTACCGGTCGTACGCCGGGATCGTGGCCCTCTTCGGGGGTGGGCTGGCCGCGGCCGGAGCGGTTGCGCGGCTGCTCGACCGCGAGCCGCGGGAGAACACGTCGATCGACCTCGCCGTCCTCTCGCTGGCGACCTTCAAGGCGGCCCGGACGATCTCACGCGACGAGGTCACGAGCTTCCTCCGCGAGCCGTTCGTCGAGGGGGAGGCGCACGGCGGTGACGAGGAGCCGGTGCCCTCCGGCGATCTCCGGCAGGCGATCGGCGAGCTCGTCACCTGCAGCCGCTGCATCGGCACCTGGTGCGCGGCGGGCCTCGCGTCGACGCAGATCCTCGCGCCCCGCTTCGGCCGGCTCCTGACGTGGTCGTTCGCCGCCGCCGGCGCGAACGACTGGCTCCAGGCCGGCTTCGTTGCCCTCGCGCACAAGTCGAACGAGCTCGGTCGCCGCGCCGAGGGCTAGCGCGTTCGCGCGGTTCTCACGCACCTGAAACAGGATTCGGCATGGAAGCGGCTAACCTGAGGCATCGACTGGGCGTCCCATTCTGCGGCCGATCCGATGCGTCGTCTTCTCCTGCTCACGCTCACCGTCGCCCTCGCCCTCGCCTGTACGGGCTCGGCGTTGGCCGGGTACCCCTGGCCGGTGCGGCCGTTCGACCGGCAGCACCCGATCCGCGCGAACTTCGGCGACCCTCGCACGGTGTTCGAGCTGCCGCTCTTCGAGGACGGCATCAACGGGCCGGGCGCGTTCTCGTTCCACAACGGCGTCGACATCGCGGCGCCGAACGGGACGACCGTCTACGCCGTCGCCTCCGGGATCGCGCACCTGATCGACGCGACCGCGGTCTCCGTCGAGGCACTCGACGGGCGGACGTTCCAGTACTACCACGTGATTCCGACGGTGGTCGACGGCGAGAAGGTGACCACGCGGATCAGCGAGATCGGCGATGTGCAGGCGCCGTACGGGCACGTGCACCTGACCGAGATCGACGGCACGAAGGCGACGAATCCGTTGCTCAAGGATCACCTGACGCCGTACACCGACCGCACGCGGCCGACGGTCGCGTCGGTCGAGATCCGCGACGCGAACGGCAGGCTCGCCGAGCCGCTCGGCCTCTGCGGGCGAATCTCGGTCGCGGCGGAGGCGTCCGACCGTCCTTCGCTCCCCGTGTCGGGGACGTTCGGCGGGCTTCCCGTCGCCCCGGCGGTCGTCACATGGAAGCTGCAGCGCGTCGGCGGGCCGGTCGTCGTTCCGGAAACGACGGCGGTGGACTTCCGGACGACGCTGCCGGCGCCGAAGGACTTCTGGACGGTCTACGCGCGCGGGAGCTACCAGAACGCGCCGCGGTTCGGCGTCCAGCAATTCGGCTCGATGCCCGGCCGGTTCCTGTTCCAGCTCACGCCGAGTCTCGACACGAGGACGCTGCCGAACGGGCCGTACGTGCTGACGGTCGTCGCGGCGGACGAGCGCGGCAACGCCGGCGATCGGACCCAGCGCTTCTGGGTGTTCAACCAGAAGACGCCGACCGGCTGCCCGCTGCTCTCGGGGCCCCCGGAAGCGGCTCCCGCTCCCGCGCCGCCGACGACGACCGAGCCGCCGCCGGCCGTTCAGACTCCCTGAGTTGGACCGGCGCGGATTTCTCCGCGCGTCCGCCGGCGCGATCGCGGCGGCTGCGGCTCTCGACTGGGAGGTCGCGCTCGGCGCGGTCGATCCGCGCGTCGCCGCGTTGCGCCGCACGGTTCGCGGGCCGGTGCTGACGCCGCCGAACAGTGCGGGACTCGTCGTCGACATGCGATACGACGCGATCCGTCCGCTCGCGGTCGTGCAGGCGCTCGGCGAGGGAGACGTCAGCCGGACGATCCTCTGGGCACGGAAGAACGGCGTGCGCCTCGCGGCGCGTTCGGGCGGACACAGCTACGGCGGGTACTCCACGACGAACGGCGTCGTCGTCGACTTGCGGCGGCTGAACGGGATCTCCGTCGACATGCGGAGCCGGACGGCGACCGTCGGAGCGGGCGCGCTCCTCTTCGACGTGATGACGACGCTGGCCGCCCGCGGCGTCGCGATCCCGCACGGCTCGTGCCCGACCGTCGCGGTCGGCGGTCTCGCGCTCGGAGGCGGCGTCGGATTCGCGTCGCGCGCCTGGGGCACGACCTCGGACAACGTCCTCGCGCTCCGCGTCGTCACGGCCGACGGACGGATCCGCGAGTGTGGCCCGAAGAGCAATCCCGGTCTCTACTGGGCCTGCCGCGGCGGCGGCGGCGGCAACTTCGGGGTCGCGACGCGGTTCAGGTTCCGCGTCCACCCGGTCTCGAACGTCTCCTGGTTCGTGGCGAGCTGGCCGTGGGCGCAGGCCGAGCAGATCGTGGCCGCGTGGCAGGCGTCCGCGCCGCACGCGCCGGACGGGCTGTTCTCGATCTGCTCGCTCAGCGGCACGCGTCACGTCCAGGTCTTCGGGCAGTTCCTCGGGCCCGAGTCGCAGCTCCGCACCGACCTCGCGCCGCTGCAGCAGGTCGCCGGGATCAGCCTGCGGACGGGGACGTCGACCTACCGCGACGCGCAGGTCCGGTGGGCCGGCTGTCTCGGCGAGTCGACGGCGGCCTGCCGGACGCCGCGGAGATCGAGCTTCGCGGCGAAGTCGGACTACTTCGACACGCCGCTTCCTCCGGCCGGCGTCGCGGCGCTGCGCCGCGCGATGGAGCGGCCGGGAGCGGGGTCGATCCTACTCGACTCGTACGGCGGCGCGCTGAACCGCCCGGCCCCGGACGCGACCGCGTTCGTCCACCGCGACGCGCTCTTCTCCGCCCAGTACTACGCGGGCGGGACGTCTTTGCACTGGCTGCGCGCCGCACACGCCGACATGCGTCCTTACGCATCGGGCTTCGCGTACCAGAACTACATCGACCCCGAGCTCGCCGACTGGCGCCACGCGTACTACGGCACGAACCTCGCCCGCCTCGAAGAGATCAAGAAGCGGTTCGACCCGAATCGCTTCTTCCGCTTCCCCCAAGCCATCTAAGCGGCCATGACCGACCCAGCCAAGGCCGGGGTCAGGTCTTGCGTTGGCGGTTCGGACACATGGCCGATGTTGCATTGCAAGACCTGACCCCAGACATGTCCCGCGGGGACTAGAGACCGTACGCTCGGCGGTAGATGCCCTTCAGGCGTTCCACCCGGTCGACGTACGCTCGCGTCTCGCTGAAGCGGATGCCGCCGCCGGTCTTCAGCCACGTGTCGACGTTCTGCTGGCCCGCGTTGTACGCGGCGAGGGCCGTCTTCTCGTCGTGGTACTTGTCCAGCAGATGGCGCAGGTACCACGAGCCGTAGCGGACGTTCAGCTCGGGGTTGTACAGATCCGCGACGACGAACTTCGAGCCGCCGGTGTGCACCGCGATTCCCTTCGCCGTTCCGGGCAGCAGCTGCATCAGGCCGATCGCGCCCGAGCTCGACTTCACGTCGGCGCGGAACTTGCTCTCCTGGTAGATCACGGCGGCGAGCAGCGCCGGATCGAGCCGGTAGTTCCGGGCGTGGCCGCGCACCACCTGCTCGTACTTGAGCGGATACCAGAGCCGGGCCCACCAGCCGGGTTCTGCGCGCTGCAGGTAGACGAACGTGCCGGCGACGAGGGCGAGCGCCGCGACGACGATCGTCAGCCGCCGGACCGTGTCAGCTCCTTCACCACCTGCGCGACGAATCGGTCGAGCTCCTGCAGCGAGCCCTCGTTCACGAACACGTAGTCCGCCCGCGCCCTCTTCTCCTCGTCCGGGAGCAGCCGCGCCTCGCGCTCGTTCATCGACGCGCGCCGCTCCGCCCTCACCTCCGGCGGCGCCGTGATCGCCACGACCCGGTCGAACCGCTTGTCCGCTCCCGTCTCGTAGAGCAACGGAATCTCGACGACGGTCAGCGCGCCCGTCTGCTCCGCCTTCCACGCCTCGTATTCCCGCACGACCCTCGGATGGAGTAGGCCCTCGAGCCACTGGAGCTCGGCCCGGTCGGCGAAGACGCGCGCGGCGACACGCGACCGATCGATCCGGCCATCGTCGATGACATCGTCGCCCCAGCGCCCGCGCACCGCCTCCAGCACCTCCGGATCCTCGGCCAGCAGCCGGTGGACGATCTCGTCGCTCGAGGCGACCGCGGCGCCGTGCCGCGCGAACGCCCTCAGCGCCTCGGTCTTGCCCGCGCCGATGCCGCCGGTGATGGCGACCGTGACCGGTCGCGACACGGGACTACTGCTGCTGCTCGGGATCCGGCGTTGCGGCGCCGTCGCCGGGCTCGGGAGCCTCGGTCGGCGACTCCTGCTCGAGCTCGGTCTCCGCGGCCGCGTCCGACTCCGGCGCCGGCTCGTCGGCCGTCTCCACCTCGCCGGCCTCCGCCTCCGCGACAGGAGCCGGCCGGTCGCTGAAGACCTCCTCGGACAGGTCGAGCCGCGGCGCCGTGTGGATGGACTCGCCGCCGTCGGCGCGCGGCTGAACCTGCATTCCCTCCTCGACGCGCTTCAGCGAGAGCGAGAGCCGGCGCCGCTCGGCGTCGACCTCGAGGATGAGCACGTTCACCGGATCGCCCTGCGAGACGACCTCGCGCGGGTTCTCGACGTGATGCTGCGCGAGCTCGGAGATGTGGACGAGGCCCTCGACGCCCGGGAGGATCTCGACGAAGGCGCCGAACGTGACGACCTTCGTCACGCGGCCCTCGACGACGTCGCCCTCGTGGTAGCTCTCGAGCACCTGCTGCCACGGGTCGCTCTGCGTCTGCTTCAGGCCGAGCGAGATCCGCTGGCGCTCGCGGTCGATGTCGAGCACCTTGACCTTGACGGTCTGGCCGATCTCGAGCACCTCGGAGGGGTGGTTGACGTGCGACCAGGAGAGCTCCGAGATGTGGATCAGGCCGTCCATCCCGTCGAGGTCGACGAAGGCGCCGAAGTCGACGATGTTCGAGATCGTGCCCTCGACGACGTCGCCGGGGTTGAGGCGGTCGAGGATCGCCTGGCGCATCTCCTTCCGCTCGTCCTCGAGGACGGCGCGGCGCGAGAGGACGACGTTGTTCCGCGAGCGGTTGAGCTCGATCACCTTGCAGCGGAGCTCCTTGCCCAGGAACTCGTCGAGATCCTGGACGCGGCGGATGTCCACGAGCGATGCGGGCAGGAAGCCGCGCACGCCGAGGTCGAGGATCAGGCCGCCTTTGACGACCTCGATCACGCGCCCGTTGACCGGGTCGCCGGACTCGGCGGCGGTCTCGATCGCCTTCCACGCGAGCTCGAACCGCGCCCGCTTCTTCGAGAGGATCAACCGGCCTTCGGCGTCCTCCTTCGTCATCACGAGCGCGTCGATCTCGTCGCCGATCGTGACCTCGTCGGCCGGGTTGACCGAGCGCCGGATCGAGAGCTCGGCGACGGGGATCACGCCTTCCGACTTGTAGCCGATGTCGACCAGCACTTCGTCCTTGTCGACGCGGACGACGGTGCCGTGGACGACCTCTCCCTCGTTGATCGTCGGGAAGGTCGCGTCGTAGTCCGGGACGAGTTCGCCGTCCGGGCCGGTGGTCCAGACGCCTTCCTCGAGCCGGGGGTCGTTCAAAGTCTCATTCGCCATGAGCAGCCGGTCAGTATAGCCACGTACCTCCGAAATTCCCTTTTGGATTGGGACGCCGGGAACGGCCGGCGGTTAGGCCGGTAGCCTGATTCGCGTGGAGGAGCGATATCGGATCGGTGCGACGGAATCCGTCGCGGTCGCCGTCATCAGACACGAAGGGCGCCCTGAGGGATACCCGCAGTGGACGACGGCGATCGGGCTCGTCGGAGGCGAGGCGACGGTCAGCGTTCCCGGCCATTACGCCGCCGTGCTCGCTGGGCGGCTGCGCGTCGCCGCCGGCGGCCTTCGCCGGCCGAGCCGCGACGAGTACCTCGACCTGACGCCGGTCGTCCGGGACGGCGAGAGCGCGCTCGTCCTCTCGTCGACCGCGCGGTCGCCCGTCCGCGTCTCCGTCGAGCTGCCGGCCGACGAGCTCGAGCCGCTGGTCGTCCTCCTCGACGCGGCCGCCGAGCTGATCGAGACGCTGCGGCCCGGGATCGGAATCGTCCCGGACCGCCTGCCCGACTTGCTCTAGTCCTTCGCCTCCCGCCAGTTGTCCCCCACGCCGACGTCGACGGCGAGCGGCGGGTCGAGCGGATACGCGCCGCACATCTCGGCGCGGACGAGCTCTTTCACTGTCGAGACCTCGGCGTCCGGCACCTCGAGCAGCAGCTCGTCGTGCACCTGCAGCACGAGCCGCGCGCCCCGGCCCTCGCTGCGCAGCCGCCGGTGGATGCGGATCATCGCGACCTTGATGATGTCCGCCGCGGTGCCCTGCATCACGGAGTTGACTGCGAGGCGCTCGCCGAGCCCGCGCGTCTGGCGGTTCGAGGCGCGGATCTCCGGCACCGGCCTCCGCCGCCCGAGCAGCGTCGTGACATAGCCGTCGCGCTCCGCCTGCTCGATCGTCCGCTGGATGAAGTCCTGCACCATCGGGAAGCGCGCGAGGTACGCGTCGATGTACTGCTGGGCCTCGTCACGCGGAATCTCGAGGTTCTCCGAGAGGCCGAACGCGGAGATGCCGTAGATGATCCCGAAGTTGACCATCTTGGCGATGTTCCGCTCGTCCTTCGTCAGCGTCGCCTGCTCCTTCCCGAGCACCTCGGCCGCGGTGGTCGCGTGGATGTCCTCGCCGCGCGCGAACGCCTCGCGCAGCTTCGGCTCGCCCGAGACGTGCGCGAGGATGCGCAGCTCGACCTGCGAGTAGTCCGCCGAGAGGAGGCGGTGGCCGGGCTCGGCGACGAAGGCGCTGCGGATCTCCCGGCCGAGCTCGGTGCGGATCGGGATCGCCTGCAGGTTGGGATTGCTCGTCGACAGCCGCCCGGTCGCGGCGACGGTCTGGTTGAACGTCGTGTGGAGGCGGCCGTCGCGCGGGTCGATCAACGCGGGCAGCGGCCCGAGGTACGTGTTGACGAGCTTCGAGTACTCGCGCCACTCCTCGATCACCTCGACGATCGGATGCTCGTGGCGGATCGAGCGCAGGACGCGCGTGTCGGTCGAGTAGCCGGTCTTGCCCTTGCGGCCCGCGGTCAACTCGAGCTTCTCGAAGAGGATCCGCGCAACCTGCTGTGTCGAGCCGAGCATGAACTCCTCGTCTGCGAGCTCGTACGCGCGAGCCTCGAGCTCCTCGACGCGATCGGACAGGCGCGCGGTGATCTCGCCCATCCGGTACTCGTCGATCTTGACGCCCGTGTCCTCCATCGCAGCGAGCACGGCGGTCAGCGGCAGCTCGATCGTCTCGTAGAGCTCGAGCGAGCCGCGCTCGGCGAGCCGCTCGCGCAGCCGCGCCGCCAGCCGCCGCGGGATCTCCGCGGCGCGAACGAGCGCGGCGCTCTCCTCGTCGGCCGGCTCCGGGTCCGGAATCGGCTCGACGCCGTACTCCGCGGCGAGCACGTCGAGCTCGTACTCGGGACGCGACGGCTCGATCAGGTAGGCCGCGATCATCGTGTCCTCGGCGGGGAGCACCGTGAGCCGCGGCAGTGCCTTGAAGTCGTGCGCGACGATCTGCGCGTCGCGGAAGCGGGAGCCGTCCTCGTCGCGCCACGGCCCGACGACCACGCCCTCCTCGGTCGCGGCCGCAAAGCGCCCGTCCCGAACGGCCAGCGAGACATGTCCCTGGGTCAGAGCCCGGGACATGGCTCCTTCGGACCAGGCGACCTTCGTCCCTTCGATCCTGGCCGGAGCTGCGGCCGGCAGGGCCGCGTCGAGCTCGTCGATCCGGTTCAGGAGGTTGCGGAACTCGAAGCGGCGGAACGTCTCGCGGAGCGTCGCGCGGTCCGGCGGCCGGAGGACGAGCTCGGACGGGTCGCAGTCGACGTCGAGGTCGCGCCGCATCGTCGCGAGCTCCCTCGCGCTGCGCGCCTGATCGGCGAACTCGAGCACGTTCTTGCGCCGCGCCGGCGAGAGCTCGTCGGCGTGCTCGATCACCGAATCCACCGACCCGTATTGCGCGATCAGCTGTCCCGCGGTCTTGTCCCCGATCCCCGGGATCCCCGGGATGTTGTCCGACGCGTCGCCCTTCAGCCCGATGAATTCCGGAATCTGGTCGGGCCGGATCCCGTAGCGCGCCTCGACCCGCCCCGGCGTGTAGACGTGCACGTCCGAGACGCCGCGCGGCGTCATCATCAGCGACACGTTGTCCGAGACGAGCTGGAACGCGTCGCGGTCGGTGGAGACGACGGTCGTCTTGATCCCGGCCTCGTCGGCGCGCGCTGCGAGCGTGGCGATCACGTCGTCGGCCTCCCAGCCCTCGAACTCGAGGTTGCGGTAGCCGAAGGCCTCGACGATCGGCCGGAAGTGCGGGAACTGCTCCGCGAGCAGATCCGGCATCGGCTTCCGGCCCTCCTTGTAGACGACGTCCGCGGCCTCGGCGACCGCGTGCCGGTGCGTCGGCCGCGTGTCCCAGGCGACCGCGACGCCCCGCGGCCGGTAGTCGGCGAGCAGCTTGAAGAGCATGTTCGTGAAGCCGAGCAGCGCGTTCGTCGGGAAGCCCTCGGTCGTCGCGAGCTCCTCGGGCAGCGCGAAGAAGGCCCGGTAGGCGAGGTTGTTGCCGTCCACGAGGAAGAGCTCGGAATCGCGCGCGGGGCCGTCGTCGAGGTCGAGCTCGAGGCCGGTGAGGGTCTTCGGAGACATCTCCCCCGAGTCTAGAGAGCGGCGTAGGGCGCGACCGTCAGATACGTGAAGCCGCTGTCAACGGCCAGCGAGACGATCCATCGCGCCGACGACGACACTGCGCGGGAGTCTCCCGCACGAGCGGCTGGTTGACTACCGCGGTTGCCCAGGATTCCGCTCCTCTCCGGCTCGCGGCTCGTGATCGTCACCGCGCCCGACGACGCCGTCGTGCTCCGTCCACCGCCGCCCGGTCCGGGCGTGGCCGACGTCGCTGCGGCCGTTCGCGACGCGCTGCGCTTCCCGCTGGAGGGCGAGCCGCTCGAAGCGCTCGTCGGCCGCCGCGCACGCGCGACGATCCTCGTCGAGACGCCGGCGCTCCCGCTACCGGGTTCGCCGCAGGATCCGCGCCAGCTCGCCGTCGTCGCCGTGATCGAGGAACTCGAGCGGCTCGGCATCGAGACCGGGTACCAGACGATCCTCGTCACCTCGGGCCTCGCGCGGCGCGCCGGCCAGCGCGACGTCGAGACGCTCGTCACTCCGGAGACCGCGCGCCGCTTCCATGGACGGGTCGTCGTCCACGATGTCGCCGATCCGGATCTTGTGACGATCGGCGAGCACGAGGGCCGGCCGCTGCGCGTCAACCCGGCACTCGTGGACACGGAGCTCGTCGTCGTCGTGACCGCCGCGGAGACGGTCGTACACGGCGGCCCGGCGACGCTGCTTGCGGCGGGGGGCGCAGAGGCACTGCGCGCAGTCGCGTCGACGTCGCTGCTGGAGACCTCCGGCTCCCCCGGCTGGGCGGCGGCGGTCGCGCTCGAGCGCGCGCTCGCCCGGCGCGTCCCGCTCGTCGGCGCGTCGATCGTCCTCCACCATCCGATCGTCAGCGGGGCGCTGCGCGGCTACCCCTACGAGCCGGAGGCGCTGGAGCGGATCGCGTCCTCGCCGCTTCGCCACCTCTTCGGCGCGGTGCCGGGCGGGGTGCGCCAGCGGATCCTGCGCGCGGTCCCCATCGAGCTCACGGTCGCGGCAGCGTTCGCGGGGCCGCCGTCGGTCGCGCACGCGGAGGCGCTGCTGCGTGCGGTCGAGCTGCGCTACGCGGAGCTCGACCGGCCGCTCGATGCACTCGTCGTCGGAGTTCCGCGCGTGACGCCCTACCTGCCGCGCGAGCGGCCCAACCCGCTGCTCGCCTCGTACATGGGACTCGGCCTCGCGCTGCGACTCTGGCGGAACGCGTTTCCGGTCGCGCCGGGCGGGACGGCGGTGCTGCTCAACCGCTTCACCCGCCACTTCGCGCACCCGACACAGCAGCCGTACCGCGCGTTCTTCAACGCCCTGCGGGCTCCGGGCACCCGCGAAGAGCTGCTCGCCGACGCGGAACGCGCCGCCGCCGAGGACGCGCGGGGGCTCGAGATGTATCGAAGCGGCCGCGCCTGCCATCCGCTGCTGCCGTTCCGCGACTGGGAGTCGTGCCGCCCGGCGCTCGACCGGCTGGGGACGGTGCTGATCGCGGGCTGCCGCGACGGCGTCGCGGCACGGCAGCTCGGGTTCGTCCCGGCGCACGGCGTCGGCGCCGCACTCGACATGGCCCGCGCGCAGGCCGGTGAAGGCGCGCGGATCGGCTTTCTGCTCTCGCCGCCGTACTTCCCGCTCCGCGTCGGCGGCTAGCAACGGCCGGTGGCCGGAGTAGGTTCGGCGCGTGAGCGTGTCCACGGAGATCGTCGTCGCGGCCGCGGGACTCGCCGCCGGCGTCGCCGGCACGGCCTACAAGTCGCGCAAGGCGTTGGAGCAGGACTACGACATCGATCTGCGCAAGTCCCGGATCGACGTGTACCGCACGCTCTGGAAGGCGCTCCAGCCTCTCGCGCGCTACGCGCCACCGAACGAGCGGCTCGGGCCCGACGACGTGCGCCGGCTGGGCGTGGCGCTTCGCCGCTGGTACTTCGAGGGCGGCGGCCTCTTTCTCTCGAAGACGGCCCGCAACGCGTACTTCGACCTGCAGCAGGCACTTGCACAGACGGCCGGCAAGGAGATCGATCCCGAGTCGGTACGTCCGCTGCTGCGGCAACGCGGGAGCGCTCTCCGCTCGGCGATGGCCGCCGACGTCGCGACGCGCGTCGCGCCGCGACTCGGCGGTCGGCGCCGCACCGACGTGGACATTCCGGACGAGGAGAGGAAGCGCGAGACCGCGGATGCCCTCTCCTCAGATGCGAAGTCCGAGTAGATCGGCGGCCTCGACAACGGCTGAGTCCTCGATGGTCAGCTCGCGCACGTCGCGCGCCACGAGGGTGGCGGCGCCGCGGTCGAACACCGTGTAGTTCGACCAGAGCGCCTCGAACGTCGACCACCAGCGGAGCGCCACGACCTGCGGGCGGGCCCGATGCAGCGCGAGCGCCTGCGGCTGCGTCACCTCGCGGCGCCGCGTGGCGACCGCGGACGGGCGGAGCCGCTCGCGCGTCAGCGTCCGCGGCTCGTCGAGGTCGAGCACCTCGGCCGAGTCTTCGAGCTCGATCGCCGCGAGCGCGAGCGGCAGGCCGCGGCGGCGCAGCAGCGCCGGCTGCAGCCGCTGCGTCCGGAAGCGCGCGAGCTGCTCGACGGCGCACGAGGCCTCGCGGTCGGCCAGATAGAGGCAGCCGTACGCGTCCGGATTGTCGTGGCGTCCGTCGCCCTGAAAGAGTCGCGGGAACCAGAGCGGTCCGTCCTGCTCGTCCGCCCGCGCGCGCGGGCTCCAGGCGAAGCACCGCCAGAGGATCACGCGAACGAGTCGGCGCGCTCGGCGCGGATCGCCCGCATCAGCTCCTCGGCGCGGCCCGCCCGGACGAGGTCGATCGGGCGACGGTCTCCCAGCGCGGGATTGACGCCGAAGAGCCAGGCGAGCGCCGCCTCCTGTTCGTAGACCCTGAGCAGACTCGACCACACGAGCTCGAGCAGGTCGACCCGCTCGGCGTTCAGCGGATCGATTCCGGCGCCGCGCAGCCAGCGCGTCACCTGCGAGCGGCTGACGCCGAGCATGTCCGCGAGCGCCGCCGCCGACTTGAAGTCGATGCGGAGCGCTTCCACCTTGGCGGCCGTCGCCACGGGCATGTCTCCAGACTAGCGCAACAAGATCTGTTGCGCGACAAAATCTGTTGCGCGAACCTTCCGCTGTAATGAGCGTCTGAACCGGCATACGATCATCACTTCACTGCGACTCGAAAGGACGAGGAATGCGACGTGGCACTCTCTCCCTGCTCGGCGCGCTGATCGCGGCGCTCGCGCTGGGAGCATTCGGAGCGTCAGGCGCCACTGCGGGCGGAAAGCTCACCTTCTGCAGCGACGTCACCTATCCGCCGGAGGAGTTCTACCAGGGCGGCAAGCCGGCCGGCTCCGCAAGGCGGATGGGCATGTCCGCCCAGGTCGACAACACCGGCTTCGACGGGATCATCGCCGCGCTGCTCGCGAAGAAGTGCAACGCGATCATCAGCGGCATGAACGACACGCCCGAGCGCCGTAAGCAGGTCAGCTTCGTCGACTACATCAAGGTCGGCCAGTCGATCATGGTCAAGGCGGGCAATCCCGAGCACATCAACAGTCTCGCGAGCCTCGCGGGCAAGTCCGTCGCCGTCGAGGTCGGCACGACGAACAAGACGTTCCTCGACGAGGCGAGCAAGAAGCTCAAGGCGCAGGGCAAGAGCGCGATCAAGGTCACCCCGTTCCCGAAGGACACTGATGCGGCGGCCGCGCTCAAGACCGGCCGCGTCGACGCGTACTTCGGCGACTCCCCCGTCGTCGCGTACTACATCCAGAAGGACAAGGCATTCGGGTTCGGCGGCGCGCCGATCAACCCGATCCTCGTCGGCATCGCCATTCGCAAGGACGACACCGCGACGAAGAGCGGCGTCCAGAAGGCGATCAACGCGATGTACAAGGACGGCACGATGAAGAAGATCCTCGCCAGGTGGAAGATGACGGCGACGGCGTTGAAGAAGTAGGAGCGCATTGCTCGCTTCGCTCGACTGGAGCGTCCTGTGGCAGCGGATATTCCATCCGGACCACGAGTTCGTGCTGGCGCTCTGGCGGACGATCTACATCGCCGTTGCGGCGCAGCTGCTCGGCGTCATCCTGGGCCTGATCGCGGCGCTGATGCGGATGTCCCGCCTCGCGCCGCTCAGGCTCCTCTCCGGTCTCTACGTGTTGATCTTCCGGGGGACGCCGGTGATCGTCCAGATCTTCTTCGTGTTCTACGGGGCGAACCTGCTCCTCGGCGTCACGATCATCCCGAACAGCGTGAACCTCGGGGTGTTCCAGCTCGACGGGAAGGCGTTCGCGGGGATCCTCGCGCTCGGGATCAACGAGGGCGCGTACATGCGTGAGATCTTCCGGGCGGGGATCGACTCGATCGACAAGGGCCAGATGGAGGCGGCGAAGTCGCTCGGGATGCCGAGCGGGCTCGCGATGCGCCGGATCATCCTGCCGCAGGCTGCGCGAGTGATCGTGCCGCCGCTCGGCAACGAGTTCAACAACATGATCAAGACGACGTCGCTCGTCGCGTTCATCGGCGTCACGGAGCTGTTCCAGAACGCCGAGATCGGACTGTCGCAGACGTTTAAGCCGGTCGAGTACTTCCTCAGCGTCGCGTTCTGGTATCTCGTGCTGACGGCCGTATGGAGCGTGATCCAGGCGTGGATCGAGCGGAAGCTGGCGGTCTCGGAGCGCGGCGAGGAGCTCTCCTGGCGCGAGCGGATCGCCGCCGCGTGGACGCCCGTCGCCGCCTGGGGCAGGGGCGCGCGGTGAGCTCGAACGATCTCTGCGTGCGCGCGGTCGACGTCGACAAGCACTTCGGCCGGCTCCACGTGCTGAAGAGCGTGTCGCTCGACGTCGCCAAGGGTGAGACCGTGTGCGTGATCGGGCCGTCGGGTTCCGGGAAATCCACGTTGCTCCGCTGCATCAACCATCTCGAGACGATCGACGGCGGCCGGATCGAGGTGAACGGGCACCTGATCGGCTACCGCGAGCGCAACGGGAAACTCGTCGAGGACTCCGACAAGAACATCGCGAAGCAGCGCTGCGAGGTCGGCATGGTCTTCCAGCGGTTCAACCTGTTCCCGCACAAGACCGCGTTGCAGAACGTCATCGAGGCGCCGCTGAAGGTGCGCGGCGAGGCGAAGGAGCGGGCGACAAGGGTCGGCGAGGAGCTGCTCGCGCGGGTCGGCCTCGCCGACAAGCGCGACGTCTACCCCGGAAAGCTCTCGGGCGGCCAGCAGCAGCGGGTGGCGATCGCCCGGGCACTCGCGATGCGTCCCGCGCTGATGCTGTTCGACGAGCCGACGAGCGCACTCGACCCGGAGACGATCGGAGAGGTGCTGGCCGTGATGCAGGAGCTCGCCGAGGTCGGCATGACGATGGTCGTCGTCACGCACGAGATGGGCTTCGCGCGCCGTGCCGCCGACCGGGTCGTGATGATGGACGAGGGCCAGATCATCGAGGTCGGCACCCCCGAGCACTTCTTCACCGCGCCGACGCACGACCGCACGAAGCAGTTCCTCAGCAAGATCCTCTAACGGCCACGTCCCGGCGTCATCCGTCTGGGGTCAGGTCTTGCATTGGAACATCGGACATGGCTGGACCGTCAATGCAAGACCTGACGCCGGGCTGGTCCGTTGGGGCTAGGTCTCGCCGAGGTACGCCTTCCGGACGTCTTCGTTCTCGCGTAACCGCGCCGCGTCGTCGGCCAGCGCGATCTTGCCGGTCTCGAGCACGTAGCCGCGGTTCGCGACGTCCAGGGCCATCAGCGCGTTCTGTTCCACCAGCAGGATCGGCGTCCCCTGCTGGTTGACCTCGACGATCGTCTCGAAGATCCGCTCGACGAAGATCGGCGCGAGGCCCATCGACGGCTCGTCGAGCATCAGCAGCTTCGGCCTCGCCATCAGCGCGCGGCCGATCGCGCACATCTGCTGCTCGCCGCCGGAGAGCGTCCCGGCCTTCTGGTTCTTCCGCTCGGCGAGCCGAGGGAAGAGCGTGAAGACGCGCTCCATGTCCTCCGCCATGCCGCCGCGATCGCTCCGCTGGAACGCGCCCATCTCGAGGTTCTCGAGCACCGTCATGCGCGGGAAGAGCTTCCGGCCCTCCGGCGACTGCGCGATCCCGTCGCGGACGATCTCGTGCGCCGGCGCGTTCGTGATCTCCTTCCCGCGGAAGACGATCCGGCCCGAGCGCGGCCGGACGAGCCCGTTGATCGACCGCAGCGTCGTCGACTTGCCCGCGCCGTTCGAGCCGAGCAGGGTCACGATCTCCCCCTCGCGCACCTCGAGCGAGATGCCCTTCAGCGCCTCGATCGAGCCGTACGACGTCCGCACATCCTCGAGCGCCAGCACGACGCCGCCGTTCGTGCTCATCCGACTGCCGCCTTGCCGAGATACGCCTCGATCACGCGCGGATCCTTCTGGACGTCCTGCGGGGTGCCTTCGGCGATCTTCTCGCCGTAGTCGAGCACGGTCACGCGGTCGGAGATGCCCATCACGACCTTCATGTCGTGCTCGATCATCAGCACGGTCAGACCCTGCTCCTCGCGCAACCGGTGCACGAACGCGGTGAAGTCGGCGGTCTCCTGGGGATTCATGCCGGCCGTCGGCTCGTCCAGCAGCAGCAGCTTCGGCTGGGACGCGAGAGCGCGCGCGACCTCGAGCCGCCGCTGGTCGCCGTAGGAGAGGTTCCGCGCGATTTCCCTGTCCTTCCGCCGCAGGCCGCTGAACTCCAGCAGGTCGCTCGCGCGCGTGCGCGCCTCGCGCTCCTCCCGCCTCACGCCGGGCGTGCGGAGGATCGCCTGGAAGAGATTCCCGCTCAACCGCACGTGCATCCCCACGAGCGTGTTCTCGAGGGCGGTCATGTTCTGGAACAACCGGATGTTCTGGAACGTTCGCGCGATGCCGCGCTGTGTGTAGGCGTGCGGCGGCTTCCCCGTCATGTCCTCGCCGTCGAACTCGATCCGGCCGGCCGTCGGCACGTAGACGCCGGTCAGCATGTTGAAGAACGTCGTCTTCCCCGCGCCGTTGGGGCCGATCAGGCTGACGATCGAGCCGGCGGGCACCGTGAAGTCGACGTCGTCGACGGCGACGAGACCGCCGAACTCCTTGCGCAGCCGGTCGGTGCGGAGGACGTCGTCGCTCATTCCGTGACCACGTCGTAGAGCGGCTCGTCGTGGACGCCCTCGTGGAACTCCTCGGCGACCCGCGAGCTCGGGATCAGCCCCTCCGGCCGGAAGAGCATCACGATCACGAGGATCGCTCCGAAGATCCCGAACTCGTAGAGCGGGACGTCGAGGTGCGTGCCGAAATGTCCGTTGATCCACGCGCCCACGTTCGCGAGCCCTTCGCGGTCGAGGTACGCGAGGAAGCAGGCGCCGAAGATGACCCCCCAGATGTTGCCCATGCCGCCGAGGATCACCATGCAGAGGATGAAGACGGAGATCTGGAAGAAGAAGTCGTCCGGGAACGCGCCGCTCTTGTAGCTGGCGTAGTAAGCGCCGGCGACGCCGCCGAAGAACGCGCCGGTCGCGTACGCCCACGTCTTCGTCCGCATCAGCGGCACGCCCATCGCGGCAGCTGCGACCTCGTCCTCCCGGATCGCGATCCACGCGCGGCCGAGCCGCGAGTCTCGCAGCCGCGCGCTGCAGAAGACCGTGATCAGCACGAGGACGAGCGACGTCCAGAAGAAGACGCGGTCGAGGTTCGTCGCGGTCAGGTAGTTCGCCGGCAGATGCAGATGTTGCCCCGCCCAGTTGCCGAAGCCCGGCCCGTCGATGGGCGTGATCCCGCCCGTCCCGTTCGTCAGGTTGAAGCCTGTGCCGAACAGGTTGTCCCCGTTGCGCGCGATCTGCGGGAGGATCTCGCCGAAGCCCAGCGTCACGATCGCGAGGTAGTCGCCGCGGAGGCGCAGCGTCGGGAGGCCGATCAGCACGCCTACGACGGCGGTCGCGACCCCGGCCATCAACAGCACGAGCCAGATCGAGAAGTGGAATCCGGTCGCGCCCTTGTAGAGGCCGACCGCGCCGAAGTCGACGTTCTGCTTCGCGAACTGGTTCGACGCGAACCAGCCGGCCATGTACGCGCCCATCGCGTAGAACGCGACGTAGCCGAGGTCGAGCAGTCCGGCGTACCCCACGACGAAGTTCAGGCCGAGGGCCATCATCGTGAAGATCATCATCACGACCATCGTGGAGAGCTGCGGGAACGGCCCGAAGATCGGCAACTGCGGCAGGTCGCCGATGTAGTAGGGATACGTGATCGCGATCACGAGGATGGCCGCCGTCGGAACCCACGGCCCGATGGGCTTCCCTCGAATCGTCAACCGGCGGTACCAGGGCAACGCGAGCAGGTAGACGACGACCGCGATCACGAGCGCCGACGTCCGCCAGACGCCGAACAGCGCGACGAGGATGAGCCCGATCGCCAGCCACACAGCAGCGACGACCGCGCGACGCCGGAGCTTCGGCAGCGCGCGCCAGCGCTCCTGGGGGAGGCCGACCGCGGCGAGCGCGCGCCACCACGCCGCCGAGACCACACCGCGGATCCGCAGCCGCACCGGTCAGGCCCCTTCCGGTGTCCGCTCGCCCAGGAGCCCCTCCGGGCGGAAGACGAGGATCAGGATCAGGATCGAGAAGACGATGGACTGCGTCCAGTCGCTTCCCGGCGAGTGCCAGCGCAGCCCCTCGTTGAAGGCCTGGATGAAGCCGATGCAGAGCGCGCCGAGCACGGCGCCGGGCAGGTTCCCGATTCCGCCGAGCACGGCAGCGGTGAACGCGATCAGCCCGAGCTGAAAGCCGGTGTCGTACCGGACCTGTCCGAAGTAGAGGGCGTAGAGCAGTCCCGCCGCGCCGGCGAGCGCACCCGCGATCAGGAAGGTGAACGAGATCGTCCGGTCGACGTTGATCCCCATCATCGCGGCGGCGTCGCGGTCCTGAGCCGTCGCGCGCATCGCCTTCCCCTGGCGCGTCTTCTGCACGAGCCACATCAGCGCGATCAGCACCGGCACCGTGATCACGACCACGATGAACTTGTCCCACTTGTAATGGGTGCCGCCGATCGTGAAGACGCGCCCGGTCGGCAGGATCTGCGGCACCGCGATGTAGCTCGGGCCCTTCCAGGCGATTGCGACGTCCTGGAGGATGAACGACATGCCGATCGCGGTGATCAGGGGCGCCAGCCTCGGCGCACCGCGCAGCGGCCGGTATGCGACACGCTCGATCGTCGCGTTGATCACTCCGCAGGCGGCCATCGCCACGGCGAGCGAGACGACGATCGCCGCGATCATCGGTCCCGTAGACGGGTGCGCAGACAGGTTGAAGACGGAGATGATCATCGTCGCCGAGAACATCCCGCCGAGCATGAAGACGTCGCCGTGCGCGAAGTTGATCAGCTCGAGGATTCCGTAAACGAGCGTGTAGCCGAGTGCGACGAGCGCGTAGACCGCGCCGTTCGTGAGGCCGATGAACGAGATCGTGAAGAAGTACGACGGCGACTTGACGAGGTTGACGACGAGCCACGCCACGAGGAGTCCGAGCAGGATGGTGGCCGCCGCAGTCGTGAGATACGACGTCGGCGAGCGCCTGAGCCTGATGCGCGTGTCTGTCTCTGCGTGGGTGGCCACTGGCTGCTCTGGACGCCGGGGGAGGCGTGGCCTCCCCCGGCGGTCCTGCATCTGTCGCTCGGCGCTATCCGATCAGGTTCGACGCCGGAACGATCGTCTTGACCGGGTTGAGGTTCTTGCCGGCCTGCTTGTAGATCGTGATCGGCGTCAGGTTCGTGTCGCCCTGCGCGTTGATCGTGAAGTTGCCGAGGATCCCGTTGTTGATCGTGATCCCGAACAGCGACTTCGTCACCTGCGCCCGGTTCCCGCCCGACTTCGCGACCGCGTCGAGCATGACGAGCATCGCCTGCGCGCCGTACGCCGCGTACGGGTTCGGCGTCGCGCCGATCTGCTTGCCGAAGCTCTTGACGAAGGTCGCACCGGCACCCTTCAGCGACTTCGGCGGCGCACCGGCGACGCTGATGTACGCGCCGTTGGCGACCGCCCCGTTCGCACCAGGATCGCTGAAGCCGTCCGGCATCTGGAGCTGGATCTTCGGATTGACGGAGCGGATGTCCTGCATCAGCTTCGCGCCGTTGTTGCAGGCGATCCCGCCGAGGAACACGATGTCCGCGCCCGAGGCCTTGATCGAGTTCGCAAGCGCCTCGTAGCTGGACTGCTTCGCGTCCCAGCCCTGGAAGCCCACGACCTTGAGGCCGAGCTTCGGAGCAGCCTTGCGGTACGTCGAGGCGACGCCGAAGCCGTACGTCTGCTTGTCGTTGAGAACGAAGACCTTCTTCTTGTGGAGAACGGACGCCGCGAACTGCGCGTCGGCCGGTCCCTGGAGGTCGTCGGTGGCGACGACGCGCGCGTAGTTCCGCTGCCCCGTCGGGTAGTACTTGTTCGGCTCGCCCGGATCCCACTTCTTCGTCAGTCCGGGATTCGTGTTCGCCGGGCTGACCATCCCGACGGCGCCGCCGCCGGCGCGGTTGAGGATCGGGACGATGATCTTCGCGCAGCCGGAGTTGAACGTCCCGATGACGCCGATCACGGACTTGTTGCTCGCGTAGAGACGCCCGTTGGTGGCGCACTTGGCGGAGTCCCAACCGGCGGTCTGCGCAGTCGAGTCGTCACAGGACTGGTAGCCGATCTTGTATTGGCCGGCCTTCCAGCCGCGATCCGCGAGCGCCCACAGGATCGCGCGCGAGATCTGCAACGTCTGATGGCGGATCGCCCCCTGCAGGGGTAGGTCCGACGGGATGATGTAGTCCGGGCTGCCGGAACCCTTGTAGACCACCGGGCCGCAGGACGACGACGGCAGCGGACTGATTGCGCGGGCCGCACCGCGCGCCGTACCCGAATAGCCCACGATGACGGCGGCGGCCGCGACGACCGCACCGAGCGCCAAGAACGAGAGCTTTCTTCTCACCCTTCCCTCCTCAGGTTTTTCAGACCCGTTTCCGCGGATGTAGCGCTGTGCGCGGGGGAGTATCCCCCGCCCCTCCGGACGTTGCAAGGCGTTTCTAGCCCTGGAGAAGCTCGGCGACCTGCGCCTCGACGTTGGCCGCCTGCATTTCGGCCAGGTCCGGAGGCGCCGGCCGCGGGAGAGGCACCGCTCGGCCCGCCTCGGCGCCGCCGGCCCGGACGGCCTCGCGCAGCGCGTCGAGGTAGGCGAGGTCGGCCTCCGCGATCGTCAGCGCCTGCTCCGACCTCAGCATCGGACCGTGGCCCGGGACGACGTGCGCGGGCGGGTCGGTTCGCAGGAGGTCGATCAGCGCCGCAAGCGTCGTCCGGTAGTCGACCGTCGACGACGCGAAGGGGAACTCGGCTGCGGAGAGGTGGTCGCCGACAGCGAGCAGGTCGAGCTGCCGGATGCGGTACGCGGTCCCGTCGGGCGTGTGACCCGGGAGCGCGAGTGCCTCGACGGTGAGGGGCCCGATCCGGTGCGCCCGGCCGACGGCGAGCACGCGGTCGACGCGCGGCGGACCGGGAACGTCGATCCCGTACTTCGCGGCCCGCTCGACAACCCGGGCGCCGGCCGCGCCGCTCGCCACGAGCTCCGCGGTCGGCTCGCCCATCGCGGCGACGGCGTCGGGAAAGGCAGCGATCCCGCAGACGTGATCCCAGTCGGCGTGGGTCGCGAGGACGTGGGTGACACGGGCGCCGAGCGCACGCGCGCGCTCGGCGATGAGGGCGACCTCGGCGCTGCTGATGCAGGGATCGACCGCGACGGCCTCGCCGTCCGCAACGAGGAGCAGCGACGCGGTCTGCCAGAGCGCGCTCTCGAACCGCTCGAAGGTCATCGACGAGTGCCGAAGGTGGGGATCGAACCCACACGCCCCTCACGGGGCACCGGATTTTGAGTCCGGCGCGTCTGCCAGTTCCGCCACTTCGGCCCGGACGGATGGTAGACGGCGGCGGGACTTGGTAGGACTACCGGCTTGGCGCGCATCGGCATCCTCACAGGCGGCGGGGACTGCCCCGGTCTCAACGCGGTCATCCGGGCGGCGACGCGCCGTTCACTGCAACGCGGCCACGAGGTGGTCGGCGTCCGCGACGGCTGGCGCGGGATGGTCGAGGGCCTGTTCGTGCCGCTCGGGCCGCGCGAGATCTCGGGAATCCTCCCCCGCGGCGGGACGATCATCGGCACCACCCGCACGAATCCGTACAAGGTCGAGGGCGGCGTCGAGAAGGTGCTCTCGCGCTTCGGCGGCGACGGCGGCGGGCTCGACGCGCTGATCGCGATCGGCGGCGAGGACACGCTCGGCGTCGCGGCGCGCCTCTACCGCGAGAACGGGACCCCCGTCGTCGGCGTCCCGAAGACGATCGACAACGACCTCTCCGGCACCGACTACACCTTCGGCTTCGACACGGCCGTCTCGATCGCGACCGAGGCGATCGACCGGCTCCACACGACGGCCGAGTCGCACAACCGCGTCATGGTGGTCGAGGTGATGGGCCGCCACGCGGGCTGGATCGCCGTCCACTCCGGGATCGCCGGCGGCGCGGACGTGATCCTCATTCCCGAGCAGCCGATCACCGTCGAGGACACGGGCCGGCTGCTGCAGAAGCGGCACGCCGGCGGCAAGAGCTTCTCGATCGTCGTCGTCAGCGAGGGCTACGAGCTCACCTGGGAGAGCGGCGAGCACCAGGCCGTCGCCGGCGAGGCGCGGGCGACCGACCAGTTCGGACACGTCGTGCTGGGCGGAGTCGGCGACGCCCTCGCGCGCGAGGTCGAGCGCCTGACCGGCTACGAGACGCGCGTCACCGTGCTCGGGCACGTGCAGCGCGGGGGCACGCCGACGGCGCGCGACCGCGTGCTCGCGACGCGGTACGGGCTCAAGGCGGCCGACCTCGTCGAGTCGGGATCGTTCGGCCGGATGGCCGCACTGCACGGGGACGCGATCGTCGACATCTCGCTCGACGAGGCGACGGCGGAGTTGAAGACGGTGCCGCCCGAGTGGTACGACGTCGCGAAGGCCTTTTTCGGCTAGGCCCATTCGGGGGGAGAGGGAGTCTTCCATGAGGGTGAATCGCATCGTTGTTCTCGCGGCGGCGGCCATCGCGTTCGTCGTGACCGGCAGCGCGCTCGCGGCCACGGCCACGCCGGTCATGACCGGTCTCGACAATCCACGCGGGCTCGCGTTCGGCCAGGACGGCGCGCTCTACGTGGCGCAGTCGGGCAAGGGCGGGGAAGGCCCGTGCCAGGTCCTCCGCGGCGAGCTGCAGTGCTACGGCCCGTCGGGCAGGGTCTCGAGGCTCTGGCGGGGCGTCCAGTCCGACGTCGTCACGGGGCTGCCGTCGTACGCGACCGTCGCAGGAATGGACGCCGGGACCGCGACCGGCCCGCACGACCTCGCAGTGCACGGCCGCCAAGCCGTGCTCACGATCGGCTGGGGCGAGGATCCGGCGCTGCGGAACACGCCCCCGAGCGCGGTCTGGCAGCAGTTCGGCCACCTGGCATTCGCCAAGCTGAACGCGAACGGGCGCTGGCGGCTCGGGCACGACATCTCGGCGTACGAGGCGGCGGCGAATCCCGACAACGGCCCCGTCGACTCGAACCCGTACGGGCTGCTGGCCTCGGTCAAGCACGGGATCGTCCTCACCGATGCCGGCGGAAACGACCTGCTCCGCGTCGCCGGCGGCGGCAACGACGACGAGGCAGAAGCGGAAGACGACGGCGCGAACGCGAGTATCTCGACGATCGCGGTCTTCCCCTCGCGGTCGACCGTCCCGCCGCATCCGTCCTGTGTCTTTCCCGGCTTCCCGCCGTTCACCGACTCGGTGCCGACCTCGGTCACCGTCGGTCTGGACGGGGCGTACTACGTCGGCGAGCTGACGGGCGCGCCGTTCTGCGCCGGCAACGCCAACGTCTACCGCGTCGTGCCGGGGCAGTCGCCGACGATCCATTGCGGCGGCTTCACAACGATCATCGACCTCACCTGGGGGCCCGACGGCAACCTCTACGTCCTCCAGCACTCGAACGGGCCGGTGTTCTTCGCGACGCCGGGCGACGTCGTGCGTGTGGGCGCGGGTTGCAGCAAGACCGTGGTCTCGCCGCCGCTGAACGCGCCTGGCTCGCTCGCCTTCGGCCCGGACGGGAAGCTCTACGTCTCGATCAATGCGGACCAGATCGGGACGGGACAGGTGGTGCGGATCGACCCGTAGCTACCGCCGCACGGCGACGATCGCCGTCATCTCGGGGACGACCTGAACCTCCGCCGCCACGAGCCGCGGGTGGCCGAAGAGGGCCTCCCGCACCGGATCGGGGCCTGGGCGGCCGGGGGTCAGGTCGTCCTTGGCGAGGAAGCCGCCCGGCTCGAGCAGCGAGACGACGGTGTCGAGGTCGTCGAGCGGGCCGAAGAAGATCAGCCCGAACGGGCCGCGGCCTGCGAGCTCGTCGTGCCAGTCGCCGATCAGCCGCTCGACGTTCGTCGCCTCGACGAGCCGTCG
>VAWW01000061.1:0-36901 GCA_005884575.1 Actinomycetota bacterium
ACGTGCCGCCGAGGACGCCGGCGGTCGTCTTGATCGTCAGGGTCTTCGCGAGGCCGGGGACGCCCTCGAACAGCAGGTGGCCCTGGGCGAGCAGCGCGACGAGGACCCGCTCGAGCATCGCGTCCTGTCCGGCGATCACGCGCCTGATCTCGAACAGGGCCTGCTCGAGGCGGTCCTTCGCCTCGATCGGCGAGGGCGGGGGCGGAAGCTCGGTCACGTCGCGCTCCTCTCGTGGCTGGGGCCGTCAGGAAATCACGGCTGCCTAAGTTTCCTATGAGAGTACGCGCCGGGTCTGAAACCCGCAGATGCGCTAATGACCCCGGGGGGAGTGCCCGCCGCCGTGCACCTCGAGGGCCTTCGGCCGGCCGCTCTGCTCGCGGCGGGAGTCGTTCGATCCCCTCGACGGGCGAAAATCGGGCTGGTCGCCGCGGTCCGTCGGGGCCGAGACGAGGTCGGGGAGGAGCTTCGCCACGTTCGGCGTGCCCCAGCCCGTGGTCGGGTCGTATCCGTCGGCCGCGCTGAAGCCGATGCCCCAGAGCGACGGGTCGATCAGCGGGTCGCGGAGGACGTCGTCCCCGACGGTGATGTCGTGGAAGTCCCGGGTTGAGCGGCGGTCCGCGGCGATCGAGTAGAGAACGGGATTCGCGAACCCGATTCCCGCTTTGCCCTGCCGGCCGCGCAACTCGTTTGCGAGCGCGATGATCCCGGCCCACTGCGGCGCGCCAGCGCTGTTGCCGCCGACGACGTAGCGGCCCAGGAAGCCGTTGATCGTGACCGCAACCTGCACGCCGCCGTCGATCGCAGCGTTGAAAGCGACATCGGGGGTCATCCGCCGCGACCCGGTGGCGAGTCCGCGCTGGTAGCTCGGCTGCGGGAAGAGCGCGCTCGGGCCCCCACCGTCGGCGAGGCCAAAGTCGGACTCGTTCCACGTCTGCTCGCCGCCGTACCGGCCGTGGCTCCAGAGCCCGTCCGGGTACGGCAGGCCCATCGTGCCGCCGACGCCGGTGACGAGCGGGTCGCTGGAGGGATAGTCGGCTGTGGGAATCGCCTTGCCGTTCGCATCGACGACGCCGTCGCCGGCGCCGAGGTCGCCGGCCGCCGCGACGACGGTCGTGCCGAGGCGCCAGGCGAGGAGGTGGTTGGCGAACGAGCCCGCGATCTCACGGATTCCCGCCGCGTCGCGCGGCGAGGGCTCCGAGAGGCCGAAGCTCTCCGAGATGACCGCGCCCGGATACTTCTTGATCATCGCGAGCTCGGTCGCGGTGAGGTCGCTCCACTCGTCGCTCGAGGCGATCGCGAGGACGATCTTCGCGCCCGGCGCCATGGCGTGGGCGTATTCGACGTCGAGCGAGGTCTCGATCGCCCAGGCGGCGGCCGTGTCCGGATCGGGCGGTGTCCCGCAGCCTGCAGTCTGCGGGCAGACGACGTCGAGTGGGCCGCTCGGGATCCCGAAGTGTGCGTTGAAGAACGCGAGATCGTCCTGGATCGCGTCGCTGCCGAAGGCGTCGACGATGACGATCGTCTGGCCGGCGCCGGTCGGCGCCTGCGGGCCCGTCGGCACGTTGTACGCGTCCTTGATGTGCGAGGGCGCGTAGCAGACGAGCTGGAAGTCTCCGAAGTCGCAGATCGGCGTCGTCGCCGCGGCCGCCGGCTCGCCGGGCGCGAGCGGCGTTGCGAAGCGCGCCGAGAGCGGCCGCGCGTAGAGCGGCCCCGCCGCGGCGGCCGCCGCAGCCCAGCAGAGACCGACGACCGCCGCCGCGGTGAGGGCGAGGAGGCGTGATCTGGAGGTAAGGCTGGCCACAGCGGTTCTCCGGCTCCCGGGCTCGGAGCCTGAGTGCAGTGTCGGGAACGCGTCGGACGCCCACGATCCCCCGTTCAGGTGCGGAGCATCCCTCGTTCGGCGTGCGCGGCCGCAGAACCGCTTTCCCGGGCTTCGGCTCCCCGGGGAGGGTTCCCGACGCCGGGACGAATCCGGCGGCGTTCCCGGCGTCGATCAGGACGAAGGGCAGTCCTGGAGCTCCCGTGAATGCCCGTTCGGGCGCGTAATCCAGCCGGTTGACGGAGCGGCGCAGGAGTCGAACCTACCCAGCCGTGGGTTACACGACCTCACCGGTTTTGAAGACCGGCTGGGCCAGCCACTCGCACGCCCAGGCCGACGTAGATCGAGCCGGCGGCGACGTTCAGGTTGCGCACCGCCCGCCGGCCCCCCAGCACGCGCGCGAAGCGTCCCGCGAGGACGCCGACCGTGCCGTCGACGACGATCTCCAGCGCGACGAAGCACGCGCCGAGGACGAGGAACTGGAGCGCGACGTCGCGATGCGGATCGACGAACTGCGGCAGGAACGCGATGCTGAACAGCGCCATCTTCGGATTGAGCAGGTTCGTCAGCAGTCCGCGCCTGAAGGCTCGCCCGTTGCCGTCCCGCGTCTGGATCCCGCGGTTGCGGTTCCGCAACGTGCGAACGCCGAGCAGGATCAGGTAGCCCGCGCCGAGCACGCGGACGCCGTCGTAGGCGACCGGCGCTGCGCGAAAGAGCGCGGCAAGGCCGAGTGCCGACGCCGAGATGTGGACGACCTCGCCGGCCGCCGCGCCGACCGCCGCCGTGAAGCCGGCGCGCGGACCGCCGCGGAGGCCGGTCGCGAGGCAGAAGAGCATGTCCGGCCCCGGCGTCAGCATCAGCACCGTCGCCGTGAGGAGATACGTCGCGAAGAGCGACCAGTTCACCGTCCGCGCTCCTCGACCTCGTAGTGCGCGACCCGCAGCTCGCGGTCGACGAGGAACCGGTCGTCCTCCGGAAAGAACACGGCCTGCTCGAGATCGTCGCCGGCGAACGCGCGCACGTCGTCGACGGAGTCGAACAGCAGCACCGTCTGGAACTCGGCGCGGTCGCCGACCCGGCGGTGGAGGACGATCGTGCCGCGGTTTCCCGGCAGCGCGCGCACCGCACTCATCCCCGTCCGCTCGAGGTAGTCGGCGTACGCCTGCTCGTCCTCGGCGCGCGTCGCGCCGCGCCACGTCCGCGCGATCACTCGGGCACCCATCCCCTCGTCAGGTAGAGCCAGAATGCGAGCCCCGCGTAGTCGCGGTAGCGGTGGAACTTGCGCTCGATCGTCCTGTCGGAGGCCTTGCGGCCGTTCAGCCGCGCGTACGTCGGCCGCGTCCAGGAGTCGAAGATCAGCCGCCGGTAGCGGCCGAGCGACGTGGTCATCAGGTGCGCCGCCGCGTACGGCCCGACGCCCGGCAGCGCGAGGAGCCGCTCGGCGACCTCCTCCTCGGTAAGCGCCGGTTCGCTCAGCTCCTCGAGGGCGACCTCGCCGGACGCGACCAGCGTCGCGAGGCTGCGCAGGTACGGGCCGCGATAGCCGGCGCGCACGACGTCCTTGTAGAAGCGCTCGTCGGCCTCCGCCATCGCGGCGGCGGACGGGAACGCATGCCTGCCGTCCGGCGCCTTCCGGCCGAGGTTGTCGACGAGCGCGGAGACCATCCGCACCGTTCCCGACCACGCGACGTTGGTCGTGCAGATCGTCTTGACGACGTCCTCGAACACGGTCGGGCTGCGCAACATCCGGCCCGCACCGGCGGCGGCCCAGCCGAGGACGGGATCCTCGGCCGCGAGGGCGTAGAACGCCGAGAGGTCGTCATCGAGCCTGAGCATGTGCCGCAGGATCGGGAGCGCACGCTCGTCGCCGTCGACGTTCGCGTAGCCGGGCCGTCCCTCCGACACGCGCACGGTGCGCGCGGTGCGGCCAACCGGCAGCGTCGTCTCGAGCGTCCACTCGTCCTCGTCGACGCGCTGCGGCGACAGCGACGCGACGCCGTGCGAGACAAGCGTGCGCCGGAAGTCGACGGGCTCGCCGCCGGCGCCGACGAGCCGGAGCTCCGAGTGCGGTGGTGGTTGTGTTCGAGTGTGTCGACCGGTCATCTCAGACGGCGCGCGGGCGCCGCCCGCACGCCTGAAGGCGGCACCGCAAGCAGCGCCGCTACGTCTCCTGCATGTACTCGGTCTCCCACCCGGAGACCGCGAACGGCTTGTCGGGCCAGCCGCCGATCGAGAGGACGTTCGTGTCCGGGTCTCGCGCGACGGCCTTGCGCTTCAGCGACGGGTCGCGGATGAAGACGGCGGTCCCCTTCGGTGCGTCGACCTCGTTACCGTCGATCGTGAACGTCGCGTGCCCTTCGAGGACGAGGTAGAGCTCCTCGTGCCCGCTCTCCTCGACATGCTCCGGGATGACGTCGCTGCCCTCCTCGTGGCGCCAGGAGTTGATCCCGAAGGCGCGGATGTCGAACTCGTGGCGGATCGGCGCCCAGCGCGGCCACTTCGTGTGCGCGATCTGGTCGAGGTTCTTGACGGCGTACGGCTCGGACATGGTGACCTCCTCGAATGTAACCGGTGATAGCCTTATACCAGTTACGAGATGAACGGTGCAAAGGCCAGCCTCCTGCTCGTCCGGGACTTCGTCAATACGTTCGACGCCGAGACGAACGCCGATTCGCTTGCGGAGAGCGGGCTCGTCGGTCGCACCGAGCTCGCGCAGGCACTCGAAGTGCGAGAGGCGCTGCGAGCGTTGCTGATGGCGCACAACGGGCTGGCGGCCGACGTCGACGGTGCAAGCCGCCTGCTCGATCGGGCCGCGCGGCGCAGCAGGCTGACCGTCCGCTTCGCGTCCGGCGCGGCGCGGGTGCATCCGCGGCGGGGTCTGGGCGGCATCCTGGCCGCAACCGCTGAGGCGATGAGCTCGCCCGACTGGCCGCGGCTGAAGGCCTGTCGCGCGGACGATTGCCACTGGGCGTTCTTCGACGAGGCGAGGAACCGGTCGCGCGCCTGGTGCGACATGAAGGTCTGCGGCAATCGGCAGAAGGTGCACCGATACCGTGCGCGTCATGCCGCGTAGAGAGTTCCGCGACGGCGTTCGTGCGATCCTCGGCCTGACGCCCGCCGCGTTCGCGTTCGGCGCGTCGTTCGCCGTGCTGGCCCGCGCCGCCGGCGTCGGCGGTGTCGCGGCGACCGTGATGTCCGCGACGACGTTCGCCGGCTCGGCCCAGGTCGCGACGGTCTCGATCCTCGGCACGGGCGGCGGCCTCGCGGCTGCGGTCGTCGCGGCGCTGCTGCTGAATGCGCGCTACGGCGCGATCAGCGTCTCCGTCGCGCCCGGCTTCCGCGGCAGCCTCTTGCGCCGGCTCGTCGAGTCGCAGCTGATCGTCGACGAGTCGTGGGCGGTCTCGGTTCAGCCCGACGGGCGCGTCGAGCGGGGCGTCCTGCTCGGCGCGGGCGCGACGCTCTGGATCTTCTGGACCACGGGCACCGTTGCCGGCGCGGTCGCGGGCGAGGCGATCGGCGACCCGAACCGGCTCGGGCTCGACGGCGCGTTCCCGGCCCTCTTTCTCGCGCTCCTCGCTCCTCAGCTGCGGAGCCGGCGCGCCGTCGCAGCGGCGGCGATCGGCGCAGCGATCGCGTTTGCATTGATCCCGTTCACTCCTGCGGGCGTTCCGATCGTGGCGGCGACAGCCGGGTGCCTCGTCGGGTGGCGCCGGTGAGCTCTGCGTGGACGGCCGTCGCGATCGTCGGCGTCGGGACGATCGCGCTAAAGAGCACCGGTCCGGTGCTGCTCGGCGGCCGCGAGCTGCCGGCCCGGCTGATGGGACTGCTGTCCGTGCTCGCCCCGGCGCTGCTCGCGGCGCTCGTCGTGACGCAAGCGTTCGCGTCCGGCCGGCACCTCGTGCTCGACCCGCGTGCCGCCGGGCTCGGCGCGGCGGCGGTTGCCGTCTTATTGCGCGCGCCGCTCCTGGCCGTGATCGTGATCGCCGCGGCCGCGACGGCCCTCGTCCGCGCGCTCTAGCAGCTCGGCGAGCGGGAGCTCCGCCAGCGACTCGACGACGAGATCGGCGTCATCGAGGCCGAGGTCGGCCGTGATCGGGTTGGGGACGCCGATGCAGAAGATCCCGGCCGCCTTCGCGGCGCGGATCCCATTCGGCGAGTCCTCGAACGCGACAGCCTGGCCCGCGTCGAGGCCGAGCAGGCCCAGCGCCTCGAGATAGAGCGTGGGGCGGGGCTTCGCGCGCTCGGTGACGTGGTCGGCGGTGACGATCGCGTCCCAGCCGACGAGCCGCTCCAGGCGCCCGAGATTCATGTCGACCCAGGGGCGCGACGAGCTCGAGACGATCGCCTTCCGGAGCCCGAGCCGCTCGGCGTCCGCGAGATAGTCGGCGATTCCCGGCCGCAGCTCCTCGGCCTCGATCAGCGTCATCTCGTGCGCGGTGCGCCGCTTGTCGAGGAGCTCGCGCTCCAGCGGCTTCCCGACGAGCTCCTCCAGATGGGCCATCGGGTCGAACCGTGCGCCGATCGTCCCGACCACCGTCGCCCAGTCGTCGAGCGGCAGCTCGTGGCCGTGCTCGCGGTAGAGCCACTCCCAGCCCGCGCGCGACGCGCTCTCCGTGTCGACGAGCAGGCCGTCGAAGTCGAACAGGAGTCCTCGGATCGTCACGGCCGTGCAGAGTACGCGCGTGGCGATCCTCGGCGTCGACGTGGGCGGCACCTTCACGGATGCCGTCCTGCTCGAGGACGGCCTCGTGCGCACGGCGAAGGTGCCGACGGCGCAGCGGCAGGAGGAATCCGTCCTCGCCGCGGCGGAGGCGGTCGGTGCGCGGGACGTCGAGCGCTTCGCACACGGGACGACGGTGGCGACGAACGCGCTGCTCGAGCGGCGCGGCGCGCGGACCGCGTTCGTGGCGACGGCGGGATTCGAGCACCTGCTGCACCTGCGTCGGCAGACCCGCGCGCACCTCTACCGCCTCTGCGAGGAGCATCCGCCGCCGCTCGTCCCGCTGGAGCGCTGCTTCGGCGTGCGCGGGCGGATGGGGCCGGACGGAGAGCTTACGCCGCTGGAGCTCGACTCGCTGCCTGACGTGGGGGACGTCGAGGCGGTGGCGGTCTGCCTGCTGCACGCGTACCGCGACCCGTCGCACGAGCGCGCGGTCGCGGCGGAGCTGCGGCGAAGGCGGCCCGACATGCACGTCGTCGCGTCGCACGAGATCGCGCCGGAGTTCCGGGAGTACGAGCGCGCGTCGACGACCGCTGCGGACGCGTACCTCGCGCCGGTCGTGTCGCGGTATGTCTCGGCGCTGGCGGAGAGCGCCCGCGCCGCGGGCCTGCCGGAGCCGCTCGTCATGCGCTCCTCCGGCGGAACCGCATCGGTGGAGGAGGCAGCAGCGCATCCCGCGATCCTGCTCGTCTCCGGTCCGGCGGGAGGCGTCGTCGGCGCGGGACGCGTGGCACGGCTCGCGGGGTTCGAGGACGCGATCGCATTCGACATGGGCGGAACGTCCACCGACGTCTGCGTGCTCCCGGGCGGCGCGGCGGAGCGCGTCGCCGAGCGGCTTGTCGGCGGACTCCCGATCCGGCTGCCGACGGTCGACCTGCATACCGTCGGCGCAGGCGGCGGCTCGCTCGTGCGGCGCGATGCCGGCGGCGCGATCCGCGTCGGCCCGGAGAGCGCCGGCGCAGATCCGGGTCCCGCCTGCTACGGACGCGGCGGCGGCGCGACCGTAACGGACGCGAACCTGTTGCTCGGCCGGCTGCCGGCGGAGCTCCCGGGCGGCCTCGTGCTGGACCGCGACGCGGCCGAGCGCGCGCTGGGCGGGATCTCGCCCGAGGACGCGATCGAGGTCGTCAATGCCGAGATGCTGCGCGCGCTGCGCGTCGTCTCGGTCGAGCGCGGCCACGACCCGCGCGACTTCGCGCTCGTCGCGTTCGGCGGCGCGGGGCCGCTCCACGCCTGCGCGCTGGCAGAGGAGCTCGGGATCGAGGTCGTGCTCGTCCCTGAGGCGGCGGGCGTCCTCTCGGCGCTCGGGCTCGTCGCGAGCGATGAGCGGCGCGACTCGGTCCGCGCGTACCTCTGTCCGCTCGCGGACGCGGGCGAGCTGCCGGACGAGGGCGAAGCGGACCTGCGCTATCGCGGCCAGTCGTTCGAGCTCCGCGTCCCGCTACAGCCCGACCTCGCCGCCGCGTTCCACCGCGTGCACGAGGAGCGTTACGGGTACGGGGATCCGGAGCGCGAGATCGAGCTCGTCGCGGTGCGGACGGCCCATGTGTCCCCCGGCCCATCGCTCGAACTTCGGGCGGCCCATGGGTACACATGTGCCGGCCCAACGTTGGTCGAGCTGCCGGGCGCGACCTGCTGGGTCCCGGAGGGCTGGGCCGGCGAGACGGACTCGCACGGGACGCTCGTGCTCGCGCGCGTCTGACCGGTTTCAGCTGGGTGCGTGTCCCGGCGGGGGCGTGTGCTCCGTCCCGGCGAACCCAACTCGAGCGAACCGCTCCGCGAAGCCTGCAAGGAGCGCGAGCAGCACGACGGCAAAAGCCGGGAGCGGCACGAATCCGCGCGACGCGAAGAAGAGCGCCAGACCGAACAGAGCGCCGATCACCGGTCGGAACATCCCGAGCGTGACGAGTGCACGCCGGCCGAGCTCGGGAACGAGGTCCGATTCGTGGCCGGTACGGAGGCGGACGCTGATAGCGGCGCCTAGCGCCCCGGCCGCGACCGCTCCGATCGCGGTAGCCACGCCGCCTTTGCCCGTCGCGGCTGCCACAGATGCGCCCGCCGCGGCGACCGCGCAGACGATCACTCCGAAGATCCCGACCCCGAGGAGAAACGCCCGTCGCGCCGCGCGCATGGCCGCGCTCCTCGCGAAGACCTCGATCTCGTCCAGCTCGCGGCTCGTCGTCGCCACGAACCTCCGCACCGCGGCATCGTCCAGGCCGCCGCCGTCAGCGAAGTCGAGGATGCGCGCGGCGACCTGCAGGAGTGCCGACAGCGCGGTGTCGCGTTCGGGCGCGTCGGTCGTGAGCTCGGTTCGGATCGCGAGCGTGTCGCATCGATGAAAGAGCGTGGCCGCCTGCACGCTCTCGGCCCGGATCCATTCCGCGGATCTGTGGTACCTCACCTCACTGCCGCCCTCGAGGAGCGCTCGCCAACCGGTCCGGCGCAGGCGGGTGAGAGCTACGGCCGCGGTCGACGTCTGCGACCAGAAGGCAGCGACGAGGTTGCCCTCCTGCGCCTCGAACGCCAAGAGCAACTCACGGTACCGCCGCTCGGCGGCGTCCCACGCGGCAGCCGGCGCCGCCCGCCACGCCGCGTGCGCCGCGGCCAGGCTCGAGAAGGCTATCGCGGGGCCATCGGCGGTGACGGGCACCGGTCGCGACGCGGCCGCCGAGATACGTGCGGACGCGCCTGCGAGTAAGCGCCGCGCCCAGCGCATCTCCAGTCGCGCCAGGAGTCGCTCGACTTCGCCCAGCGCGCCGTTCACCGTACTCAGCTGTCCGTGCGAGACGAACGTGTCGGCCCTGCCCGGCGGCGCGCGCATGTGGCCGAGCTGGAGCGCGAGCGCTTGCCAGTCGGGTCCGCCGAGACCGGTGGCCAGGCGGTCGCGGTATGTCAGCCAGAGCGCCCGCACCTCGTCGAGCGCCGCGGCCGCCCGTTCCGGCCCAACACGCTCATCCGCGAGCTCCTGGAGCACGGCGCGGGCATCACCGAGATCCGCGGCGAGCAGGCGGGCGCCGCCGCGCGCTGCCGCCGCGACCTTGCCGCGCTCCTGGAAGTACGTGAATCCAGCAGCCAGGACGCTGCCGAGGACGACGCCGGCAAGCCCGATCCAGATGGCCACGCTCCGTCAAGGTTGACACTCGCGCTCGCCGGGTTCAATCCGGTGCGCGAGGATGCGGCGATGAACGTCGAGCTGCAGGTGATCGGCTCTGCGCTCCGCTCGATCGCCGAGGAGATGGGCGTCGTCCTGATCCGCTCGGCCTTCTCGGCCAACATCAAGGAGCGGCGCGACTGCTCGACGGCGCTCTTCGACGAGCGCGGCCGGATGATCGCGCAGGCCGAGCACATCCCCGTGCATCTCGGCGCGATGCCGGACGCGGTTGCGGCGGCCATGTCCCTGGGTCTGACCCTGGGACAGGTCTGCGTGTTGAACGATCCGTACACCGGAGGCACGCACCTTCCGGACATCACGCTCGTCTCGCGCACCGACCTCGGGTACGCCGTCTCGCGAGCGCACCACGCGGACGTCGGCGGGATGGAGCCGTCGAGCCTGCCGGCGAACTCGTCCGAGCTCTACCAGGAGGGACTGATCATCCCGCCCGTCCGCCTGACAGACGAGGTGCTGACGGTGATGCTCGCGAACATGCGCAACCCTGACGAGCGGCGCGGCGACCTGCGCGCACAGATCGCTGCGCACCACCTCGCCGAGCGGCGGCTCCGGGAGCTCTGCGAGCGCCGCGGTCGCGAGCGCGTCGCCGCAGCGATGGACGAGCTCTACGCGTACTCGGAGCGGATCGTCCGCGCCGCGATCGCGCGGCTACCCGACGGACGTTGGGAGGCGCGCGACGTCGTCGAGGCGCTCGACGGCGAGCCCGAGCTCCGCGTCGCCGTCGAGATCGCGGGCGAGGAGATCCGCATCGACTTCGCCGGCACCTCGCCGCAGTATCCGGGCAATCTCAACTGCCCGCTCTCGGTGACGAAGTCCGCGTGCTACTTCGTCGTGCGCTGCCTGACCGAGCCCGACCTGCCGGCGTCAGGCGGGGCCTTCGCACCGGTGGCCGTTACCGCCCCGCGCGGCTGCCTCGTCAACGCGCAACCGCCGGCCGCTGTCGTCGCCGGCAACACCGAGACGTCGTCGCGCATCACCGACGTCGTCTTCCGCGCGTTCGGCGAAGGGATGCCGGTCCCCGCGCAAGGCCAGGGGACGATGAACAACGTCGCGCTCGGCAACGAACGCTTCACGTACTACGAGACGGTCGGCGGCGGGCAGGGTGCGTGCCCCGAGGCGGACGGGCCATCTGCCGTCCACGTGGCGATGTCCAACACGCTCTCGACGCCCGTCGAGGCGCTCGAGCTCTCGTATCCGCTGCGCGTCGAGCGCTGGGAGCTGCGGCTCGGCTCCGGCGGCGCGGGGAAGCATCGCGGCGGCGACGGCGTCGTCCGCGAGCTGCTCGTGCTCGAGCCGTGCCGCGTCTCGATCCTCAGCGAGCGCCGCGCACATCCGCCGCGAGGCGCGGCGGCCGGCGCCGACGGCGACCGCGGCCGGAACCTCCTGAACGGCGAGGAGCTGCCTGCGAAGGTGACGCGGTCGCTCGAAGCCGGCGACGTGATCCGGCTCGAAACGCCGGGCGGCGGAGGCTTCGGCCAACTGGCGTAACGTTCGAGCGCCGCCGTGCAACTACCGGACGTGAGGACGCCTTTCGCGGACCAGGTGATCGCGGCGCGGCCGCGCGTGATCGCGGTCGCAGCGCGGCTGGTCGGCGACGAGGCCGAGGACATCGTGCAGGAAGCGGTGCTGCGTGCGTTCCTCTCGCTTTCCCAGCTCCGCGATCCCCTGCGGTTCGAAAGCTGGCTGTGCGGGATCGCGATCAACGTCGCGAAGATGCGGCTTCGCCGCGCTGCGCTCGACCGGCGGGTGCTCGGCGCAGCGATCGGCGACCCCTCGCCGCCGCCTGAGCCGCCGGAGCTCCTCGAGCGCATTCGCGAAGCCGTCGAGGTGCTGCCGCCTGCACAGCGTGACGCGGTGCTCCTGCACTACGTCGACGATCTCTCGTGCGAGGAAGTGGCTGCCGTGCTCGGAACGACGGCCGGCGCCGTCCGCGTTCGCCTGCATCGCGCGCGGGAGCAGCTCCGCCGCGAGCTCGCGCCCCATCTCGCCACCACCCCCATCCCGGAGGAGGAACCGATGATCGAGACGACCCTCAGCGACGTGCTCGTCCGTGTCGCCGACGACGAGGCGACGGTCGTGTCGGGCAGCCGCGTCGTCGTTCTGCGCGAACGCGACGGCGACCGACACCTGCCGATCTGGATCGCCGCACCGGAAGGCGACTCGCTCGCATCCCGGTTGCAGGGCATGGAGCTCCGCCGATCTGACGGCGGAGCTCGTCCGCGCGCTCGGCGGCGACATCCGGCGCGTCGCGATCACGCGGCTCGAGGACTCCGTCTTCTACGCCTCGATCGAGGTCGGCGACTCGGAGGTCGACGCACGTCCGAGCGACGCGCTCAACCTCGCCGTGCGAACGGGCGCGCCAATCGTCGTCGCCGAGTCCGTGTTCGCCGCGGCGGGCGTCTCCGAGGACGATCTGGCCCGCGAGATCGACGCCAAGGAAGAAGTGCCGCCCGGACGCTGGGCCTCGCTGACCGGTGACCTGCTCCGCGCGCTCCACGGGGCGCGCGCGCCGTTTCGTTGACCATTCGGGCCTGAAGGCGTACCTTCGAGGGACCGTCGACGTCCGGATGCGGCCCGGACGAGGAGGTCGCATGTCAGACGCCGCATTGCCGGCCGTCGGTGAGCCGCCGATCGCAGCCCTGGGCACTCCGCCGCCCGTGACGTTTCCCGAGCTCGTCTACGCGCACCAGCGCTGGCGCCGGTCGCTGCGCGGGCCGAACGGCGATGCCGCCGAGACGGCGTTCCACGACGCGGTCGCGCGCTTCGAGGAGCAGCACGGGCGGATCGTCCACGCGTACTGGTGCTCGCGGATCGAGAGTGCCGTCGCGCTGATTCGGACCGCCACGCCGCGCCTGAAGTTCCACCGCGCGTCCGACTGGGCGACGAAGGGCGAGCCGTCCGCCGCCGCGCAGCTGCACCGGTGCGACGAGCTCGCGATCCGTGCCGAGCACGTGCTGACCGGCCTGCGTCGCCGCGTGTGCATGCAGCTCGCGATGACGGCCGCCGCGCATGTGCTGAGCCTCGTCGACGACCGGGCGGCGCATCCGGACGAGGCGCACACGAAGAGCGCGGTCGAGCAGGAGAAAGCCCGGCTCGACGAGGTGGAGGCGTACTACCGCGAAGCCGCGAACGGGCAGGCGCAGATGGTCTACTTCGCGGGGATGGCCGCGGCTGCGGCGCTCCTGACCGGGGTCGGCACCCTGCTCTGGATCGCGGTCGGCCAACGGAACGTGCTCGGCCCGCTGATCGCGGGTGCAATCGGCGCGGTCGTGAGCGTCCTCCAGCGCATCAACTCCGGCACCTTCGACGTGGAGTACGACGTAGGGCGCGGGTACGTCTTCTTCCTCGGCGCGCTGCGGCCGGCGATCGGCGCCGTCTTCGGTCTCGCCATCTCGTTCGCGGTGACCGGCGGCCTGCTGAACCTGCCCACCGTCGGCAAGGGGAGCGAAGCCAAATTCGCCGCCCTGCTCGTGGTGACGTTCTTCTCGGGATTCAGCGAGCGCTGGGCGCAGGACACGATCGCCGCGAGCGTCAACGGGGCGAAGCCGAAGACTCCACGCTCGTCGCCGAACCCGTCCGCCTGAGCACGCGTGCGTCGCCGACGCGGCGCGTCAGCCCGTCGGCGTCGAAGCGCTCGAGCAGGAGCTGCGCCGTCTTGCGGCCACCGCCGATCAGGTCGCGGAACCGCCCGAGCGTGATGCGTCCCGCCGCCTTGCACTCCTCGACGAGCAGCCCGCGGGCGTCGTCGTACGCGGGGCGCGAGACCGCGAGGCCGTCGCCGACGCGCACGAGGCGTCCCTGCTCCTCCAGATAGCGGGCGAGGGTCGCGTCGTCGACGCGCACGGGCTCGAGGCCGAGCCGGGCTTCGAGCGCCGCAGCCTCGGCCTCGCGCTCGCCGAGACGGGCGCTCGTGCCGGGAAGGTAGAGCTTTGCGCCTCGGCGCTCCAGTCCGAGCCGAGGCTCGACGGCTGCGGCCCACGGCTCGGCCGGCCCGGGGACGCCTGGATCGAGTGGGTCCGCAGCCGCGATGCGCGCCTCGAGCCCCGCCCGCAGCTCGTCGAGCCAGGCGCGGGAGAACGCCCACCCGGCCGCCTGCTCCACACCCGTCAGCGCGCCGTCGTCGAGCACGTGGCGGAGATCCTCGACACGGACCGGCGCGTGGATCGTGGCCGCGACGTCGCCGCGTTCGAGCAGCGCGATCCGCTCCGCGTCCGCGTGCCGCGGCGGCGCGGGATCCACGACGCGGCCGCCGCCGACCGTCGTTCCCGCGCGCAGCACGACGCGGTCGCCGCGCGCCGCGACGACCGGCGCGGCAAGCCGCAGCTGCGCGTAGCCGTCGCCTGCACGGGCAACGCGCGCCGGAATGTCCGCCGTGCCGTGGTGGACGTGCACCCGCGCCGGGATCTCCCCCAGCGCCTCGAGCGCGACGTCGAGCCGGTAGCTGACGGGAAACGCGTGCGGCGCCACGAGCGCGTCGCCGCGGCGGAGGTCGTGGCGCTCGACGCCCGGCAGGCTCACGGCAACGCGCTGGCCGGGCTCCGCGCGCTCGACCGGCCGGTCGTGCACCTGGACGCTCCGCACGCGGACGTCGCGGCCGAGCGGCTCGACGCGCAGCTCGTCCCCCTCGCCGATCGACCCCGACCAGAGCGTGCCGGTGACGACCGTGCCGATCCCCCGCAGCGTGAACGCGCGATCGACATAGAGCCGCGCCGGCCGCGAATCGGGATCGTGTTGCGCAACACTTGCGGCGGTACTTGCGAGCATTTCGCGCAGCTCGTCGAGACCGGCGCCGGTGCGCGCGCTCACCGGCACCGCCGGCGCACCGGGCACGAGCTCCGCTGCCTCGGCGAGGGCGAGCTCCAGCGTCTCCTCGTCCACGGTGTCCGACTTCGTGACTGCGACGACGCCGCGCTCGATGCCGAGCAGCCGCAGGATCGCGAGGTGCTCGTGCGTCTGCGGCCGCGCGCCCTCGGCGGCGTCGATGACGAGCAGGAAGAGGTCGATCCCCGTCGCGCCGGCGACCATCGTGCGGACGAAGCGCTCGTGGCCGGGGACGTCGATCACCGACAGCCGCCGGCCGTCCGGAAGCTCGAGCGGCGCGTAGCCGAGGTCGATCGAGATCCCGCGCGCCTGCTCCTGCGGCAGCCGGTCCGTGTTCTTGCCGGTCAGCGCCTCGACGAGCGTCGTCTTGCCGTGGTCGATGTGGCCGGCCGTGCCGAGGCAGAGAGTGTTGCCCATCGCCCGAGTTTCGCGGAACGCGCAGGTTCAGGGTCGGGCGAGGTGCTCCCATAAGTTGTCGAGCAGCCTCGTTATCGGCTGCGAGGTGGCGGCTCCGGCAAGGCTGAACGCGCCGGCAGCGAACACCTTCGCTCCAAAGAGCGTCTCGTAGTAGGTCATCTGGGCCGTTATTCCGGGGCCGTAGATGTCGGGAATCTCCGCGAGGACCTTCGTTCCAGCGGGCGAGCTGGCCGCGGTCGCGTCGATTTCGATTCCGAAGGGTCCGCCGGGATAGCCGTAGCCGGTAAACGCGGAGCCGTCGACGAGCCCCGTACCGTCGAACAGCCACGCCGCATCGGCGGTGTCGCGGATGACGAATGCGCCCTTCCGCTGACCCTCGTCGTTCGCGCGGTACTGGACGCCGATGAGCGCCGCCTCGGGCCGCCCGAGGTCTCGCCACTTCGCGACCCGCCGGAGTCGACCTCCTTCTCGGTTAACGCGCCAGAAGAAGTTGTTCGCCGTGAGGAACGCCAGATTTCCGCCGCGATTCCGGTATTGAACGACGACGTCGTATTCGTGCGAGGTCACGTACTCGTGGTGCCCTGGAAACACGATGAGGTCGTAGGCACGTGCGAGCACGCCACCGTTGATGACCGCCTCGACGTCTGCGTCTCCGAGGTAATCGACCGGGTGGTTCGCCTCGGAGATCCACGGCGGCGAAGGCAGGTCGTTCGCAGCGGTGCTGTCCCAGGCGAGCCAGTGCAGGAACGGGAGGTCGTAGCGCCGGAAGTGCGGGGGCTCGCCGCGCTGCAGGAACGGACGGTCGAGCTGCACCGTGCACGCCGCGTACCAGGTATCACCGATTCCGTCTCCCGTCTCGTCCCAGAAGTCGTACGCGGCCCAGGTGTTCGTCGGCATCACGACCGCGATACGGTGCTCGCCGAGGCGCCGCGGGCGGACGATGAGCGGCGCGTATCCGATGCGCCCGTCGTGGGCGGTGAGCCGGGCGTAGTAGACGCCGCTCGGCCACAGCCCGACTCGGACGCGAATTCGCCCGGGCGCGTCGCGGTGCGAGCGCCAGTTCAGGGTGACCGGGTGCGACACAGGGAACCCGTTCAGCAGGTCGTCACGGTAGCTGGGCGTCCGCTCCGGCCCGGATTGAAAGATCTCGAGTGTGAGCCAGCGCGTGTCGGTCGCGACGAGCAGGGACGCGACAGTCCCCGGTGGCTGGCTTTCTCGCGTGAAGCTTGCGTCGATTCCGAGTACGCGCACGACGGGCGTCCCGGACGTACGTCTGCCGTGGACCTGCTGAACGTCGTAGACGCGGCGATTCCCTCCGGCATCGCGGAGGAGCACGCGGACGAGGTACGTACCCGGCGCCGCGGTATCGCTCGGCGCCCAGCGGAACGCGTTCGGGCCGGCGAGAAGCCGCCTGGTCTGATTCCAGCGTCGCCGTCGCCGACTCGTTCAACGTGAAGCCGATCGTCGCGCCGTCGCGCAACCCGTCCCCGGTCGGACTGATCGTCGTCAACAGCCGCCCGTCTCCGGCGAACGGCTCACCGCCGTTCGAGGCGCTGAACGAATCGGCGGCGAGCGATGCCCGGTTCCACCCTGGCCCGCGGCGGTCGCTACGGCGACGGTCGCGACGAAGGCACAGCAGGCGGCGGGTACGGCCCGGGGGAACGTCCGCCGGATCGTATCGGATTTGTGACAATAATCACAGCCTCCTGATAGGGTCGGCCCCATGCGAGCTCGGAGACTCGCCGCGTGCGCGGCCGTACTCGCCCTGACGGCGCCGGCCGCCGCCGTCGCTGCCGAGCCGCCCGCGAGGCTTCCGCCCGAGACGCTGCGCGGACCCGAGAACCGGCTGCTCGAGTATCCGACGCTCTCGACCGCGACCGTCTCGGAGCGCGCCGGCGCTCAGCGGTTGCTCGCGCAGATCCGAGCGGCGGCGCGGGGCTGGCACACGCTTCGCGGGGCACGGGCGGCAGGGTTCGACACGCACACCGCGCGCCGCCGGGCCGGCGACCTCACCGTGCACTACCTGCACGCCGAGCACCACGCCTACAGCCACGACACGCGCTATCTCGATCCGTCGCGCCCGGAGGCGCTGATCTACGCGAATCCGCCGGGTTCGCCGCTCGTCCTCGTCGGCGTGATGTTCAGCATGCCGCGCGGCATGCGTGGCCTCACGCCCGGCGGGCCGATCACACGGTGGCACACGCACAAGGTCTGCGCGCGCGGCAACGCCAGAGGACTTGCTCCGCGATCCGACGGCTCCTGTCCTGCCGGAACCGCGGCCCGGCAGGGGAGCGAGATGCTCCACGTGTGGTTCACGCGCGATCTGCGGAGCGCGTTCGCAATTCACGCGCCGCCGCGCGAGCTCGGTCTAGCAGGGTTGCTGCCGCCCGAGTTCTGCGGCCTCGATCACTGACGCGCGCGGGCCGCGGCGACGGCCGCGCCGACCTCGTCGATCTCGTGCTCGCCGAGCGTCCGGCAGTCGAGCAGACAGCGCCCGTCCCGCACCACGCCGACGACCGGCGGCTCGCCGAGGCGCAGCGGCCCCGCGAGCTGCTCCTCCACCGCACAGGCGAAGCTCGGCAGCTCCGCGAGCGGCAGCGCGCCGCCGCCCACGCGCGCGACGGTCTCCTCCACCGCGCCGCCGACGAGACCGGCCAGGCGCTCGGCCCGCGCGCGCACGATCGCCGCGTCCTCGTCGAGCATGCGCAGGACGGGAATCCGCTCCGGCGGATCGAGGTACAGCGCCAGCGTTCCCTCGAGCGCGGCGAGCGTCAGCTTGTCGGCGCGGAGCGCCCGCTGCAGCGGATGGCGGCGCAGCTTGTCGACGAGGTCCGCTCGCCCGACGACGATGCCGGCCTGCGGCCCGCCGAGCAGCTTGTCGCCGGAGAAGCAGACGAGGTGGGCGCCCGCGGCGAGGCTCTCCTTCGCGGACGGCTCGCCCGGCAGTTCGACGAGCACGCCGGAGCCGAGGTCGTCGACGAGCGGCAGGCCGACGGCCCCGGCGATGTGCGCGAGCTCGTCGAGCCGCGCCGACTCGGTGAAGCCGACGACGCGGAAGTTCGACTGGTGCACGCGCAGCAGCAATGCCGTCTCGGGGCCGATTGCACGCTCGTAGTCGGCGGCGCGCGTGCGGTTTGTCGTGCCGACCTCGACGAGCCGCGCGCCCGATCGCGCCAGCACCTCCGGGATGCGGAAGCCGTCGCCGATCTCGATCAGCTCGCCGCGGGAGACGAGCACCTCGCGCCCCTCCGCGAGCGCGGCGAGCGCGAGCAGCACCGCCGCCGCGTTGTTGTTCACGACGAGCGCCGCCTCGGCGCCGGTCAGGCGGCGCAGGATGTCGGCGACATGGTCCTGCCGCGACCCGCGCGCGCCGTCCTCCAGCGAGTACTCGAGATTCGAGTAGCCGCGGCCGATCTCCATGACGCGCTCCAGCGCCGCCTCGGCAAGCGGCGCGCGGCCGAGGTTCGTGTGGACGATCACGCCGGTCGCGTTGAGCACGCGCCGCAGCCGGGGTGCGCGCACAGCGGCGAGCTCGGCGCGGACGCGCGACTCGAGGTCACCCGGATCGGCGCCGGCGGCGATCTCCTCGCGCGCGCGCGCGAGGACCAGACGCGCGGCGTCGACGGCGAGCGGATCGCCGACCGAGCGCGCGAGCTCGTCGACCGACGGGAGGTCGCGTAGCTGCATCCCTTTAAAGCTACTGCGCGTCGGCCTTCGCGGGCTCGGCCGGAGACCCGGTCGCGCGCCGCGTGTGCTCGTCGACGACGAGCCGAACCGCCTCGGCCGGATCGTCCGTGACCGCGAGCAGCTCGATGTCCTCCGGCGAGACCATCCGCCGCGCGAGCAGCTCGTCCCGCATCCACCGCAGCAGGTCGGCCCAGTACGCGGAGTCGAACAGCACGACCGGGAAGTTCAGCACCTTGCCCGTCTGGATCAGCGTCAGCGGCTCGAAGAGCTCGTCCACGGTGCCGATCCCGCCCGGGAAGACGACGAACCCCTCGGCCGCCTTCACGAACATCGTCTTGCGCACGTAGAAGTGGCGGAACTCGAGCGAGATGTCGAGGTACGGATTGCTCTCCTGCTCGTGCGGCAACTCGATGTTGAAGCCGACCGACAGCCCGCCGGCCTCCTTCGCGCCGCGGTTCGCCGCCTCCATCACGCCCGGGCCGCCGCCGGTGACGACCGCCCAGCCGGCCTCGGCGAACAGGCGCGCCGTCGCCCGCGCCGCCGTGTACGCGGGATCGCTGTCGGGAACGCGCGCCGACCCGAAGATCGACACGGCCGGCCGGTCGATGCGCGCGACGGCCTCGAACCCCAGGCGGAACTCGTCCGCGATCGCCGGCGCGTCGCGACGGAAGTCGAGCTCGTCGGCCGCGAGCAGGCGCCGGGCGTCCATTACAACCGGTTTTGCGGCACGTGCGTCTTCCACATCCCGTACGCGAGGACGAGCCCGAGCCCGAGGTACAGCGACCAGATCAGCAGCGAGCGGCTGCGGTCGGGCGCCATCGCGCGCATCGGCACGCCCCCCTCGAACTGGATCACCGGCATGTGCCACGCCTCGCGCGCCGCGCGCACGATCGCTCCGCCGTCGAGGAAGGCGATCGGGATCAGGTTGAACAGGTTGAGGAAGAAGCCGGTGTACGCGAGCGTGTAGAAGAGATCCGAGTTCTGGCTGCTCGCGATCGCCCAGCACGCGGCCGACGAGATCCCGCCCGCAAGCGGCCCTGCGAGCGCGATCAACGCGCTCCGCCACGGCGTCAGTCCCGCGTGCTTGATCGTCACGTAGGCGCCGAGGAACGGGATGAAGGTCGGGAAGGAGACGTGCAGGCCCTGCCGCTTCGCCTCGATCGCATGCCCCATCTCGTGGAGGAAGATCAGCACCACGATCCCGACGCCGAACTTCCAGCCCCAGATCAGCGCGTATGCAGCGACGGAGACGAAGAGCCCGAAGAACTTCAGGAAGACGAAGGCGAACTTGACGGCAAGCCCGGCGATCGCGGCGATCGGCGCCCAGATCCTCTGGAAGATCTTCTTCCAGTCGGTGCCGCGCGGCTGGACAGGCCGGTAGTCGCGGTAGTCGGTCACGACCCTCTCCCTATCCACTCTTCGCCGCCTTCGTACACCTCTTTCTTCCAGAGCGGAATCGTCTCCTTGAGCGTGTCGATCGCCTCGCGGCAGGCGGCGAGAGCGTCCTGGCGGTGCGGGGCCGAGACGGCCACGGCCACGCTCGGCTCCCCGATCCCCACACGGCCGACGCGATGGTGGATCGCGACCGCGCACAGCTCGTACTTCGCCTGGAGAGACTCCGCCAGGGAGGCCATCATCTGCTCGGCCATCTCCGGATACGCCTCGTAGTCGAGGTGCGTGACGGTGCGTCCGCGCGAGTGGACGCGGGTCGTGCCGACGAACGTAGCGACGGCGCCGGCCTCGTCGGACTGCACCTCCCGCACAGGCGCGAGCAGGTCGAGCGGCTCCTCGCTGAGCCGGAAGTCGCCGCCGCTGACGGGCGGGATGAGTGCGACCTCGTCGCCGTCGGCAAGCTCGGCGTCGCGCTCCGCATACGCGCGGTTGACGGCGTACAGCAGGCCCGCAGGCTCCTCGCCCAGGCCGAGCGCCGGCCAGACGTCGGCGACGCGCTCGACGCCGTCGACCTCGCGCTCCGACCAGCCGGCCGCCTCGCGGAGGCCGGCGAACAGCTTCACGGTGACGTTCACCTCCTGGACGCTAGCGACCACGTGAGCCCCTGCCACCAGTCCCGGTGCCCGTAGTACCCGAGTCGGTAGCCGACGGACGCAAACGGCCCGGCGACCCGGCCGTCGCGCCACGCGTAGAGCTTCCCGCTCCCCCGGTGCGAGCGGACGAAGAGGATCGCGCGGCCGTCGCGCGACCAGCGCGGCGAATCGTCGGCGTAGCCGGGCGGCGGCGAGGTGAGCTGCCGCAGGGAGCCGTCGAGCCCCACCCGCCAGAGCGCCCAGCGCGTCGCGAAGAAGCGCGGATCCCGGCTCGCCGGTGCCGACTGCGCGACGAGCGAGCGACCGTCCGGCGCGCACTGGATCGAGCCGAACGCGCGCGTGGGAGCGCGCACGAGCGGATGCGGGCGCCAGTCGGGCGCGGACGCGAACACGAGGCGCTTGTTCCTCGCGCTCTCGCGAGCCATCCCTGCAGTCACAATCAGCCGGCGGCCGCACCAGATGAGGTAGTCGTCGTACACCAGCATCCGTGCAATCGTCCGCGGCCGTCCGCCGGACGCCGGAACGACCCGCACTCTGAGCCCGTCCGCCGCGATCGAGCCGGAGCCGTCGGGGTCGATCGTGTAGAGCAGCCAGCGCGAGTCGGGCGACCAGCCGATCAGCCAGATCGGCCCGTGGTCGTCGTCGACGACCCTGTAGACCTCGCCGACCCGGAGGACCGGCCGCGCGCGACCCGCGCGGCGCACCACGATCGTCTGCTCGCGCTTCGTGACACGCACGAACGCGACGGCCCGCCCGTCCGGCGAGCGAAACGTCGGCACGCGAGGCTTGCCGAACTGCGCGCGCGGCGCCACCGTCCACGTGAGGCAGCTGCCGAGGTCGACGACGTGCCGGACGTGCGCGACGCTGTACGTGACCGAGCCCAGTCCGGGCTGCGGCGGACAGGCGGCGAGCATGCCGCCACTCTACGATGGTTCCGTGGCCACCACGGACGATCGGGAGACGGACTCCGGAATCGAGATCAAGCCGGTCTACACGGAGGACGACGCCCAGCATCCCGTCGAGCCGCCCGGCGAGTACCCCTTCACGCGCGGCCCGTACCCCGACATGTACCGCGGCCGGCCGTGGACGATCCGCCAGTACGCCGGCTTCGCGTCGGCGGAGGAGTCGAACGCGCGCTACCGGTACCTGCTCGACCACGGGCAGACCGGCCTCTCCGTCGCGTTCGACCTGCCGACGCAGCTCGGCTACGACTCCGACGACCCGCGCTCCGACGGCGAGGTCGGCCGCACCGGCGTCTCGATCGATTCGCTCGCCGACATGCAGCTGCTCTTCGATGGCATCCCGCTGGGCGAGGTCTCGACGTCGATGACGATCAACGCGCCCGCGTCACTGCTGCTGCTCCTCTACGAGCTCGTCGGCGAGCAGCAAGGCGTCACCGGCGACCGCCTTCGCGGCACCGTCCAGAACGACATCCTCAAGGAATACGTGGCCCGCGGGAACTACATCTTCCCGCCGAAGCCGTCGATGCGGCTGACGACGGATCTGTTTGCGTACTGCGCGGAGCGGATCCCGAGCTGGAACACGATCTCCATCTCCGGCTACCACATCCGCGAGGCGGGCTCGACGGCGGTGCAGGAGCTCGCGTTCACGCTCGCGAACGGGATCGCGTACGCGGAGGCCGCCGTCGACGCGGGGCTCTCGCCGGACGAGTTCGGCGAGCGGCTCTCGTTCTTCTTCAACGCGCACAACCACTTCTTCCAGGAAGTGGCGAAGTTCCGCGCGGCGCGGCGCCTCTGGGCGCGGATCATGAAGGAGCGGTTCGCCGCGACGAATCCGAAGGCGCAGGCGCTTCGCTTTCACGCGCAGACCGGCGGGTCGACGCTCACGGCGCAGCAGCCGGAGAACAACGTTGTGCGCGTCGCGATCCAGGCGCTCTCCGCGGTCGCCGGCGGCGCGCAGTCGCTGCACACGAACGCGTTCGACGAGGCGCTCGCGCTACCGACCGAGCGCTCCGCGAAGATCGCGTTGCGTACGCAGCAGCTGCTCCAGCACGAGGCGGGAGCGACCGACACCGCGGATCCGCTCGGCGGCTCGTACTTCATCGAAGCGCTGACCGACGAGCTCGAAACGCGTGCGTGGGAGCTGATCGAGCGCGTCGACGACCTCGGCGGCGCCGTCGAGGCGATCGAGCGCGGCTTCGTCCAGGACGAGATCGAAGGCGCCGCGTTCCGCTACCAGCAGGAGATCGAGTCGGGCGAGCGCGTGATCGTGGGCGTCAACCGGTTCGCGGAGCCGGAGGCCGAGGAGGTCGAGCTGCAGCGGATCGACCCGGAGGCCGAGCGGCGGCAGCTCGAGCGGACCGTGCGCGTGCGTTCGGAGCGGAACGCCGACGACGCGGCGAGGACGCTCACCGCCGTCCGCGATGCGGCCCGCGGCGAAGCGAACCTTCTTCCGCCGATGCGCGAGGCGCTGCGGGCGCACAACACGATCGGCGAGATCTGCAACGTGCTCCGCGACGAGTGGGGGATGTACGACGCGGTCCGTCCGCGTTAGGAACGCACGCGAATCCAGGGCCGGTTAGTCTCGCGCCGACAGGCGCACCGGAGGAGGGGGGAATCGATGAAACGCCGCATCCCGTGGGTGACGGTTCTCGTGCTGGTGCTCGTGGGGCTGCTCGTCGCGCAGGGCAGCATCGCCGCGAAGCCGAAGCCGAAGCCGAAGAAGCACCACAAGGTCCACAAGGTCAAGCCGAAGCCCAAGCCGAAGCCGCTCACCCCGGCGCAGAAGCTCGCGAGGATCAAGCACATCGTGATCATCTACGAGGAGAACCACAGCTTCGACAACCTCTACGGCGGCTGGGAGGGCGTCAACGGGGTCGCGAAGGCGCAGTCGGCGAACACGACACAGGTCAGCCAGGCCGGGACGGCCTTCGCGTGTCTCCTGCAGAACGACGTCAACCTGACTTCGCCGCCGCAGCCGGCGGACTGCTCCGACTCGACGACGGCCAAGCCGTTCACGAGCCACTTCAAGAACGCGCCGTTCACGATCGACGACTTCATCAAGCCGTCCGATACGACGTGTCCGGCACCCGGGGTCTTCGCCGCCAACGGGGTCCCGAAGGGCGGAGGGCTGCCCGGCGGTTGCACCCGCGACCTGGTGCACCGTTTCTACCAGGAGCAGTACCAGCTCGACGGCGGCCGGCAGGATCGGTACACGACCGCGAGCGACGCCGCCGGTCTCACGCAGGGCATCTACGACACGAAGGCGCTCCCGATCTACGCGTACCTCCATCAGGCAGGGCACCCGGGGTACGCGATCGCCGACAACTTCTTCCAGGCCGCGTTCGGTGGCTCGTTCCTGAACCACCAGTGGCTCGTCGCGGCGGCGTCACCGGTCTGGGCGAATGCGCCCGGCGACAACGGGCCGAACGATCTCCACTCGATCGTCGACGCGAACGGAATGCCGAACTCGTCGCCGCTCTACACGCCGACCGGACCGGTGAAGGATCAGCAATTGACCGTGAAGTGCCCTGCTCCCTCGCCGAATCTCGCGTGCGGCGACTTCGCGGTGAACACGTCGCAGCCGACGTACCAGCCGTTCTCGCCGGGAACCGCTGCGACGCGGCAGCTCCCGCCGCTGACGAACCCGACGATCGGCGACCGGCTGAGCGCGAAGGGCGTCGACTGGGCCTGGTACTCAGGCGGCTGGTCGAACGCGAACGGCGACGTCGGCGCGCCCGGGTGGACGAACGGGACCGGGCCGACGTGCTCCGACCCGAACGCGAGCGCGGCGGCGACGTATCCGAACTGTCCCGACAAGCTCTTCCAGTTCCACCACCAGTCGTTCAACTACTTCGCGTCGTTCGCGCCCGGGACGACGATGCGGAAGGACCACCTGCGCGACGAGGCGGAGTTCATGACGCTCGCGTCCGGGTCGTCCTCGACCTGTGGTCTGAAGCCGGTCAGCTTCATCAAGCCGATCGGCGCCGAGAACGAGCACCCCGGTTACGCGAGCGAGGCGAACGGGAGCAACCATCTCGTCACCCTGCTGAAGGCGATCGAGGGCGGTGCGTGCGCGAAGGACACGATGGTGATCGTGACCTACGACGAGTTCGGCGGGGAGTGGGACCACGTTGCACCGCCGGGCCAGGGCACGACGACGGCCGGCCCGCACGACCAGTGGGGTCCCGGCACGCGGATCCCGGCGGTCGTGCTCTCGCCGTTTCTGAGTTCCGCCTTCGTCGTCGACAGCGCCTCGCATGACACGACGTCGATCCTCGCGACGATCGAGCACCGGTTCGGCGTCGCGGCCCTCAGCTCGCGCGACGCCGCTGTCCGCGACCTGAGCAGCGTCTTCACCGCGAAGAAGCCGTAGGCAAATACTCCGGGGGTCTCGGCTAGGCCGAGGCCCCCGAGTATCTCCGCAGCCCGAAGCGCCAGAACCAGCGGGTGAACGCGAACAGCAAGACGGCGAAGCCTGCCGCGAGCGCGAACGTGCCGCCGTGCAGCCGCGAGGTCGCCGCCTGCGCCGGCACCGTGACCGCGAAGCCGACGGGTACGAGGAAGGTGACGCCGTAGCGCATCCAGCCCGGGTAGACGCCGACCGGCCAGCGGCCCGTCTGGTAGACGCCCTCGAAGAGCTCCAGCACGTGCTCCATGCGCACGACCCAGAAGGCGCCGGTCGTGACGACCAGCCAGAACGAGTACAGCATCACGGCGCCGAGCAGGATCGCGACGAGGAACGCGAGCGCGTCGAGGACGCCGACTGACGTCTGCAGCCGGGAGATGCCGACGCCGAGGAGGGTCAGTCCGGAGATCACCTCGACGAGCTGCCAGATGCGCACGTTGCGCACGCTGACGAGCACCTGCGAGTCCTCCGGCTTCGTCAGCGCGTAGTCCAGCGTCCCCTTCTGGACGTCCTCCATCAGCCGTTCCATGTTCGGCTGCACGAATGTGTGGATCACGCCGCCGAGCAGGATTTGCACACCGAGCAATGAGAGCAGCTCCGGCTCCGTCCACCCGTTCAAGCGCGGCGTGTGCGAGTACACGAGCGAGATCACGATCAGGCCGGTCGCGACCTGGATCAGCGCCTGCAGGACGTTGAGGAAGAAGTTCACCCGGTACTGCAGCTCGTTCAGCACACCCACCTTCAGGTAGAGCGCCGCGACGCGGAGCGTGTTCACCCGCCCACCGCCGAGAAGCGCTTGATCGCGGCGCGCCAAGTGAAGCGGAGGAGCGCGAGGCCGATCAAAACCCAGAGCGCCTGCGCCCCGAGGCCGACGAGCAGGTCACGCGTCGACAGGTCGCCGACGAGCGACTCGATCGGGAAGTAGAACGTCCATTTGAAGGGCAGGAAGTTCGCGAGCGTCTGCACCCAGCCCGGCATCAGCTTCAGCGGCACGAGCCGGCCCGACAGCAGCAGCTCCGTAGCCATGTAGAGGTCGAAAGCCGCAGCTCCCCGCGTCGTCCAGAAGTTCAGCATCCCGACGTTCGACTGGAACATCGTCCGGACCAGGTAGGCGCCCCAGATCGCGACGCAGAAGACGCCGATCTGGAGCGCGCTCGGGTGCACGGTCGGATGGAAGATCGCCGTCAGCGCCGCGGCGATCGGGAGCCAGAGGACGATGTTGACCACCTTCCAGCCGCCGAAGTAGGCGACGTCGTGATGGAGCGGGTGCAGCGGCCGCAGCAGCTGGCCGGACAGTTCGCCCTCGCGGATCCGCCATTCCCAGAAGGGCGCGCCGAAGACGACGTTCATGTTCCGGACGAGGGTCCAGACGATGTAATACGCGGCGAACTCGCCGGCCGTGATCCCGTTGACCGCACCGCCGCTCGAACGCGCGACCGACGACCAGACGACCAGGTAGATCACGGGCTCGGCGACCATCCCGAGCATGTAGAAGTAGTTCGCCGTCCGGTACTGGAACTGGACGGCGATCGCCGCACGCGCTGTCGCGAGGTAGAACTCGGCAAAGGCGCGGACGCGATTCTCCTGTTGCAGGGGCACGGCGCTCACTCGGCGGACTCCCTCGCGAAGACGAGCTCGATCACGTCCTCGATCGGCGGATCCTCCACCGTCAGATCGTGCACCTCGTGATCGGCCAGCAGCCTCGCCGTCGCCTGCGACGTCTCGTTCCGCGGGACGCGGAGCGAGATGCGCTCGCCGTCGCCGACGACCGCCTCGATCGTCTTGTACGCCGCGAAACGGTCCGCCAGTGCGGCGAGCTGCCCGTCGAACAGGATGCGGCCGTGGTGGATGACGATGACGCGCTTGCAGAGCGCCTCGACGTCCGCCATGTAGTGGCTCGTCAGCAGCACGGTCGCGCCGTAGCGCTGGTTGTACTCGGCGAGGAACGTGCGGATTCGCCGCTGCATCGTCACGTCGAGGCCGATCGTCGGCTCGTCGAGGAAGAGCACGCGGGGCCGGTGCAGCAGCGCCCCGACGATCTCGACCTTCATCCGCTCGCCGAGGGAGAGGTTGCGGACAGGCTTCCGCACGAGGTCGCCGACGTCGAGCAGCTCGACCAGCTCGTCGCGCACGGGCCGGAAGTCGTTCCGCGGAATCCGGTAGATGGCGCGGTTCAGCTCGAACGAGTCGAGCGCGGGGAGGTCCCACTGCAGCTGGTTGCGGTTGCCCATCACGAGCGTGATCTGCCGCAGGAACTCGCGCTCGCGCTGCGAGGGCCGGTGGCCGAGCACCGTCGCGTCGCCGGAGCTCGGATAGAGGAGGCCGGAGAGCATCTTCAGCGTCGTCGTCTTGCCGGCGCCGTTGGGCCCGAGGAAGCCGACGACCTCGCCGGCGCCGATCTCGAACGAGATCGCATCGACCGCGCACACGTCGCGCGTCCGCCTGCGGACGAGGCTCTTGGCGGCTGCGAGGAGTCCCGCTTCCCGCTCGGGAACGCGGAAGACCTTGCTCAGCCCGGCGACGCGTACGGCGGATGAAGAGTCAGGCATGCGGACCGAACCTCCCGGAGGTGAGACGAGTACAGGGAAGCGTTCAGACCGTTGCCACGACCGGACTTTACAGCACGACAATGGGTACCAGGTACGCACGCAAAAGCGTGTCGAAATCGCGACAATTTGCGCGCTCGCAGATGTATCCCGGGCCGGACGATCCCGATCTCGGGACGTTCGTCGCCCAGGTCGAGCGCGCGCTCGCGGAGCGCGGCCACGACGTCGAGCGAGCCGTCCTCGACAGGCGCGCCGGCGGGAAGCGCCGCTACCTCGATCTCGCACGCGACGCCCGCGGCGCCGCGCGCCGCTTCCGGCCGGACGTCGTCTACGCGCACTTCCTCGTTCCCGCGGGACTTGCCGCCGCGCTCGCGTCGCGCACACCGCTCGTCGTCACCGCGCACGGACGCGACGTCCGCAACATCGGCGCGGTCCCGGGCGTGGCCGCCGCGACGCGCTTCGTGGTCGGCCGCGCGTCGACGGTCGTGTGCGTCTCCGACTACCTGCGCCGCGAGCTCGAGCTGAAGCTGCCGGCTGCGCGCGGGAAGACGGAGGTCGTGTCGAGCGGAGTCGACCTCGAGCGCTTCGCCGCCGCACCCGCGCCGAACGGCGGCGGCCCAGCCTTCCTCTGCGTCGGCTCGCTGACGCCGCGCAAGAACGTGTTGCGCCTCGCCCGCGCCTTCGAGCGGCTGGACGACGGGACGCTGACCTTCGCCGGCGACGGCCCGCTGCGCGCGGAGCTCGAAGGACGCGACCGGATCCGTCTCCTCGGCCGCGTCCGCCACGACGAGATTCCGGCCGCGATCGCCGCGTCGACCGTCGTCACGCAGCCGAGCCTGATCGAGCCGCTCGGCCAGGCGCTGCTCGAGGCGATGGCGTCCGAGCGCTCCGTCGTCGCGACCCGCATCGGCGGCCCGCCTGAGTTCGTGACGCCCGAGGCCGGCATTCTCGTCGACCCCGCCGACGAGGAGGCCCTCGTGGACGCGCTTCGCGCGGCGGCCGCCCTCCCGTCGCCGAACCCGGCCGCCCGCGCGGCGGCCCGACCCCACGACGTCAGGCGGCAGGCGGAGCGGGTGGAGGAGATCCTCCGGCGAGCCGCTCGAGGTCGGCGAGCCTGACCTCGACCAGGGGCCGCACTGTCTCCTCGAGCCCCGACTCGACGGCGAGCGCCAGCGCGGCATCCCAGCTCTCGCGCGCCTTGGCGGCCCCGGCGCCCTGCTTCAGGCGGTTGTCCCCCGTGACGAGGAGCTTTTGGATCTGCTCACGCGCCTCCTCCTCACCCTTCACAAATCGAGCGTAACAGGGCACATTTCGTGCCAAGGACGATGGAAGCCTTGGCACGCCCCGACACCCGCATTCGCGTCTTGATCGCCGACGACCACCGCCTGTTCGCCGAGGCGCTGCAGGCGATCCTCGACGCCGACGACCGGATCGACGTCGTCGGACACGCCGGTGACGGGCGCGAGGCCGTGCAGCTCGCCGCGCAGCTCCAACCTGACATCGTCCTGATGGACATCAGCATGCCGGTCATGGACGGGATCGAGGCCGCGCGGGAGATCCGCAGCAGCAACGGCGGTGCGAGCGTCCTGATGCTGACGGGATCGAACTCGCGCGCCGACGTCGACCGCGCCCGCCAGGCCGGTGCGGCAGGCTACGTGACGAAGGACCGGATCGCCGCCGAGCTCATCGACGCGATCCTCGAAGTCGTGGCGCGCTAGCTACCCTGAGGTCGTGCTCCAGTTCCTCGCGGTCGTCCAGGTGCTGCTCGTCATGGCCCTCGTCGGGCTCGTGCTGATGCACTCCGGGCGGGACGCGGGCATGGGCGGGATGGGCTTCACGCCGGCCTCGCAGGGCGGCACGCACATCGTCGAGCGCAACCTGACGCGACTGACGATCGTGATCGCGATCCTGTTCTTCGCGAACAGCATCGCCCTCTTCCACTATCTCAAGTAGTTAGTGGCTCAAAGCCACTAGCTCAGAGGCCCGGCCTCGAGCCGGAGCCGGTGACGTTGAAGCTCGCCGTCGCCAGGGCGGGCACGAGCGCGCCGAACGGATAGCGCTCGCCGTAGAAGTCGCTGCCGTTGACGAGCGTCAGGTCGCGCGTCAGTCCGGGCACGTCGGCCAGCAGCTCCGGTACCGACACCGTGAACCGGAGGTTGACGAGTGGCTCGGCGACCTTGCCGCCGCGGATCCGGAAGGTACCGTCGCGGGTCATCCCGGTGATCACGCCCTCGCGCGGGTCGACGACGCTCAGGTAGTGGAGCCGCGTCACGTAGATCCCGTCGCCGACGAGCTCGGCGAGCTCCTCGATCGACTCGGCATCCCCGCCGGTCATCTGCAGTGCAGCTGGGAACGGCCCGTGCGCAAGCAGCGAGGCGGGCGGCGCATGGCCCGTCGAGTGCGCGCCGTTCGACGCGCGCGCCGCCGTTGCGCGGTCCCACACCACGCCGCGGATCACGCCGTCCTCGACGAGCGGGACGCGCTGCTTGGGCATCCCTTCGAAGTCGAACGCCTTCGGCAGCCCGCGTGGATCGAGCGCGTCGTCCACGATCGTCACCTTCTCGTCGAATGCGCGCTGACCGATCCGGCCGCTGAAGTAGCTCCGCTCCTCGAGCAGCGCCTGCGCGCCGAAGCTGTCGAAGCCGAAGTACTCGAGCAGCGTGCCGATCGCGTACGGCTCGAGCACGGCTCGGTAGCGTGCCGGGTCGGCCGCCGCGGCGCCGTTCGTACGCGACGCTTTCTCAGCGGCCTCGCGCGCCACCGCGGCCGGGTCGAGCGACCGGGCGCGCCAGGAGCTCGCCTCGGCATAGCCCGAGCATCCTCTGTCGGCGGCGACTACGATCGTCGTCGCGTCCGTCATCGACTGCGACGTCCGGACGCCCGCCGTCGACGCGATCGCGAGTTCGGTCTCGCCGCTCGTGAAGAAGCCGTACACGCCCGTCGTCGTCGCAGCAATCGCCGCGGCGGCGCGGTGCGCCTGCTCGTCGGGGCCGAGCGCGGCGGTCTCCTCGTCCCAGCCCTGGACGTCCGGTGGATCGGCCGGCGGCGCCAGTCCGGGAAAGCCGGGCGTCGCGACGGAGCTGTCGGCGGCCTGTCCGGCACGGCGCGCGAGCTCTCGCAGTCCGTCGGGCTCGACGCGATTCGTCGCGGCGATTCCGACCTTGCCGTCGCGGACGACGCGGAGCGTGACGACGACGTTGTCGATCAACGTCGGCTGATGGACCTCGCGGCCGGCGAACCGCGCAAGGCCCGAGCGCTCCGTCAGGACGACCGCCTCGGCCTCGTCGCCCGCGGCGGCGTCGATCGCGTCCTGCGCGACGGGCAGAGCGCTCACGACTTGATTCCGACCTGCACGCCGCGGAACCGTGCGGGCGACGTGCCGTGCGAGACGTGCGCTCCCTGCCCCGGCTGCCCTTTGCCGCAGTTCGTCACGCCGTGCAGCACCCACTCCTCCGGCCCCGCGACGCCGTCGAGCGAGCCCCAGAAGACGGGCGTGATCCCGGTGTACGTCGCGTCCCGGAGCATCCGGCCGAGCTTGCCGTCGCGGATCTCCCAGGCGATCTGCGTCCCGAACTGGAAGTTCAGCCGCTTGTCGTCGATCGACCAGCTCTTGTTGGTCTCCAGGTAGACGCCCTTCTTGACGCCGGCGATCAGCTCGTCCTTCGTGCCCTCGCCGGGCTCGAGGTGGAGGTTCGTCATCCGCACGAGCGGCATGCGGTTCCACGTGTCCGCGCGCATCGATCCCCCGGCCCCGGCTCCGATCTTCGCCGCGGTCTCGCGCGAGGTCAGGAAACCGGCGAGGACGCCCTCGCGCACGATCGGCTCGCGCACCGCGGCAACGCCTTCGTCGTCGTAGGAGAACGTGCCGAGGCCGCGCTCCGTTGTCGCGTCGGAGGTGATGTTCATGTGCTCGGATCCGTAGCGGAGCGAGCCGAGGTCGCCGGGTTGGATGAAGCTCGTACCGGCGTAGGAGGCTTCGGTGCCGTAGATCCGGTCGAGCTCGGTCGGGTGGCCGACGGACTCGTGCACCTGCAGCGCCATCTGCTCCGCGTCGATCACGACGTCGGTCACCTCGGACGGGCACGGATCCGCGGTGAGCAGCGCGACCGCCTGCTCCGTGACGCGCGGCGCGTGGCCGACGAGGTCGAGGCCCTCGACGAACTCCCAGCCGGCCTGCGCGCTGAGCCCGTTGTGCGCGGTCGGGTAGCTGCGGATCTGGAAGCCGCCGTCGCCGGCGGCCATCGCGTCGATTCCGCCCCCGCACTCCACCTGCTCGTGCTCGACGACCGAGCCGTCGGAGGTGACGAGCACCTTCTGCTCCTTCTGCGCGCGCACCGACGCCTGCGTGACGTTCACCTGCGGAAGCTGCAGCGCTTCTTCGGCTGCGATGCAGAGCCCGACCTTCTCCTCGAGCGGGACCTCAATCGGATCGCGCTCGCGCGCGGTGACGTAGTGCGCCTGGGCGGGCGCGATGGGTGCGAGGGCGCGGCCGTCCGCGCTCGGCGCTGCACGCGCGAACGCGCACGCGCGCGCGGCGGCTTCGCGCGCACCCTGCTCGGTCAGACGCCGGTCGCAGGCGAAGCCCCACGCGCCGTCGACGAGCACGCGGACACCGATTCCCTCGGACTCGACGTCGGTGACGGTCTCGACGCGGCGGTTCTTCGTCATCACCTGCTGGTTGCGGCGGACGACGGCGCGCGCGTCGGCGTAGCTCGCCCCCGCGGCGAGCGCGGCCTCGACCGCCGTTTCGCAGAGCGCGCGCACGGGGCGGTACGTTACCTCGCTACACTTGCCGCGCCCTCGCGCTGGTGGCGGAATTCATCGGCGCGAAATCCGTCCTCGCTCCGCGAGGACATGACGATTTCGCACCGGGGGGTGCTCTCCGAGGGCGTTAGTGAGGCCGCGCCGGCCAAGCCGGCACGGCCGGCGAGAGCTCCGGGCTACAATGCGCCGGCCCTCGCGCTGGTGGCGGAATTGGTAGACGCGCAAGGTTGAGGGCCTTGTGCCCCTTGCGGGGCGTGGAGGTTCAAGTCCTCTCCAGCGCATGAAGCTCCCGCGAGGGAGCTTCACCGTGCTAGTGGCTTAGAGCCACAAAGTCGTGGTTGACGTCGTCCGGAGGACTCTCTACTCTTCTGGCGAACACATGTTCGTCCGGACCGACCTCGAGCACAGGAGACGAGAGTGGAGCTGACCGGCCGCCAACAGGAGATCTGGGACTTCCTGGTCGACTACGTCGACGGGCACGGCTACCCGCCGACCGTGCGGGAGATCGGCGAGGCGGTCGGGCTCGCCTCTCCGTCGACCGTGCACGCGCACCTCGCAAACCTCGAGCGGGCCGGCCTGCTGCGCCGCGACCCGACGAAGCCACGGGCCCTCGAGCTGACCGGCCGCGAGCGGCCCGAGACTGCGCCGATGCCCGAGCTGGAGAAGCTGCCCCTCGTCGGCCAGATCGCAGCCGGCGGCCCGCTGCTCGCCGACCAGAACGTCGAGGACTACGTCGCGGTGCCCGAGACGCTACGGGGTGACTTCCTCCTCCGCGTGCGCGGCGACTCGATGATCGACGCCGGGATCCTCGACGGCGACATCGTCGTCGTGAAGCGGCAGGACGACGCGCGCAACGGCGAGATCGTCGTGGCCCTGGCCGGCGACGACGAGAGCGCCGACGAGGCGACGGTGAAGACGTTCTACCGGGACGCCGGCAAGATCCGCCTCCAGCCGGAGAACGCAGCGCTGGAACCGATCTATCCCGACTTCGTACAGGTGTTGGGCGCGGTGACGGGAGTCTTCCGCTCGCTATGACCGTCGCGCCTCTCCACCGGACGCTCGAGCAGGAGCTGACGGCGCTTCTGCGCGGCGCGAGCCTGGAATGCCCGGTGTGCGGGGAGTTCGTACTGCACGAGCCCGCATCGATCCGCTGTCCGGAGTGCGGGATGCGGCTCGGCCATCGCGCCTCGGCCGGGCTACAATTGGAGTCGCAGGCCGGGTGATCGCGGGCCGAGAGGCTCGAGGAAAGTCCGGACACCGTAGGGCAGGACGCTCCCGCGAGGGAGGCGGCGAAAGCCGACGGAAAGTGGCACAGAAAACAGACCGCCGACGGCAAATCTCCGGAGTTGCCGCCGGTAAGGGTGAAACGGTGGGGTAAGGGCCCACCAGCGTCGTGGCGACACGGCGGCTCGCCAAACCCCGTCCGGTGCAAGGCGAACAGGCTCCGTCGACGCTGCCCGCCGAGGAGCCGGGTAAGCCGCACAGATGGATGGTCACCCCCGACAGAATCCGGCTTACAGGCCTGCTACGGAAAAAGCCCTGGTAACGGGGCTTTTTCTATGCGCGGAAGGGGCCCGTCGGTGTCGGGCCGGAACGTTGAGTCCCGTCAGCCGCGACCCCCACGTCTCGCGCCGCGAGCTCTCGACGGCCGCAGAGCGGCCCAGCGGACCGCCATCAACGGCGCAGGACCTCACGGGCGAAGTCGAGCAGGATCCTCGCGCGGCGTAGCGTGGTCGTCAGCTCGCGCTTCGTGATCGGGACCAGCCCGTATTGCGCGGTGTCCTTCAGGTTGATCAGCTCGAGCACAGCCTTCGCCGCTCGCTCACGGTCGACGATCTGGCGGAGGAGCGCGGCCGCTTCGCGATGATCGTCGCCCCGCGAGCGACGGCCGAGCGCGGCGCAGCAGGCAGCCTCAGCCGAGGCGATTCCGGAGAGGACGGCAACCGCAGCGGCGACATTTCGGGAAGCCGGAATCTCCTCCTCCGCGGCCGCGAGCTCGGCGACCTCGAGCGACTTCTCGGCGTTATCGAGACGAGTGCGTGCGTGCGATCGCATGGGTGCGTGCGTCCCCTTCGCCCCGTCATGTACGCGCTCCCAGCAAGTCGACGGGTTCCGGGCCCGCGAGCGTGCTCGCGTTCTGCCTCAGGTCGTCGACGATCGGCGGCCGCTCGCGCCGGAGCCGGCGAATGTCGGCCTCGGACACCTCGGCGAGTCCGGCGTGGTTGCCAGTCCAGGCGAGCACGTGCTCTGACAGTCGCTCCAGCTGCTCTCGCCAACGTGGGTTGTCCGCGGGAATCTCAGTTGACCGAACGATGAAGATGTCGATGTCGCTGGCCGTGTCGCCGTCGCTCCTGGCGGCCGAGCCGAAGATCGAGAGGTGGGCCGGGGCAAGTTCCCATTCGGCGATCTCCGCCCGGAGGCGACGCTCGAGTTCCGAGCGAATGTCAGCGAGCAGCTCGACTGCGGGCGCAGCAAGGTGGTCTCTGTTGAACGTGTACAGATAGGCGTTGCCAGCCTCCTCGGCGTGTACGAGGCCCTCTTCGGTGATGCGGCGTAGCGACGCGTTCACCGTCGGCTGCGATCCGGCAGGGACCGAGCGAGCGACCTCCCGACCGGTGAGCGGGCGAGTCGTGCCGCGAAGGATCCACGTAAGCTAGCCGCGGTGGCGACGCCATGACTCGCCGGCAGCGGCTGACCTTGTTCGCTGCGATCCTCGGCTCCGGCGTGGCCACAATCGACGGGTCGATCGTCAACGTCGCATTGCCGGCGATCGAACGTGACCTCGGCGGCGGGCTGTCGGCGCAGCAGTGGGTGTCAAACGCCTATCTGCTGACACTCGGCTCGCTGATCCTGATCGGCGGCTCGCTCGGAGACATCTACGGCGAGCGACGCGTGTTCGCAGTCGGAGTCGCGGCGTTCGGCATCGTCTCGATCCTGTGCGCCGCGGCGCCGACGATCGGCGTGTTGATCGCCGCGCGGGCGCTGCAGGGAGCGGCCGGGGCGTTGCTGACGCCGAGCTCGCTCGCGATCATCGTCGGCGCTTTCTCTCCGAAGGATCGTGGCGCGGCGATCGGCTCGTGGACGGCGTGGGGCGGGATCGCGGCGATCGTCGGTCCGCTTGTGGGCGGCTGGATCGTCGACCAGGTCTCCTGGCGCTGGATCTTCGCGCTCAACGTCCCGCTCGTCCTCGTCACGCTGGCGCTGATCTTCGCGGCGGTCCCGCGAACGACCCGCGTGACGGGACGGCGCGTCGACGTGCTCGGTGCCGGACTGTGCGCGCTCGGCCTGGGCGGCTTCGTGTTCGCGCTGATCGAGCAGCCGCACTACGGCTGGAGCAGTCCGGCGATCGTCGTTCCGCTGGTCGCCGGCGTCGTCGCCTTCGCGTCGTTCCTCGCCTACGAGCGCCGCACCCCCGAGCCGATGCTGAAGCTCGAGCTATTCGCGCGCCGCAACTTCGCCGTCGGGAACGCGGAAACACTGGCCATGTACGCCGGCCTGTCGATCCTCTTCTTCTTCCTCGTCATCTTCCTGCAGCAGGTCGCCGGCTACAGCGCATTGCGGAGCGGCCTGACGACGCTCCCGGTGACGCTGGTGATGTTCACGCTCTCGCGACGCTTCGGCGCACTTGCGGACCGCTACGGTCCGCGACTGTTCATGGGCGCCGGACCGCTGATCGCCGCGGCCGGCATCCTGCTGCTGCTCAGGACCGGCATGCACACCTCGTACGCGACCGACCTGCTTCCGGGACTACTCGTCTTCTCCATCGGTCTCTCGATGACGGTCGCGCCGCTCACCGCCACCGTGCTGGCCGATGCCGACGAGAGCGACGCAGGCATCGCCTCGGCGATCAACAACGCCGTCGCGCGCGTCGCGGGACTGGTCGGCGTCTCCATCGTCGGCGTCGTCGTGGCGAGCGCACTCGTCGGCGATACGTTCGCGGCCAACGCCGAGTCGGTGCGAGCATTCGCCGGCGCGATCGGGATCACCAATCCCGGACGGCCCGTCGAAGCCGAGGGATGCGCGGGGGGCCAGCTCGTTGCAGTCCCCGAGTCGGCAGTCCCTCAGAGGGCCCGATAGAGCGGATGCCGGGCGACGCCGCCGAGCTCGTCTTCGACGAGGCGACGAAGCAGTACGCCGGACGCTCCGACGCCGCGGTCGACCATCTTTCGCTGACGGTGCCCGCAGGGGAGATCTGCGTGCTCGTCGGCCCGTCCGGCGGCGGCAAGACGACCGCGCTGAAGCTCGTCAACCGGCTGATCGAGCTCACGAGCGGCGACATCCGCATCGACGGCACGAGCGTGCGCGATCAGGACGTCGTGCAGCTGCGCCGCGGCATCGGCTACGTCATCCAGCAGGTCGGCCTGTTCCCGCACATGACGGTCGAGGCGAACATCGGCACGGTTCCGCGCCTGTACGACCGGTCGAAGGAATGGATCCGCAACCGCTCGCGGGAGCTGCTCGAGCTCGTCGGCCTCGACTCCTCGTATGCGAGGCGCTATCCGGCGCAGCTCTCCGGTGGCGAGCGGCAGCGCGTCGGTCTCGCGC
>VAWW01000061.1:36914-43218 GCA_005884575.1 Actinomycetota bacterium
ATCGACCCGATCGTCCGCGCGCGGCTCCAGGACGAGTTCCTGCGACTCCAGCGAGAGGTGCGCAAGACGGTCGTCTTCGTCACGCACGACATGGACGAGGCGATCAAGGTGGGCGACCGGATCGCGATCCTCCGCCGCGGCGGGCGGCTCGCGCAGTACGACACTCCTGCGGCGATCCTCGAACAGCCCGCGGACGCGTTCGTGGCCGACTTCGTCGGCGCCGACCGCGCGCTGAAGGCGCTCGCGCTGCACACGCTCGCCGAGCTCGAGCTGCGGCCCGCGGCGGACGGTCCGCGCGTGCCGCGGTCGACGACGCTCCGCGACGCCCTCGCGCTCACGATCGAGGAGCACGCCGACACGATTGCCGTCACGGACGAAGACGGCCGCGTGCTCGGCTCGCTGACGAAGGACGACCTACTGCGATGAGCTTCCTCGTCGGCGCCGGACCCGTGATTCCGAACTTCGGGAAGGGCAGCGCGTGCGAGCGGTCGAACGGCTGGTTCTGCACCGACTGGCTGCACGCGCACTGGGGCGACACGCTGCAGCCCGCGCTCGTGCAGCACCTCTGGCTCTCCGCGGTCGCGGTGGGCATCGGATTCGCGATCGCCTTCGTCCTCGCGCTCGTCGGCTTCCGGCGGCGCCCCTTCGACGCGGGGATCGGCGCCCTCGCCGACTTCCTGTACACGATTCCGAGCCTCGCGCTCTTCCAGTTGCTCGTCCCATTCACCGGTCTCACGGTGACGACCGTCGAGATCGCACTCGTCTCGTACACGCTGCTCGTTCTCTACCGCAACATGGTCGAGGGTCTGCGGGGCGTGCCCGCCGACGTGCTCGAGGCCGCACGCGGGATGGGCATGACGAGAGCGCAGACATTCCGGCGCGTCGAGCTGCCGCTCGCCCTGCCCGCGATCCTCGCCGGGCTCCGCATCGCGACCGTGTCGACGATTTCGGTCGCGACCGTCGCGGCGTTCGTGATCCCCAAGGGTCTCGGCGAGCCCATCTTCATCGCGCTCGACCAGAACCTCTTCAAGACGGAGATCCTCGCGGCGGGCGGGCTCGCCGTCGCGCTCGCGCTCGCCGCCGACGGCCTCCTCGTGCTCGGCCAGCGAGCCGCGACTCCATGGAGCCGTGCGTGACGGTCGCCGACGCTTTCACGCCACACACGTTCGTCGATGCGTTCAGCTTCATCCACGACAACGCGTCCTTTCTGTTCCAGAAGACCGGCGAGCACCTCGAGCTCTCGTTCGCCGCGCTCGGGATCGCCCTGCTGCTCGCGCTGCCGCTCGGCCTCTGGCTCGGACATCGGCACCGCGGCCTCTTCCTCGCGGTCAGCGTCTCGAGTCTCGGCCGCGCGCTGCCGAGCGTCGTGCTGATCGCGTTCGGGCTGACGATCCTCGGCGTCGGGTTCTGGAACAACACCGCAGCGCTCGTCGTTCTCGCCGTGCCGCCCATCCTCACGAACGCGTACTTCGCGATCGACGGCGTCGATCCCGACGTCGTCGAGGCGGCTCGCGGCATGGGGCTCAGCGAGCGGCAGATCCTGCTCCAGATCGAGCTCCCGCTCGGCCTGCCGCTCATGATCGCCGGCATCCGGATCGCGGCGATCTTCGTCATCGCGACGGCCACGATCGCGGCGATCGCGGGCGGCGGCGGCCTCGGTGAGGTCATCGTCAACCAGGCGAGCTACGGACTCGCGGGCGTCGTCGGCGCCTCACTCTGCGTGTCGGCGCTCGCGCTCCTCGCCGCGCTGCTCCTGAGCCTGACCCTCCGTGCGCTGACGCGTAGACCCGGTCCCGTTCCGTAGGCTGACAGCATGCTCAGGAGGTCGCACGCGGTTTTGCTGGGCGTCGCGCTTCTCGTCGGCCTGACCGTTTCGGCCGCAGCGACTGCAGCCGCGAAGCCGACGGTGACGATCGGAACGAAGAACTTCACCGAGCAGTACGTCCTCGGTCAGCTCTACAAGCAGGCGCTCGAGGCAAAGGGCTACAGAGTCCACTTCAAGGGAAGCATCGGAAGCTCCGAGCTGATCGACACCGCTCTCACGAGCGGCAAGATCAACTTCTATCCCGAGTACACCGGCGTGATCGTCGCCGACCTCGCGAAGCAGAAGTCGCCGAAGACGGCGGCCGCGACGTACGCGGCGGCGAAGCGGTTCGAGGAGAGCCGCGGCGCCACGCTCCTCCGCGCGACGCCGTTCTACGACAGTGACTCCTTCGGGATGCTCACGTCGACGGCGAAGAAGCTCGGCGTCAAGACGATCGGCGACATGAAGAAGGTGAAGTCGTTCACGTTTGCGGGCTTCCCCGAGTGCCGGACGCGCGTCACCTGCCTGCTCGGCCTGAAGCAGATCTACGGGCTCGAGCAGGCGAAGTTCGTGCCGCTCGCAAGCATCAGCGTCTACACGCTGCTCGACCAGGGGAAGACGACGTCCGGCGACGTCTTCTCGACTGACCCGCAGCTCCAGGGCTCGAAGTACACCGTGCTCACCGACACGAAGCACATCTTCGGCTTCCAGAACGTCGCGCCCGTGGTCTCAAAGAGCCTCGCGTCGGCCGGCGGATCGGCCTTCGCGAAGACCGTGGACGCGGTTTCCGCGAAGCTGACGCTCGGCGCGATGCGGGCAATGAACAAGGCGGTCGCGATCGACAAGCAGTCCCCGGCCTCCGTCGCCGGCGCGTTCCTCGCTGCGAATCACCTCAAGTAGTCAGCGGCAGCGTTGCGGTCACAACGGTCCCGCGGCCGGGCGGGCTGACGACGAAGAGCGTGCCGCCCGCGGCCTCTGCCCGGTCGCGGAGGCCGAGGATGCCGGTTCCCGAAGGATTCGCGCCGCCGCGGCCGTCGTCCGCGATCTCGAAGCGGACGACGTCGCCGTCGCGGCTGATCGCGACCGTGGCGCGGGTGGCGGCCGCGTGCTTGGCGACGTTCGTGAGGGCCTCGGAGACGATGTAGTACGCCGTCGCCTCGACGTGCTCGGGGAGGCGCTCGGCCGGTGCGTCGATCTCGACCGCCACGGGAAGCCGCTCGCCGAGCGCCTCGAGCGCACGAAGGAGGCCATGGTCGGTGAGCGCTCCGGGATGCAGCCCGCGCGCGATCTCGCGGAGCTCTGCGAGTCCTGTGTCGAGCTCGCGCGCCGCGCGCTCGAGGAGCTCTGCCGCAGCGTCGGGATTCGACGGCAGCTGTGCTCGCGCGAGCCGAAGCATGACCGCGAGGGAGACGAGTCTCTGTTGCGCTCCGTCGTGAAGGTTCCGTTCGAGCTTCCGGCGCTGCTCGTCGCCCGCCTTCATGACCCGCGCGCGCGAGGCGCGCAGATCCGCGCGCGCCTGCGCACTGGCCACCGCCAGCGACACGAGCTCGCAGAACGCGCCGAGACGCGTCTCGCTCTCCGGGGTCAGCGGATCTTCGCTTCCGATTGCCACAGCCCCCCAGAGGACTCCGGCGACGACGATCGGCGCGGCGGCCGTGGATCGGTACCCGACTCGCAGCATCGTCTCGGCGATTTCGCCCGTGACTTTCCCCCAGTGGTCGATCCGCGCCGGCGCACCGGTCCTGAGAACGCGTCCGATCGTCGTGTTCTCCTCTGCCGCAAGGCGTTCCCCGAGCGGGAAGACATCGACGTTGTCCCTGTTGTGCCGGCCGACGATGGTCGCCGTGTCGTCGCCCTCGTAGCGCAGGACCGCCGACGCGTTGACCTGGAGCACGCGCGCGCACTCCTCAGACACCGCTCCGAAGACGCGCTCGGGACCCGCCTCCGACGCCACCAGCGTCGCGACCCTCCGGAGGGCGCGCTGCTCCTGGGCGAGCCGGCCGACCTCTGCGAGCTTGGACTGCGGATCGCCCTCGAGGGCGCGCTCGTCGTCCTCCCGCCACTGCGCGCGATCGGTCAGGTCGATGCCGGTCGTGACGAGACAGACGGTCGTGCCGTCGTCGCCGGGCATCGGCTTGTTGGACCAGGCGATCAGGCGCCGCCCGCCGTCCTTGGTCACCCAGTGCCCGACCTGCGGGCTCGCGAGGCCTGTCTTCCAGACGTACGCGAGCACCTCCCCGAAGGCATCGCTCTCCTCCGGCGGGATCACGAGCTCGCGTGCGTCCCGGCCGAGCACCTCGTCGCGGGCGAAGCCGGTCGCGCGCTCGCACGCCTGGTTGAAGAAGATGATCCGGCCGGCCTGGTCGAGGACGCAGACGAGCGACTGAGTCGCCTCCGTGAGGATCCTGGCGAAGGTGCCGCCGAGGAGGAAATCCTCGCCCTGCAGCTGCTTGCTCATCGGCTCAGGGTACCGCCGCTCCCGGCAGCGGAACTCTTTGCCTAGGTCCGGAGCACGACCTCGAGCGCAGTGCCGTAGCCGCGCTTCGAGACGAACGTGAAGCCGCCCTCGATCGACTCGGCGCGGGCGCGCATGTTCTTCAGGCCCTGCCCGCCGTCGGTCACATCGCCGTCGAACCCCTCACCGTCGTCGCGGATCGTCACGAAGCGCTCGCCGAACGGCCGCTGCCCGATCGTCACCTCGGCGCGGCGCGCGTTCGCGTGCTTGCGCACGTTGGCGAGGCCTTCCTGCACGATCCGGAAGATCTCGATTTGCTCGTCCGGCGCCAGGCGGATCACCCGGTCGATCTCGACGTCCACCTCGAGCTGGCCGTCGGCCGTGAGGAACTCGACGTACCGGCGCAGCGCCGCGTCGAACGGCGCGTTGCCGGAGGCGGACGACAGCGCCAGGATCGCGAAGCGCGCCTCCTGCTGCGCCGCCGTAGCCGCGTTCTTCAACTTCGGGATCACCTCGTCGGGCGGCGCGCCGGACTCGAGCATCGAGGCGTGGGTCGAGACGGCGAACAGGTACTGCGCGAGGCCGTCATGGATCTCGCGGGCCACACGCGCCCGCTCCTCGGCGACCGCGCGGCCGAACTCGGCGAAGCGGATCGCGCGCCAGGCGCCGACGAGCAGCACGCCGTACGACAGCATCCGCAGGAAGTCGCCCTGGGAGACGTACGAGTTCGCGAGCAGCGGCGTGAAGACGAGGTGCAGCGACGCGAAGAGCGTCAGGGTCGCGCCCAGCGCCAGCCAGCGGTCCATGTCCTCGCCGTTGCGCCGGAACCGGTTGCCGAAGCCGACGACCGCGACGAGGTTGAGGAGCGCCTGCGTCGCGAGCGCCGCGGTGAGCTGGAACGGCTGCTGCTCGCTGTGGCTCGGCGAGAGCTGGGGCAGGGAGTTGCCCGCCGAGCTGAGGAACGTCCAGACGATGAAGAGCACCATCCCGGCGCTAAGGACGGCGTTGCCGAGCGCCCGCTCCCGCGACTTCGTCCGGCCGGACATGAACGGGGCGATCGCGATCAGCGACAGGCCGAGCAGGCCGCCGATCATCCCGCTCCAGGCCTCGGGCCGCTGCAGCGGCTTGCCGCTGAGGGTCGGCCCGATGAGGAAGACGAGCGAGGAGACGCCCTGGACGAGGAACCCCATGCAGAGCAGCAGGTCGAGCCGCCGGCGCTCGACCGAGAATCGAACGCCCGCCAGGAGGGCCACGAGGCCGCCGGCGAGCGCCATCGCCGTCTGGAGCACCAGCCGCAGCCGCGGCAGGTCGTAGGAGGTGTGCAGATCCTGGTAGACGAGGAACAGCGCCAAGGTGGCGCCCAGGAGCCCGATCAGGAGGATCTCGCCTCCCAGCCAGGCGTTGAAGTCGTCGCGGCGCTCGCGGTCGGCACTCATCTTTCTGCCCTATCGGCCGATAGTGGGAGAGGAATGAGTACTCGGATCCTGGTCGTGGACGACCACCCGCTGACGCGGGAGGCCCTCTCGTCCCTTCTGAAGCAGCACGGCTTCGAGGTCGTCGGCGAGGCCTCGGACGGCCTGTCCGCGATCGCGGCGGCCGAGGAGCTCCGGCCCGACATCATCCTGCTCGACCTCTCGATGCCCGGTATGGACGGCCTCGGCGCCCTGCCCCGGCTCCGCGCTGCGGCCCCGGAGTGCGAGGTCGTCGTCCTGACGGCTTCCGGCACCGAGGAGAACCTGCTCGCCGCGATCCAGGGCGGCGCTGCCGGCTACCTGCTGAAGAGCGAGCCCCCGGAGCGGATCGCGGAGTTCCTTCGCGGGGCCGCCCAAGGCGAGGCCGCCCTCTCCGGCGCGGTCGCGCGGCGGCTGCTCGAGCGGGTACGACACGGCAACGGCCGTGGCTCCGGCGTCCCCGACGAGATCGCCTCGTCGCTCTCGGCCCGCGAGGTCGAGGTGCTGCTCCTGCTCGACGAGCACCTGGGCACCGACGAGATCGCGAAGCGCCTCTTCATCTCCGAGCACACGGTCCGCTCCCACGTGAAGAGC
>VAWW01000014.1 GCA_005884575.1 Actinomycetota bacterium
TTTCACGGGAATCCAACCTCCGATGCATCCGTCGGGTCATATCGCGGAAGCGGGCCGGAGTGTTCGCTCCGACCCGCTTCTGGGCCGCGGGCCGTCTTTGCGCCGCTGACGGGAGCGCGCCGCCCTGCCTGTTGCAACGAGACGGTGCGGCGGGCGGCCATCTTCCCGAGCAGACTTCCGGCATGAACGCGTTCCCGATCGGGGCGTCCGCGACCGTCGACGAACTCGAGGCCGATCCGCACCCGTTGCTCGCGCGCCTCCGCGCGCACGAGCCCGTCTCGTGGCTGCCGGCGCTCGACGCCTGGCTCGTCACGCGCCGCGACCTCGCGCTCCAGGCGATGCGGGACGCAGAGACGTTCACCGTGGACGATCCGCGCTTCTCGACCGGACGCGTGGTCGGCCCGAGCATGCTCACGCGCGACGGGGACGAGCACGCGCGGCACCGGGATCCGTTCGCACGGCCCTTCCGCCTCGACGCCGTCCGCGAGCGCTTCACCGCGGTCGTCGCCGAGGAGACGGAGCGGTTGATCGACGCGATCGAGCCGCACGGCCGCGCAGAGCTGCGCCGCAGCGTCGCCGGGCCGCTCGCCGTCGCGGCGACGGCGACCGCGCTCGGGCTCGACTCAGCCGATTCGGCGCAGGTCCTCGGTTGGTACGACGCGATCGTGGACTCGGTCACGGGCGTCGCCGCAGGCCGGCCGACAACACGCGCCGGGGACGAGGCGTTCGCCGAGCTGCGCGCCGCGATCGAGCCGAGCCTCGTCACCGGCGGGCCGTCGTCGCTCACGCCCGACGAGATCGTGTCGAACGCCGGCGTGCTCCTGTTCGGCGGCATCGAGACGACCGAGGGGATGATCGCGAACGCGGTCCTGCATCTCCTGTCGAATGCCGACCAGCTCGCGCTCGTGCGGGCGGACCGGGACCTCCTGCCGAACGCGATCGAGGAGTCGCTTCGCCTCGAGCCCGCCGCGGCCGTGATCGACCGCTACGCGACGCGCGACGTCGAGCTCGGGGGGGCGCCGATCCGCCGCGGCGACCTCGTCACGCTCTCGATCGCCGGCGCGAATCGCGACCCCGCGACGTTCCCGGATCCGGACCGCTTCGACGTCCGGCGGGAAAACGCGAAGCTCCATCTCGCCTTTGCACAGGGGCCGCACGTCTGCATCGGGATGCACCTCGCGCGGCTCGAGGCGCACAGCGCGGTCGCGCGCCTGCTCGAGCGGCTGCCGAACCTCCGGCTCGCGGAACCCGCAGCGCCGCGCGGCCTCGTCTTCCGCAAGCCGCCGGAGCTCAATGCGCTGTGGGACTGAAGACGTCCGCGGAGCAACCCCAGACAAGGGCCCCGAAGAGGTCGTCGGCTCCGCGCAGCGCGACGCAGCCCGTGTCGACCTCGACGTCGGGCCACTGCTCGAGCCCGAGCGAGCCCGCGCCTTCGTCGGCGCCGAAGCAGAGGAGCGTGTCGGTCGTCAGCACGTCTCGGCGGCCGGCCTGGCGGCGGGCGATCCCGTCCAGCTCGCGCAGCTCCTCGAGCGGGTCGATGCGGACGTTCGAGTCGGAGCCGATGCAGAGTCCGATCCCGCGATGCAGCAGGCGCTCGACCGGGAGGAAGCCGTCGCCGAGGTTCGCCTCGGTCGTCGGGCAGGCGCACACGCGCGCGCCCGCGGCCGCGAGCAGGTCGAGCTCGGCGCCGTCCGCGTGCGTCCCGTGGACGATCGTCGCCCGCTCGGAGAGGCAACCGCAGCGGTCGAGCAGCTCGATCGGACGGACGCCGTGCTCGGCGAGGCACTCCTCGATCTCACGCGGCTGCTCGTCCGCGTGGACGTGCAGCGGCAGCTTCTCCGCCGCCGCGTAGCGCCCGAGCTCCTCGAGCCAGTCGGCGGGACAGGCACGGACGGAGTGGGGCGCGACCCCGACCCGGAGGCCCGCGTCGCGGAGCCGCTCGAGTCCGCGCAGGTACTCGGCGACCGACTCCTGGCGGAACTTCTCGGTCCCGCCGCGCCCGTACGCGACGTAGAGGAGGACGAGTTCGATTCCAGCCTCCTGCGCCGCCTCGCCCGCCGCGAGCGCCTCCTCGAGCCCGATGTAATGAAACTCGCCGACCGCGGTGTAACCGGCGGCGAGCATCTCCCGGTAGACGTCGACGTACTCCTTCCGGACACGTCCCGGGGTCTGGCCCCGGGCCACGTCGAGCATCGCCTCGCGCCAGGCCCAGAAGTCCTCGCCCTCGGCGCGGCCCCGCATCGCCCGCTGGAAGGCGTGGCTGTGGGCGTTGACGAAGCCCGGAAGGGTGAGGCCGTCCACCGGCCAATCTTCTATCTTCTCCACGTGACGCGGAGCCTCCGGCGACTCGCGGCGACGGCGGCTCTCGCCCTCCTCGTCGTTCCGGCCGCGTCCGCGCGTCCGCTCGTCGCGATCTTCTACTACCCCTGGTACGGCACTCCTGCGCTCGACGGCGACTACCAGATGTGGACGCAGAACGGCCACGCGCCGCCGCACGATCTCTATTCGGCGTTCTTCCCGTGGCGCGGGGCATACTCGAGCAGCGACCCGAACCTCGTCGACCGACAGATGGCGGAGATCGCCGCGGCCGGAGTGGACGAGGTCGTCGTCTCGTGGTGGGGCTGGGGCTCGCCGACGGACAGGCGGCTGCCCTCGGTTATCCGCGCCGCGCAGAAGTACCACCTGACCGTCGCGGTCCACATCGAGCCGTTCGAGGACCGGACGGCGGCGGCGGTCGCGGGCGACGTCAAGCACCTTGCCGAGCTCGGGATCACCGACGTCTACGTGTTCGACCCGATGAAGGTCACGGCCGCGGAGTGGGCCGCCGTCCGCCCGACGATGCCGCCGGTTCGCCTTTTCGCGCAGACCGGCAGCGTCGGGTTCGCCGCGGCGGCCGGCTTCGACGGGATCTACACGTACGACATCGTCACGTACACCGGCGACAAGTTCATCCGGCTCTGCACGCAGGCCCACGCGGCGCACCTGCTCTGCGCGCCCTCGGTCGGACCAGGCTACGACGCGGTGCGGGCGGACGGCGACCACCAGTACAAGCCGCGCCGGGGCGGCGGCACCTACGACGCGATGTGGACGGCGGCGCTCAACGCCTGGCCCGACGCGGTCACGATTACGAGTTACAACGAGTGGGGCGAGGGGACGCAGATCGAGCCGGCGCGGGCGGTCGCGGGCTACGCAAGCTACGACGGTGCCTGGAAGCTCCGCGGCGCAGCGGCGTCCCGGGCGTATCTCGATCGCACCGCGTACTGGGCGGCTCGGCTCCACATCCGGCCCTGAGGGCGACGACTATCCTAGGCGGCATGGCGACCCGCGCCGTGCCGGCCCCACTCGCGCAACTGCCCAACGCGCTCACGGTCGGCCGCCTCGCCCTGATTCCCGTCTTCGTTGCGCTGATGATCCAGGCCGGCGACTCGCCGACCTGGGCCGCGGGGATCCTCTTCGGCGTTGCCGGCGTCACCGACCAGATCGACGGCTTCCTCGCGCGGCGCTGGCACGTCGAGTCGCGCTTCGGCAAGATCGCGGACCCGCTCGCCGACCGGCTGATGATCGACGCGGCGGTGATCCTGCTCGTCGCGTACGGCCGCCTGCCGTGGGCCGCTCTCGCGGTGATCATCGCGCGAGACCTGCTGCTGCTCGCCGGCTACCGCGTCCTCGCGCCGCGCGGGATCGACATCGACGTCAACCTCGCCGGCAAGGCAGCGACGTGGCTCCTCTACGCAGGCATCGGGTTCCGGATCGTGACGCACGACTCGACCGAGTGGCCGCTCTGGCTCTTCTGGATCGGCCTCGCGCTCGCTCTCGTCGCGGCACTGTTGTACGTCCGCACGGCCTGGAAGGAGCTCCGGCGATGAAGGCGGTCGTGATGGCCGGCGGCGAGGGCACGCGCCTGCGGCCGCTCACCTCGAACCAGCCGAAGCCGATGGTCCCGATCGTCGGCAAGCCGTGCATGGAGCACATCCTCGAGCTGCTGCGCGAGCACGGCTTCGAGGACGTCGTCGTCACCGTCGCCTTCCTGCCGCAATCGATCCGCAGCTACTTCGGCACCGGCGAGTCGCTCGGCGTCAACATCGAGTACTCGGTGGAGGAGTCGCCGCTCGGCACCGCCGGCTCAGTGCGACTCGCGTCGGACGCGCTCGACGACACGTTCCTCGTCATCTCCGGCGACGCGCTCTGCGACTTCGATCTGACGAAGCTGATCGAGTTCCACCGCGAGAAGCGGGCATCGGTGACGATCGGCCTGAAGTCCGTCGACAACCCGCTCGAGTTCGGGATCGTCGTCACCGACGACGAGGGCCGGATCGAGCGCTTCCTCGAGAAGCCCTCCTGGGGCCAGGTCTTCTCCGACACGATCAACACGGGCATCTACGTGGTCGAGCCGGAGGTGTTGCGCCACGTACCGACCGACCGCCCGTACGACTTCTCGAAGGAGCTCTTTCCGCTCCTGCTCGAGATGGGCCGCCCGATGTACGGATACGTGATGGACGGCTACTGGCAGGACATCGGCAACCTCGACCAGTACCGCCAGGCGAACTTCGACGCGCTCGACGAGAGCGTGCGGCTGAACGTCCCGGGAATTCGCCTGCGCGGGAACATCTGGATCGGCGAGGGCGTCGACACCGAGCTCGACGCGATCGTCGGCCCTGCCTTCGTCGGCAACAACTGCCGCATCGGCCCGGACGCGACGGTCGGCCCGTACGCCGTGCTCTCGAACGGCGTCACGCTGCGCGACGCGGCCCGCGCGTCGCGCTCGATCGTCGACGCGGCGACGTACCTCGGCCGGTCGACGATCGTCGAGGGCGCGATCCTCGGCAAGTCGTGCGACCTGCGCGCGCACGTCCGCGTGCACGAGGGCGTTGCGATCGGCGACGAGGTCACGATCGGCGCGGAGAGCGTGATCATGCCCGGCGTCCGGATCTATCCCTACAAGGAGGTCGAGACGGGCTCACAGATCTTCGAGAGCCTGATCTGGGAGTCGCGTGCGTCGACCCGCCTCTTCGGCAAGGACGGCGTCCAGGGGATGATCAACGTCGACCTGACGCCCGACGTCGCCGTGCGGCTCGCGACGGCCTTCGGCACCGCGCTCAAGCGCGGCTCGCGCGTGGTCGCCAGCCGAGAGAACACACCGGCGTGCCGGATCATCAAGCGCGCGATGATCGCCGGGCTCAACTCGACCGGCGTCGGCGTCGCCGATCTCCGCGTGCTGCCCTCCGCGGTCGCGCGCCACCTGTTGAAGACCGAGAGCTTCGACGGCGGCTTCCACGTCGGCGTGCTGCCGAACGACCCGGAGGTGATCCGGATCTCGTTCTTCGAGCCGCCCGGAATCGCGATGACGTCGGCGATGCAGAAGGAGATCGAGAAGCACTTCTCGCGCCAGGAGCTGCGGCGGACGTCGGCGGCGGACGTCGGCTCCACGACGTATCCGGCGCGGGTGCGCGAGTCGTACGCGCAGGACCTGCTGTCGGGGCTCGACCGCGACGCGATCCGTGCGCGTGGGTTCAGGATCGTCGTCGACTACGGCTTCTCGGCATCGTCGTATGTGCTGCCGCTCGTGCTCGCGCCGCTCGGCGTCGAGCTCGTGTCGGCGCACGCGTTCCCGACGGAGACGGACGGTGCCGGTGTCGAGCTCGGCGAGTCGCTCGGCCAGGCGCGCCGGCTCGTGAAGGCGATCGGCGCCGATCTCGGCGCCGTGTTCGACCGCGCCGGCGAGCGGCTCTACGTCGTCGACGAGCGCGGGGAGGAAGTGCCGCCCGACCGGCTGCTGCTGCTCTACCTGCAGCTGATCGGCGAGACGAACCACAGCGGACTTGTCGCCTTCCCGGTGATCGTGACGAGCCAGGTCGACCGGCTTGCGGAGGCCGCCGGGCTCGAAGTCGTGCGCACCCCCGCCTCGCTGCCGGAGCTGACGAAGGCGGCAGCAGGCGACGGTGTGGTCTTCGGCGGCGCCGTCGGCGGCGGCTATGTCTTCCCGGACTTCCTCCCGGCCTACGACGCGGTCGCGAGCCTCGCGAAGCTGCTCGAGCTGCTGGCGCCGGTCGACCAGGCGCTCTCGGAGCTCGTCGCGCACCTCCCTGAGCCGACGCTCGTCCATCGCCAGCTCGCGTGCCCGTGGGCGCTCAAGGGGACGGTGATGCGCGTCCTCAACGAGCGCTTCGCCGACCGAGAGGTCGACCTGACCGACGGGATCAAGGTCTTCGACGAGCGCGGCTGGGCGCAGGTGCTGCCCGACCCGGACGAGCCGGTGATCCACGTGTACGCCGAAGGCGAGACGCGCGAGACGTCCGAGGAGCTCGCGGCCGAGCTGAGCACGCTCGTCGAGGAGATCGAGCAGGGCAACGCGGCCGCGGCGAGAACCTAGAACTCCCATAGGCTAAAGTTCAGGTTGAGCCCTGGAACCGACTGAAAGGTCGCCTTGGAACCGCTGCCCGATCTCGCGAGCCTGACCGACGAAGACCTCAAGAAGCTGATCGACGACCTGACGCACCGTGAACAGGAAGTCTCGTTCGAACGGCGGATCCTGCACGGCAAGATCGACATCCTCCGCGCCGAGCTCGTCGCGCGGCTGCAGAAGACGCAGGGGAGGAGCGTGCTCGACCAGGTCGACGTCGAGTCGCTGACGGACATCCTCGCCGGCAAGGCCGCTCCACCCAGGTAAATGAGTCACGTGTACTGCCCCGAGTGCGGCTTCCAGAACCCGGAGGCCGCCAACTACTGCGCGCGTTGCGGCTCGGCGCTGCTCAAGCCCGACGAGGCGGAGGCGACGATGACGTTCACGCCCGAGGCCAGCGACGTCCAGGCCGAGAACGCGCTCGAGGAGGTCGGGATCACCGGCCCGGCGCTCGTCGTCCGCTCGGGCGGGGGCAGATCCGGCGAGACCTTCCCGATCGGCGGCGAGCGCACGACGATCGGCCGCTCGCCCGACTGCGGGATTTTTCTCGACGATGTCACCGTCTCGCGCAAGCACGCGATTCTCGGCCAGCGCAACGGGCGCTACGTGATCGAGGACCAGGGCAGCCTGAACGGCACCTTCGTCAACCGCAAGCGGGTCGAGTCGGCGGAGCTCGAGGACGGCGACGAGCTCCAGATCGGCAAATACCGCCTGAGCTTCCTCCATCGCGCATGAGCACCACCGAAGCACCCACCCGGGAGAAGCGCCTGACGATCGGCGCGGTCTGCGACCGGCTGAAGGCCGAGTTCCCGGACATTTCGATCTCGAAGATCCGCTACCTCGAGGACCAGGGGCTGCTCGCACCGCAGCGGACGCAGGGCGGCTACCGGCTCTTCAGCGAAGAGGATGTCGAGCGGCTCGAGACGATCCTGCGGCTGCAGCGCGACGAGTTCCTGCCGCTGCGCGTGATCCGCGAGGAGCTCGCCGCCGGCGCCGGCCGCGAGCGCAAGCGCCGACGCGCCGGCATCGCCGAGGCGGAGGCCGAGCTCGACCTCGAGGAGCTCTGCGAGCGGGCCGGGATCGCGCCCGACCTGGCGCGCGAGCTCGAGTCGTTCGGGCTGGTCGAGGGCCGCGCGGAGGGAGGCGAGCGCCTCTACCTCGAGAGCGACGCCGACATCGCGGCGGCCTGCGGCAATCTCGCCCGCTACGGGATCGCGCCCCGCCACCTCCGCGCCTTCCGCACGGCCGCCGACCGCGAGGCCGGCCTGCTCGAGGCGCTGGTCGCGCCCGCCCTCCGTTCCCGCAACCCCGAGCGGCGCCGCGCCGGGCTCGCCGAGCTGCACGATCTCGCCGAGTCCTCGCAGGAGCTGCAGCAGCTTCTCTTCCGGCGCGACCTGCGCAGGCTCGCGGCGTCGTGAGCGCGATCGACCTGCGGAGCAAAATCCGGGAGGTCCCGGACTTCCCGACGCCGGGCGTCGGCTTCAAGGACATCACGCCGCTGCTGCTCGACCACGACGCGCTGCACCAGGCGGTCACCGAGCTCTCGGATTGGTCGAAGGAGCGGAACCCCGACCTGATCCTCGGTGCCGAGGCGCGCGGGTTCATCCTGGGCGCGGCGATCGCCTGCCACACCGGTTGCGGCTTCGTGCCCGCGCGGCGGCCCGGGAAGCTGCCGCCGGAGACGGTCTCGGCCACGTACATGCTCGAGTACGGCGAGAACTCGCTGGAGCTGAACGCGGACGCGATCGCGGACGGCGCCCGCGTGGTCATCCACGACGACGTGCTCGCGGCAGGCGGCTGCTTCGTGATCGAGCTCTCGTTCCTCGGCGGCCGGGAACGGGTGTCGCAGTACGACATGTACTCGCTGATCAGGTACTGATCCGTCCGAGCAGCCACGTACCGTTCCGACATGGCCCGCTCGGTGGACGAGCGCTTCGACGAGATCGAGAGGCTGCTGGCAGAGCTGCGGCGCGAGGTCGCCGCGCAGGCGCAGGAGCCGCGTCCGCGCGGGAAGGGCCCTGATCTGGTCGCCGCCGCGGAGCAGTGGGTGCGCGGGCTCGGCTGGGACGAGACGTTCGACGAAGCGATGGTCGGGGAAGAACTGAGCATCATCGAACGGCGAGTCCATTCCGAGCTCGACCCCGACGAGCGCGAACGGCTGCTCCAGCTCTGGCGCGCGCTGCGGGCCGAGCGGTTCCCGGCGGCGGCCTGATGTACGACGCTCTCCGGAGCCGGTACACGTTCCCGTGCCCGACGCGCGGCGAGTCGAGCGTCGCGCTCTCGGCGTTCCGGCTCGTCGAGCGGCTGCCGGGCGCCGCGCATCCGGCGGTCTTCCGCGTCCGCTTCGCGTGCCCGTGCGGTGGGGAGCACGACGCCCTCGTCGGCCACGACGACCTCGACTGGGCGCCGCTCGGGCTCGAGGCCGGCACGTTCCTGAACCTGATGACGTCGCGGGTCGAGCCGGTCGCCGCCGAGCTCGGCGATCTCGCCGCGAGCCGGATCGGGGCGGGCGAGTGGCCGTGGAGCTTCTTCTGCTACCCGGAGGAGCGTCCGCGGCCGGTCTTCCCCTCGTTCTTCGCCCTGCTCGCGCCCGGCGGCGGCTCGCTCGGCCTCGCCGTCCGCTGCCCCGGCTGCCACAACCTCTCCGTGAACCTCGTCTCGCACAGCCACGTCGACGTGCCGTTTCACAACGACGCGGAGGTCGGGGTCGTCGGACACGTCTTCGCCGACGACGCCCTGCGGACGCTCGAGGAGTTCCGCGCGGAGCTCTATTCCGCGCATTTCGACGTCCGCAGGCTCTCGCTCGAATAGCGCACCCTCAGACCCGGTCTATCCGTTTAAAGAGCGACGCTTCCAAACGGAATGAGGTGACGTATGCGCACGTACGACTTCAACCGCGGTCTCGTGACGGCGCTCGCAGCCGGCGTGGCCGGGTTCCTCGTCTGGGTGGCCACGGAGGTCGGCCAGCAGACGACGGGCCGGTTCTGGGCGTCGATGGGGATCGTCGCGGGCGCGGGGTTCGTGCTCGCGCTCTCGCAGATCGTCGGCGGCTGGACGAAGTGGGGCTGGCCGCGGCTGTCGGTGGGCGTCTTCCTGCTCGGATTCCTGCCGGTGCTCGTCTGCACGGGCTGGATCCTGCTTGCGACGCAGCCGGGCAACGGCTGGCACGAGGGTCGCCTCGTCAGCTGGAGCCACTCGATCGGCCTCTACGGGATCATCAAGGCGCTTGGCCTGTATCACGGCGTGCTCGCGCTCGGATTCGGGCTCGTGTTCGGGTACACGTTCGACACGTCCGGACCGGTGCGCGAGGAGATCGTCGCCGACCGGACCGTGACCGCGGCTCCGGCGCCGGCTCCCGCGATGGACCGGCGGGCGGCCGACGAGCCGGTGGCCGCTGAGCGTGAGGAGGTCGGGGCTCCGCGGCACGACGACGACCTCGTCGCCGTGCGCCGAGGCCCGACGCCGACGGCGAGCCGCGAGGTCGAGATCCGGGAGGGCGGCGAGCGGGTCGTCCCGACGCAGCGGGATCCGCGCGAGACCCCGTCGGGGATGGACTGACGCATCAGAGGGCAGCGGAGGCGTCGCGCGGCCGGCGCCTCCGGTCCTTGATCCCTGGTTGGGGGCTCGGCCGGCCCGGGGCGGCCGCCGATGCTTTTCGCGGGATGCACGTCACCGCCGCACCGGAGCCGGAGCGGGGGAGGGCCCACGCCCGCCTCCAGGCAGAAATCGACGCGCTCGGACGTCTCGATCCTGCGCGGCCCTCGGCCGCGGAGCGGCTGGACGCCGAGCTCGGCCCGGCGCTCGCCCGCACGCTCGTCTTCGCGCTCAGCGGCGGCGTCCGCCCGCGCTGCGCGGTCGAAGCGGCCTAGCTCCTACCTACTCCTCGACGGGCAGGTCCTGCCCGTAGAGGCGGATGTAGAGGAAGATGAAGAAGCCGGCGACGGCCGAGATGATGAATGCCGTCGGCTTCGAGATGCCGATCGCGAGCATCCCGAAGAACATGTAGAGGGCGAGCACGAGCGCCCAGAGGAACGCGGTGACGCCGGGAGCGAAGGCCGGGAGTCGCAGGTGCACGGCGACGATCCTAACGGGACCAAAAATTCACCGAGCCGGTGGCGCTTTCGTCCACCGAACCGACTGACTTTCCGCTCGGGCCTTGCGGCCTCTACGTACTGCCTTCCGGTTCGGCTTCGACCTACTTGCGCCCCGTGCTCGGTGCACACGGGAAGCTACGGCTTCGCCGAACGCCGATCAAGAGACCGAAAACGAAAAACGCGCAATTTGCGGAAAATCGTTTAGCGGATAGTTCGGCGGCCATTCCTGCAGCGTCCTATGGCCAAACATGGCCCGGCCGGACTCCTGTCCGGCCTGACCACACTTAAAAAGAATTCGCCGAGTCGGTTGCGCTTTCGTCCACCGCTCCGATCGACTTTCCGCTCGGGCCTTGCGGCCTCTACGTACTGCCTTCCGGTTCGGCTTCGACCTACTCGCGCTCCGTGCTCGGCGCAAGAGCGAATCTACGAGTCCCGTATGGACAGTGCAAGACGGCGCAGACGCGAAAATGACGCAATTTGCGGAAATTCAATTATCAACATTTCCACAGCCATTTCTGCAATCTGTGGATAAGCATTTCAGCCGTCGAAGCGGACGAGCGCGCCGAGCGGCAAGCCGCTGAGCACGTCGCGGTACACCGCGCGGTACAGGACAGCTCCGGTGTCGGAGGCGGCGGCCGAGAAGCTGCCGTCGGTGCCGAGGGGCACCGTCTCGAGGAGCTCGTCGCCGCGGTAGAGCTCGACGCTGCCGCCGCTCGCGCCGCGGACGCTGCCGGTGAGCATGGCAGACGTGGCCTGAAGCTCGACGCGGACCGGGGGGAGGGATGACGTCCGGTACCACTCGAGCCCGCCGGCGGCGCGGAGCAGGAACTGGCGCGCGCCGCCCGGCTCGATCGCGTAGCCGACGAGCTTGCCGCCGAGCTCGAGCGTGATGCCGGCGGCGTCGACGACGAGGCCCGCGTAGGCGACGTCGCCGAGCTCCACGTAGTCGTTCGCCGCGACCTCGGGACCAGTGGGCCCGAGTGCGAGCGCGACGACGAACGCGTGCCGGTGGAGCACCGCAGTCCGCTCGCCGTCGGCGTGCAATGTCAGCAGCACCTGGCTTTGGCCGAACTGCGGGAAGAGCTCCGTCCACGCCGAGTAGGGTCCCGCGGCGCCGACCGGACCGGCCGGCGTGCCGAGCGAGTTCGCATAGAGCACCTGGCCCTCCCAGGTGCGCCCCTTCGGCGCCCATTCGATCGCCGAGCGCGCGCCGGTCGCGACGACGCGGATGCCGCCGCCCGGCAGGACGACCGGCGAGGCCGACGGGACCGTGTCGCTCTGCGGGAAGCCGGCCTTCGTGACGGCGCGCGTGACGAAGCGGCCGCGCGCGTCCGGCCGGACGAGCCGCAGGAACGTTTTCCCGTCGGCCAGCCGCAACGCGTAGGCGACGACCGGCCGGGCGTGCGCGTCGAGCGTGAGGCCGGCGAGCCCGAGCGACGCGCCGCGGGGCACGCTGCGGACGAGCAGGTGCGCACGCCAGCCCGCGGCGGCGCGCTCTTCGAGCGCGAGCCAGCCGCCGTTCGCGTGCTGGACGAGCACGAACGCCCCCGCGGCTCGGTCGACGATCAGCTCGGGGCCCGGCAGCGCCGCCGCCGGCTCGGCCGTCCACTCGCCGTCCGGGCCGCGCGCCCCGACGAGGAGGCGGCCGCCGCTCGCGAACGCGACGCGCGGGGTCCCGTCCGCCGCGAGCCCGAGCACGGCGTCCGTTGCAGCCGCGGATCCCGGCACCGGCTCCGCCCGCGCTGCTGCGGGGAGGAGCACTGCCGCGAGGAGAATGCCCGCGACCACACGCTTCACACCGCGGACGCTACTGCTTCCGGCTTGACATAACGCCTGTTACCGTGCGGGCTCGGGCGACGCGGGAAGACCCGTTTGGGTCACGCCAGCAGCCCGTGCATGGTCTAGCTTCCCGACCGGAGCACGCGTACTGGACCTCGGGCCGCAGGGGGTCTGGTGCTCGCAGGCGACGGGGCTTCGGGCCGCAGGGAGTCCCGCCGAACTCGAGAGCGCGTGCTCCGCTCCGGCGGCGGCCCCGGTCTGCGTGCCCGGGGCCGTCGTCTTCTCGTGAGCAAAGCTGCAGCCACGCCGGACCGCGGGACCTTGCTTTCCACAAGGCGCGCGTGTTTGGGTCTGCCGGGCGCGCGGAACAGCCGCTCAGGACGCCAGCCGATGACGGTCGAAATCGAATTCATCCTCCGCAACGAGGACCTGCAGGCACTGCTCGAGACCGCCGAGGCGTCCGGACAGGTCAAGCAGGCCGACCTCCAAGAGATCCTCGAGCCGCTCGAGCTCGAGCCGCTCGAGGTCGACGCGCTCTACATGGAGCTCGACCGCCGCTCGATCGAGATCGTCGAGGAGCCCGAGAAGGAGCAGGCGCCGCCGCCCCCGGCGACCGTGCCCGTCGAGACGACGACCGACGCGCTCCAGCTCTTCCTGCGCGAGGCAGGCCGGCACCCGCTGCTGACCGCCGCGCGGGAGGTCGAGCTCGCGAAGAAGATCGAGCGCGGCGACATGCCTGCGAAGCAGACGATGATCCAGTCGAACCTCCGCCTCGTCGTCTCGATCGCGAAGAACTACCGCAACCAGGGCCTGCCCTTCCTCGACCTGATCCAGGAGGGGACGCTCGGCCTGATCCGCGCGGTCGAGAAGTTCGACTGGCGCCGCGGCTACAAGTTCTCGACCTACGCGACCTGGTGGATCCGCCAGGCCGTCGCGCGGGCGCTCGCCGACAAGGCGCGGACGATCCGCATGCCGGTCCACATCGTCGAGCGGCTGCAGAAGATGAACCGCGCTGAGCGGACGCTCTGGATGGAGCTCGGCCGCGAGCCGACGCTCGAAGAGATCGCCGAGGAGGCGAGCCTGCCGATCGAGCAGGCGCGCGAGGTGCGCGCGGCCGCGCGCGCGTCGGCGTCGCTCGACCAGCCGGTCGGCGAGCAGGACGACGCGGTCTTCGGCGACTTCGTCGCCGGCGACGACCCGCTGCCGGAGGAGAAGGTCGAGGTCTCGCTGCGCAGCCAGGCGCTCGGGCAGGCGCTGCAGGCGCTGCCGGACCGAGAGCGGCAGGTGCTGATCCTCCGCTACGGACTGCTCGACGAGGAGCCGAAGACGCTCGAGGAGATCGGCCGCCGGCTCGGCCTGACGCGCGAGCGCGTCCGCCAGATCGAGCTCGAGTCGCTGCGGCGTCTCGCGACGCTGCGCGAGATGCAGTACGTCGCGGGTTAGCGCGGGAAACCTAGGTTTCCCACGGGCCCTTCCTGCGCGTGGCGCTTGCTTGTTGAGGCTCCGGCGCGAGCGCGGTCGCGCCTCCGCCGGCGACTCGTTGCGCGTGGCGCTTGCCGAGGGTCGCGCGTCTGCGCTGCGCGCCCGCGGATGCTGACGCATCCGCCGGCGCGTGAGTTCGCGGCCAGGAGCTAAAGCGCTGCGCGCTTTAGCCGTGGCCGAAGAGCATGTGGGTCGTGAGCGGGTGGGGAAGGTGAACAATCCTCCCCCACGTCGTTCGTCAGGCCGCCAGCTCGTGCTGCATGGTTGCCGCACGCGCGCCGCCGCGGGCGATTTGTAGGCGCTTCCACGACGCGCTCGAAGCTTCTCGCATCGAGCCGGCGTGTCAGCTCGCAGAGGCCGGCGCTCTTCTCGGCATGCCAGAGCTCGTGCGCGACGCGGACGAGCACCTGCTCGCCGCCGGACATCGTCTCGGCCTCGGCCCGCAGGCCGGCCCAGTCGATCTCGTCGCGGCCGACGTACGGCTCGGCGCGCCGCCACACGCACGCCTCCACCGGCGGCCGCGTCCAGAACAGCCGCGTCCGGCTGTCACGTTTCGGTGCGTCTCGCCGTGTCCGCAACGGCCCCGTCCGGTGCCATGCACCGGGCTTGGCCGTTGGAGCCGTGGCTAGGCGTGGAGGTAGAGCTCGAGATCCGGAGCCGCTGCGCGGAGCTCGCGCAACGCGCGCGACTCGAGCTGGCGCACGCGCTCGCGCGTGATGCCGAGACCGGCGCCGACCTCTTCGAGGGTCTGCGGCGTCTCGCCGTCGAGGCCGAAGCGGAGTGCGAGCACGCGGCGCATCCGCGGGTTCAGCCGAGTCAGCGCCCTCGCAAGCTCGCGCGAGCGGAGCCGCCGTGCGGTGACGTCGTCCGGCTGGTCCGAATGCAGGTCCTCGATCAGGTCGCCGTAGAGGCTCTCGCCGTCGCCGACGGGCGTCTCGAGGCTGATCGGATCCTCGACGAGGTCGAGCAGCTCCTGGACGCGCTTCTCGCTGTTGCCGCTTTCCTTCGCGAGCTCGGCGAGTGTCGGCTCGCGGTTGGACTTCTGCGCCAGCTGCCGGCGCGCGCGCATCAGGCGGCGCACCTGCTCGGCGACGTGGACGGGCAGCCGGATCGTCCGGCCCTGGTCGGCGAGCGCGCGGGTGATCGACTGGCGGATCCACCACGTCGCGTAGGTCGAGAGCTTGTAGCCCATCCGGTAGTCGAACTTCTCGACCGCGCGGATCAGGCCGAGGTTGCCCTCCTGGATCAGGTCGAGGAGCGGCACGCCCGTCTTCGTGTAGTTGCGCGTGATCGACATCACGAGGCGGAGGTTCGCCTGGATCAGCTCGCGCTTCGCCTGCTCGTCGCCCGCGTCCTTGCGGCGCGCGAGTTCGCGCTCCTGCTCGCGCGTCAGCAGCGGGCCGTCGCCGATCTGGCGGACGTACAACTTCAGGGGATCCTGCGTCTGAGCCGGCGCGTCGAGCGGCTCGGCCTCGGCGTCGGGATGCGCCTCGGCGTCCTGCTCGTCGTCGTCCGGCTCCTCGACGTCCTCGGGCTCGAGTCCCGGGAGCAGCTCCAGGTGCGGCTCGGACTGCTCCGGTACTTCCGGGTCAAGGACAGGCTCGGGGAGCGGCCGCTGCTCCATCGTGCCGGATGTATCGGCGTTCCCGACCGATGCCTTGAGGACCGCTTGGTGCGCTAACTTTGTCCATAGGAGAGTCGTCTGCGGAAGAGAAGGGGTCATGGCGCCGTCCTGAGCGCCGATAGGACTTCTAGGCATATGTGCGGAATCGCTGGATACAGCCTCGGTAGGGGCAGCGCTGTCGATCGGACTCTTGCCGCCCAGGCGCTCCTGGCCGGAATCGCCGAGCGGGGCGCCGACGCCGTCGGCTACGCCCACCGAGCCGGCGGCGAGGCCGTCACCATCGTCAAGCAGCGCTCCGGTGCGAGCCAGCTGCTCGAGCAGATCGCCGTCCCGGCAGATACGCGCCAGGCCCTCCTGCACGTGCGGGACTACACGAAGGGCCACCCGAGCATCGAGGCCAACAACCACCCGATTCGCCACGGCGCCGTCGTCGGCGTCCACAACGGCATCATCGTCAACGACGACGCGCTCTTCGCCCACCACGGGATCGAGCGCGCCGAGCCGGGGATGACGGTCGACTCCGAGGTCATCTTCGCCCTCGCCGAGCGCTCCCGCGGCCGCACGGCGAAGGCGCTCGAGCAGCTCGAGGGCGCGATGGCGACGGCGTGGCTCGACGAGGAGCGGCCGGAGCTGATCCTCGCCCGCGGCGTCGGCCGGCCGCTTTGGACCGGCCGCAGCCGCGACGAGCTCTTCTTCGCGTCGACGAAGGCTGCGCTCGAGCTCGCCGAGGAGACGCTGGGCTTGAAGCTCCGGAAGAAGGAGCTCGGCGTCGGAACGCTGCTCGCGGTGCTGGACAGCGCGATCGTCGGCGACGAACGCTTCCGCCCGGATCTCTCGTTCGACGAGGGCGTGAAGCTGCCCTCGGTGCGCGCTCCGGGAGAGCGCGAATCGTGTCTCGCGGCGCTCGCCGCGCTCGCCGCGCTCGCCGCAGCCTAGACCTTTCCGTCCGGCCCGACCTCGACGCCCTGCTCGCGTAGGCGCTCCGAGATCAGGAACTGGAACGTCGACCACGCGCCGCGGCGCGCGTCGAACATCCGGTAGACCTGCCACTCGGTCATGAGGCTCGAGTCGGCCTTCCGTGCCTCGGCCCAATCCGCGAACTTGGGCAGCCGCTTCAGCCGGCGGGCGAGCTCGACGCCCTGCTCGACCGCGCGCTCCAGCCGCTCCTCCCCCACCGGCACGTCGAAGCCCGCCTCGCGGAGTGCGGTCGTCAGCGAGCCGAAGGTGTGCCAGTACAGCGACTTCGACGGCATCGCTCCCTTGCGCGCGTCGATGTCTTTGGCCGTCGGCGGCCGGCCGAGCTCCTCGCCGAGATCGCGCAGCAGCTGCAGGAGCTCCTCGCGCGTCGCAAACCGGCGCGGGACGAGACCTGCCTCGCGCTTCGCGTTGTTCCAGCTCCCGAAGTGCTCGATCACCGTCTGCGGATGGACGGTCGTCTCGGCGTCGGCCGCGAACTCGCGCATTGTCGGCGAGCGCCCGAGCCGCTCCGCCGAGGCGCGCAGCTCGGCAAGGATCTGCTCGTCGGAGTATCGCTTCCGGATGCCGGCCTGAAACCGCGCCAGCGCCTTCGGGTCGATTGCTGCGACCGCCCGGTACCGCTCCCTGGGCATGCAAAGCAGCTTAGAGCGTTTTGGAGAAACCGCAAGTACGGCCGAACGGCCGAGTCAGGCTGAGGCACCGCTTGGGTCTAAGACGCGATCTTCGCGGCGAGCACCGGCGCCGTGTGCGGCGGCGGCTTCGGGTCGCCGAGGATCGTCTCGAGCGGCAGGATCCGCGCCAGCGCGGTGACGGTGCGCGGGCAGAACTGCGTGCCGGCGGCGCGGCGGAGCTCCTCGATCGCCTCGTGCGCGGGTCGCGCAGCACGGTAGATCCGCGTCGTCAGCATCGAGTCGAGCGCGTCGGCGACGTGGATGATCCGCGCGCCGAGCGGGATCTCCTCGCCCTTCAGCCGGTCGGGATACCCGGTGCCGTCCCAGCGCTCGTGGTGGTGGCGGATCGCCGGCACCGCATCCTGGAGGAAGCCGAGGCGGTCGATGATGCGGGCGCCCTCGTCCGCGTGCCGCTGCATCAAGGCCCACTCCTCCCCGGTCAGGCTGGCCGGCTTGAGCAGGATCGCGTCCGGGATCGCGAGCTTGCCGATGTCGTGGAAGAGCGCAGCGTGGCCGAGCAGGTCGAGCTCGGCCTGCGAGAGGCCGATCTCGCGGCCGATCGCGAGCGCGAGCTGCTGGACGCGACGCGAGTGACCGGCGGTGTACGAGTCGCGCGCGTCGACCGTGGCCGAGAGCGACTCCATCGCGGCGGTCGAGCGCTCCTTCAGCAGGCGGTTCGCCTGCTCGAGCGAGACGTTCTGCGTCTGGATCGTCTCGGCGGCCTGGCGGAGCTTCTGCGAGGACTTCTGCGTGTGCTTGAGGTACGCCTCCTGCGTCTTGCGCATCAGGAGCAGCGGCACCGCGAAGACGCCGAGCGCGAAGAGACCGACGGCCTCGTAGCCGAGGGCAATGACGCCGCCGATGAAGCCGTAGACGATGTAGTGCGGGAGCAGCCACGCGAAGCGCTCCTGGAAGACGCGACGCCATCGCTCGTGCCCTTCGATCGCGAGGGCGAGGCTGACGAGGCCCATGTTGACCGCGAAGTAGGCCGCGCCGGCGACGACCCCGATGCCGCCGACGACGAGGCGGTGCGCACCGCCGCTTGCGTGGTCGGCCTGGGAGAAGACCGATGCCGCCGCGAGCGACGCCAGCGAGAGCGCGCCGATGTTGAAGAAGACCTGGTGTGCCGTCGGCCGCCTCGCGCTCCATTCGACGAGCGAGATCGTCAACGCGAGGGCGAGCGCCGCGCGGGGGCCGAACAGGGCGGCGCCCGCGAGAGCGCCCACGGCGCTCACGGAGATCGACCCGTCGGCGTCGTCGTACTCGAGTGCCAGCGCCTGACCGGCGCCGACGAGCAGCACGACTGCGAGCAGCCCGAGCAGGTCGGTCGTCTGCCCGAGGAACAGCCCGAGCACGGCAGCGCTGAGACCGATGACGCTGACGCCCGCGACGATCGCGACCATCCGCCTCGAGAGGGCGAGCAGGCGGGGCCCCTGGACGGAGTGCGGCCGCGCATGCCGGCGCTCCTGCAGCGGCTCGACCTTCGGCGCCCCCGGCAGAGGAGCGACGTGCTCGCCGTCCTCGGGCACCGCGACGAGGCGCGTCGTCCGGTCCGCGGGGACCAGGAGCGGCTCCGAGCTCGCGCTGAGCACGCGGTTCCGGCCCTGGAGCTTCGCGCGGTAGACCGCGAGGTCGGCCTGGTGGATCAGCTCGTTCGCGTCGGCGCCGTCCCGCGGGAAGCCGGCGACACCGATCGAGATGGTCGCGCGGATCGGATGCTCCGAGGTCTCCACCTCGAACTCCTGCTCCGCGACCGCGCGACGGATCCGCTCTGCGATTTCGAGCGCCTGCTCGGGCGGCGTCTCGGGCAGCAGGATGCTGAACTCCTCGCCGCCGAAGCGCGCCGGGACGTCGTAGTGACGGAGCTGCTGGCGGAAGACTTCGGCGATCCCCTTCAGCACGGCGTCGCCGGCGAGGTGGCCGTAGTTGTTGTTGATGTCGCGCAGGAGGTCGAGGTCGGCCATGATCAGCGACATCGGCCGTTCGAAGCGCGTTGCGCGCCCGAGCTCCTCCCCCAGCGCCGAGGCGAAGTATCGCGCGTTGAAGAGACCCGTCTTCGGATCGACGCGCGCCTCCTCCTGGAGGGCCGGCACCGCCAGCGACCGGTGGATCAGGAGCAACGGAGCGAGCGCGAACGGGATCAGATACGGGTTGTGCGACCAGAAGCGCGCTACGGCGACGCCGAGCGCCGCGAGCACCAGCTCGGTCGAGAGGCTCTCGAACGAGAAGAGGCCCGATGCGCGGAACGAGTGGCCGCGGCCGAGCCGCAGCATGATGCCGAGTAGGAGGTGGTTGATCCCGACGAGCAGAACGCACGCGATGACCCCGCCTCCGGCGATGCGCCACGTCGGCGTGCCGCCGACGTCGTGGCCGCCGACGATCGGTCGTGTCGCTGCCCAGGCGGCAAGGCTCGCGAGCGTGTAGTTTGAGATGTTGAACGTCTGGATGTACCACGGGTAGCGCGCCCTCAGCCACTCGGGAATGTGCTGCACGAGTGCCATCAGGGCGATCAGCTCCGGCGGCAGCAGGAGGATTGCCGCGAGCAGGAAGACGATCGCCGTGTGATAGGACTGGTTCCGCGGCGTCATCACGGTGAAGAGCTGGGCGGCCGCGGCGAAGAATGCGAGCAGGGCGAAGCTTGCCCACGCATGCGTGGTCGGGAGCCGGTGCGCGAACGGCAACGCAGCACCGCAGGCGGCAGCGGCGACGACGAAGAGATAGACGCGCCCCTGGCGCGGCAGCGTCTCGTCGTCTACGGGACGCGGATCGGGAGGTGCGACCTCGGGCTCGAGCTCGCGCACGCGCGGCGGTGCCGTGTTCGGCGCGTCGCCTTCCAAGGTGGCCTCACCCGTCGATGCATCGTCCCGGCGCATGTCGCTCTAACGCCCTCCTAGTCCGCAGCTGGATCACAATGCACGGCCACTCGACCGGGCATTCGCGGGTATTGTCGGACGCCGCCGACTGAGGGGGCATCCCCCGTTCGCGGTACCCACTCTGAGCCCACCCGCGTTCACTCCTCCGGGTGATGCCGCGCTCCCCGGTCGAGGGACAGAGTGTGAATCACCGTCTAAAGGGGACGGCTGCATCGTCCGATACGGGATGCGGACCTCCTGTCCCCGCGTGTGAAAGGTCGACGGTGAAACTGCGGTCTCACGGCACAACTCGATGCTCGGCCCGGCGCTCGCTTCGCGCGACTGCGCTCGTCGCTGCGGCGCTCGCCGTCGGCGTGCTGCTGGTCGTCGGGAGCGCGGGCGCGACGGTCGGCGTCACGAGTTACACCGGCACCCTCTACCTGAACAACACGGCGTCGTCAACGATCGGCTCGTCCGGCCGCCAGCTCGTCACGAGCGCGCCGAGCCCCGGCGTCACGGCGACCACGCGGAGTGCAACCACAAGCCCGGCCTACAGTGTGCCGCCCGTTCCTCCGTGCGACGGCACCGCCCCCGCGGGCGCCTGCGGCTACCAGGAGTTCGCGCCGGGAATCAGCTTCAGCACATCCTCCCCGACGATCTCGCCGATCGTCTCCTCGCCGACGCCGAACGGGAGGGGTTGGATCGTCGATGCGGCCGGCGGCGTCGACTTCCCGACTGGACCCTGGACCGTCAGCGTCTCGACGAGGCTCGTCGGGGGTTCATGCGCCGGGTGGACGCCTCCCTGCACCGCCCGTCTCGTGGTCGGCTTGTGGAAGGTGACGGGTGCATCGTTCGCTACCGCAACGCCGTTGATCGATCCGGCCGGGGCGGGCGAGAACCCGACGAACCTGGTCACGGTCGCCAGCGTGTCCCAGACGATCACAACGACGGTGACGGTGCCGGCCTTCTCACTCGGCTGGGGCGACCACGTGTACGTGCAGATCTGGCGACTCGCAAACTCGGTCCTGAACGGCGCCAATGCGAACCGGTACGCCAGCGTCACCTACAACGACGGCATCGCCGCGGTTACCCACCCGACGCCGGTTCCCTCGGTCACGCTTTCCCCGGCGAGCGGCCGCCGCACGAACGCGATTCCTCAGCTCAGCGGCAGCGGCCCGGGAACCGGCACTGCCGGTGTCGATCTGCAGCTCTGCTCCGACTCGGCCTGCGGAACCGTGCCCGTCGTCCAGAGCACCTCGGGCACGGGCACGACCGCGACGTGGACACCGGCCGGACCCCTGTCAGACGGGGTCTACTACTGGCGTGCGAACGCACGAGACTCGGTGTCGAACACGTCCGGTTGGACTGCGACGCGGAGCTTCACGCTCGACACCACAGCCCCGAACGTTCCGTCGCTGAGCGCGCCTGCGGACGGTGTGCGGACGCGCTTCTCCGACCTCAGCGCGTCCTTCAACGACGTCGACTCCGGCGACACCGGCACTGTCGGCTTCCGTGTCTGCACCACCTCGTCGTGCTCGAGCGTGGTCGCGAGCGGCTCCTCGTCGTCGGTCGGCAACGGCGCGACCCCCACCTGGACGATCAACCCGTCGATCCCCGACGGCACGTACTACTGGGAGGCCCAGGCGATCGACACCGCGGGCAACGTCTCAGCCTGGTCGTCGGCGAGGAGCTTCACGCTCGACACGACCCCTCCGGACACGGCGATCGGGACGCCGCGTCCTGCGAGTCCGACGAAACTGACGTCCGCCTCGTTCCCGTTCACGGCGACCGAAACGGGCTCGACCTTCGAGTGCAGGTTCGACAGCACGAACCCCGCCGCGTTCACGCCCTGCTCGACGCCGCAGGCGTATCCCGGACCGCTCGTGGACGGCAGCCACACGTTCGAGGTCCGCGCGACTGACAGCACCGGCAACGTCGACCCGAGCCCCGCGAGCTACACCTGGACCGTCGACACGACCGCTCCCGACACCTCGATCCCGGGCAAGCCGGCGAGCCTCAGCAACACGGCTGCGCCGAGCTTCGACCTCGCATCGACGGAGGCCGGCTCGACGTTCGAGTGCAGCCGCGACAGCGCGGCGCTGACGGCGTGCTCGACGCCGAAGAGCTACAGCGGCCTCAGCGACGGGAGCCACACGTTCCAGGTGCGCTCGACCGATCCCGCTGGCAATACCGACGCGTCGCCGGCTAGCTACACCTGGACGATCGACACCGTGCCGCCGGAGACGACGCTGGCCTCCCCTTTGCCCGCGAACGCGACGAGGGCCACCTCGGCCGACTTCAACTTCAGCAGCGAGGCGGGCGCGACGCTTGCCTGCAGCTTCGACGGCGCCGCGTTCGCGCCGTGCACGAGCCCGAGGAGCTTTGTCGGCCTCGCCGACGGGACGCATACCTTTCAGGTCCGCGCGACGGATGCGGCCGGTAACGTCGACCCGACACCGGCGAGCGCCACGTGGCGCGTCGACACTGCTGCGCCCGTGACGACGATCGGCGACCATCCCGGCCCGCGGAGCAACGAGCATCCGCCGGCGTTCACGTTCACGGCGAACGAGGCCGTCACCGGCTTCGAGTGCCACCTCGACAACGCAGCCTTCGCGTCGTGCAAGAGCCCGTACAAGCCTTCGTCGGTCGCCGACGGGATGCACACCGTTCACGTCCGCTCCACCGACCTCGTCGGCAACGTCGGCGACGAAGCGGCTTACACGTGGACCGTCGACACGACGCCGCCGTCGACGCCCGCACTCGCCGAGCCTGCGGACGCGCTCTGGACGCCCGCGTCGCCGACGTTCAAGGCGACGTATCTGAATCCGGACGCCGGCGACGTCGGACTCGTCCGCTTCCGCATCTGCACCAGCGCCGCCGGCGCCGGCGCGATGTGCTCCGACCGTGTCGCCGAGGGCCTCTCGCTCATGAGCGCCCTCAACGGCGGCACGGTCACGTGGGCGCCGGACACGCCGCTCGGCGACGGCACGTACCAGTGGCAGGCGTCCGCGCAGGACGACGCCACCAACCGGTCAGGCTGGACGGCCACGCGGCGCATCGTCGTCGACACGGCCGCTCCGACGCTGACGGTCGCCGCGCCCCCCGACGCCGCGCGTGCGACGAAGGCGCCGCGGCTCACGGCGACATTCGCCGACGCCACGCCGGGCGACAGCGGCGCGGTCGAGTTCCAGGTCTGCTCGGACGACACCTGCGGCAGCGTCCTCGCCTCGGGGTCGGTCGCCGTCGCCGCGTTCGGGACGAGCGCCGGCTGGACTCCGCCGGCGGCGCTCGCGCCCGCCGCGTACGCATGGCGCGTTCGTGCCACGGACGTCGTGCACAACTCGGCGGCGTGGTCGGCCGTCCGGCGGTTCGTCGTCGACCGCACTGCTCCCGCGGTCCCGGAACTAGCAGCGCCGGACGAGGGCGTGAAGACGCGAGTCGCGACGCTCTCCGCGGGCTTCCTTGATCCCGACCTGCAGGATGCGGGCGTCGTGCTGTTCCGGATCTGCGCCGATCCCGGCTGCCGGATCGTCGTATCGAGCGGGACGTCGGGCCAGGTGGCCGGCGGCACCTCCGGGACGTGGACCGCTCCGAAGCTCCGCGACGGCAGCTACTTCTGGCAGGCAGCCGCGCGTGACCTCGCCGGCAACACGTCGGCCTGGTCGGCCGGCCGGAAGCTGACGCTCCACCGGAAGCCGTCGGGCCCGCCTCGCAGGTTCACCGGCAGCATCGTCGACGGCAGGTTCGTCTTCCGCTGGGCGCCGCCGGCCGGGACGGGCGCGGTCGAGGGCTACACGCTCGTCGTGGACGGCGACGCGATGAAGAAGGTCGACGGCGACGTCCTCACCGTCGCTGCCGACGTCGATCCGAGCGGGCCGCACTCCTTCGCCGTCCAGGCCGTCGACGAGGCCGGCAACGTCAGCGCCCGGACGAGGACGCTCGTGGCCGTTCCGAGGGTTCTCGGGCTGACGGCCAGAGAGGCGTCGTCCATCCTCCGCAGCCGCGGCCTCGTCGCCGAGGTCGCGACGAAGCCCAAGGTGCGCTCGGCAGTCGTCGTCGCGCAGCGGCCGATCGCGCGCGCAGTCATCGAGCGGGGCTCGACGGTGACGGTGGTCGCGCGCGAGCGGCCCCGCTAGCCGGCCGCCTGCGGGTCAGAACCTCCCACCCCGCGCCCGCGCGCGGGCAGAGGCGACCTCGTGCGCCGCGGCCTCCAGGTCGTCCGGAAGCGGCTCGAGCTCGGGCGCGCCGCCGAGCCGGTGGGCCAGCGCCTGCCCGAGCAGCCAGTCGGCGAGCCACGGATTCCGCGGCAGCAGCGGTCCGTGCAGGTACGTCCCGACCGCTCGGCCGACACGGCAGCCTTCGAAACCGCTTCGGCCGTCGTTTCCGAACCCCGCGACGACGCGGCCGAGCGGCACGGCGCCGGCGTCGAGCCTCGTCCGGCCCGCGTGGTTCTCGAACCCGGCGAGCGTCCGCTTCCTTCCCGACTCGAGCTCGCACTCGAGCAGCACGTCGCCGATCATGCGTCTCTCGCCGGCGACGGTCTCGAGCGGAAACAGGCCCACGCCGGGCATGTCCTGGCCGTGGAAGCCCCGGTAGCCCCGGCCGAGCAGCTGGTAGCCGCCGCACACCGCGAGGAGGGCCGCCCCGCGCTCGACGGACTCGACGAGCTGGTCGGCCTTCGCCGCCAGGTTGGAGGCCACGAGCAGCTGCTCCCGGTCCTGGCCGCCGCCGACGTACAGCAGGTCGTGATCGCCCGGCGGGATCGGGTCGTCCATTCCGAGCAGGCTGATCTCGAGCTCGTGGCCGCGCCACGCGGCGCGCTGAGCGAGCACGGCGATGTTCCCGCGATCCGCGTAGATGTTCAGGTAGTCCGGATACAGGTGGCCGACGCGGATCTTCACGCCGCCTGCTCCCAGAAGGGCCGGACGAGCCCGCGGTCGCCCGCGATGCTGCGCAGGGCGAGCATGGCCGTGTACGTCGGCAGGACGGCGAGCTCGCCTCCGGCCGGCGTCAGCTCGAGGCCGCGATCGAGCGCCTGCTCGAGATCGGGTACGACCTCGATCGCCGCCTCGTCGAGGCCGCCGTACTTGAACCTCAGCCCGAGCTCCGCTGCTCGCGCGCCCGTCGCGACCAGCCGCTCGAGGCCGCCGATCAGCGGCTCGAAGTCGACGTCCCAGATCCAGGAGACGTCCTGACCGTCCGCGATCGCGTCGTTGAGCGCGATCACGGCGACCCTCGGCGCCCCGCCCTCGACGAGCGTCCGAACCGCCTCGTTGGCGCCGGCGGGATTCTTGATCAGGAGCATCAGGATCCGCTTCCCGCCGCTCTCGATCCGCTCGAAGCGTCCGAACGCGGCGTCGAACCGCCCGAGCCCGGCGGCGATAGTGTCGAGGTCGGCACCCAGCTCTCGTGCGAGAGCCGCGGCTGCCAGAGCGTTGTAGACGTTATAGAGCCCCGGCACGTGAAGGTCGATGCGGCGCTCGCCGTCCGGCGTCGACAGCGTGAACGAGGCCGACTGGATTCCGCGGAGCTCGATCTCGCGCGCAACCACGGCCGGCTCGGGCCGCGCATGGCCGCAGTTCGGACAGCGGTAGTCCCCCAGGTGGCCGACGTAGACAGCGGCGTAGTCGTACGGCGTGCCGCAGCGGATGCAGTGCTTCGAGTCGGCCGCGTGCTGGAGGGTCGGCCGGGCCCACCGCGGGTCGTCGAGCCCGAAGATCGTCGCGCGGGCGCGGGCGCGCGCGAGCTCGCCGACCTGCGGGTCGTCGCCGTTGACGACGAGCGCCGCGTCGGGGTCGAGCTCGGCGACCGCCTGCCGCCACCGCTCTGCGACGAGCTCGAGCTCGCCGTAGCGGTCGAGCTGGTCGCGGAACAGATTGCCGAGGCACAGGGCGCGCGGCCGGAGGCGCCGGGCGACCTCCGGCAGCGCGCCCTCGTCGACCTCGAACAGCCCGAGCTCGGCCCCGCGCGCGGCGAGGAGCGTCGACGCGACGCCGGAGATGAGGTTCGCGCCGGATCCGTTGAACGCGAGCCGGAGCTGAGGCGAGAGGATCTCCGCCGCCATCGCCGAGGTCGTTGTCTTCCCGTTCGTCGCCGAGATCAGCGCCGACCCGCGCGGCAGCCGGGCGGCAAGCCGGTCGATCGCGGCGGGATCCAGCTTCCAGAGCAGTCTGCCGGGAACCGTGGTGCCGCCGCCGGCCCCGACGAGCCGCGAGAGCCCCGCGGCCGCCCGCGCGGCGAGGATCTCGGCGGAGAGCGGGACGCGTGGCACCCGCGGGAGCGTATCCGCAACGGGTCGACGCGAGCCGGTACCTCGATCGAGTGAATCGACGGGACCTGACCCTTCCGGGGGAAGCTCAGATCCCCACCGCGCCATAGGTTCAGCCCAATTGCGATTTTGACTGCGGCCCGCGCCACGCGCGGTATGGAAGGAGCAAGACTCTATGCGGAATGATCGAGGTCTTCGGACAGAGGGGACTCGGTCGAGCGCGCTCTGGGGTCGGGGCTCGCGGAGCGAGCGTCGCTCCAGCGCGCTCTGGGGACGGCGCGGCGGGCGTTCTGCCGTCGTTCTGTCGGCCCTGGTTGCGGCTCTCCTGATCCCGGTTGCCGGCATCGCCGGAAACGGGAACGGGACCGGGTACGCCAACATCGGCACGACGCGCGCGGTGGTGCCGGCGAGCCTGCTGGCGGCCGCGACGGCGAGCCCGAACCTGTACTTCAACGTCATCGTGCAGGGCAGCAAGGGGACGAGCAGCGGTGACGTCGAGAACGACGTCAAGAACAGCAACAACGGCGAGGTCAAGCGGACCTTCAAGTCGTTGTCGGCGACGTCCGTCAGGCTCAAGGGCTCGCAGCTCGTCCAGCTGTCGAGGCTCCCGGGCATCGCGGCGATCACGCCGGACGAGCCGGTTCGGGAGGCGGGGTACGAGAACGCCGAGATGTGGCGTGACACGACGGACATGACGCCCCTCTGGAACGCGATCGATCCATCGACCTGGCTTCCGATCGGCCTTGCTCCGCCGGCGCCTGCGATCGCGATCGTGGACAGCGGCGTCGACGCGTCGAAGGTCAACGACTTCGGCGGCCGCCTCGTTGCGAACGTGAACCTCTCGTCTCTCGCGCCGACGGCGACGGGCGACGACGAGGGCCACGGCACGATGGTCGCCGGCATCGCGGCCGGTAGCAACCCGCTCCATCCCGGTGCGGTGCAGCACGCGCCGATCGTCAGCATCCGGACGGCCGACGCCAACGGCAGGTCGGTCACGAGCGACGTGATCGCGGCGGTGGACTGGATCATCGCGAACAAGGCGAAGTACAACATCCGTGTCGCCAACTTCTCGATGGCGAGCGCGTCGAACACGAGCTTCCGGATCGATCCGCTCGACAAGGCGGTCGAGAGGCTCTGGTTCAACGGCATCGTCGTCGTCGCGGCGGCCGGCAACTTCGGCGAGGGCCCGGCGGCAGTGGACATGTCCAAGGCCCCCGGAAACGACCCGTTCGTCATCACGGTCGGCGCAACGGATCAGCATCAGACCGACGATCCGTTCGACGACACGATTCCGGCGTGGTCGGCCTTCGGCTTCACCATGGACGGCTTCTCGAAGCCTGACATGGTCGCCCCGGGTCGCTACATGATCTCGGCGGTTCCGACCGGTGCAAGCATTCCGGCAGCGGTGCCGGACCGTGTCGTCGCCCCCGGCTACATGTGGATGTCGGGGACGTCGTTCGCGGCTCCGGTCGTGGCCGGCGCAGCGGCTCAGATCCTCGCGCGGCATCCGAACTGGACGCCTGACGAGGTCAAGGGCGCGCTGATGGTGACGTCGGTCTACCTCGGAAGCCTCGGCCAGGCCGCGGGCGTCGGCGAGATCGACGCGACGGCGGCAGCGACCCTCGACAGGGCACCGAACCCGAACGAGAACTTCTACAAGTTCGTGGAGACGGATCCTGTCACGGGCCAGCGGACGTTCAACCAGGCGAGCTGGTCGAGCGCAGTGTCCGCGGCGGCGTCGTGGAGCTCGGCGAACTGGGCCAGCGCCAGCTGGGCCAGCGCGAGCTGGGCGAGCGCGAGCTGGGCGAGCGCCAGTTGGTCGAGCGCGAACTGGACGAGCCTCGGCACGGCGTCGCTCGGTAGCGCCACGAACTGGAGCGAGTCGACGTTCTCCCCCTAAGCCGGGACGGACATCGAGTTGAACGCGGTGGCGGCCTTCGGGCCGCCACCGCTGTTTCCGGCTGGCACGAGAGGCTGCCCGAGCTACGACGCCCTGAGCGCACCGATGTCGCGCCGCGACCGCGCGTACTCCTCCGGGAGGCATCTCGCGCACGGGCGGTAGCCGGCGCCGATCGCCGTCGTCTCGTCGGCGAAGAAGACCCGGTGGTGGACATAGTGCCCCTTCTCGATCCACCGCAGCGCGCCGGGGCAGTCGAGCCTCCCGTAGACGCGCGAGCGACGGTGCCCGCCGAGCTTGCCGCGCAGCCCGCTTGCGTACGGCTGGCGGTCGGCGCCGAGCAGTATGTACCGCTTCGATCCGCTCGCATCGTGCGCGCGCTCGTGCTCGAGCAGGAGCCGCTTGCGCTCGGTGCCGTACCGGTAGCCGGTCAGGCTGCCGTCGGCGCCGACGAGGCGGTGACATGGGATCACGATCGGCAGCGGGTTCCGGCCGTTGGCATGGCCGACCGCGCGCGCCGCCCGCGGCGCTCCTAGCCGCGCTGCGAGCCGGCCGTACGAGACCGTGGTGCCGTACGGAATCGCGCGCACCGCGTCCCAGACGCGCCGGTCGAACTGCGTTCCCGGAGGATCGAGGTCGAGGTCGAGGTCGAACGCGAGCAGCTCGCCGGCGAAGTACGCCTCGAGCTGCGTGCGCGCCGCCGCGAGCGAGCCGTCGTCCGCGGGCTCGGCATCGGCGCCCATCTCGATCGCGGCCAGTCGTCGGTCGCGGCCGAGGAGGACGAGCGGCCCGAGCGGGCTCGGCATGACGACGCGCGACTCCACGTCGGGTGAAACGCGCTCCCGTTCGGTGATGTTAGTTAGGGCGCCCAGAGCGCGCCGAGGTAGACGGCGGGGTCGCCCGGCTGCCAGCGGCTGAGGAAGCGCTGGATCGGCGGATGCAGCGCGACGCCGTCGAGCTCGCCCGGAGAGAACAGGCGGTGGCCCCGCACGGCCGCGTCCTGCGCCGTGACCATCTCGAGCGACCGCCCGCTCAGGTCGCCGGCGAAGATGATGTGGACGACGTGCTTCTGTGCGAACGAGCGCTCCGGCGAGATCGAGTCGACGATCGCAACCGGGCCCTCGACCGGCAGCTCGTCCTCGAGCCCCACCTCCTCGGTCAGCTCCCGGTGCAGCGCGTCGACGAGGCTCTCGCCCGCGTTGACCCCCCCGCCGGGCAGCAGCCAGTACTCGCGCCCGGGTTTCTCCTGCCGGATCAGCAGGACGCGGTCGCCCCACCGGAGGATCGCGGAGACCCGGATCCGCGGCTCAACGCCCACGATGCCTCACGCCGCAGACGACCCGAACCCGCGCACGCCGCGCTCGCTCGCCGGAAGCTCGTCGACCACGACGGGCTCGACCTCGGGGATCGGCAGCACCACGAGCTGCGCGATCCGCATCCCGGGCTCGACGACGAACGTCTCGCGGCGATCCGTGTTGAGCAGGATCACGCGCAGCTCGCCGCGGTAGCCGGAGTCGACGAGCCCGGGCGTGTTCACAATCGTGATTCCATGCCGCGCCGCGAGGCCGGACCGCGGCTGGACGTACCCGGCGTAGCCCTCCGGAATCGCCACCGCCAGACCGGTGCCGATCGTGGCGCGCCCGCCCGGCGGCAACTCGACCCGGTCGCACGCGGAGAGGTCGAGGCCCGCATCGCCGCTGTAGGCGCGGTCGGGCACGACCGCGTCGTCGCGGAGGCGGCGGACCGGAAGCTCGATCACGTGCGCGCAGACGCCGTCGTCTCGGCCTCGGCGACCAGGTACCGGGCGAAGCGCCGCAGCTCGCGCCGCGGCAGCCGCGCGCGGACGAGCACGCCCTCCGGCCGGTCGACGCGCTCCTCGATCGGCGCACCGAGGGCGTACAGCTCCGCAAGCTTGGCACCGTCCTCGTACGGGACGAGCAGGTCGACACGCTCGAAGCGATCCGCGAACCGCTCGGCGATCCGGGCGCGCAGCCGGTCGAGCCCCTCGCCGGTGAGCGCCGAGATCTCGAGCGCGCCGGGAAAGCGGTTCGAGAGCCGCCGTCGCTTGAGCGGGTCGACCGCATCGATCTTGTTGATCACGATCTCGACGGGCAGTTCGCCGGCGCCGATCTCCTGTAAGACGGAGTTGACCGCGGAGACCATCTCGACGAGCCGGTCCTCGGGCGCGGAGCCGTCGACGACGTGGAGGACGAGGTCGGCGACGAGCGTCTCCTCGAGCGTCGCGGCGAAACCCTCGACGAGCTGGTGCGGCAGGCGGCGGACGAAGCCGACGGTGTCGGTGACGAGATACCGGCGGCCTTCGTGCTCGAAGCCGCGGGTCGTCGGGTCGAGCGTCTCGAACAGCCGGTTCTCGACGGAGACCTCTGCGTCGGTGAGCGCGTTCAGCAAGGTCGACTTGCCGACGTTCGTGTAGCCGGCCAGGGCAACGGTCGGCGTCTCAGTGCGGCGGCGCTCCTTGCGGCGGATGTCGCGCTGCTTCGAGAGCGCAGCAAGCCGGCGGCGCAGGATCGAGACGCGCCGCCGCGCGATCCGGCGGTCGGTCTCGAGCTGCGACTCGCCCGGGCCGCGCGTGCCGACGCCGCCGCCGAGCCGCTCCAGGTGTTGCCACATGCCGCGCATCCTCGGCAGGTTGTACTCGAGCTGTGCGAGCTCGACCTGCAGCTTGCCCTCGGCGCTGACGGCGTGTTGCGCGAAGATGTCTAGGATCAGCTGCGTCCGGTCGACGACGCGCGCCTGCAACGCGTTCTCGAGCGTCTTCTGCTGCGACGGGCTGAGCTCGTCGTCGACGAGCAGCACCTCGGCGCCGGCGTTGCCGTAGGCCTCCCTGAGGTCGTCGAGCTTCCCCTTGCCGACATACGTGCGCGGCTCGGGTGCGCCGCGGTGCTGGACGAGTTCGCCCACCGGCTCGACGCCCGCGGTGCGCGCGAGCTCCCGCAGCTCGCCGAGCTCCTCGTCGGGGTCGACGCCCTGGGCGAGCACCGCGACCACGAACCCGCGCTCCGGCTCGGAGCCCGGCGACGGATCCGGCTGGTGGACGGCCACGACAGCCATTATGCCCTCTGCCATGGCAGCTTCCGATCTCGCCGCCCGAACCCTCGAGCTCGTCGACGTCCCTTCGGAAAGCCGCCGGGAACGGGCGGTCATGGACCTGGCCCGTACGCTGGCACCGGGACCTGTCCTCTACGACGACGGCGAGTGCCTCCTCGTCGGCAACTCAGCTGCGCCCGTCGTTCTCGCCGGCCACGTGGACACGGTCCCCGCGCAGGGAAATCTGCCCGGGCGGATCGACGACGGTGCAGTGCACGGGCTCGGCGCGAGCGACATGAAAGGCGGGATCGCGGTGATGCTCGAGCTCGCCCGCGCCGGTGTTCCGGCCCGCTACCTCTTCTTCACGCGCGAGGAGATCCCCGTCGAGGAGAGTCCGCTGCCGGCGCTCTTCGAGACCGGGCTGCTCGAGGACGCGCAGCTGGCGGTTGTGCTCGAGCCGACGGACGTCATCCTCCACGCGGGCTGTCTCGGCAACATCCAGGCGCTCGTCGCGTACCGGGGCGAGAGCGCGCACTCGGCCCGCCCGTGGACGGGGGTGAACGCGATCCACGAGGCGGTCCGCGGGCTCGAGAACGTCGTCCGCCTCGAGCCGCTCGACGTCGAGCACGACGGGCTCGTGTTCCGCGAGGTCGTCAGCGCCGTGCGGATCGAGGGCGGGATCGCAGCGAACGTGATCCCGGACCGCGCCATGGTCGAGCTCAACTTCCGCTATGCCCCGGGCCGCTCCCGCGACGAGGCCGAGGAGCGGCTGCGGTCGCTCGTGCCGCGCGGCGAGCTGGAGATCCTCAGCAACTCGCCTGCCGCCCTCCCCGCGCTGAGGAACCCGCTCGTCGTGCGCCTGCGCGAGCTCGTGCCTCAGGTCAGCCCGAAGCAGGCGTGGACGCCGGTCGCGCAGTTCGCCGAGCGGGGCATCGACGCGGTCAACTTCGGCCCGGGCGCGACCGCATACGCGCACAGGCGCGACGAGCAGGTTCCGATCGCGAACCTCGAGCGCTGCTACGAGACGCTTCGCACGTTCCTCCTCGGTAGCGTCTAGCGGGATGCGCATCTCCCCCACGCTCGCCGCGATGAGCACCTATCCCTTCGTCCGGCTCGACGAGCGGCGGCGGCGGCTCGTGGCCGAGGGCGTGGACGTGATCGACTTCGGCCGCGGCGACCCGCGCGAGCCGACCGACCCGCTGATCCGCCAGGCGCTCGTCGACAGCCTGACCCCGGAGTCGAGCTACCCGGCGGCGGCGGGGTTGCCGGAGCTCCGGGAGGCGATCGCCGGCTGGGCCGCGCGACGCTTCGGCGTCGAGCTCGACCCGGCCCGCGAGATCGTGCCGACGTACGGCTCGAAGGAGGCGATCTTCCTGCTCGCGCAGGTGCTCGTCGACCCGGGTTCCGAGACCCGCCTCGTCGTCGTGCCGGAACCCGCCTATCCGGTCTACGAGCGCGGCGCCGTCTTCGCCGGCGCGGAGGTCCAGTACGTGCCGTTGCTCGACGAGAACGCCTTTCTGCCGGATCTCGACGCGGTCGACGAGGAGACCTGGCGGCGCACCGCGATCTTCTGGGTCAACTATCCGAACAACCCGACGGGCGCGACCGCGCCGCTCGCGTTCTACGAACGGCTCGCCGCGCTTGCCTCCGAGTACGACTTCGCCCTCGCCTCCGACGAGGCCTACAGCGAGCTCTGGTTCGACCAGCCGCCCGTCTCCGCGCTCCAGGTTGCCGCGCGCGACAACGTGATCGTCTTCAACACGCTGAGCAAGCGCTCGTCGATGACCGGCTACCGCTCCGGCTTCGTCGCCGCAGCGCCCGACGCGATCGCGGCGCTCAAGGCGTATCGCCCGAGCGTCGGGACGGCGCCGCAGGAGTTCGTGCAGCGCGCGTCCGTTGCAGCCTGGGGCGACGAGGCGCATGTCGAACGCACGCGCGCCGTCTACCGCCGCAAGCGCGATCTGCTCGTGCCCGTGCTCGAGCGCAAGGGATACCGGATCGCGGCGAGCGAGGCGGGGATGTATCTCTGGGTGAAGGTCGACGAGCCGGCCGAGGATGTCGCCTCGCGCCTCCTCGAGCACGGCCTCGTCATCTCGCCGGGAACGTTCTTCGGCCCGAGCGGCGAGGGATACGTCCGTTTCGCGCTCGTGCCGACGGAGGACGAGTGCCGCCGTGCGGCAGCGATCCTCGAGGAGGCCCTGTGACGACGGAGGAGACGATCGCGGCGCTCGACCGCGGCGACGTGCGCGTCGCCGAGAAGGTCGACGGCGAGTGGCGGGTGAACGAGGACGTGAAGCGCGCCATCCTCGACTACTTCCGCGTCCGCAAGATGGCGCCGATCGAGGTCGGGCCGTTCGAGTACCTCGACAAGATCCCGCTGAAGCGGAACTACGCGGAGCTCGGCGTGCGCGTCGTGCCGCCGGCGACCGCGCGCTACGGCTCGTACCTCTCGCCGGGCGTGGTGATGATGCCGAGCTACGTGAACATCGGCGCCTGGGTCGGGCCGAACACGATGGTCGACACGTGGGCGACGGTCGGGTCGTGCGCGCAGATCGGCGCGGATGTCCATCTCGCCGGCGGGGTCGGCGTCGGCGGCGTGCTCGAGCCGCTGCAGGCACGGCCGGTGATCGTCGAGGACGGCGCGTTCATCGGGTCGCGCTGCATCCTCACCGAGGGCGTCGTGATCGGAGAGCGCGCGGTGCTCGCCCCGAACGTCTCGCTGACCGGTTCGGTGCCCGTGATCGACGTGACCGGGCCGGAGCCGGTCGAGCATCGCGGCTACGTGCCGCCGAATTCCGTCGTCGTCCCCGGGACGCGGCCGAAGGAGTTTCCGGCCGGCACCTACCAGGTCGGCTGCGCGCTGATCATCGGCAAGCGCAGCGCTTCGACCAACCTGAAGACGAGCCTCAACGACGTCCTACGGGAGTACCAGATCGGCGCCTAACGCAGCCGGCGGTCGAAGTACCAGCCGCCCCCGCGCCGCGCGATTCTGCCCCAGAGAACGAGGAACATCGTCTGCAAGAGCGCGACCGCGAGGAAGAACGCGTAGACGATTCCGGCACGCCAGCCCCACGCGACAATCAGCGCAACGCCGAGCGCGGCGACCATCAGAATGAGCGCGCCCCGCCACCACACGATGACCGAAGTCTACCGCGCAGCCGAGACACGCTACGACCGGATGGTCTACCGGCGCTGCGGCCGCAGCGGGCTCCAGCTGCCGGCGATCTCGCTCGGGCTCTGGCACAACTTCGGCGCCGTGTCGCCGCTCGAGCGCAGCCGGGCGATCGCGCGCCGCGCGTTCGATCTCGGCGTCACCCACTTCGACCTCGCGAACAACTACGGGCCGCCGTACGGGTCGGCCGAGGAGACGTTCGGCGACATCCTCCGCAGGGACCTCGGCCGGTATCGCGACGAGCTCGTGATCTCGACGAAGGCCGGCTGGGACATGTGGCCGGGCCCGTACGGCGACGGCGGCTCGAGCAAGTACCTGCTCGCGAGCCTCGACCAGAGCCTCGGCCGGATGGACCTCGACTACATCGACGTCTTCTACTCCCACCGGCCGGACGCGGAGACGCCGCTCGAGGAGACGATGGGTGCGCTCGACAGCGCGGTGCGGCAGGGCAAGGCGCTCTACGTCGGCATCTCGTCCTACGACGCGGAGCAGACGCGACGTGCGGCGGAGATCCTGCGCGGACTCGGCACCCCGTTCGTGCTGCATCAGCCGTCGTACTCGATGCTCAACCGCTGGATCGAGCCGGAGCTCCTGGACGCGGTCGGGGAGGTCGGGATCGGTTGCATCGTCTTCTCGCCGCTGCAGCAGGGGATCCTCACCGACCGCTACCTGAACGGGATTCCCGTGGGGTCGCGCGCGAGCGTCGGGCGCTTCCTGACGCCGCAGATGCTGACGGGCGAGGTGATCGAGACCGTGCGCGCGCTGAACGTGATCGCCGCACGCCGCGGGCAGACCCTCGCGCAGACGGCGCTCGCATGGACGCTGCGGGACCCGCGCGTCATCTCGACGCTCGTCGGCGCAAGCAGCGTCGAGCAGCTCGAGAACAACGTCCGCACGATCGACCGGCTCGACTTCGCCGACGACGAGCTCGCCGAGATCGAGCGCGTTCTCGGCGGCTAGTCCAACCGCTCCGCCGGCCCGGTCAACCAGGCTCGGCCGCCCTCGAGCCGAACGCGGAGGTCGCCGCCGGGGAAGCGCACGAGCACGTCGCCGTCGTCGTGCGTCGCAGCCGCGACCGCGACCGCGCTCGTCCCCGAGGCGGTCGTCTCCCCCACGCCCCGCTCCCAGATCCGCCCGCTCACCTCGCCCGGGCCGTCGACGTGGACGATCTGCACGTTCGTGCGGTCCGGGAAGCGCTCGTGCGTCTCGAGCAGCGGGCCGATACGGCCGATCTCGTCCGGGTTGCCGCGCACGACGGCATGCGGGTTCCCGACCGACACGCGGATCAGCTCGATCCCGTCGACGGTCTCCGGCTCGCTCACCTCGACCTCGCCCATGTCCGTCTCGACGAGCCCCCCGTCGAGCATGTGCGCGGTGACCGTGCGGCCGCCGCGGACGCGGATCTGCACGGTCTCGGCGCCGGTTCGTGCTGCGAGCCACTTGGCCGCGATGCGCGTGCCGTTGCCGGAAAGCTCGGCGGTCGAGCCGTCCGGGTTCCAGATCACGACCTCCGCCTCGTCGTCGCCGGCCGAGAGCACCTCGACGATGCCGTCGGTGCCGGGCGCCCCCGCACGAACGCGCTCGGGCGTCAGGTCAGCCTGCTCCGCCAGCAGGTAGACGTTCCCGTGCGCGTGCCATCTCGAGGATCTCATCCGCGACCTCGCCCGGCGGGCGGTCGGCAGCGACCATAACGATGCCGGGAATGCGCCGCATCCACTTGCGCTGGTACGCGGCGTAGCGGCGGGTCCGCGCCGTGATCGCCGCCGCGGCCTCGTCGCGCGGCAGCGTCGCGATCTCCTCGAGCCCGAGCGCCTTCCGCGCCGTCGCCGAGATCGGGCCGGCGAGCGCGCGACGCACCTCGTCCTCGACGCCGGCCTCGAACATCGCGCGCGTCCGCTGCTCGATCCGGCGGTCGAGCTCCGCCTTCGGCACGTCGAGGCCGGCGATCAGCGTCGGGTGCCGCGTCTCGACCGCCCAGAGCCGGTCCTGCCCGGGCGCGAGCGACGCGCCCGCCTCGGCGAGCTCGAGCGCCCGCACGACGCGGCGCCGGTCGTTCGCGTGGACGGCGGCGGCGGCGGCCGGGTCGAGCTCGGCGAGCCGCGCGTGCGCGCGCTCCGGCCCCTCCTCGTCGTAGAGCCGTTGCCAGCGCCCCCGTGCCCCGGGCGCCGGTGCCGGCGGCAGATCGAGCTCGGCCAGCGCCGCCCGCAGGTAGAGGCCCGTCCCGCCGACGACGATCGGCGTCCGCCCTTCGCCGAGGATCGTGTCGATTGCCTCATGTGCGAGCGGCGCATATGCCCCGACCGAGGCCTCACGCTCGAGCGGCCAGATGCCGACCAGACGTGTTGGATGCGGCGACTGGTTGGTCAGAATCGGCAGGCCCTCGTAGACCTGCAGGGCGTCCGCGGATACGAGCTCGCCCGCGGTACGCTTGGCGAGCGCCTCCGCGACAGCGGTCTTTCTGCTCGCCGTGGGGCCGAAGATCGCGATCGTGAGACCGGTCACAGCGAGCCCATTCTGGCTCGCCCGGCGTTTTCCAAGTGGATCCACGTGAAGAACTTCGTCACTCGCACCCACCTCGAGCATGGCCGCCGGGCTCTCGCCGCATTCGTCCTCGGAGCGAGCCTCCTCTCGCTGGCGGCGCTCGTGGGCGTGGCCTCGACCGCCGGCTTCGACGCGGTCTACGACCGGCTGCGCGCAGTGGACGGTACGTGGCTGCTCGTCGCGGTCGCCGGTGAGTTGATCGCCTACCTCGGCTACATCGCTGCGTACCGCGAGGTCGCGCGGGTCGAGAAGGGGCCGGAGATCGCTGCGACCGATGCCGCCGCGCTCGTGTCGACGGGCTTCGGCCCGTTCGTGATGCAGGGCGGCTTCGCGGTCGACCTGCTCGCCTTCCGCGACCGCGGCGTCTCCGACCGCGAGGCACGCGTTCGGGTGCTCGGACTCGGCGCGCTCGAGTACGCGCTGCTCGCTCCCGCCGCGTGCATCGCCTCGATCCTGCTGCTCGCGCAGGGCGTTCACCATCCGAACGCGGGCATCACGCTGCCATGGGCGATCGCCGTCCCGCTCGGGTTCGTCGCGGCGCTGTTCGCGGTCGAGCACCGCGTACGCTTTCGCGGCCGCGGGCGCGTGCGCAGCGCCCTCGCGGAGGCCCTCGACTCGATTCACGTGCTGCGCTGCCTCTTCGTGCGGAGTCACCTCGCCGGCCCGCTCGGCACGGCGGTCTACTGGTTCGGCGACATCCTCTGCCTGTGGGCCTGCCTCCACGCCTTCGAGGGCTCGGCGCCGGGAATCGCGCAGCTCGTCGTCGGCTACGCGACCGGGTATGCGTTGACTCGGCGGACGCTTCCGTTCGCCGGCGCGGGCGCCGTCGAGGCGCTCCTGCCGTTCGCGCTGCTCTGGACGGGCTTCCCGCTCGCCGCCGCGCTGCTCGGCGTCTTCACGTACCGGATCTTCAACCTGTGGCTGCCGGTCGTGCCGGCCGCCGTCGGGTTGCGCCGCCTGCGGCGCGTGGACTAGCCGGACCAGGCCGCGGCGGCGGAGAGTTGCTCGCCGCGCAGCGTCGTCGACGTCGCACCGTCGATGCGGACTGCGACGAGCTCGCCCGGCGACGCCGTTCCGGCGAAGTTGACAGTGATGTTGCGCCGCGTCCGTCCGCGTAAGAGGCCGTCGCCGTGGCGACTCGGGCCCTCGACGAGGACCTCCTCGACCAGTCCGACCCGCTGCTCGTTCCGTTCGCGCGCGACACGCTGCACGACTTCGACGAGGCGCTCGATCCGGTCACGTTTCACGTCCTCGGGAACCTGGTCGGGCATCGCGGCCGCCTCGGTCGTCGCGCGCGGCGAGTAGACGAACGTGAAGGCGCCGTCGAAGCCGACCTCCTCGACGACCTCGATCGTCTCGCCGAAATCCACATCCGTCTCGCCGGGGAAGCCGACGATGATGTCCGTCGTGAGCGCAAGGTCCGGGATCGCGTCGCGCAGGTCGCCCACGAGCTCGAAGTAGCGCTCGCGGCCGTAGGTGCGGCGCATCGCCTTGAGGATTCGCGTCGAGCCCGACTGCAATGGCAGGTGGGCGTGCTCGCAGACGGTCGCACACTCGGCCATCGCCTCGATCACCGGCGCTCGAAAGTCCTTCGGGTGCGGGCTCGTGAAACGGATCCGCTCGATTCCGTCGACCGCGTCGCACGCGCGCAGCAGCTCCGCGAAGCCGCTGCCCACGTCGCGGCCGTACGAGTTGACGTTCTGGCCGAGCAGCGTGATCTCGCGGACGCCTTCACCTGCGAGCCGCTCGACCTCCGCGAGGATCTCGCCCGGCCGCCGGCTCACCTCGCGGCCGCGCACCGTGGGCACGATGCAGTACGCGCACCTCGAGTTGCAGCCCATCGAGATCTGCACCCACGCCTGGAAGCGGCGCTCGCGATGCATCGGCAGCGTGCCCGCGAACCGCCGCTCGTCACCGGTGCCGAAGCGGCCGCGCTCGACCCCGAACCCGCCGGCGCCGAGCCACTCTCCGAGATGCGGGATCGTCCCAGGGCCGAAGGCGACGTCGACCTGCGGGTAGAGCTCGAAGAGGCGCTCGCGCTGCGCCTCGGCGTAGCAGCCGCCGACAGCGATCACCGTGTCCGGCCGCTCGCGCTTGCGCGCCGCGGCCTCGCCCATGTGCGCGGCGAACCGCTGGTCGGGCTTCTCGCGGATCGTGCAGGTGTTGAAGACGATCACGTCGGCGTCCTCGGGCACAGCCGCCTCGCCGAGCCCGAGCTCCTCGAGCATGCCCTTGATCCGCTCCGAGTCGTGAGCGTTCATCTGGCAGCCGAACGTCGTGACGTGGTATCGACGATGCCACATGGCTAGAGGAGGCAGGTTCCCATGAGCCCCAGGAAGGTTACTCGGCCCCTCGACCTTTACGTCCGCGTCTCAGACGTGCGCGGACGCAGCGGCGACTCGTCCATCAGCCCAGCCGAGCAGGAGAAGCGGTGCCGCGCCCTCGCCCGGCCGCGGGCTGCGGCACAAGATCGGCGGTCGGCGCAGAGCCCAGCTACGTCAGAGCGCGCGAGCGGTGCCGACGCGTGGTACCGGAAAAGCGAAGGGGCGGGCATTCGCCCCGCCCCTTCTACGCCGCATCGAGCTCAGCGGCTAGTCGTCGTCCCCGTGGCCGTGGCCGTGGCCGTGGGGCTTCGGGAACTGCGCTTTGCAGGCGGCCTTGGCAGCCTTGTACTTCGCCTTGTCATGGTCCATCTTGAACTGCGCCCTCGCAGCCCTGAGGCACGCCTTTCGCTGCTCCTTGTACTGATCGTTCGCCTCGTTGTCTTCGTCGTCCCCGTTGTCGCCTTCGTCGTCGCCTTGGTTGTTGTCGCCGTGTTCGTTGTTGCCTTTGTTGCCCTCGTCGCCCTTGTGCGAGGACCGCCCGCCCTCACTGCTCCTATGACTCGACGACTGCGACGACTTCGCGGCATGCGTGACATGCGCGGCTTGCGTGATGTGCGCTGCCCGCGCGACCTTACTGACCGCAGAGCCGGCATAGCCGACGCCGCCGAAGGCCGCGAACATCGCCAGCATCGCGGCGGTGAGCACACCGGCAAGCGCAAGCCTCGTCGACGTGACAGCAGGACGGCTGGCGCGGCCGCGCGCCTGGATCGCGCGGACGAGATCGTCCCCGGCACGCGGACGGTCGCTCCTGAGCGTCCCCTCGACCTCGTCCTCTCCCCGGTTCCAAAATCTCGTCATATCGCCTCCTCGGGCACCTGCTCGTCTTTCCGTTTGGCCCCTATATGCGAGAAAAGGCGAAAACTCTTACAGGGCCGTCGAAAGGGCCGTCAAACGGGCGTGAGACCGGCTCCCTCACGCATCCATGCGTGGGCCTTGCGCAATCCCCGCTCCAGCGTCACTTCCGGCGTCCATCGCAACTCGCGGCGGATCTTCTCGATGTTCACCACACGCCGCCGGATGTTGTCGATGTCTCTCCGGTCGATGTGCTGCGGGTCGACGGATGCACCCGTGATCTCGAGGATCAGCCGGGCGAGCTGATTTACCGACGTCTCTCGACCGGTCCCGACGTTGTAGGCCTGACCCGGTGCCCTCGGCGAGAAGGCTGCGCTGATCGTCGCGTCGACGGCATCGTCGATGAAGGTGTAGTCCCGCGTCTGCTCTCCGTCCCCGTGGATCTGCGGCGGTTCGTTCGCAATCGCGGCCTCGAAGAACTTCGCCACCACACCGCAATAGGGGTTTGCAGGCGTCTGCCCAGGACCGAAAACGTTGGAGTAGCGGACGACCGTCGTTGGAAGGTCGTAGCTCTCGTAGAAAGCCTTGCAATATCCCTCGCCGGCGAACTTCGACACCGCGTACGGACTGAGCAAGTTGACGGGCTCGTCCTCGCCGATCGGGAGATACCGCGGGTTGCCGTAAATGGAGGCGGACGACGTATAGACGACGCGGCTCGGCCTGACCTCGCGCGCCGCAAGCAGAACGTTCAGCGTCCCGCCGATGTTGACGTCGAAGTCGTCGCGGGGATTTCTCGTCGAGACGACGATGTTGCGCGCGGCCGCGTGAA
>VAWW01000117.1 GCA_005884575.1 Actinomycetota bacterium
TCTCCGACACGGCCGAGTACGGCTCGCACGCGGTCGGCCCGCGAGTCGTCGACGAGCACGTGCGCGAGAACATGCGCAAGGTGCTCAGGGCGATCCAGGACGGGTCGTTCGCGAAGGAGTGGATCGCAGAGATGGATCGCGGCGCACCCGCGCTCGCCGAGGCGCGCGCGAAGCTCGCCGAGACCGAGATCGAGCAGGTCTGGGCCGCCGGGAAGTGCCGGAGGCGCATGGCGTCGGTTGACGTCCCTGTCGCGCTGCTCGGCTACGGCACGGTCGGCGCGGCTGTCAACCGCCTGCTGAACGAGCAGGCGGACGACATCGAGCGCGCGACCGGCCATCGGCTGCGCGTTGTCAAGGCGCTCGTCCGCGATCTCGACAAGGAGCGCACGTGGCCCGCGCCCGAGGGGGTGCTGACGACGAACATCGACGAGATCGTCGGCGATCCCTCGATCAAGGTGATCGCCGAGGTGATGGGCGGCGTGGAGCCGACCGGCGGCTACGTGCTCGACTGCCTGCGCAGCGGAAAGAACGTCGTCTCCGCAAACAAGCAGATGGTCGCGCGGCGCGGGGCCGAGCTGTTCGCTGCGGCGTCGGAGTCGGGCGTGCAGCTGCGCTTCGAGGCAAGCGTCTGCGCCGCGATCCCGGTGATCAAGGTGCTGCGCGAGTCGCTCGTCGTCACGAACGTGCACCGCGTGCTCGGGATCGTCAACGGCACGACCAACTTCATGCTCACCGAGATGGAGGGCGGCAAGACCTACGAGGAGGCACTCGCGGAGGCGCAGTCGAAGGGCTACGCCGAGGCCGACCCGACCGACGACGTCTCCGGTGCCGACGCGGCGGCGAAGATGGCGATCCTCGCCACAGTCGCGTTCAACTCGCGCTACGAGCTCGCCGACGTCGACACCGTCGGGATCGACACGATCGACCCACTCGCCGTTGCGGCAGCGCGCGAGCTCGAGATGGTGATCCGGCTGATTGGGGCCGCGCGGCTCGAGGACGGCAAGGTCGACGTGCGCGTCGGCCCGGCGCTCGTCGACCGGCACCATCCGCTGGCGGCCGTCGAGGGCGCGTTCAACGCCGTCATGCTGCAGGGCGATGCGATCCGCGAGATCACGCTCGAGGGGCCGGGCGCCGGCGGCGTCGAGACCGCATCGGCGGTGATCGCCGACATGGTCAGCGTGATCGGAACGATGGGCACCGGCTTCCTGCAGAACGACGCCGCCTGGCGCGAGCTGCCGAAGCTCGGTCCGGGCGAGCACCGCTCGCCGTTCTACTTCCACCTCAAGGTCGAAGACCGGCCCGGCGTGCTCGCGCGCGTCGCCGAGGCGCTGGCGGAGCGCGACGTCTCGATCGCGCGCCTGCTGCAGCACCCGAACGGCGAGGGCGCGGCGCTGCACGTCGTCACGCACGAGGCGCGCGAAGGTTCGCTCAAGGAGGCGCTGGCGGCGATCTCCGGCTTCGACGAGGTGCGCAAGCCGCCGCTGGCCTATCCGGTCGTCTCGGAGCGTGGGGTGGCGGAGCTCGGATGGGCGTGATCGCCCGCTGGCGCGACCGGCTGCCGGTCGGGCCGGCAACGCCGGAGCTGACGCTCGGCGAGGGCGGGACGCCGCTGGTGCGCTCGGAGCGGTTGTCGGAGCGGCTCGGGGTGGAGCTCTGGTTCAAGTTCGAAGACGCGAATCCGACCGGCTCGTTCAAGGATCGGGGCATGTGCGTCGCGGTCGCGAAGGCGGTCGAGGACGGGGCGGAGGGTGTCGTGTGCGCGTCGACGGGAAACACGGCGGCGTCGGCCGCCGCGTACGCTGCGCGCGCCGGTCTGCCGGCCGTCGTGCTGACGCCTGTGGGCGCGATCGCCGCGCCGAAGCAGGCGCAGGCGCGCGCCGTCGGCGCGCGCGTGCTCGAGGTGCGCGGCACCTTCGACGAGGCGTTGCGCTCATGCCAGGAGCTTTCCGACCGCGGCACGTTCGCGCTCGTCAACTCGCTCAACCCGCACCGGATCGAGGGGCAGAAGACGGCGGCGTTCGAGGTGATCGAGCAGCTCGGTCGCGTGCCCGACGTGCTTGCGCTGCCCTACGGCGGCGGCGGCAACATCACCGCGTACGCGAAGGGATTCGCCGAGGAGGGCGCGACCCTGCGCCTGATCGGCGGCCAGGCGAGCGAGCGCGCGCACACGATCGCCTCCGCGATCCGGATCGCCGAGCCCGCGCACGCCCACGAGGTCGCCGCGCTCGTCGCGGACGGCCGCGCCGAGCTCGTCTCGGTGCGCGACGAGGAGATCACCGACGCGTGGCTCGAGATCGCGAGCCGCGAGGGCGTCTTCTGCGAGCCCTCCTCCGCCGCGGGCCTCGCGGCGCTCGCGCACATCACCCTGGTGCCTGGCACCACCGTTGTTTGCGTGCTCACGGGTCACGGCCTCAAGGACACGGCCGCAGTGGATGTGTTGACGGCGGGCGCGACGCTCGTCGAGCCTACCGTTGAGGCAATTCTCGCCGAGGTGTGCTCGTGACCCTGTGGACAACGCGTCTCACTCCTGGAGCCTTGGGCTGGCACCGAGACACCTCCCGAAGGGGCGCGTTGTGGATTGTTCGTCACACTTCTGTTACGGCGGCTGCCGCCAGACATGTCTGTTTCGGGCAGGTGGGATCGTGATCGTCCGCGCGCCCGCGTCGACCGCCAACCTCGGGCCCGGGTTCGACTGCGCCGCCGCGGCGCTCGACCTCTGGAACGAGCTGCACGTCGAGGAGGGCGACCATGCGGTCGTCGTCGAGGGCGAGGGCGCCGCCGAGCTCCGCACCGACGACGGGCACCTCGCGCTGCGCGCGTTCTCGCTGGTCGCGCCCGTCGAGCAGTACCGCTTCCGCTTCGTCAATCGGATCCCGCTCGAGCGCGGTCTCGGCTCCTCCGCTGCGACGATCGCCGCGGGCCTCGTCGCCGGCGCGGCCGTCAACGGCCGCGAGATCCCGACCGACGAGCTGCTGCGGCTCGGCCTGCCGCTCGAGGGCCACGCCGACAACCTCGCGGCCGCGCTCCACGGCGGCGTCTGTCTGATCTGGCAGAACGGCGCCGGACCGCACACGGCGCGTATCGCCGGCGACTTGCCGCTCTCGCCGGTCCTCGTGCTGCCGGATCAGCGGAGACCCTGCCGCACCACGAGGCAGCCGCGGCAGCCGCGCAGGCTGCCCTGCTCGGGGCCGCCGTCGCCTCGGGCGACGCGAAGCTCCTCGCCGACGCCTTCCACGACCGGCTGCACGAGCCCTACCGCGCGCCCGACGCGCCGCTCCTGCAGGAGCTCCGCGACGACCCCGTCGCGGGCCAGGCGGGCGTCACGCTGTCCGGCTCCGGCCCGTCCGTCGTGGTGTGGGTCGAAAAGCAGGGGTCAGACCCCTCAACGGTTGCAACGGAACTGCAACGCCGCTACCCGGACGCACGCGTCCTGCCCCTCCGAATCGCCGACCAAGGAGCGCATTGAGCACGCTACGCGTCCGGTTTGGTTGGAGTACTCGTGCGGGTGTTCGATCTGTCTGTCCATCGGAGCACAGGAGGCGAGAGCTGTGAGCATCTACG
>VAWW01000015.1 GCA_005884575.1 Actinomycetota bacterium
CGGCGCGTGCTCGTCCCGCTCTCGCTCGTGGCGATCGGGGTCGACGTCGGCGTCTCGTACCTATTCCGCCAGGCATGGGGGATGACCGGCATCGCGCTCGCGCTCGCGGTGCCGACGGCGCTCGTTGCCGGCGTGCTGCTCTGGGAGATCTCGCACAAGGCGCTGCTCACGGCGGCCGTCGCGCTCGCGAGGCTCTCGCTCGTCGTCGGCGGTGCGGCCGTCGTCGCGTTCTGGGGCGCCTCGTCGGTCTTCGGGGCCGTCGTCGCGGCCGTCGTCGGGTGCCTGATCTACGGCCTGCTGCTCGTGGCTGTCGCGCGCTTCGGCCTCCGCGACGCCTGGGCCTACGTACGGGCCCTCCACTAGCCTTGGTTCCGATGCGCCGGCGCGCACTCATCACCGGGATCGGCGGGCAGGACGGCTCGCTGCTCGCAGAGCTGCTGCTCGACCGCGGCTACGAGGTGTACGGGCTCGTCCGCCGCCCGGTGTCGGCGCGCTACGAGAACCTCGACGGGATTCGCGATCGGGTCGAGCTCATCCAGGCCGACCTGCTCGACCAGCTCGCGCTCGTCGAGGTGCTGCGCGGTTGCCGCCCGCACGAGGTCTACAACCTCGCGTCGCCGTCGTTCGTCCCGATGTCGTGGAAGCAGCCCGTCGTGACGGCGGAGTTCGCGGCGGTCGGCGTCACGTCGCTGCTCGAGGCGATCCGCGCGGCCGACGACTCGATCCGCGTCTACCAGGCGTCGTCGAGCGAGATCTTCGGCGAGCCGGCGGAGGTGCCGCAGACCGAGCAGACGCCGCTCGCGCCGGTGACGCCGTACGGCGTCGCGAAGGCGTACGGCCACTTCATCGTCCGCTCTTACCGGCGGCGGTACGGCCTGCATGCGTCCGGCGGAATCCTCTACAACCACGAGTCGTCGCGTCGGCCGCTCGACTTCCTTCCGAGCAAGGTCGCGAACGCCGCCGCATCGATCTCCCTCGGGCTCTCCGGCGAGCTGTGGCTCGGCGACCTCGACGCACGCCGCGACTGGGGCTATGCGGGCGACTACGTCCGCGCGATGTGGCTGATGCTGCAGCAGGACGCACCGGACGACTACGTGATCGCGACCGGCGAGCTGCACAGCGTCCACGAGCTCGTCGAGCTCGCCTTCGAGCACGTCGACCTCGACTGGGAGCGGTACGTGCAGATCGATCAGTCCCTGCGCCGCGGCGCCGCGGAGCTGTACGACCTGGTCGGCGACGCGTCGAAGGCCCGTCGGAAACTGGGCTGGGAGCCCGAGGTCCGATTCTCGGAGCTCGTCCGGCTGCTCGTCGAGGCCGAGCTGGAGCGGCTCCGCGGCGCGCCCACGCTCACGAGTTCGTAACAGGCCGTCTTTACAATCGGCCCGGTGGAAACGGTCGACGACGTCTACGAGCGGCTGCGTGACGCCCTCGACCGGGACAAGCGGGATCCCGCGGCCGTACGGGGGCTCGCCGAGCGCTTCTGGCCGGTCAGCGCGGACAGGCCGCTCGAGCGGCGGCCGGGGCCGAAGGGGTGGCTCGCGTTCCAGGTCAAGCGCGTCCTGCGGAAGCTGATGCGGTGGTACGTCGAGCCCGCGCTCGCCGATCAGCGGATCGTCAACGACGCGCTCCTACGGCTCGTGGACGACCTCTCGCGGCGTGTCGACGCGCTCGAGGCGCAGACCAGACGTTCCGAGCAGGACTGGTAGATGCGGATAGCCGTTTGCGCCCCCCAGGTGCCGTTCGAGCGAGGCGGCGCCGAGATCTTCGCGGACGACCTCGTCGGCGAGCTGCGTCGGCGGGAGCACGAGGTCGACCTCGTCACGGTGCCGTTCAAGTGGTATCCCGGCGAGCGTGTCCTGACGCAGGCGTTTCTCTGGCGGCTGCTCGACCTCGAGGAGTCGAACGGGCGGCCGATCGAGCTCGTCGTAGCGACGAAATTTCCGTCGTACGCCGTCCGCCATCCGAACAAGGTCGTCTGGCTGCTGCACCAGTTCCGTCAGGCGTGGGATCTCGACCGCACCGAGCTCGGCCAGTTCTCGGAGAGCGCCGGCGACCGCGCGCTGCGGCGGAAGGTGCTCGAGCTCGAGCGCACGGCACTCGGCGAGGCGAAGCGGATCTTCGCGACGTCCCGCAACGTCGCCGCGCGGCTGGACGCGTCGACGGGACTCGCCGCCGAGATCATGCCGCACCCGCCCGCGCCGCTCGAGTATCGCTGCGAGGGCTACGAGAACTTCATCCTCTCCGTCAACCGGCTCGACCGTGCAAAGCGGATCGACCTGCTGCTCGAGGCCGCCGCCGCGGATCCTGCGCTGCAGATCGTGATCGCGGGCGAAGGGCCGGACCGGGCGCGGCTCGAGGGGATCGCCGCGCGCCGCGGGCTCGACGGGCGCGCGCGCTTCACCGGGCGCGTGTCCGACGAGGAGCTCGCCGCGCTCTACGCGCGCTGCCTCGGCGTCTACTACGCGCCGGTCGACGAGGACTTCGGGATGGTGCCGTTCGAGGCGTTCCTCTCCGAGAAGCCGGTGCTGACGATGACCGACGCGGGCGGCCCGCTCGACATCGTGCGCGACCGGCAGACCGGCCTCGTCGTCGAGCCGCGCGTGGACGAGCTCGCGCGTGCCTGCGCGTGGCTGCGCGAGCACGCCGACGAGGCGCGCACGCTCGGCCGCGCGGGCCGTGAGATCGCGCGCACGGTGACCTGGGACTCCTGCATCGACCGACTCCTGGCCGCGTGAGAGTTGCCTATTTCAGCCCGCTGCCGCCGGACACGAGCGGCATCGCGGACTACAGCGCGCTGCTCTTGCCGGCGCTGTCGCAGCTGCTCGACGTGGCGGTCGTTCGCCCGGGACGCACGCGCCCGCCGGCCGATGCGGACGTTGCCGTCTACCACATCGGCAACAACCCCGACGCGCACGGCTGGATCGTCGACGCGTTGCGCCGGCGGCCGGGCGTCGTCGTGCTCCACGACTTCGTCCTCCACCATCTCGTCGCCGGGCTGACGATCGGGCGCAAGGACGGCCACGCATATCTCGCCGCGATGGAGCGCGAGGCGGGCGTTCCCGGCCGGCTGCTCGGCTACGGCGTGCTCGAAGGGCGCGTGCCGCCGCTCTGGGAGGTGCGGCCGGAGGAGTTCCCGCTCGCGGGCGAGGTGCTCGACCGAGCGACCGGGCTGATCGTCCACTCGCAGTACGTCGCCGCACGAGCGCGCGAGGGGGGATACGACGGACCCCTGTGGGTGATTCCGCATCCGGCGTGGACGCCGCCGGACGTCGAGCCGGCGCGCGTCGAGGGGTCGCCGCTCTTCGGCGCGTTCGGGCACGTGAACGAGAGCAAACGGATTCCGGAGCTGCTCGAGGCATTCGCGCGCGTGCGACGCGCACACCCCGGAGCGCGGCTGCTGCTCGTCGGCGCCGAGTCGCCGGGGTTCGATCTCGACGGGCGGATCGATCGGCTCGGCCTCGACCGCGAGGGCGTGATTCGCGAGGACTACGTCGAGGAGGAGCGCCTCTGGTCGCTGATGGCCGCGTGCGACGCGGTCGTCGCGCTGCGGGCACCGACGATGGGCGAGACGTCGGGCACGGCGATCCGCGCACTTGCGCTCGGCAAGCCACTCGTCGTCAGCGACGTCGGCTGGTTCGCGGAGCTCCCGGACGAGGTTGCCGTCAAGGTTTCGCCCGGCGGCGACGACGAGGTCGACCGGCTCGCTGCCGCGCTCGAGCGCGTCGCCGCATCCCCCGCGATGGGCCGGGCGGCGAAGGACTACATCGAGCGCGAGCACGACCTCGAAACGGTCGCGGAGCGCTACGCCGCCGCGCTCGAGGAAGCCGCAGGCGGCAGCAAGGTCGACGGCAAGGTGCTGCGCGAGGTCGCGGCCGCAGCGGCCGACACGGGCGTCGACCCGGAGCTCCTCGCCCCCCGCCTGGCGGAGCTCGGCCTTGGTCCCGACGGGACAGGTCCCGGGACCTTCCCCGGTCCAGGTCCCGGGGCATGGCTGGGAAGGGCACCGGTCTGGTTCTGGCTCGGCGCGATCGTGCTCGTGTCGTCGGTCGTCCAGTTTCTGCTCGCGCGGCGCGTCGTCGCGCCCTGGATCATGGTCGACGAGCTCGTCTACTCCGACACCGCGCGCAGCTTCGCGGACACCGGCCACTTCCTGATCCGCGGCGCGCACGCGAATTACGGAATCGTCTATCCGGCGATCCTCGCGATCCCGTACAAGCTGTTCGACTCGGTTCCGACGGTCTACGGGGCGGCGAAGGCGATCAACGCCGTGCTGATGTCGCTCGCGGCCGTCCCCGCCTACTTCCTCGCACGGCGCGTGCTGCGCCGCGGCACGGCGCTGGCGGCGGCCGCGCTCGCGGTCGTACTGCCGTCGCTGGCCTACGCGGGAACGCTGATGACGGAGAACGCGTTCTATCCGCTCTTCCTCTGCTTCGCGCTCGCACTCGTCTCGATGCTCGAGCGGCCGACCGCGAGAAGGCAGCTGCTCGTGCTCGCGCTCTGCGTCATCCTGTTCCTGACCCGCGCGCAGGCGGTCGCGCTCGTCATCGCCGCGCTGACCGCGCCGCTCGCGCTCGCGTGGATCGAGCGCGGCCGGCCCCGCCGGCTGGCGGCGTTCGCGCCGCTGTACGGAGTCACGCTCGCCGGTGGGCTCGCCGTGATCCTCTTCGAGGTCGCCCGGGGACATTCGCCGACCGCCGCGCTCGGCAACTACAGCGTCACCGGCAGCGGCGGCTACCAGGCGTGGCCGTCCTTCCGCTGGCTGCTCTACCACGTCGCGGAGCTCGATCTCGCGCTGTGGGTGCTCCCGTTCGCCGCGCTGATCGTCGTCGTCGCGACGGCGCGACACATGGACAGGAGGCTCCGGATCTTCGCCGCTGCGGCGGTGACCGCGTCTTTCTGGCTCGTCCTCGAGGTGGCCGTGTTCGCGTCGCGCTACTCGGAGCGCGTCGAGGAGCGGAACCTCTTCTACCTGATGCCGTTGTTCGCGATCGCGCTGCTCGCGTGGATCGAACGCGGTCAGCCCCGGCCGCCGCGCTCAACCGTGGCCGCTGGGATCGCGGCCGCAGTCCTGCCGGCTGCGCTCCCGTTCTCGACGCTGCTCGGCGGCGTGAGCTCGGAGTCGGACACAGTCGGCCTGCGTCCCTGGTGGTACGTGCGCGACACGCTGGTCGGCGACGCGACGGTGCCGCTGATCGTGGTGCTCACCTCTCTGACGCTCGCGGCCGCGTTCTTCTGGTTGCCCCGCCGCCACGCGCCGTGGCTGCCCGTGCTCGTCGTTGCGGGATTCCTCTTCACGTGGGTGCCGCTCGAGCTCTGGCACTACAGCTTCCGCGACGCCTCCTTCGGCGCCCTCTACCAGGGCATCCGCACGGGCGACCGCACGTGGATCGACGACAAGGTCGGCAGCGACGCGGAGGTCGCGGCCCTCTGGACGAACCGCGGCAACCCGTTCTCGATCTGGGAGAACGAGTTCTTCAACCGCAGCGTGAAGCGCGTCTACGATCTCGGCGCGCCGCTGCCCGGCGCCGACGCGATGCCGGAGACGAAGGTCGCGATCGACCGCGAGACGGGCGTCCTTCGCACCACGGGCGGCGCGACGATCGACGCGCGCTACGTCCTGATCGACAACTCGACGCAGCTGCTCGGAACGCCGGTCGCACGGGACGTGGAACGAGGGATGGTTCTCTATCGCGTCACCCCGCCCGCGCGGACCGCGACGCGGCTCGTGGGACTCTGGCCGAACGACACGTGGTCGAAAGCCGACGTCGAATGGTTCCGAGCGAACTGCCGCGGCGGCCGGCTCGTCGTCCACGTCCACAGCGACCCGACGCTCTTCCCGCGCGGTCAGCAGATCGTCGCCGTCGCCGGCGGGGCCCCGATGATCTTCACGCTGCGTCCGCATCAGTTCCGCACGCTCGTCGTCCCGATCCAAGGCCGCTGCGACGTCCGCTTCACGGTCACGCCGACCAAGGTTCCGGGCAACGGCGACAACCGGGAGCTCGGCGCGCACTTCGACCGGATCGAGTACCGACCCTCCAGGTGAGAGTGGTGGTCGACGTGAGCCCGCTCTCGCATCCGCGGACGGGCGTGGGCAACTACATCCGCGGCTCGCTGTTGGCGGCGGAGGGCGCGCACGAGCTCGTCGCGTTCGCGCCCGCGACCGCATCCGGCCGCCGCGAGATCGAGACGGCGCTCGACGGGATACCGGTCGAGCACTGCGTACCGACGCTGCCGCTCGCGCACGCGGTGCGCACGGCGTGGAGCAAGCTCGGCCGGCCGCCGGTCGAGCGGGTTGTGGGACCGCTCGACGCCTTCCACTTCAGCGACTGGATGTATCCGCAGCAGCGGGGCGGCATCCGCTCGACGATGGTGCACGACCTCGTCCCGTTGCGCTTTCCGGCGTGGGTGCACCCGCGAACCCGACGCATGCACGCCGCGAAGTACCGCCACGCCGCGCGGACGTGCGACCTCGTCTTCACGAACTCCCGGTTCACCGCGGACGACGTCGTCGAGCTGCTGGGCGTTCCGGCCGACCGCGTCCGCGTCGCTTACCCCGGCGTCGACGAGCAGTTCACGCGGGACGGGCCGCGCGCCGAACTCGGCGGCCCATACGTCCTCAGCGTCGCGACGCTCGAGCCGCGGAAGAATCTGCAGACGCTCGTCGACGCGTTCCGCCTCCTCGGCGACGGAATCCAGCTCGCCGTCGCGGGCAGCGCCGGCTGGGGCGCACAACCGCAGCTGGACGTCCCGGGCGTGCGGCTGCTCGGCTACACGCCGTACGCGGAGCTGTCGAGCCTCTACCGCGGCGCGCAGGCCTTCGTCTACCCGTCGCGCTTCGAGGGCTTCGGCATGCCCGTGGTCGAGGCGATGGCGTGCGGGACACCGTGCGTCGTCTCGTCGCACCCGTCGCTCGACGAGGCGTGCGGGGACGCGGCGGTCCGCATCGACCCGGAGAGCCCCGAGGCGATCGCGGCCGGGATCAAGCGCGCGGTCGCGGAGCGGGCCGAGCTCTCACGGCGCGGCCGCGAGCATGCCGCGCGGTTCACCTGGCACGAGAACGGGCGCGTCCACCTCGATGCGTTCGCGGCGGCCCTCGCATGAGAGTCGGGATCGACACGACTCCGTTGCGCCTGACTCGTGCCGGAACGGCGCGCTACCTGCGCGGCCTGCTCGAGCATCTGGACGTCGACGTGCGCCCGCTCGCCTTCGGCAGCGCCGGCCGCGCGTGGGTGCTCGCGCGCGAGCTGCTCTGGTACCCGTTCGTGCTCGGCGGGGCGGGCGGTCTCGACGTCCTCCACTGCCCCACCTACTACGGGCCGCTGCGGTCACGCGCGCCGCTCGTCGTGACTGTCCACGACCTGTCGGTGTTTCGGCATCCCGGGGCCTTCCCCCCGTGGACTCGAACGTTCGTGCCGCGCTTTGTACCGCACGTCCTGCGCGCTGCCCGCCAGGTGATCGCCGTCTCGGAGTTCACGCGCGACGAGCTCGTCGAGCTGCTCGGCGTCGACGAGCGGAAGATCCGGGTCGTGCCGAACGCCGTGGAGGACGTCTTCACCGCCGAGGGCCCGGCCGCGGCCGGCGAGTACGTGCTCGCTGTCGGGACACTCGAGCCGCGCAAGAACCTGCCGCGCCTCGCCGAGGCCGCGCGGCGAGTGGGAGCGGAGCTCCGCGTCGTCGGCGCGCCCGGGTGGGGCGACGTGCCGCTCGACGGCGTCCACTGGCTCGGCGAGCGGCCCGACGAGGAGCTCGCGCGGCTCTACCGCGGCGCGGCCGCCGTCGCCTACCCGTCGCTCTACGAGGGCTTCGGGATCCCGATCGTCGAGGCGATGGCGTGCGGGACGCCGGTCGTGACGAGCGCGGGCGGCGCGACGGAGGAGATCGCCGGCGGCGCGGCCGTGCTCGTCGACCCGCGCGATCCCGCGGCGATCGCCGCCGGGCTCGAAGAGGCCGTAGCGCGGCGCGACGAGCTGCGGGCGCGCGGGCTCGAGCGGGCGCGGGCCTTCTCCTGGGACGAGGTCGCGCGGCGCACGGTCGACGTCTACCGGGAGGCTGCCGGTGGCTGATCCGCTCGTCGTGATCGACGCCGACGTGCTCGGGCGCCGCCGCACCGGCGACGAGACGTACGTCGACCGGCTGCTGCACGCGCTGCCCGCGGCCGGCGAGGGGCTCCGGTTCGCCGCAATCACGCGCCGCCCGGATCTCGTCCCGCCCGGGATCGAGCCGGTCGAGCTGCGCGGCTCGATCCAGGAGCTCCGGATGGCTGTGCGCCTGCCGCTGCTGCTGCGACGGCTGCGGCCGGCGCTCGTCCACTTCGTCCACGCGCTGCCGCCGGCGCTCGCGTCGCCGGCCGTCCTGACCGTGCAGGACCTCTCGTTCGAGCGCGACGCATCGTTGATGGGCCGGCGCGAGACGGCGATCTTCCGGGCGGTCGTGCCGTGGTCGGCGCGCCGCGCCCGCCGCGTCCTCGCGATCTCGCAGCGAACGAAGGACGACCTGGTCGAGCTCTACGGCCTGCCGCCGGAGAAGGTCGTCGTGACCCCGCTCGCCTACGACCCCGCATTCCAAGTGGCTCAGAGCCACAAAGTTTCGGACGGGTTCTTGTTGCTCGTCGGGGCGATCGAGGCGCGGAAGGATCCGCTCGCGGCGGTTGCGGCCGCGGAGGCTGTCGGGCTGCCGCTCGTCTCCGTCGGGCCCGAGCGCGACGCGGCGCTTGCCGCCGAGCTGCGCCGCCGCGGCGTCGACGTCCGCGGCTTCGTGCCGAAGGACGAGCTCGTCGAGCTCTATCGGAACGCTGCCTGCCTCGTCTTCCCGACGCGCTACGAGGGCTTCGGCCTGCCGGTGGCCGAGGCGATGGCGAGCGGGACGCCGGTCGTCGCGACGCCGGACGCGGCTGTGAGGGAGGTCGGCGGCGACGCGATCGTCTACGCGCAGCCGGAGGAATTCGCCGGCGCGATCCGCAGCGCCCTCGCCGACCGCGACCGCTGGGTGCGCGCGGGACTCGAGCGCGCGCGGCTCTTCAGCTGGGAGGAGACCGCGCGCAAGACGGTCGAGGTCTACCGGGAGGCGCTGTGACCGTCTCGGCCGTCGTCGTCTCGCACGGGCACGCGGGCGAGCTCGAGCGCTCGCTGCCCCTGCTGCTGCCGCAGGTCGACGAGCTCGTCGTCGTCGCGAACGTCCCGGGCAGCGCGCCTGTCGCTCTGCCGGAAGGAGTGCGAGTGGTCGAGAACGAGGGGCCGCTCTCATTCGCGGCGAACGCGAACGTCGGCGCGGCCGCGACCTCCGGCGACTACGTGCTCGTAGCGAATCCGGACGCCGTTCCCGAGCCGGACGCAGTCCGGATCCTCCGCGAGTTCCTCGACACGCATCCCCGTGCCGGCGTCGCCGGCCCGCAGATGCGCTACTTCGACGGGTCGTGGCAGGCCTCGCGCCGCAGCTTCCCCACGATCGGCGCCACGCTCGTCCGCCGCACGCCGCTGCGCCTGCTCTTTCCGCCCCTACGCCACCAGCGCGGCCACTACCTGCTCGACGACCGGCCGGCCGAGCCGGTCCAGGCGGACACCATGCTCGGCGCATTCCTGCTCCTCCGCCGCGCGATGCTCGACGAAATCGGCGGCTGGGACGGCGGCTTCCGCATGTACTGCGAGGACATCGACCTCAACTACCGCGCGGCGAAGGCGGGCTGGGAGCGCTGGTACGTCCCCGCCGCTGTCGTCCGGCACGACTACGCCGCGGTGATCGACAAGACGTTCCTGTCGCGCCACACGATCTGGCACGCGAAGGCGATGTTCCGCTTCCTGCGCAAGCATCCCGAGCGGCTGCTCGCCTGGCGATGACCGACAAGTACGCGCCCCAGGCGGAGCACTGGACGGAGACGGCTTACGCGGATCCCGCCGGCTACCTCGCGCACCGCGCCGAGCTCGTCGTCTCGCTCGGGCCGCGCCTCGAGCCCGGCGAGCGCGTGCTCGACCTCGCGTGCGGCGACGGCGGCCTCGCCGCCTTCCTGCCGGCGGACTACGTCGGCGTCGACGCGAGCCCGGAGATGGTCGCCGCCGCGCGCCTCCGCAGCGTCGACGCCGAGCTCGCCGACTTGAACGAGTACGAGCCGCCGGAGCCGGTCGCGGCGACGCTCTGCTTCCGCGCGATCTACTACGCCCGCGACCGTCGCGCCTTCTTCGAGCACGTCGCCGGCTACACGGAGAAGAAATTCGTCTTCGACCTGAACCCCCGCCAGTACCGCGTGGGCGACGTCCGCGCCGACCTCGAGGCCGCGGGGTTCGACCGGCTCGAGCTGCGTCCGTTCCTCGTCCCGCAGACGCTCGCGCTGCCGCGCCCGCTGCGCACTCTTGCGATCGCACTGGAACGAAACGCGCTTGCGCGGGCGCTGCTCCAGGCGCGCTTCACCTACGTGTGCGCGGCCTTTCGCGGCACGAAGACGTAGCCGGTGATCGCGCCGAGCTCGCGCCGGTCACCGGTCACACCTGGATAGAGCTTCGCGGGGACGAACAGCGGCCCGACCGAGACCTCGACGCGGAAGCGCGGCCCGGGAGTCGCGACTTCGAACTCCTGCGTCTCGTTCGCCTTCACCGTCGAGATCACGACCTTCGTCACGTGGCCGATGTGCGGCTGCGCGTCCTTGCCGATCGAGAGCGTGCCCATCCGGATTCGGACGCGCCCGTCGACCGGTCGCGAGAGGCTGATGCGCACGCTGCCTTCGCCGTGCGCGTAGCGCGTGTACGCGCTGCCGCCGACGCTCGACCAGCGATCCGCGAAGAGGCCCGTCGCCGCGCCGAGCAGCCGTAGCGGCGGCCGGATCTTGTAGAGCCGCCACCACTCCGTGCCGCCGCCGGCCGCGTGGCCGTGCTTCGTGATGAAGGCGCCGTCGGGGTCGATCCCGGTCTCGACGACGACGTACTTCGCCTTGCTCGGCGGCTTGCCGAGCAGCTCGCCGTCGGCCGTCACGTCGGGCGTCTGGACGCGGCCGGGGCCCTGCGCTGTGCCGTCGAGGCTCCAGACCTCCTTCAGCGACGGGTTCCAGAATTCGAGCAGCCACTCGCCGTTCTGGTCGGCCATCTGCTGGCCGAGGTAGAGCGTGTGGGCCCCGCGCGTGTGCTGCTCCAGCCAGTTCGTCGGCGTGCGGATGTTCGCGATGAACGTGCGGCTGATCGAATTCGACGCGGCGCTGGCGGCGATCTCGCCGGTGAGGTTCCACGCGACGAGGAAGACGGCTGCGACGCTCGCGATGGCGAGTCCCGCGCGGCGCGGGATCCGGAGCAGCGTGGGAACGAGTAGCGCCGCGGTCGCAAGCGCCCAGACGACGAGCAGCGCGATCTTCGCGTCGGTGATGTTCCATGCGAACGTCCGGTTCGCCTGGCCGAGGATTGCGACCCCAGGTGTGTCGGACGAGAACCGAACGCCGAAGAGGTACGGCGTCCACAGGACGAAGAACAGCGCGAGCGCCGAGCCAGCGGCGGCCGCCCAGACGTGGACGCGGCGCCGGTCGAGCCAGAGCGCGGTCGCGGCGAAGAGGGGCGGGGCGACGTAGATCATGTTCCGTTCCCACACGCGCGTCGCGAATGTGTACTGGTTGTAGCCGCCTTTGACGCCGGCGTAGAGGCCGAAGAGGAGCAGCGACGCCACGAGCACGCACCGCAGCACGCGCAGCTCGCGCAGCGGCTGCTCGCCCGGCGCGCGCAGGAGCATCCCGAACGCCGCGATCAGCGGCAGGATCCCGAGGCCGATCACGAGCGCGCCCGTCGCCTTCAGCGCGTGGTCGATCAGATAGCCGTGGCGGTAGCGCGTGATCACGAGGTACTCGAACGAGCTCTGGCTCGCGATTCCGCCGGCGATCACGATCGCGATCGCAACGATGAACGCGGCGCCGATCCAGTCGCCCGTCGACCACGACATGCGCCACCGCCGACCGCGCTCGCTGGACCACGCCATGAACAATGCGGAGAGGACGAGGATCCCCGGGATCGGGATCAGCGCGCCCTTGATGAACGGGGCGATCACCGACGCGACGGTTGCGGCGATCCACCAGCGGCGGCCTCCGCGCAGCAGCGCCTTCGCCATCAGGTAGAGGCAGAGCGTCGCCCACGGGTACGCGACCGGCTCCTCGATCACAAACGACGAATAGACGACCGCCGGGATCGCTGTCGCTGCGGCCGCCGCCGCGAGCGCGGCGCGCGTCGACGCGACGAGCCGCGCGAGCAGGTAGGCCGGGAAGATCGTCAGCGAAACTGCGAAGACGCCGATGTACTTGACGGCCGCGTAGCCGTCCGCCGCCGTCGGCAGCCACCAGCCCGGCGCAGTGATCACCGGGTAGAGCGAATGGAACGAGTACGGCTCCCCGCGCAGCGACGGATGGCCGGTGTGCGCGATCGAGCGGCCGAGCTGCGCGAGCAGCAGTTCGTCGGTGAAGAGCCACGGCGTCGCGTGGTCCCACGCTTCCCAGGCGTAGACGATCGCGAGCCAGACGAACACGGTCAGCAGCGGCACCGCTGCGAGGAACCTGTCCGTGAGCGTCCGCGCCGAGGCCGGGCGGGGCAGGTCGCCCGCCCGCGTCGCCGCTTCCGAGCTCATTCGGCGGCGGCGCCGAGGACGACGCTGGGATCGAGATCGGTCTCGCGGCGCACGAAGCGACAGGCTACCCCGGCGCGTTCGCACGCCTGCAGTACGAAGTCGAGCCGTTCCCGCGGCGCGTTGGGAATCGTCACGAGCACCAGGTCCGGCTCGGTACGGCCGAGCGCCAGGCCGATCTCCTGCAGCGTCCCGATCACGGGCGCCCCCTGCAGGCGCTTGTGCCGGAGCGAACGGTCGTCGTCGACCAGGCCGACCACGCGTTCGCCCGGTGTCTCTCGCAGCTCGCGCATCAGGCTCCGTCCGCTCCGCCCTGCGCCGACGATCAGCGTCCTTCGCTTCGACGTGCGGTCGCGGAAGCCGCCGATCCCACGGTCCAGCGCGCGCTCGGCGAAGCGGGAGCCGCCGACGAGGACGATCGCGAGCAGCGCGTCGACGATGAACGCGCCGCGCGGAAAGTCGCCCCACGGCTGCGTCGCGGAGAGAAAGCCGAAGGCGATGAGCTCAGAGACGACGACCGCGCCGACGACGCTGGCCGCGTCCCGCGCACCGGCGTAACGCCACACGCCGCGGTAGAGGCCGAACGGGATGAAAGTCGCGTAGCGCGCGAAGAGCACGACCGGGAGCGCGACGGTCGCGACGTGCCGCTGGTAGTTCGTGCCGCTGCCGTGCACGGCGAGGAAGTAGGCGGCCGTGAACGCCGTCGAGATCAGCGCGAAGTCCACGATGATCTCGACCAGGCGCCGGCGGTGGGCGACGAGCGCGGCGAATGCTCCCTCGGGCGCCTGTGCCTCGCGGTCGATCACCGACAGGAAGCTCCCGAACTGGACGAGAGCCGCGAACGTCAGCAGGACGCCGAGCACGGTCACGCGCTGGTCGTCGATAGTCGTATACGCGAGGCTCGTCGCGCCGAGACCTGCGGACACGAGCGCGAGCAGGACGACTGCGCGCTTGTCCGACACGCCGCGGCTGACGAGCCGGTGCGACGTGTGGTCGCGGCCGCCCTGGTAGATCGGGCGTCCTTCCAGCAGCCTGACGATCGTGACGAGCGTCGTGTCGAGGATCGGCACCGCCAGGATCAGCAACGGCAGCAGCAGCGTCGCGACCGTCGTCCCGGCGACCTTCCAGCTCGATGCAAGCCCGAGCGACGCCAGCAGGAACCCGAGCAGCTGGCTGCCGGAGTCGCCCATAAACGTCGCCGCCGGCTTGTTCGGGCGCAGGTTGAACGGCAGGAAGCCGATCGCCGCGAAGAGCAGTGCGAGTGAGAGGACGAGCGTCAGGTGGTTCTTGTGGATCGTCACCGCGTCGACGGCGAAGCACGCCGCGGCGATCGCAGCGAGCGTCGCTGCGAGGCCGTCCATGTTGTCCAGCAGGTTGAAGGCGTTCGTCATCCCCACGAGCCAGATCAGCGCGAGCACGACCGCGAGGATGTCGTTCGAGACGATCTCGACCTTGAGTCCCCCGAGCAGGACGAGCGCGGCGGCGGCGCCCTGCGCACCGAGCTTCGCGATCGGATTCAGGCCCCAGAGATCGTCGACGAGGCCGGCGACGACGAGCAGTGCGCAGCCGCCCGCGATCCCGGCCAGCTCGCGCGTCGCCGGGGCGGCGCCGGCCGCGAGGGCAACTCCGACCCCGACCGCGACGCCCGCGGCGATTCCGATCCCGCCGAGCAGGGGCGTCGCGCGCACGTGCCAGCGATCCCCTCGCGGTGTGGCCACGAGGCGGCCCGCGAACGGGGAGCGAAGGAGGAGCCAGGTCGTCAGCAGGCTTGCCGGGAGCGCCACAGCGGTGACGGCGGCCATCGCGTGGAGGGTAACGGAGGGCTGTAAAGCGGGTGTAACGGCGCGGTCGACTACCCTGGGCCGGCATGGCAGCGAAGGTCGCTCTCGTCACCGGCTCGAGCGGGCTCGTCGGCTCCGAGACGGCGATCTATCTCGCCAACCACGGCTGGACGGTGCACGGGGTCGACAACAACATGCGGGCCGACTTCTTCGGACCGGACGGGGACACGACGCCGAACCTCGCGCGGGTTCGCGAGTCCGCGCCCGGCTTCGTCCACCACGACGTGGACATCCGCAACCGCGCGCGGATCGTCGAGCTCGTCGGCGAGACGCGGCCGGCGCTGATCGTCCACGCGGCGGCTCAGCCGTCACACGATCTCGCCGCTTCGCGCCCCGTCGACGACTTCGAGGTGAACGCGGTCGGGACGCTGACGCTGCTCGAGGCGGCGCGGCGCGAGTGTCCCGAGTCGCCGTTCGTGTTCCTCTCGACGAACAAGGTGTACGGCGACGCGCCGAACGAGATTCCCCTCGTCGAGCTCGAGACCCGCTGGGACTACGCGGACGACGAGTTCCGGGACGGCGTCGGTGAGGAGCTGCGGATCGACCGCACGCTGCACAGCCTCTTCGGCGCGTCGAAGGCCGCCGCCGACCTGCTCGTGCAGGAATACGGTCGCTACTTCGACATGCCGACGGTGTGCTTCCGCGGCGGGTGCCTGACCGGTCCGCACCACGCGGGCGTCGAGCTGCACGGCTTTCTCGCGTACCTCGCGAAGGCCGTACGGGAAGGGCTGCCGTATCGCGTCTACGGGCACAAAGCCAAGCAGGTCCGCGACAACTTGCATTCGCTTGACGTGTGCCGCGCAGTGGTCGCGTTCGCAGACAATCCGCGTCCCGGTGCGGTTTACAACCTCGGCGGCGGCCGGGAGAACAGCGTGTCGATGATCGAGGCGATCGAGCGGTTCGAGGATCTCTACGGCAAGAAGCTCGAGTGGGAGTACCTCGAGGAGCCGCGGGTCGGCGATCACGTCTGCTACATCAGCGACCTGACGCGGCTGCGCGGCGACTATCCCGCGTGGGAAGTGTCGGTCTCGCTCGACGAGATCTTCGAGCAGTTCGGCGCGGCTGCTTTGGCGCGCGCGTGATGAACATGCGGATTCCTCGGGCGCCAGGCGACGGCGGAGGCGACCTCCGGCCGCCGGGAGCCGTCGCCGGCGAGGGATGCGCATGAGCACGTACGCGGATCTGATCCGCTACCGCGAGCTCTTCGGCAACCTCTTCCGCCGCGACCTGCAGGCGAAGTACCGCGGCTCGGCGCTCGGCGTGCTCTGGACGATCGCGAATCCCGTCCTGCTGATGGGCGTCTACCTGCTCGTCTTCTCGGTCGTCCTCGACAGTCGCTTCGGGAACGTCGACCACTATCCGCTCTTCCTCCTGACAGGGCTGGCGGCCTGGACGTTCTTCGCCACGTCGCTGCAGTCGTCGGCGCGGTCCATGCTCGACAATGCGAACCTGATCCGGAAGACGCGGTTTCCGCGGCAGCTCGTGCCGCTCTCGGTCGTCGGCGCGCACCTCGTCAGCTTCGCCGTGATGCTCGTCGGGCTGCTCGTGCTGAACTTTGCTCTGCTGCCGCGCGTGCGCGACACCGAGTGGCTGGCGATCCCGTTCGCGGTCTGCTTCGTCGCCCTTGTCGCGGGACTGGGGCTCGCGGTCGCGTCGCTGAACGTGGTCTTCCGCGACGTCGAGTTCATCGTCGGCGCGTTGCTCCTGCCATGGTTCTTCCTGACGCCGGTGATCTATCCGTTGTCGGGGATCTCGGGTCTCGAGCGACATCACACCGTCGTCCAGCTGCTCCACTGGCTCAACCCGGTCACGCCGGCGATCGAGGCGCTGCGGAGCGTGCTCTTCGTCGGCTCGCTGCCGGCGTGGGGCGACGTCGTCTACCTCGTTGTCGCGGCGGCCGTGTCGCTGGCGCTCGGCGCGTTCGTGTTCAGCCGCGTCGACGACCAGATCGCGATCGAAGTCTGATCGTCGCTCGGGCGTCGTAGATCCACGGCTCGTCCCCCTCGGGGCGCCAGGCCGGCAGCCCGGCGACCTCCGTGTTCGGCTCGAGCGGCGGCAGGAGCGAGGGACAGACGAGCGGATGCGCGAAGGCGGGGTTGCGGCCGCCGCCGGGGACGTACGGCTCGAGCGCCGCGTCCGCGCGGCGCAGGAGCCCGGTCTCCGCGGCGAGCGCGCCGCCGACGGCCGCGTAGCCCTCCTCGTGCAGCTGGCGGACGTGCTCCTGCCAGCCGGGCGTGGGTTCGGCCCGGTCGCTGAGGAAGACCCGCGCGCCGTCAGCGTCGCGCGGAGCGATCTCGAGCTCGCGCTCGAGCGGCTCGTTGCCGAGCTCGGCGAGCCAGAAGCGGTGCTCCTCGACCAGGTCGACGGCGAGCCGGTAGCGGCCCGGCGGGATCGGCGCCCGCAGGCGCAGCGGAAGGCGGGTGCGCGTCTCCGGCTCGACCGGTGACGCGAGCGGTGTCCGCGGCCCATCCCAGACAATCGGGTTGCCGCGCTCGTCGAGCCAGTGGTACGAGAGGAAGAGCCCGTCCTCGTCGCCGCGCGTGCGCCAGGTCGCGGAGCCCGTGTTCTCCAGCTCGACCGTCGCGACCTGCGACGCGCCGGCCTGCGGCGGGTCGAGCTCGAGTGCGTGCCAGCGCACGACGAGCGGGGCTCTGCTCTCCATCGCCGGGCTAGTCTAGGTTTCCGTGAGCGACCCTCTCCTCGTCCGCGCGGCGCGGCGCGAGCCCGTCGAGCACACCCCCGTGTGGTTCATGCGGCAGGCCGGCCGCTCGCTGCCCGAGTACCGCAAGCTCCGCGAGCGCTACGGGCTCTTCGACATCGTCGCCGAGCCGGAGCTCTGCGCCGAGGTGACGCTGCAGCCGGTGCGCCGGCACAACGTCGACGCTGCGGTGATGTTCACGGACATCATGTTTCCGGTCCTCTCGATGGGCGTCGACGTCGAGCTGGTCGAGAACCTCGGTCCGGTGATTCGGCAGCCGGTCCGGAGCGCCGCGGACGTCGAGCGACTCGCGGTCACCGATCCGGAGGAATCGGTGCCGACAATCCTCGAGGCGGTGCGGCTCGTGCGCGCGGAGCTGCGGGACGACCAGGCGGTGATCGGCTTCGCCGGCGGTCCGTTCACCGTCGCGGGCTACCTCGTCGAGGGGCGGCCGAGCCGGGAGTTCCTCGCCGTGAAGTCGCTGATGTACAACGAGCCGCGCGTCTGGCACGCCCTGATGGAGAAGCTCGCCGACCAGTTCGCGCGCTACGTCGTTGCGAAGGCGCGTGCCGGTGCGGACGCGATCCAGCTCTTCGACTCGTGGGTCGGCGCGCTCTCGCTGGCGGACTACGAGGAGTTCGTGGCGCCGTGGTCGGCGCGGATCCTCGCCGCGGTCGACGTGCCGACGATCCACTTCGGGACGGGGACGTCGACGCTGCTCGGTTCGATGGCGGCCGCGGGCGGCGACGTGATCGGGCTCGACTGGCGCATACCGCTCGACCGGGGCTGGGAGGAGGTCGGCGAGGAGCACGGCGTGCAGGGAAACCTCGACCCGGCGCTGCTGCTCGGCCCGTGGGAGCGTGTCGAGGCGGCGACGCTGGACATCCTGGAGCGCGCGGCGGGCCGCGCCGGGCACATCTTCAACCTCGGCCACGGCGTCCTCCCGGGGACCGATCCGGCCGCGCTTGGACGATTGACGGCGCTGGTTCAGGAGCGAACCGTCGAAGCGCGGGTCTGAGCCTCCGCCGAGCCGGCGGCCACCCATGGCCCGAACAGCCACGACCCGGGACCTCCCCCGGTCCAGGTCCCGGGGCGTGTCTGTCGGGATCCTGTCACGTGTGCCGAAAGTGTGACTCTCGGTCGTCGCGGGCTTCCGGAGCGCGCCGGCGCGCGTACCGTGGCCGTATGCCGAAGAAGCCGCGCAGCGAGCTCGCCCCGGGGCTCGTTCACGTCACGAACCGCGGCAATAGGCGCGCGGACATCATCACAGCCGAGCGCGACGTCCGCCGCTTCGAGGACTTTCTCGAGGATGCCGTGCGTCGCTCGGGTGTCACTTGCCACGCGTTTTGCCTCATGCCGAACCACGTCCATCTCGTCTTCGAGGTCGAGACGATCGAGGCGCTGTCGAAGACGATGCAACGGCTGAACGGCAGGTACGCGCAGTGGTTCAACCTGACCTATGGCTTCAACGGTCATCTCTTCCAGGGTCCGTACGGCGCCGTCGCCGCACAGTCTGAGTCGCACGCACTCGAAATGATCCGGTACGTCGTTCTGAACCCGGTTCGCGCAGGTTTATGCGCCCGTCCCGCGGCGTGGCCGTGGAGCAGCTACCTCGCGACAATCGGCGCGGTCGAGAAGCCGCGGTACCTGACGATCGACTGGGTCCTCGGCCTCTTCGCCGACGACGTCACGCTCGCACGCGAACGCTACAAGACCTTCGTCGCCGAAGGGATCGTGGCTCCGACGGCCCTCTCCCGAAAGCCGCTGTCCCGGGACCTGGACCGGGGGAGGACCCGGGTCATGGCTCCGCTGGCCGGTGTGCCGCCGGTGTTTCCGGTGCCTCCGGTAGCGTCGCGCGCATGACTCGCGCAGCCGTCGTTCTCATGGCGTACGGTTCGCCCGAGCGGCTCGCCGACGTGCCCGCGTACTACGCCGACATTCGCGGCGGGCGGCCGATTCGGCCCGAGCTGCTCGACGATCTGACGGAGCGGTACCGACGGCTCGGGATCGAGGATTCGAATCCGCTCAACGCGATCACCGAGCAGACGCGCGCCGCGCTGGAGGGCGAGCTGCAGCTGCCGGTCTTCACCGGCATGAAGCACTGGACACCGCGCATCGCCGACGCGGCCGACGCCGCGCTCGCAACCGGCGCCGACACGATCGTCGGCCTCGTCCTCGCGCCGCACTACTCGCGACTCTCGATCGCCGGCTACCGCGCGCAGCTCGAGGACGTGCTCGCCGGCCGCGCACAGCTGGCCTTCGTCGAGAGCTGGCACGATGACCCCGGCTTCGTCGAGATCCTCGCCGACAGGATCCGCGGCACCGACGCCCACGTCGTCTTCACCGCGCACTCGCTGCCGGAGCGGATCCTCGCGGAGGGCGACCCGTACAAGGACCAGCTGCTCGAGACGAGCCGACTGGTCGCCGAGGCGGCGGGCGTCGGCGACTGGAGCTTCTCCTTCCAGAGCGAGTCGCCGACCGGCGAGCCGTGGCTCGGTCCGGACATCCTCGACCACCTCGACGCGCTCCACGCGGCCGGCACGACGCGCGTCCTCGTCTGTCCGGTGGGGTTCGTCAGCGACCACCTCGAGATCCGGTGGGACATCGACACCGAGGCTCGGGAGAAGGCGGCCGAGCTCGACCTCGACCTCGAGCGGATCGAGATGCCGAACGCCGACCCGTCCTTCGTCCGCGTGCTTGCCGGAATCGTCCGACGGGCGCTGCGGGTACCCTCGGCCGCGTGAAGCCGGGCGAGATCGCCGTCGAGCACGCGGCGCGGCGCTTCCGCGTGTACCCGCGCGAGACGCGGACGCTCAAGGATCTCGTCGTCGCGCGCGGCCGCACGCGCGGCACCGACGTGTGGGCCCTCCGCGACGTCTCGTTCCACGTCGGCCCCGCGAGCGCCGTCGGCCTCGTCGGCCGCAACGGCTCCGGCAAGACGACGCTTCTGCGGCTGCTCTCGGGGATCATCAAACCGACCTCCGGCCGCGCAGAGGTCGGCGGCCGCGTCGGCTCGCTGCTCGAGCTCGGCGCCGGATTCCACCCGGAGATGACCGGGCGCGAGAACGTCTTCCTGCAAGGCTCGATCCACGGCCTGCGCCGTGCACAGATCCGCGAGAAGCTGGACGAGATCGTCGCCTTCGCAGGACTCGAGCAGTTCATCGACCTACCTGTGCGGACGTACTCGTCGGGGATGTACATGCGCCTCGGCTTCGCGATCGCCTCGCACATCGAGGCGGACGTGCTCCTGCTCGACGAGGTCTTCGCCGTCGGCGACGAGGCGTTCCAGCGCAAGTGCTTCGGCAAGATCTTCGAGTTCAAGCAGCGCGGGGGGACGATCGTCTTCGTCTCGCACGACGCTGCCGCCGTCGAGCGCCTCTGCGACCGCGCTGTCCTGCTCAGACAGGGCGAGGTCGCGTTCGACGGGCCGACGCACGAGGCGATCGTCCAGTACCGGCGCCTGCTCGCCGGCGAGCGCGATCCCGAGGAGCGCGGCGCGGGCCTGAAGGAGTGGGGCAGCGGCGAGGCGCGTATCGCCGCGCTGCGCCTGCTCGGCCCCGACGGCGACGAGCGGCAGCAGTTCCTCGCAGGAGAGCCGATTGCCGTCGCGCTGACAGCCGCAGCCGAGCAACCGCTGGACGCGCCGCGACTCACGTGGGAGCTCCGGGACGACTCGTCGCTGCTGCTCGCATCGGGGTCGCAGCCACTCTCGGAGCTCGGCTGGCGCGCGCCCGGCGAGCTCGCGCTCCGCTTCGAGATCGAGCAGCCGCCCCTCGCCGACGGGCGCTTCCACCTCCGCTTCGGCCTCGCCGACGCCGACGGCGGGCACATCTACCACTGGCTCGACGACGCGCTGACGTTCGTCGTCTACCCGAGCGAGGGCGACCGCGGGATGATGCGGATCGACGGCCGCTGGACGGCCGAGGTGACCGTCACCGCATGAGTTCCCGGACGTGTCCGGACTGGCCGCGGCTGATGGAGATCGCCCCTGACCTGCAGTTCAAGCACTACACCGTGGCCGAGACGCGCCTGCCCGGCGAGGTGCTGATGAAGATTCCGGACGTCGCACTGGCCGAGGTCGCGATCTGCTGCGACCTCGAGCACCACGTGTTCTACGCCGCGCACACCGATCCGCAAGTCGCCGAGGCGCTCCGCAGCACCCACTGGTTCGAGGTGCACGAGTGGTCGCAGCGCGGACCCGGGTCAGGCTGAGACCGGCGTCAGCAGCGGCTCGCCGCGCTCGAGCGCCAGGACGTTGTCGACGACGATCCGCGCCATCGCGGAGCGGGTCTCGATCGTCGCGCTGCCGAGGTGCGGCGCGAGGACGACGTTCGGCAGGGACCACAGCTCCTCCGGAACCTGCGGTTCGTGCGCGTAGACGTCGAGGCCCGCGCTGATCCGGCCCGACACGAGCTCTGCGACGAGCGCGTCCTCGTCGATGATCGCGCCGCGCGCGGTGTTGACGAGCGTCGCGCCGTCATGGAGGAGCGCAAGCCGCCGCGCGTCGATCAGGCCTGTCGTCTCCGCGCTGAGCGGCACGTGCAGCGAGACGACGTCGGCCTCTCCGAGCAGCGCGTCGAGCTCCCGGTACTGAGCGAGATCGGTCTCGACCTCGTGCCGTTGCGTGTAGAGCACGCGCATGTCGAAGCCGCGGGCGCGCCGCGCGACCGCGCTGCCGATCCGGCCGAGGCCGACGATCCCGAGCGTCGCGCCGCCCACGTCGTGGCCGAGGAACAGGCCCGCGAACCACGGCGTTGTCCATCCTCCGGCGCGCACGTGCCGGTCGCCTTCGACGAGCCGCCGCCGCGTCGCGAGCATCAGAGCCATCGCGAGATCCGCGGTGGCGGCGTCCACCACGCCCGGGGTGTTCGTGACCGCCACGCCCCGCGCTGCGCAGGCCGCGACGTCGATGCGGTCGTAGCCGACGCTGAAGTTCGCGACGAGCCGCAGCGACGGGAGGAGGCCGAGCACGTGCTCGTCGACGGTCTCGTTCGGGACGATCAGGGCCTCGACGTCCGGCCGCCGCTCGATCGGGCGCCCGATTTCGACGTCGCGCAGTTCGTCCCACGCGGGACCGGGCAGGCGGGTCGTGGAAAGAACCTTCATCGGAGCGCCAATAATGGCGATGTGCGAACGACCGCAAAGGCCGACTACGCCATCCGCGCCGCCGCCGAGCTCGCCGCCGCCGCCGACGCTCCGGTGAAGGCGGAACGGATCGCCCAGGCCCAGGCCATACCGCTCAAGTTCCTCGAGAACATCCTGCTCGACCTCAAGCACGCGGGGATCGTCCAGAGCCACCGCGGCCCCGACGGCGGCTATCGGCTCGCGGTTCCGGCCGAGGAGGTCGCGCTCGCGGACGTGATCCGCGCCGTCGAGGGCCCGCTCGCGAACGTGCGCGGCCAGTCGCCCGACCAGCTCGAGTACGAAGGCTCGGCCGAGCGGCTGCGCGAGGTCTGGGTCGCGGTCCGCGCCAGCCTCCGCTCGGTGCTGGAGCAGGTGACGCTCGCGGATCTCGCCGGCGGCAAGCTGCCGCCGCACGTCGTCGAGCTGACGAAGGACCCCGAAGCGTGGGTCAGGCGCTAGCGTCTTGGCTCCGGCGCTCCGGGTCAGCCGCGCAGAGGGATACGCGGGCAGAGCCCGCGCATCCTGAAACGGCGCCGCAAGCGGCGCCTCAGGCGCTGAACGTCCGCTGCCGCGTCGCCCGCACGTAGACGATCTGCCCCGGCTCCAGCTCGAGCTCGTCGGCCTCGTCCCGGCTGAGTTGCGCCGACAGCCGCTCGCCGTCGTCGCGGACGAGCTCGACGCGCGTCTCGAAGCCCAGGCGTACGATCCGCTCGATCTGCGCCTCCTGCGTCGAGCCGTTCGGCTCCAGCCGCAGCTCGACGTCGTGCGGCCGCACCCACGCGTCGCCGAGCCGGTTCACCGGGCCGACGAAGCTCATCACGAACGCGTTCTCCGGATGGTCGTACAGCTCCCGCGGCGGCGCGATCTGCTCGACGCGACCCCGGTTCATGACGACGATCCGGTCGGCGAGCTCGAGCGCTTCCTCCTGGTCGTGCGTGACGAAGACCGTCGTCACGTGCACCTCGTCGTGGAGCCGCCGCAGCCACTCCCGCAGCTCGGCGCGGACGCGCGCATCGAGAGCGCCGAACGGCTCGTCGAGCAGGAGCACCTCGGGCTCCGGCGCGAGCGCGCGCGCCAACGCCATGCGCTGCCGCTGTCCGCCGGAGAGCTGCGCCGGATACCGCTTCCCGAGACCCGCCAGCTGCACGAGGTCGAGCAGCTGGTCGACGCGGGCGCGGATCTCGGCCTTGGGCCGGCGGCGGATCTTCAGCCCGAACGCGACGTTCTCCCAGACCGTCATGTGCTTGAACGGCGCGTAGTGCTGGAAGACGAAGCCGACGCCGCGCTTCTGCGGCGCGAGCACCGTCGCCTCCTTGCCGGAGATGAAGACGGCGCCGGTGTCCGGTTGCTCGAGCCCGGCGATCACGCGCAGCAGGGTCGACTTGCCGCTGCCGCTCGGGCCGAGCAGTGCGGTCAGCGAGCCGCTCTCGACCTCGACCGACACGTCGTCGAGTGCGACGAAGTCGCCGAAGCGCTTGCTGACGTTACGCGCCTCGATCGCCACGCGTCTCCTCCTTCGGCCGGAACATGGTCATCAAGAGCAGCGTCGCGATCGCGAGCAGCGCGAGCAGCACCGACGCCGAGTACGCGCCGGTCTCGTTGAACTGGTTCGCGTATGCGTCCTGGACGTAGAGCGTCAGCGTCTGCGTGTGACCGACGACGTTGCCGGAGACGACGCTGACCGCACCGAACTCGCCGAGCGAGCGCGCCATCGTCAGCACGACGCCGTACGCGACCGCCCAGCGGATCGCGGGCAGCGTGATCCGCCGGAACGTCGCGAACGAGGACGCGCCGAGCGTCGCCGCGGCCTCCTCCTGGTCGGTGCCGATCTCACGCAGGACGGGGACGACCTCGCGGACGACGAACGGGAGCGACACGAACATCGTCGCGAGCAGGATCGCCGGGAAGGAGAACAGCACCTTGAACGGCAGCCCGTGCAGCCAGCCGCCCGGCCCGTAGACGAGGATGAGCGCAAGCCCGACGACGACCGGGGACAGCGCGAGCGGCAGGTCGACGAGCGCGTTGACGAGCCCCATCGCCGGGAGCCGGTGCCGCACGATCGCAAGCCCGCAGAGGATCCCGAAGACGGTGTTCAGCGGCACCGCGATCAGCGTCACCTCGAGCGTCAGCTTCAGCGCGTGGACGGCGTCGGGATTCGAGATCGCCGCCCAGAACGGATGCCAGCCGTGCTCGAACGTCCGCCAGAAGATCAGAGCGACGGGCGCGAGCAGCACGACGCCGAGGTAGCCGAGTGCGCCGAACCGCAGGAGGTATCTACCGATCATGGCGCGTCGCCCAGCGGCGGATGCCCCCGATCGAGAGCAGGACAGCGAGGGAGATCACGAGCAGCTCGACCGAGAGCGCCGCGGCGCCGGCCGGGTCCGTGTTGACCCGGCCGAAGATGTAGAGCGACGCAACCTCAGTCTTGAAAGGCCGGTTGCCCGAGATCAGCACGACGGCACCGAACTCGCCGATCGCGCGGGCGAACGCGAGCGCGACTCCGGAGAGCACCGCCGGCAGCAGGTTTGGAAAGACGACGCGCCGGAAGATGGCGAGCCTCCCTGCGCCGAGCGAGGCGGCCGCCTCCTCCATCTCGCGGTCGAGCTCGAGCAGCACCGGCTGCACCGTCCGTACGACGAACGGCAGCGTCACGAAGAGCAGCGCGAGCAGCAGTCCGATGCGTGTGTATGCGACGTGCTTTCCGATCTCGCTCCGCGGGCTGTAGAGCGCGAGCAGCGTCAGGCTCGCGACGATCGTCGGCAGCGCGAACGGGAGGTCGATCAGCGCGTTCACGAGTCCCTTGCCGGCAAAGCGGTCGCGAACGAGCACCCACGCGATCGCCGTTCCGCTCAGCGCGTTGATCGCAACGACGCCCGCCGAGAGCCAGAGCGTGAGCTTCAGCGCCGCAACCGCCTCCGGATTCGACGCGGCATCCCAGAAGTGAGCCCAGCCGCCGCCCGCGCCCTTCACCGTGAGCGCGGCGAGCGGGATCAGGACGACGACGCTGAGATAACCGAGCGCGACGCCGCCCGTCAGCAGCGGCGGCCCGAGCGCGCGTCGCCGCGCCCTCGGAAGCGGTGCGGCGAGCTCAGCCAGTGGAGACTCCGAGGCCGCGCTCGATCTTCGCCATCACGCCCTTGTCGGGGTCGAAGAACTGCGTCGAAACCTTGTCCCAGCCGCCGACGTAGCCGATCTTGAAGAGCTGCGGCCGCGCCGGGAACTGCTTCGTGAACTGCTTCGCGACGCTGCGAACGACGGGGCGGTAGCCGGTCTGCGCGAACAGCGTCTGCGCCGCGGGCGAGTAGAGGTAGTTGTAGAACGCGCGCGCCTCGGCCTTGCTCTTCCCGCTCGTCGTCAGCGCGAGCGGGTTCTCGATCTGGATCGTCGCCTTCGGGATCAGGTAGTAGACGGGCTTGCTCTGCTGCTGCGCGAGGATCGCCTCGTTCTCGTACGTGAGCAGCACGTCGCCGCGCCCGGAGAGGAACGTCTGCAGCGCGTTGCGGGCGCTCGTGTCCTGCGAGACGACGTTGTGGAAGAGCTTGTCGAGATAGGCGATCGCCTGCTTGGGCGTCTTGCCGGCCCGCAACTCCGCGCCGTAAGCGGCCATCACGTTCCAGCGCGCGCCGCCGGACGTGAACGGATTCGGCGTCACGACCTGGACGCCCGGCTTCGCGAGGTCGTCCCATGTTCTGATGTGCTTGGGGTTCCCGTTACGCAGGACGAAGACGACGACCGACTTCGTGACGAAGCCGCCGTACTTGTTCTTGTCCCAGTCCTTCGCGACGAGCTTCGCGTCGACGAGCCGCTGCATGTCCGGCTGGAGCGAGAGGTCGACGACGTCGGCGCCGAGCCCCGAGATGACGGCCTTCGCCTGCACCTCGGACGCGCCGTAGGACTGCTGGATCGAGACGTCCTTGCCCGCGGCCGTCGCCTGGAACGCGGGGACGACCTTCCCGAAGGCGACCGTGGGGGTCGAGTATGCGACGAGCGAAACGGTGGTGCCCTTCCGCGCCGCGGAGGCGGGGAGCGCGACGGCGAGGGCCGCGAGGACGACGAGAGCGAGCGAACGGCGCACAGAGGCCTCCAGACTTTCCCGACAGAATTAGTAGAGTTTGTGAGGCTAATGACAGGCATAAGCGGCTGTCAAATAGGAACCCGTAGGATCTCGGCGAGCGGCCGCGTGTTCAGGACGTCGGCCGCCGTGGCGGTCGCGCGCCGCGCCGTGGCCACCGTCAGCTGCATGTTGCCGAGGCCGCGCACGGAATGGGCGTCGGTCGAGCAGACGAGCGGGATTCCGGCCTCGACCACGAGCCGCGCGTCCTCGGCGGAGAGGTCGAGCCGGTCCGGGAGGCCGTTCACCTCGAGGGCGACGCCGGTCTCCCGCGCGACCTCGAGAACACCCTCGAGGTCGAGCGCATTCGGTGGGCGGTGGTTGAGGATGCGGCCCTTCGGATGGCTGAGGCAGCGGACCGTCGGGTGCCGCATCGCCTCGGTCACCTTCCGCGTCAGCTCGTCGCCGCGCTGCCGCTGCCCGGCGTGGAGCGAGAGCTGCACCCAGTCGAGCTCGGCGAGCACGTCGTCGGGGAGGTCGAGCGTCCCGTCGGCGCGGATGTCGCACTCGGTGCCGCGCAGGACGCGGAAGGGAGCGAGCAGCTCGTTCGCCGCCGCGATCTCCTCGCCCTGGCGGCGGAGGTCGTCCGCGGTCAAACCCGGGACGACGCGGACGTTCGGCGTGTGGTCGCAGATCGCGAGGTACTCATAGCCGAGCTCCTGCGCGGCGCGGGCCATCTCCTCGACCGAGGCCTTCCCGTCCGACCACGTCGTATGCACGTGCAGATCGCCGCGGATCTGGGCCACCTCGACGAGCGGCGGAGGCTCGCCCCGGAAGCCGTCCTCGCGCAGCTCCGGCGGTACCCAGGGCAGCCCGAGCTGCGCGTAGACGGACTCCTCGTCGACGCCTTCGGGAAGCTCGCCGAGCGCGGCGACGTACTCCGCGGCGCCGGTGGCCCGCACGAGCTCGGTGCCGTAGCGCGCGGGTGCCGGAACCGAGAGCTCCAGCGGAACGCCCTCGACCGTGACGCCGAGCGCGCGGCGCTCGTCCCGCTCCACGACGGCGACGATCGCCGGCAGCGCGGCGAAGCGCTCGAGCACCGGGACCGGATCAGCCGCAGCGACGACGACGCCGAGCTCGTAGGAGAGGTCCTTCCAGCGGCGCGGGTCGCCGGCTGGCTCGCCGTCGAGCGCGACAGCGGCCGCCTCGACGAGCGCACGTGCGCGGTTCAGCAGCAGTCCGGGACGCGGCCGGCTGCGGTCGCGCGCGAGACCCGCCAGGATGTCCCGCTCGGTCTTCGGGCCGATTCCGGGAACCTCGCGGAGGCGGCCGGCCTCCGCCGCCGCGCGGAACTCGTCCACGGTGCGCACGCCGAGCGCGCGGCCGACCTCGACGAAGCGCTTCGGCCCGATCCCGAGGAACCGGCCGAGCCCGACCAGCTCCGGCTCGACCTCGCGCTCGAGCTCGTCCAGCTCCGCGATCGTCCCCGTCTCGACGAGCTCCTTCAGCCGCGCCTCGATGCCCGGCCCGATGCCGCGGAGCTCACGCGCGCGGCCCTCGCGAACGAGCTCCGCGACGGGCGCGGGAGTCGAACGGATCAGCTCCGCCGCCCGGCGGTACGCACGGGTCGTGTAGTAGCCGCTGCCGGCGAGGTCGAGCAGCCCGGCAAAGGCCTCCAGCCGCTCCGCGATCGCTGCGTTGTCGGGTCCGGAGGCGCGGGCCACGCGGATAGTCTCTCCGCGAGATGACCGTCGTAGTCGTGCCGTTCCGCGAGGGCAAGTCGCGTCTCAGCCCGGCCCGTCACGTACGGCGGAGTCTCGCGCTCGCGATGCTCGGCGACGTCCTCGCCGCGGCCATGACGATCGGCGAGACGGTCGTCGTCACGGACGATGCCGAAGGAGTGGCTCTCGCCGCGGAGCTGGGCGCCGCGACACTCGACGATCCGGGCGACGGTCACGGCCCCGCCGTGGTCGCCGGCCTCCCGCACCGTGCGGACGGCCCGGTGCTCGTCGTCAACGCGGACGTGCCGTGCGTCGTGCCGCAGGATCTGCGCTCGCTGCTCGATGCGACGCCGGCCGGCGGTCTCGCGCTCGTCGAGGCGCTCGACGGGACGACCAATGCGCTCGGCCTGTCGGCGCCGTCCATGTTCTCGCCGCTGTACGGACCGGGCAGCGCCGACCGCTTCGTCGAGCACGCGCATGCTCTCGGGCTCGAAGCGGTGCGTGCCGCGATCCCGAATCTCGCCGAGGATGTCGACACGCACGACGATCTCGACCGGCTGCAGCTCCGCGTCGGCCCGCGCACGCAGGCCGCGCTCGTCGAGCTCGACCGCGAGGTCGCGCTCTGAAGGTCGTCGTCCTCTCAGGCGGCGTCGGCGGGGCACGCTTCGTCTGCGGGCTCGTCGACGTGCTGCCGCCGCACGACGTGACCGTGATCGGGAACGTCGGCGACGACGTCGAGGTGCTCGGCCTGCACGTCTCGCCGGACCTGGACTCGATCCTCTACGCGCTGGCGGGCCTGAACGACGAGGAGCGCGGGTGGGGCCGCAGGGACGAGACGTGGAACGCGCTGGCCGCTGCGGCCGAGCTCGGCGGCGAGGACTGGTTCAGGCTCGGCGACAAGGACATCGGCCTGCACCTCGTGCGCACCCAGGCGCTGCGCCGGGGCGAGACCCTCTCGAAGGCGACGCGCAAGCTCGTCGACGCCCTCGGGCTGGAGACGATCGTGTTCCCGGCGACGGACGAGCCGCTGCGCACGTGGCTCGACACGCCCGCAGGGAGCTTTCCGTTTCAGGAGTGGTTCGTCGCGCGCGGGCACCGCGACGACGTCGACGGCGTGCGCTTCGAGGGCGCCGAAGCGGCGCGCGCCGTGCCGGGCGCGATCGGCGCGATCGGCGCGGCCGACCTGATCCTGATCGCGCCGAGCAACCCGTACGTCTCGATCTGGCCGATCCTCGCGGTCGCGGAGCTGCACGAGGCCGTTACGTCGCGTCGCGTCCCGTGCGTCGCAGTCAGCCCGCTGATCGGCGGCCGCGCCGTGAAGGGGCCGGCCGACCGGATGCTGCAGCGGCTGGCCGGCGGAACCGGACCGGCACAAGTGGCTCAGAGCTACAGAGGGCTGATCGACGCACTTGTCGTCGACGAGGCGGATTCCGCGGATCTGGACGACCTGCCCGTGCGCGCAATCGTGACGAAGACGCTGATGAGCGACGACGCCTCGCGACGCGCGCTCGCCGAGGCGGCGCTCGGAGCGGTCGCGGCGTGAAGGTCGCCGTCGTCGGCGGCACCGGCGACTTCGGGCTCGCGCTCGCGCATCAGCTTGCGGCCGCCGGCGACGAGGTCGTGATCGGGTCGCGGGACGCCGAGCGCGCGAAGCAGAAGGGCGCCGAAGTCGGAGTCTTGGGCGCCGCGAACGAGGACGCAGTGCGGGGCGTCGACGTCGTCGTCCTGGCCGTCAAGGCCGAGGCCGCGCTCGAGACCGCCCGCGGGCTGCGCGACGCGATCGGCACGACGCCCACGCTCAGCGTCGCGAGCGAGCTGCGCTTCTCGAAGACGGGCGTCCGCCCGCGCGACGGCCGCTCCCTCGCGGAGGAGACGGCCCAGTTGCTCGACGCTCCCGTCTCCGCAGGCCTCCACTCGCTCGCCGCGTCCAGCCTCGCCGCGGGCGCCGCCGAGGGCGACGCGCTCGTCTGCGGCGACGACGAGGACGCGAAGCGACTCGCGCTCGAGCTCGCCGGCAAGGTCGTCACGGGCCGCGCGCTCGACGCGGGCCCGATCGAGAGCGCGCGCGCACTCGAGGGCATGACGGCGGTGATCGTCAACCTGAACCGCCGTTACAAGGGCCACGCGGGGATCAGCATCACCGGCCTATGAACCTCGCGCTCCTGGGGCGTTCAGGCGGCGGCGGGGCGGGCCCGGCCCGGCCGGCCGCCGCCGGCCAGGAGCGCGAGGCGTGATCTCGATCGTGGCGGTTGAAGGGATCCAGGAGCTGGAGGAAGGCGACGACCTCGCCGCGTTCGTCGCCGAGCGCGCGGAGCTCGAGGACGGCGACGTCGTCGTCGTCGCCCAGAAGGCCGTCTCGAAGATCGAGGGCCGCGTCGTCCGTCTCGACGACGTCGTGCCGTCGGAGCGGGCACGCGAGCTCGCGGGCGGCACGGATCCGCGCCGGCTCGAGGTGATCCTGCAGGAGTCGGTGCGACTCGTCCGCACCCGGCCGCCGCTCGTCATCTCCGAGACGCGGCACGGCTTCGTCTGCGCGTCGGCGGGCGTCGACCAGTCGAACGCTCCCGAGGCGGGGATGCTTGTGTTGTTGCCAGTCGATCCGGACGCGTCGGCGGCGCGGTTGCGCGACGGCTTGCGCGAGCGGACAGGCCGGTTCGTCGGAGTGATCGTCGCCGACTCGTTCGGACGTGCGTGGCGGCAGGGGACGACCGACGTCGCGGTCGGCGCCGCGGGCGTTCGCGTTCTGCTCGACCTCCACGGCGAGCGCGACCGCGTGGGCTATGAGCTGCACGCGACCGTGATCGCGCTCGCGGACGAGATCGCGGGCGCCGCGCAGCTCGTGATGGGCAAGCTCGACGGGGTGCCCGTGGCGGTCGTGCGTGGACTCGACGTCGCAGGGGAAGAGAGCGCCCGCGACCTCGTGATGCCCGCGGACCGGGACCTCTTCCGTTGACGAACGACGATCTGCTCACGCGCGTCGACCGCACGCTCGGCGAGTCGATCGACAACGCCGTCGTCAAGCATCACCGGAGGCGCCTGAAACGCATCGGCCGCCTCGACGCCCTCGACGCATCCGGGGGCGACTGGGCGGCCGGCGATCCGCCGCCACGCGAGGGGAACGAGCTCGAGCTGCTCATCGACGGCGCGGAGGCGCTGCCGCGTATCGCCGAGGCGATCCGCTCGGCGGAGTCGTCGGTCGAGCTCGCCGGCTGGCATTTCGAGGCGAGCTTCGAGCTCGAGCGACTCGGCGAGTCGCTGCGCGAGCTGCTCGCGGCAGCGGCTGAGCGCGTAGACGTCCGCGTGCTGGCGTGGGCGGGGTCGCCGCTGCCGCTCTTCCACCCCGACCGCAAGGACGTGCGCGAGGCGCTGCACCGCCTGACGACCGGCACTCGCATCCGCGCCGCCGGGGACAGCAAGGAGCGGCCGATGCACTGCCACCACGAGAAGCTCGTCGTCGTCGACGGATCGACGGCGTTCGTCGGCGGCATCGACCTCACGGGCCTCGGCGGTGACCGCTTCGACCGCAGCGATCATCCCGCCCGCGGCGCGAACGGCTGGCACGACGCCGCCACGCGGATCCGCGGCCCGGCGGTCGCCGACGTCGCGGAGCACATTCGGCTGCGCTGGGCGGACGTGACCGGCGAGCGGCTGCCGGACCCCGTGCCGCCCGGGCCGGCCGGCCACGTCGAGCTCCAGGTCGTGCGGACGGTGCCCGAGCACGTGTACGACGCGCTGCCGCGCGGCGACTTCCGGATCCTCGAGTCGTACCTGCGGGCCATTCGCTCTGCCCGCGAGTTCGTCTATCTCGAGAGCCAGTTCCTCTGGTCGCCGGAGATCGTGGACGTGCTCGCGGAGAAGCTGCGCAACCCACCGAGCGACGAGTTCCGCCTCCTCGTCCTGCTACCCGCGAAGCCGCACAACGGCGAGGACGACACGCGCGGCCAGCTCGGCCAGCTCGTGGAGGCCGACGGCGGCGACCGTTTCCTCGCCTGCACGCTCTACCAGCGAGACGCAGGACTGCCCGTCTACGTGCACGCGAAGATCGGGATCGTCGACGACGCGTGGCTGACGCTGGGCTCTGCAAATCTCAACGAGCACTCGCTGTTCAACGACACCGAGATGAACGTCGTCTGCCGAGATCCACGGATCGTGCGGGCGGCGCGGCTGCGGCTCTGGGCGGAGCACCTCGAGTGCACGCCCGAGGAGCTGGAGGCGCCGGTCGTCGAGCTCGTCGACGGTCGCTGGCGGCCCCGCGCCGAGGAGCAGCTCGAGAAGAAGTCGCGCGGCGAGCAGCTGACGGCGCGGCTGGCCCGGCTGCCGCACGTCTCCCGACGCTCCCGGCGGCTGCTCGGCCCGATCAACGGCGTGCTCGTGGACGGTTAGGGTCGGTCTCCGTGAGCAACGAGACGATCGACGCGGCGAACGACGTCCTGCGCGCGAAGGGCTACGACGAGCGCGACCTCGCGGCCTTTCCGACGCCGATGGGCCCGGACCGCGCGATCCTCAAGGGCGCGAGGATCCTCAGCCCGTTCTCGGACGACGCGGCGACGGTGCTCCGCGTCGCGACCGAGCTCGTGCCGCCGGCAGCCGAGCTGAAGGGAACGTTGCGGCCTGCCGACCTACGGGCGAAGCTCTAGCGGGATCTCCACCTGGTGGATGCGCGAGCCGTTGGCCGCGGAGTCCTCGTAGACGACGAGCTTCCCGGCGCCGCCGCCGGTGTAGGGGAGCGTCTCCTCGAAGGTCCCTCGCTGGCCGGAGCCCGACGTGGCCATCACCATCTTGTGCACGAGGACGGCGCCGGAGGCGTCCAGCAGCTCGGCCTGGAACGTCGCCTCGTACGCGTTCGCGGTGCCGGCGATCCGCAGCGGGCTCGCGACCGTCTCGCCGGGCAGGGGCGACTCGACGAGCAGCGGCGGCGTCAGCTCCTCGTAGTCGCCGCGGCCGGCCGGGTGATCGAGCGTCGGCATGTCGGCGCCGTCCAGCTCGAACCGGACGCGCGAGACCGTCGGAAACTGCGTCAGCGTGTAGACGACCTGGGCGATCGCCGCATCGGCTCCCTCGGCGAACGACTTCGAGAAGTCGACCGTCGCGGTTCGGTCGGCAACCGTCACCCCGCGGAGCTCGGCGGCCGCCGGGACGTCGGTGCCGAAGCCGGCGTCGCGTTCGGCCGCGGTCGGGCCTGCGAGCAGCTGCTCGACCGCTGCCCGCGCCACCGCCTTCGTCCGGGGGACACTCCGGGCGACCGGCGCGACGACGCCCTTGCGGAGCAGGTAGACGCGAAGGACGACCGGCTGCTCAGCGGTGGTCGTGCCCGCCGCCGTTTCGGTCGCATGCGTCGACGTCGCTGTCGTCGCCGGGAACGGCGCGCTGCTCTTGTTTCCCCCGCAACCGGCGGCGAGCAGGGCGAGCAGGACGAGAAGCGGTACGCGGCGCACGCCGACAGGGTACGCCGACGGCAAGATGAGGCCGCGGAGCAGGGCTTAGGCTCCGCACGATGGAAGCGCACGCAGAGCCGCTCCTCGAGCGCGATGTCGATCCGGATCCGCTCAGGCAGTTCCGGCGCTGGTTCGGCGAGGCGGGGGAGGCCGTCCGCATGCCGGAGGCGGCGGCGGTCGCGACCGCGACGCGGGACGGTTCGCCGTCTGCGCGGATGGTGCTCGTGAAGCGGTTCGACGAGCGGGGCTTCGTGTTCCACACGAACTACGGCTCCCGGAAGAGCGACGAGCTCGAGGCGAACCCGCGGGCCGCGCTCCTCTACTACTGGGATCCGCTCGGCCGGCAGGTGCGGATCGAGGGGCCGGTGGAGCGGATAGCGCGGGCCGAGACGGCGGAGTACTTCCGGACGCGGCCACGTGGCGCCCAGATCGGTGCGCACGCGTCGCGGCAGAGCCGGCCAATCGGCTCGCGCGAGGAGCTGGAGGCGCGCGAGGCGGAGGTGGCGCGCGTGTTCGCCGACGGCGAGGTGCCCGTGCCGGAGTCGTGGGGCGGCTACCGGCTCGTCCCGGAGACGTACGAGTTCTGGCAGCACCGCGACGACCGGCTCCACGACCGGCTCCGCTACCGCCGCGACGCCGGCGGCTGGACAATTGAGCGGCTGCAGCCCTGAAGCGAGTTAGTGGCTCTGAGCCACTAACTGAAGATCTCGCCGAGCTCGGCTGTTTCGGCCTCGTCCAGACGCAATTCGAGCGCCCGGAGCGCCGGTTCGAGGTGCTCGGGGCGCCGCGGGCCGACGATCACGGCCGTGACGGGAGCTTGTGCGAAGAGCCACGCAAGCGCGAGTGTCGCGCGGTCGACGCCGTGCGCTGCCGCGCGCTCGCCGAGCTCGTCGAGCGCGTCGTAGATCCGGTCGCGCTGCAGGTGCAGGTAGGGCTCGGGGCGCATCGACATCCGCGAGCCGGGCTCCGGCGCCGCGTCGCGACGGTACTTGCCCGTCAGCCAGCCGCCCGCGAGCGGGCTGAACGGCGTGAAGCCGAGGCCGTGCGCCGCACAGAGCGGCAGCACCTCGTCCTCGTCGCCGCGGTCGAGCAGCGAGTACGAGTTCTGCACCCAGCGGTACGTGCCGAGCCCCTCCGCGAGCGTCGCAGCGTCGACGTTCGACGCGCCGACGGCGCCGACCTTGCCCGCCGAGACCAGCTCTTCGAGTGCGCCGAGCGTCTCCGCGAGCGGTGTCTCGGGATCCGGCGCGTGGGTCAGGTACATCTGCACGCGCTCGACGCCGAGCCGCCGCAGGCTGCTCTCGAGCTGGCGCCTGATGCGCTCCGGCGCGAGGCCGGAGTCCTCGCCGCGGTCCATCGGATTGAAGACCTTCGTCGAGAGGACGAGCTCGTCGCCGACGCCGCGTGCGCGACGCCACTCGCCGATCCACGACTCGCTGCGTCCGCCGCCGTACGCGTCAGCGGTATCGAACGTGCGGATGCCCGCCGCCCACGCCGCGTCCATGAGCGCGAACGCCTCGGCGCGAGACTCGCCTTGCCCGAAGAAGTCCGGCGCCGAGCCGATGCCGCCGAAGTTGCCGCAACCGAGGATCACGCGCGTCACGTCGATCCCGGTCGTCGCGAGCGGCCGCGTCTCCACGGCTGTGAGTTCTACCCCGCCAGATGCCGGCGGAGCCGCGAGAGCCGGTCGTCCCAGCGGCCGCCGACGTCGACGATCCACTGCATCGCGTCGCCGAGCGGCTCGGGCGTGACGACGTAGCGCGTCTCCCGTCCCTCGCGCCGCGCCTCGAGCAGGCCCGCGTCCGCGAGCGTCGCGAGCTGCTTCGCGACCGCCTGCCGCGTCACGCCCCGCCCGACCGCGAGCTCGGTCGCCGTCGCGCTCCCGCGCTCGGACACCGCCTGGATCAGGTCGCGGCGGCCGGGATCGCCGAGCGCGTCGAAGACGGGCCCTACGCCGCTGCCCACTCGAACGCGAAGGCGCGCAGCTCGAGCGCCGTGCTGAACTCCGGCGAGGTCTCGCGGACATGGAGGCGCGTCCCGTCGGGCACCGGCTCGAGGTCGAACTCGACCGCGCCGTCGTCGTCCCAGTCGAGCACGAGCTTCTCGCCCGGGACGGCCTCGCGCACGGTCGCGCGCCGCTCCTCGCCGTTCTCCCAGCGGAAGATCCCCTCGCCGCCCTCGTGCGGGTCGAGCTCGACGTCGTTGGCGAACCACTCCTCGAGCCGCTCCGGATCCGTCAGGGCCTCCCAGAGCTCGTCCGGCTCGACGGGGAAGACGATTTCGCGCTCCACCTGCACGGCGGGCCTCCTCTCGACGCGCAACCGTACGGTTGCGTATAGTACATGCAACCAATCGGTTGCACTTTAGCGGAAGGAGGAGGCCGTGAGCCTGATCCCGATGGTCGTCGAGTCCGACGGCCGCTACGAGCGCTCGTTCGACATCTACTCGCGCCTGCTGCGCGAGCGGATCGTCTTTCTCGGCGCGGAGGTCGACGACGCGATCGCGAACGTCATCACCGCGCAGCTGCTCTTCCTCGAGGCGGAGGATCCCGACAAGGACATCAGCCTCTACATCAACTCGCCGGGCGGCGCGTCGTACGCGGGCATGGCGATCTACGACGCGATGCAGTACGTGAAGCCGGACGTGTCGACGGTCTGCGTCGGGATGGGGATGTCGGCGGCCGCGATGATCCTCGCCGGCGGCGCCCCCGGCAAGCGGTTCGCCCTGCCGAACGCCAAGGTGATGATCCACCAGGGCTCCGGCGGCTTCCGCGGCACGCCCGCGGACATCCAGATCGCGGCGAAGGAGATCCTCCAGCTCACCCGGCGGATGGCCGAGATCATCGCCCGGCATTCCGGCCAGCCGGTCGAGCAGGTGATGCACGACATCGACCGCGACCGGTTCATGACGCCGGAAGAGGCGATGGAGTACGGGATCGTCGACGCGGTGATGGCGCGCGCGGCGGCGCCGGTGCCGGCGGGGGTGGCGTGATGGAGATCGGCGAGGCGATCGGCTGGCGCGCGTGGCGCGTCGTGGAGGACGGGGAGGAGGTGCGGCTCGCCTCCGTGCTCTACGAGGACGTGTGGCCGCTCGACGAAGCGCTCGTCGCCACGTGTCCGGCGGGCCACTCGGCGCCCGACTACGACTGCACGTGCGGGATCTATGCCGCGCGCCGTCCCGAGCTGGCGCTCCCCTACCGCGTGGGCCGCGACGACGCGCGCACCGTCGGCCGGGTGCTCGGACGCGTTGCCCTGTGGGGCGACGTCGTCGAGCACCGGGACGGCTGGCGCGCGTCGCACGCCTATCCGATCGAGCTCAGGCTCGAGTCCTACCGGGCCTCGACCGTGACGTCGCCCGCGTCGGTGCGGGCGCTGATCGAGTGCGGCGCGCTGTCGTCGCGGACGAGGCCACGGACCTTTACGTCGCCGGCGTCCGTGTCGGCGTCGACCGCGTAGCGGCCGGCGGGCACCGTGACGTGCACGTCGCCGGCGTCGGTCTTGGCCGTGATGTGGCGCGAGACGGCATCGACCTTGACGTCGCCCGCGTCGGTGGTCGCCGTGATCGTGACGCCGTTCGGCACCGTCACGCGATAGTTCGTGCCGGAAAGGAGGCCGCCGGCGCGCGTCTCGATCCGCAGGACGCCGTTCACGACGTTCGTCCTCAGGTGCGGCTCATGGAAGATCCAGCTCGTCGTCGAGTGGACCAGGACGTCGCGACGGACCTCGCTCGTCACGTGGATGTTGCCGGCGTTCTCGTCGATCACGACGGCGTGGATGCGGCCGCCGACGTGCCTCGTGTCGTGGTGCTTCCAGCCGATCGAGGCCAGCGCGGCGGCGGTCACGGCGCCCGCCGCGACGGTTGTCACGCCGAGCGCGATGCCGAGGGTCTTGCGGTTCATCGGGTCACCTTCCGGGTTCGTTGTCGATGCTTCGACGTTACGACCGGACGGGGCGGCGGGCCATGGAGCTATCGGGTGGCCGAACGGGCGGCTACCACGACTCGGCAGGGTGCGGGCCGCTATCTAAAGTGGCCGTGATGGAGGGTCAGCAGCGTCTCGTGCCGCGCGTCGCGCGGCTCTTCAAGCCGTACCGGCCGCAGGTCGGGCTGGTCCTGCTGACGATCCTCGTCACTTCCGGGCTCGGTGTCGCGAACCCCCTGCTGACGAAGGTCGTCTTCGACCGCGCGCTCTTCCCGCCGAGCGGCCACCGGAACCTCCACCTCCTCTACATCCTCGTCGGCGTGATGATCGCGGTGCCGCTCGTCTCCGCCGCGATCGGCGTCTGGCAGACCTACCTGACGACCGTCGTCGGCCAGCATGTGATGCAGGACCTGCGGAACCGCCTCTACGAGCACCTGCAGGCGATGTCGCTCCGCTTCTTCACCGACACGCGCACGGGTGACCTCCAGTCGCGGCTGCAGAACGACGTCGGCGGCGTGCAGAGCGTCGTCACGAACACCGTCTCGTCGCTCGTCTCGAACGTCGTCCTCGTCCTGAGTACCGTCGTCGCGATGGTGCTGCTCTCCTGGCAGCTCACGGTCCTCTCGCTCGCAGTCGTGCCGGTCTTCATCTACCTCACGTGGCGCGTCGGCCGCGTGCGCCGCCGCATCTCGGGCGAGACGCAGGAGTCGCTCTCCGAGCTCTCGGCGCTGACGGAGGAGACGCTTTCCGTGTCCGGGATCCTGCTCGCGCGCGTGTTCGGCCGGCACCGCGACGCGGTCGAGCGGTACCGCGACGAGAACCGGCGCCTCGCCGGCCTCCAGGTTCGCCAGCAGATGGTCGGCCGCTCGTTCTTCGCGCTGATCCAGACGTTCTTCTCGGTCGCGCCCGCGCTGATCTACCTGGTCGCCGGGCAGACGCACCTGACCTCGGGGACGATCGTCGCGTTCACGACGCTGCAGACGCGGCTGCTCTTCCCGATCGGCTCGATGCTGCAGACCTCGGTCGAGGTGCAGTCGTCGCTCGCGCTCTTCGAGCGGATCTTCCAGTACCTCGATCTCGAGCACGACATCGTCGACGCGCCGGACGCAAAGGCCCTCCCCCCTTCCCAGGTAACGGGTCGTGTCGGGCTGAGACATGTCTGGTTCCGCTACGAGGACGACGGGCGGTGGGCGCTCGAGGACGTCGACCTCGAGGTTCGCCCCGGGCAGCTCGCCGCGCTCGTCGGGCCGAGCGGCGCGGGGAAGACGACGATCTCGTACCTGATCCCGCGGCTCTACGACGTCACGCGCGGCCGGGTCGAGCTCGACGGGATCGACGTGCGCGAGCTCGAGCAGACGTCGCTGCAGGACGCGATCGGAATGGTCACGCAGGAGACGTACCTCTTCCACGCGTCGGTTCGCGACAACCTGCGCTACGCGAAGCCCGACGCGACGCAGGCGGAGCTGGAACTGGCCGCGCGCGCTGCGGCGATCCACGAACGGATCACAGAGCTCTCCGACGGGTACGACACGATCGTGGGCGAGCGCGGCTACCGAATGTCCGGCGGCGAGAAGCAGCGGCTCGCGATCGCGCGCGTGCTGTTGAAGGATCCGCGTGTGCTGATCCTCGACGAGGCGACGTCGGCGCTCGACACCGGCAGCGAGCGGCTCGTGCAGTCGGCGCTGGAGCCGCTGATGGAGGCGAGGACGACGATCGCGATCGCGCACCGGCTCTCGACGATCCTCGCCGCGGACGTCATCTTCGTGCTCGACCACGGCCGGATCGTCGAGCAAGGGACGCACGAGGAGCTCCTCGCCGCCGACGGCTTCTATGCGCGCCTCTACCGTCAGCAGTTCCAGGGTGGACTCGTCGAGGCGCGCTGCGAAGACGGCGTCGTCCTCTCGTCAGGGGACGTGCTGACGACGAGCGCGTGACGCAGCGGGCGTCGTTCGCGCTGCTCGTCGCGGCTGCGGTTGCGTCCGTCGCCGCTCTGCCGTGGGTCGTCCGCGACTACTACGACGTCGCCTTCTCGCCGCTCGGCTGGCACGTCGCGCTCGGTGTCGGCGTGCCGAACGCCGCCGTCTTCGGCTGCGCCGCCTGGATCGAGCGCAGCGGCGGCCACCGGCGTGCGCTTGCGTGGACGGCGTTCGGCGCCGGTCTCTTCGAAGCGTTCATCGAGTTCTGGCCGGGAGCGTTCGCGCTGTGGGTCGTCGCCGTCGTGGAGATGCTCCGCGTACGCTTGCCGCGACGATGAGGGCCGAGCTGCTGCAACTCGTTCCGGACGAGTCCCGGGTGAGCACGAGCGAGTCCGTGCTGCAACAGCACGGCGAGGATCTGAGCTACCACCCGCCGCACGAGCCGGACGTCGTCGTCTTCGCGGAGACGACGGAGGAGGTCGCCGACGTGCTCCGCTTCGCGAACGAGCGTGGAATCGCCGTGACGCCGTTCGGCGCGGGCACGAGTCTCGAGGGGAACGCGATCCCGCTGCGCGGCGGGATCAGCCTCGACCTGACGCGGATGACCCGGATCCTCGAAGTGCGGCCCGACGATCTGCAGGCCGACGTGCAGGCGGGCGTGCCGCGCTCGGCGCTGAACGCGGCGGCCGGCTCCCACGGGCTCTTCTTCCCGGTCGACCCCGGCGCGGACGCGACGCTCGGCGGGATGGCCGCGACGAACGCGAGCGGCACGACGACCGTCCGTTACGGCGGCATGCGCGCGCAGGTGCTTGCGCTTCAGGTCGTGCTCGCAGACGGCACCGTCGTCCACACGGGCACGCGCGCGGTCAAGAGCTCGGCCGGCTACAACCTCACCGCGCTCTTCGTCGGCTCGGAGGGCACGCTCGGCGTCATCACGGAGCTGACGCTGCGCTTGTACGGGATTCCGGACTACGTCGTCGCAGTGCGCGCTGCATTCCCGGACGTCGAGTCGGCGTGCCGCGCGGCGGCGACGATGATCGGCTCAGGCGTTGCGGTTTCGCGGTGCGAACTCGTCGACAGCGAGACGATCCGCCAGGTCAACGACTTCAAGGGCACCGACTACGAGGTGATGCCGCATCTGTTCGTCGAGTTCGGTGGCAGCGAGGCCGGTGTCAGCGGCGACCTCGACGCGACGCGCGAGATCGCTGAGGGCGAGGGCTGCACGTCGTTCACCGCCGAGCGGGACGCCGCCGCCCGCGCGCGGCTCTGGGACGCGCGGCACAACGCGCTGCACGCGCTGCTGCACGCGGCGCCCGGAAAGCGCTCGTACGCGACCGACGTCTGCGTCCCCGTCTCGCAGCTCCCGGACGCGATCCGCCTCGGACGGAGCCTGCTCGACGAGACCGGGCAGCTCGGCCACATCGTCGGCCACGTCGGCGACGGGAACTACCACATCGCGTTGATGCTCGACCCCGGCGACCCGAACGAAGTCGCGCGCGCGAAGGCGCTCAACGCGCGCATCGTCGACGACGCGCTGGCGCGCGGCGGCACGTCCACGGGCGAGCACGGGGTCGGCATCGGCAAGAAGGAGTTCCTCGCGCGCGAGCACGGCGACCTGCTGCCGCTGATGCGCGGAATCAAGCAGCTGCTCGACCCGAAGGGAATCCTCAATCCGGGGAAGCTGTTCTAGGCGTTCGGGCTAGGTGAGGTCGCCCGGAAGCAGCGAGTAGATGAAGGCGTCGGCACGCCGCTCGTTGAAGACCAGATAGGAGCGCAGGTGCCCTTCGCGCTGGAAGCCGACGCTCTCCAGAACGCGCTGCGACGCGATGTTCTCCGGTTCGACGAGCGCCTCGACACGCGCAAGCGGTGCGTCCGTCAGCGCCCAGCGAGCAACGAGCGCGACTGCACGCGAGGCCAGGCGGCGGCCGCGAGCGCGTTCGACCAGCCAGTAGCCGATCTCAGCTATGCCCGGCTGCCGCCGGAACATCAGGACGACCGCTCCGAGCGCATTGTCAGAGCCTGCGTCGGCGATTGCCAGCGACAGTCCCTCGCCGTTGTCGGCCCGTCCCCATTGACGTTCGATCCACGCGAGACCGTCGGCGGTTGTGAAGCGCGCGGGAACTGTGGTGCCTTCCGGGATGTGGGGATCGCGGCTCGCTTCCTCGACACAGCCGATGTCGCTCTCCGCCCAGCGACGCAGCATGACCGTGCCGTCAGTCAGCGGCGGATCGGGGTAGGAGAGGAGGGCTGGCTGATCCGGCATCCCGTCCAGACTACGGATCGTCTAGTGCAGCCAGGTCCTGGGGTCAGGTCTTGCATCGATAGCTGTCACTGCAGGACCTGACCCCGAGACGGGTTCCGTTTGGCTACGTGACCGCGAGACAGGTCCGGTCAGGCGACGCGGAGCTCGCGGAGCTCCTCGTCGAGCAGCGAATAGCCGCGCTCGATCAGCTTTCGCTTCGCGTCGTCCGTCCACGGCTGCGGATTGCGTGACGTCGTCTCGAGGCTCGCGTGGCCTACGGTTCCCTGCACCGCGACGCGCGGGACGAGGCGGTCGTGCCGGAACGGGAACTCCGCCGCGGCGAAGCGCTCGTCGATCGAGCGCGCCAGCCGCTCGCCGCGCCGGCCGCCTTCGGCCCGGAGGACGCGGCCGACTTCCTCGCGGAGCCGTGCAAGCTCGGCGATCGACTCGTCCTTCTCCTGCGCCCACTTCTCTTCCTGGATCGTGTTCTGCTGCACCGTGACGCGCATCAGGCGCACGATCAGGTCGCCCCAGTGCGCCGGCTCACCGCGCGCGGCGCGCTCCTCCGCCTCGCGCACCTCAGCGAGGAGTGCGGCGACCGGGGGCACGCGTCCGAAGCGCTCGAGCCGCCGCCGCAGTCGGCCGAGCCAGAGGGCGCTCGACTCCGGGTACGTCGGCAGATACCGAAACGAGACGATCAGCTCGACGCCCGGCCGGTGGTACGCGTGGCCGAGGGGGAAGTTCCGAACCCACGCGCCGTCGGTCGCGATCCGGTCGCCGACGCGCATCGGCAGCACGAGCCCGCTGATCGCCGCCGACGCCAGGATTGCCTCCGCCATCTCCTCCGGCGACGTAGTCCGCGACGAGTAGAGGAGCTCGTACGCGCCCTGCGCGTCGACGGAGACGTCCGTCGCAGTGACGAAGACCTCGACCGGAGCGGCGGCGAGATCCCGCGCCAGCTGGACGGTGTCGCCGATCCGGTCGCGTACGGTCTCCGGGAGCCGGTAGTCGTGTGACCCGAGTAGCGGCTGTCGCCAGAGCCGGTTCGGACGGAACGTGTCGTCGGGCTGGAGCCGCAGCATGAACTCCTCCAGCTCGTCCAGCCGGTCGAGCGCGGCCATCGTCCCGGTGAGCGCCCCGGCGGACGTTCCGTAGATCCAGCCGATGCGCGGCCAGAGCTCGCTGTCCCGCAGCCGCTTCAAGAAACCGAGCTCCAGCAGGACGCCGTTCACCGCACCGCCGGAGAGGACTACCGCAACGTCCCGATCCATGCTCTCAGGATAGGTCGAGAACGTGACGATGGGGACTCCTCCCCGGTTCAGGTTTGTGCAAATCCGATCACACTGCGGATGCCGTCCTGCCGCTCCATCAGCTCGAAGCCCCGGTTGACGTCGTCCAGCGTCAGCCGGTGCGAGAGGAACGGCTCGAGGTCGAGCTCTCCTGCGAGCCACCGATCGACGAGCTGCGGCACCTGGTCGCGGCCCTTGACGCCGCCGAACGACGAGCCGGCGATCCGGCGGCCGGTGATCAGGAAACGCGGAACGACGTCGAGCGTCTCGCCCTTTCCCGCGACGCCGCAAACGGTCGCGAGACCCCAGCCCATCCGCGCGGACTCGAGGGCCTGCCGCATCACGTCGACGAGCCCGGTCGCCTCGAACGTGTAGTCCGCGCCGAAGCCGCCCGTCAGCTCGAGGATCTGCTGGACGGCGTCGGGGCCGCCGCGGATCGTGTCGGTCGCCCCTTGCCCCCGCGCGAGCTCGAGCCGCTCGTCGGACAGGTCGACGCCGACGATCCGCTCCGCGCCCTGGAGCCTGCAGCCGGCAACGGCGCCGAGCCCGACCATCCCCGCACCGAAGACGACGCACGTCGAGCCGGGCTGCACCTTCGCGGTGTTGATCGCCGCACCGAGCCCGGTCGAGAGTCCGCAGGCGAACAGGCACGCACCGTCGAGCGGCGCGTCCGGCGTGATCTTCGCGAGCGCGATCTCCGGCATCACCGTGTACTCCGCGAACGTCGACGTCCCCATGAAGTGGCGGACCGGCTCGCCGTCGCGTGACAGACGCGTCGTCCCGTCCGGCAGGAAGCCCCGGTTCTGCTGCTCGCGGATCGCCAGGCAGAGGTTCGTGCGCTCGTCGCGGCAGTGGATGCACTCGCGGCACTGCGGCGAGAAGAGCGTCACGACGTGGTCGCCCGGCGCGACTGACGCGACGCCGTCGCCGACGCGCTCGACGACGCCGGCTCCCTCGTGCCCGAGCACCGTCGGCGCGTACCCGGACGGATCAGCCCCCGAGCCGGTGTAGAGATCCGTATGGCAGACGCCGCACGCCTCCACGCGGACGAGCACCTCGCCGGCCTTCGGCTCCGCCAGGTCGAGCTCCTGGACCTCGAGCGGCGCACCGAACTCCTCGAGCACCGCGGCACGGATCTTCATCTCGCGATCCTAGACCGGTATCGTCGCCGGTCGTGTGCTTCGACCTCGATTCCGGCCCGCCGATCCCGGTCGTTTCCGGCGCCGCGGTCTCGCACGACGACGTCGAGTTCGAGGCGCCCGACGGCAACCGGCTCGCCGCGTTCGTGGCGACGCCCGAGGAGCCGACGGACGTCGGCGTCGTGATCCTGCCGGACGTGCGCGGCCTCTACCGCTTCTACGAGGAGCTCGCGCTCCGCTTCGCCGAACGGGGCATCGCCGCGGTCGCGATCGACTACTTCGGACGCACTGCGGGCGTGGGGAAGCGCGACGACGAGTTCCCGTACATGGAGCACACCGCGCAGACGACGCCCGAGGGGATCCAGGCGGACGTCGCCGCCGGCGTCGAGGAGCTGCGCTCGCACGGCGTGCGGTCGATCTTCACCGTCGGCTTCTGCTTCGGCGGACGGAGCTCGTGGCTCGCCGCCGCAAGCGGTCACGGGCTGGCCGGCGCGATCGGCTTCTACGGCCGTCCGGGCGAGCGCGACGGCGTCCCCGGCGCTGCGGAGCGGGCCGCGGAGCTCGAGGCGCCGATCCTCGCCCTGCAGGCCGGCGCGGACCAGAACATCACCGCCGCCGACAACCGTGCCTTCGAGGACGCGCTGAGCGCCGCAGACGTCGAGCACGAGATCGTGACGTACGAGGGCGCGCCGCACAGCTTCTTTGACCGCAAGCAGGAGCAGTTCGCCGACGCGTCGGACGATGCGTGGAAGCGCGTGCTGGCCTTCATCGAGAAGCATCGCGCGTGAGGGTGCTGCTGCTGGCGCTCGGCATCGCGACCGCCCCGCCCGTCGGGCCCCTGCCGAAGGGGCCGACGATCCACGTCGCCACGAAGGTGGGAAAGACGTTCGTCGTCACGCTGCCGAAGCGCGCCGGGCTCGACTGGCGCATCGCGCAGCGATTCGACGCGCGCGTCGTCCGCGAGGTCGCCGAGGGCGACCGAGGCGCGACGGTGTGGGTGCGGTTCCGCGCCGTCGCGCCCGGTACGACGAGGATCGTCTTCGCGCAGACGCGCGGCGAGACCGCGAAAGCCTACGCCGCGCGCACCTTTCGCGTCACGGTACGACGTTAGGAGCGCCCTTGATCGGCGGCTCGGCCGACGGGAACGCGGCCCAGCCGAGCGGGCTCAGCGTTGCGAGGCTGCTCGACTCGACGCCGGCGTCCGAGATCGTCACGACGGCGTCGCGCACGACGAACGAGCGCCGGATGCTCCCGCTCTGTGCGACGCGCCCGACCTCGCGGATCCCGTTTGCGCGGCTGACGCGGAAGCCGACCGCCCGCTCCTGGAACGGGACGACGACGAGCCCGGTCCGCGGCCAGTAGAGGAACGCGTGGTGATCCGACTCCGCCTCCGACCAGCCGAGGCCGAGCGACGCGTGCTGGAGCCGCACCGGCTGCCGGAGATCCGAGACGTCGAACAGCGAGAGCTGCGTGCCGACCGGCCGGCCCTGCTCGTTCGCGTCCTGCCCGACCCCGAGCAGGAGACCGTCGCCGATCGGATGGAGGTACGCGGAGTAGCCGGGAATCTTCAGCGCGCCGAAGACGTGCGGCCGTTCGGGTTGCGCGAGGTCGACCGTGTAGAGGGGATCGATCTGGCGGAAGGTGACGACGTAGCCGACGTCGCCGACGAAGCGGACGGCATAGACGCGCTCGCCCTTGCCGAGGTCGCCGACGCGTCCGGCCTGGACGAGTGTGCCGTTCCGCTCGCGCAGCGTCGTCAGGAACGATTCGCTCTCGTCGCCCGGACCCCACCACGCGGGCGTCTCGGTGCTCACGACGCGCAGCACACCGCGGTACTCGGACAGCGACCACTGGCTGAGCAGGTAGCCGGGCACCGAGCCGCTGCCGCGGTACACGGTTCGTACCGGGCTCGAGATGTCGAACTTGTGGATCGCCGTCGCCGCGCCGCTCTTCTGCAGCGTCGGCCGGCCGGGCTCGGGCCGGACGGCCCACTGCTCGGTCGCGACGTACAGGCTCTGCGGCGACGCGTAGACGATCCGCCCGTCCGTCATCACCGCCACCGAGTCGACGGGCTCGATTCCCTTGGCGAGATCGAGCGTTAGCACGGTCAGCATCCCGAGACCCGAGAAGGCCGGCGGACGCTGCACGTGGCGGCACTGGACGAGCGGCCGGCTCGTCTTTCCGATCCGGTAGGACGGCAGCCAGCTCGCGACGCCCGACGCCGCCACGACTGCGCGGTTCCGGTCGCGCGCGGCGGCGAGCGCGTCGTCCGTCGTCCCCGCCGGAGCCACGAACGGCAGCTCTCCCGGCACCTGCGACGCCGTCACGATGCGCGCGCTGTGACCGACGAGTCGCGCTGCGACGTACGCGCCGTCTAGCGTCAGCGTCCGGACGACGCGCAGGGCCTTCGGGTTCGAGACGTCGATCTCCTCGAGGACGGACTGCGACGGGGCCGGCGGGAGGATGCGCGCCGCCAGGGCCGGCAGCGGCTGCACCCAGAAGCCGGCGCGCGAGAGGACGAGCAGGCGGTTCCCGTCGAGGAGCAGCTCGTGGCTCCAGCGGGGGTCGAGCTTCAGCGAGTCGAGCAGCCGCGGCCGGCGCTCGCCGACGTCGACGGCGTTGAGCGTCCCGTTCGCGACGGCGAACAGGGTCGTGCCGTTCGTCTTCGCCGTGTCGGGCTCGTCGACGCCCTGCTCCTGGACGTTCGTGCCGGAGTAGTCGACGCCCTGCTGCGGCGACGCGTCGCGCGTCGGCGCACCGGCGACCGGCGGCGTCATCCCCACGGCGAGACCGTTGCCGAGTCCCCACGGCCCGACGAAACGCGTCGCCTGCGACTTCGCGTAGGCAAGGAGCTCTCCGCACGAGCGGAACGCGACGAGCCGGCCCTGCTTCGCCGTGGCGCCCTCGGCCGTCGCGCCGGCAAGGAGCATCGCCAGCGCCGCGAGCAGAGCGGCGCATCTCGCGAATCTCATCATTGAGTTATACGACGGGTTCGCCCCCGGGTTAGTTCCCGCGACGCGACCAGAGGAATCTGGCGGCGAGGAGCGTCCCTACGACCGTGAGCACGAACCGGACGGCTTGGAGCCCTGGAGCTTGGACTCGCCGCTCGCCCGCCCCTCTATCGTCACCGGCACCTCCTCGAGCCGAAGGCCCGCGTTGCTGACGCGGATCAGCGCCTCGACCTCGGGCGCCTCGCTCCGGAACGGCTCGGCGAGCAGCGGCAGCGCCCTCGCGTTGACGGCGTAGAGACCGCTCGTCGCGGCGCCGAAGGACCGTCGCAGGACGAGCTTCATCGACCGGCGCAGCAGCGCGGTGCCGAATCTCCGAGCCGGGCTCGGCCGGTACGGGTAGGCGGCGTAGCCGTCGCCGGAGACGAAGCGAGAGCCGACCGCGACGTCGCACACGTCGTACCGCACGAGCGCGAGCAGGCGTGCGAGCTCGCGCGCGGGATGCTGCCCGTCGGCGTCGACCCGGCCGCAGATCGCGTAGCCGTGCTCGAGCGCCCAGCGGTAGCCGGCGGCGATGCCGATGCGCAGGCCCGGGGTGGAGCCCAGCGAGAGCACCTCCGCGCCGTGGCTGCGCGCGACCTGCGCCGTGCGGTCGGTGGAGCGCGGACGCCGCGCGCGAGCAGGATCGGCAGAGTGCGGGCGGCGTTCTCCGCGGTTGTGGTCGCGGTCTCCTCGGCGACGAGCTCCACCGCGGGCCCGCGCCAGAGCGCACGCATCTGCTCGGCTTCGGACGGGCCGCCGTCGGGTGCCCACCCGCTGAAGGCGACGAGGCGCGCGGAGCGGCGCCCCGCGAGGCGCTCGGCCTCGGCGACGAGCCGCTTGCAGCTGCGGCTGATGCGGTAGGCGCCGTCCCGGGCGAGCATGCCGTTGCCAGGGACGACGATCGCCGGTCCGTTCATGACGCGTGCCGAGCCACGAAATCGTCAATCAGCCGCCGTGCGATCGTGAACGGCCCCGGGATCGTCGGCAGCTCGTCCGGGCGGAACCAGCCCGCGTCCTCGAGCTCGGTCTCGTCCACGCGCAGCTCGTCGCTCGTCGCCCGCGCGACGAAGCCGATCATCAGCTGGCTCGGGAACGGCCACGGCTGGCTGCCGAAGTAGCGCACGTCCTCGACGTCGACGCCCGCCTCCTCGAGGACCTCGCGGCACACGGCTTCCTCGAGCGTCTCGCCGGGCTCGACGAAGCCGGCGAGCACGCTGTGGAAAGGCCGGTTCAGCCCGGCCCGCCGCGCGAGCAGCACGCGGCCGCCGTGCTCGACGAGCATGATGACCGCGGGCGTGATCCGCGGGTAGTACGACGCGCCACACGACGGACAGAGCCGCGCGAGCTCAGTCCCAGCGGCTTCGGTCGGCGTGCCGCAGCGCCCGCAGAAGGCGTGCCCGAGCTCCCACTCGACGAGCTGCGCCGCGCGGCCGGCTGCCGACGCAAGCTCCTCATCGGCGACAGAGAGGAAGTCGCGCAGCCCGACGAGCGACGCGCCTTCGAGCTGCGGCGCCGTGTCGAGCGCGACGGCGACGCCGAGCGGTCCTACGGGTAGCGGTTCGTCGCCGACGGCCAGGCGATCGGCTGTCGGCACCTCACCGTCGAGGAGGAGCAGCTGTCCGTCGAGAAACGCGAAGACGAGCCCGTCCGCCATAGGCGCGACAGTAGCCGGGCCCGGTGCCGAAGCGTCGGGTCGGCAGCCCTGGAGCCGATCGTCTCGCGGTGGATCAATTGTGGAACGTTCACCGGAATCATGGCTCCAGTCTTGCCGTACGTCCCTATCAACGCAAATAATGATTCTCGCATTGCGATAAGCTGAGTCTATGCTGGATCCGCGGCGGCTGCTCACCTTCCGCGAGGTCGCGCACCATCGGTCGTTCTCGCGCGCGGCGGCGGCGCTCTCGCTCACGCAGCCCGCGGTCTCGCAGCAGGTGCGCGCGCTCGAGGTGCAGCTCGGCGAGCGGCTGATCGAGCGGGGACGTCCGGGATTCGCGCTGACGCCGGCCGGCGAGCTCCTCCTCGGCCATGCGGACGCGCTCTTCACGCGTCTGCAGCTCGCCGCGCGGCAACTCGACGAGGCGATCGAGGGTGCGCACCGTCTTCTCCGCATCGGTGCATTTCCGAGCATCCTCGCGACACTCGTGCCGAGGGCGATCGTGGCCGTCAACCGTTCGGGCGGGCCGCTCGAGTTCTGCGCCGTCCAGGGAGCGACGGACGAGCTCGTCGCCGCCGTCCGGGACGGGAGCCTCCACGTCGCCCTCTGCTTCGAGGACGCCGCGCCGCCGCCGCGCGAGCACGAGGGCACGGCGCGTGTCGAGCTGCTCGAGGAGTCCATGCTCGGCCTCGTCGGCGCGCGCCACCGCCTCGCGGGCCGGCGGCGGATCCGCCTGACGGAGCTCGCGGGCGAGACGTGGACCGCGGCCACGCGCAACGGGCTGATCGTTCGCGCGTGCATCGCAGCTGGATTCGAGCCGCCCGTTCCGTATCTCACCGACGACCCGCTCTCGATTCGCGGCATCGTGAGCGCAGGGCTTGCCGTCTCGCTCACGCCGCAGCTCCTCGCCGGCCAGCTGCGCGGTGTCGCGACGCCGGCGCTCACGGGCGATCCGGTCCGCCGACGGATCTACGCCGTCATCCCGCCGACGGGGCCGCACCCGCTGGTCGAGCCGTTCCTCGACGCGGTGCGCGCAGCGTCCGGAGCGTGATCGAGTAGCGCAGGGTCTTCGTCGGCGGAATGTGGTGCTGCCACGCCGTCCGCGCCGGGCCGGCGAGGACGTAGCCGGAGCGCGGCGCGAGCGCGACCTCGAATGTGCGCCGGTCGTCGCCTGTCGCGCGCCGGAAACGAAGCCGCGACGGTCCGAGCAGCGACATGCCGACGGCTGTGCCGAAGTTCGGCGCGTCCCGGTGCCAGCCGATCTGCGCCCCTTCCGGGTACCGCTGCACGAGCACCTCGACGAGCTCGTCCGGCGCCACACCCCGCGAGCGCTGCGGCCCTCGCGCGCACCGGGAGCAGCCAGTCGGGAATCGGCTCCGCATCGTCGACCGGCGTGCGCCGCTCGTAGTCGTAGTCGAGCCCGAAGTGCTTGGCGGTTCGCCGTGCGGCGACCCCGTGCATGCGGATCTCGTCGAACTCGCGAACTCGTCGAGCAACGCGCGCTCCTGGTCCTCGGTAAGGACATCCGGCTCGTAGACGAGACCGTCCGGTCGTTCCTCGATCGTCACGAGCGGTTCCTACGCTGCGGCGCCGGGACCAAACCGGCGCCTGCTAGTGGTTGCGGCGGGACGCCTGGCCGCCGCCTCGCGTCGTCGTCGCCCGCCGCGCCGGCTGCAGCCCCCGCGCCGGCGGTCAAGGCGCGTCCGGCGACGAAGAGCGCCGCTCTCCGCGCCGCAGAGCGCAAGGTCGCCGTAGCCTGCAAGGCGGTGCCCAAGCGGAGTGCCCCGAAGGTCGCCGCCGCGTGTGCGCGCGCAAAGCTTGCGCTCGTGAAGCACAAGCTCGTGGAGGCGAAGAAGGCGAAGCAGCCCGCGCCGGGCGCGCGGCGCTCCTAGCGCACGTTGACGCAACGCCCTTGGGGGAGGAAGGTAGTCCGTCCGCACCTGGAAGGAGGTTGCGATGGCGGTAGAGGATGCTCCCGAGATCGAGGAGCTGATCCGGAGGCTCAACGACGCGTACCGCAGCGGCGACATCGATACGGTCGCGCGTTCGTTGTCGTCGGATTCCGCCACGATGGTCGTCGGCAGCGACGCGAGCGAGGTCGCTCGCGGCCGCGACGAGGCCGCGTCGATGCTTCGCGGCGACGTCGACCAGCGGCCGGCCGATGCGCCGGGGTGGTCGATCGAGGAGATCGACGCGTTCCGCGAGGGCGACGTCGCCTGGGCGACGGTCCTCGGCCCGTATCCGATCGGCGAGGCGGACGCGATTCCGGCCCGCGGGTCCGTGGTCTTCCGCCGCGAAGACGGCGACTGGAAGATCGTCAACTGGACGTTCTCGCTCGCAGTCCCGAACGACACGCTCCAGCCCGGCTCGCCGGTCCTCGCCGCGCTGGCGGTCGCGCACGTCTGACGCGTACGGGGGCGGTACGGCCGCCCCCGTACGCTCTGCGGTTGCGAGTTGCGCGGTATCTCCGCCGCTGGCAAGGTCGCGCCATGCGTCCGCTCGCCGCCGCGCTCGCCGCGCTCGCCCTCGCGCCCGCGGCGTCGGCGTGGACGACGCTCTCGAACGGCGTCCAGAACACCGTCGTGCCGTCGATGCTCGTCACGCAGGCCGGCACCGAGCTCGTCTCGTTCGAGTCGCCGATCGCGGGCACGATCTCGGTCTCCCGCGTGCGCTCGGCGCCGAAGGTCGTCGTGAGCAGCGATCCGATCGCGGGCCGAACGCAACTCGTGCAGCAGCCGAGCGGCGCGATCCAGCTCTACTTCCCGAACGCGCAGGGGGTCGGGCGCCTGACGTCCACGGACGACGGCCAGACCTGGACCGGGCCGATCCAGACACAGTCGCACACGGTCGGCGGGATGATGGCGGCCGCGGTCGCGCCGGACGGAACGCCCTACTTCGCACAGGACGGCACCGGCTTCGTCAACGTCTTCCGAGGGCTGAACGGCGAGACGGTGAAGAACGTCTTCCCACGTTGCTGCGGCTACGCGGAGTCCCTCGCCGTCGACTCGAGCGGCCTCGTGCAAGTGGCGTTCTTCTCGAACGCCGACCCGGACGGGTCCTTCGTCTACGAGAGCCTCGGCGCAGATCTCAGCCCGGCCGGCTCGACCTCGCTCAAGCCCACCGCGCCGCACGACGATCGCGTCCCGCTCGTGGCCGATCGTTCCGGCTCGACGTTCATGGCCTGGCCGCCCGGCTACCCGACGGCCACGTCTCTGATCGTCGTCCCGTTCCGGAGCGGGCAACCGGGCGGCGACGGCGTCACCTTCCCCGGCCGCTTCACCGGCGGCGACCCGCATGCGGCGCTGGCGGTGGACGGCCAGGACCGCCTGTGGGCGGTCTGGACCGTCGGCGGCGGGGTGCGCGTCGCGCGCTCCCGCAGTCACGGCCAGCACTTCGGCGCCGTCGTCGCGAGCGCCGCGACCGGCGGTAGCGAATACCAGGTGTCCGCGGTCGCGCTTCCGGCCGGCGCGGTCGACGTGATCGTCAACACCGGCTCATCACTCGTCCAGCAGGAACTGAAGCCTGGTCTCTCGGTCCACGTGTCGATCACCTCGAAGAAGGTTGGGAAGAAGACGGTCGTGACGCACGTGGCGCAGGCCCTCGACGACGGCTTCGGGGTTCCGACGGCGAGCTTTCGCATCGGCGGGCGCGCGATCCACGTGGACGCGTCGGGGAAGGCGAAGGTCCCGGGGGGCAAGGGCACCGCGGCCGCGCCGGGCTACGCCGGCGCGGCGTTCCGAGTGCCCTGAGACCTCGCCTTCTACGAGCAGCCGGTGTTCGTGCCGCAGTCGCGGCACGTGTAGCACGAGCCGGTGCGGATCATGCGGCCGCCGCAGCGGGAGCACTCGACCGCGTCCTCGAACGCGTTGAACAGCGCGGTCTGGCCGGGTGGCGGCGCGTCGACCGGCGCGGGCTCGGCGGTGCCGTTCTCGAGCGTGTTGTACGCCTGCGCGAGCCGCGCCCGCACCTCGGGCGAGAGGATCCCGATCTCCTCCTGCTGGTCGGCTGTGAGGAACTTCTTGCCCATCCAGCGGAAGACGTAGTCGACGATCGACTTCGCGACGCGGATATCCGCGTCGTTCGTCATCCCGCTCGGCTCGAACCGCATGTGCGCGAACTTCGACACGTACACCTCGAGCGGCACGCCGTACTGGAGGCCGAGCGAGACCGAGATCATGAAGGAGTTCATGAGGCCGGCGAGCGTCGTGCCTTCCTTGGCGATGTCGACAAAGATGTCGCCGGGCGTCCCGTCCTCGTAGAGGCCGACGTGGATGTAGCCCTCGTAGTCGCCGACGCGGAACTTGCGGCCGACCTCCTCGCGGTCGTCCGGCAGCCGCTTCCGCTCGCGCAGCGGCACCGGCGGCGTCGCGTGCGCTTCCTTGTCGGACTTGCCCGACAGCGGCTGCGCGACCTTGCAGTTGTCGCGGTAGATCGCGATCGCCTTGATGCCGAGCCGCCACGAGTCGACGAAGAGCTGTGCGACCTCGTCGACGGTCGCCGTCTCCGGCAGGTTGACCGTCTTCGAGATCGCGCCGGAGATGAACGGCTGGACGGCGCCCATCATCTTCACGTGTCCGAGATAGTGGATCGCGCGGTCGCCGACGGCGCAGTCGAACACCGGATAGTGCTCGGCCTTGACGTACGGCGCGCCGACGACCGTGTTGCGCTCGTCGACGAACGCGACGATCTCCTCGATCTCCGCGGGCGCATAGCCGAGCTTCTCGAGCCCGAGCGCGACCGTCCGGTTGACGATCGTGAGCTCGCCGCCGCCGACGAGCTTCTTCGACTTGACGAGCGAGAAGTCCGGTTCCACGCCCGTCGTGTCGCAATCCATCATGAAGCTGATCGTGTTGTGGCTCACGAAGCCGTTTGCGACGTACGTGACGTTGTCGGGCACCGAGAGGTCGTAGGTCGGCTGGTCGTCGAGCGTCTCGACGGTCGCGACAGCGTCGTAGTAGAAGCCGAGCAGGTGCTCGAGCTCGGCGCTGTCCGTCCGCTCGAGCAGCGTCGTCGCGGCGCGGCGCGAGACATCGCCGCGCCGCGTGAGCGCCGTCAGCATCGTCTTGCGCAGCGAGTCGTTCTCGGGAGCGAGCTCATCGACCAGCGCGCGGTCGACGGGGACGTGATCGTGCCGTGCCGCCTGCCGGTGGTCGCCCTTCGAGAGCGAGGCTTCCTTGCGTACCGACATGAAGCCGATCTCGGTCAGGTAGCGATCGGCGGCGGCGACGTTCAGCAGACGGAGCACGAAGCGATCGTTCCCGCCCCAGTTGGAGCCTGCGCCGTCGACCTTTCGCGTCGTGACGAAGCCGAGCGCGAGCAGCAGGCTCTGGACATCGCGGCTGAAGCCGTCCGTCGTTGTGCTCCACGAGACGTACCCGTTGGCCGTCGTGCCGTCGGCCTCGAAGAGACCGCGGACGAAGGCGGCGTAGACCTCGGGGTCGTTTGCGTGCAGCACGGAATCCGGGACGTGCGGGTGCCAGCCCTTGCCGCGGTGCTCGGCCGCCGGCGGCAGCTTTGCGAAGCCGCATGCCTCCCACCACATCGTCAGAGGCACCGAGTGGAAGGTCACTTCGGTATAGCCGCGCTTCGCCGTCACCGCGGCTTCGAGGCCGAAGAGCGCTGCGCCGAGCTCGCGCACCCGCTCGACGACGTCGTCGTCGCCTCCGCTGACACAGAGGCGAATGCCCTTCGCATGGAGCGAGCCGTCGCCCATGAAGTAACCGACGAACTCCGCGAGGTCGGCCGTCATCCGGCGCGGAACGCGGGTCTCGTGATCGCAACTCCAGTGGAGCTCTCCGAGCAGTGGCAACGTCACGTCCTGCGGCTCGCCGACGAGGCTGTTCAGCATCAGCGGTACGCGATCGCCGGGCTCGATCTCAGCGAAGCGCCGCCAGCTCCAATTGCCCTCGACGTCGACGACCTTGATCCGGTGCGTCGGCGTGCCCTGGATTCGATAGCCGCGGCCCGTCTCGATCGAGACGACCTGCTCGAAGCCGTTGACGTAGAACTGCGTCGCCTGCCGGGGACCGTCGTCCGTCGCGACGTCCACCTCGAGCTCCTGCCACTTCTCGCCGGTCGGGTCGCCGAGGCTGCGGAGCCGTACGAGGCCGCGGCTCGTCGAGACGAGGCTGTCGCCGACAAGGCATCCGGTCGGCGCGAGCACCGTCGCCTGCGCGTTGCGGTAACCGCTGACCTCGCCGCGGTCGAGCGCCTCATCCCAGGCGCGCCGGCAGGCCGAGAGTAGGTCGCCGGGGACGACGTCGGTGTTCTCGATGTTGCCGACGGCGGCCCGGTGCTTCGCGATCACGCCGATCATCGCGGCGGCGTTCTTCCGGTAGCCGTCGAACGGGCCCATGCGCGCGGCGATCTCGGCGGACTTCCTGTACGCGCGACCCGTCATCAGCGCGGTGATCGCGGCCGCGTACGCACGGCCCTCGTCGGAGTCGTAGGGAAGCCCGCGCGCCATCAGCAGCGCGCCGAGGTTCGCGTAGCCGAGCCCGAGCTGGCGGAACCGCTTCGCGTTGACCTCGATCTCGGGCGTCGGGTACGACGAGTAGCCGACGCAGATCTCCTGCGCGAGGAAGACGACGTCGACTGCGTGCTCGAATGCATCGACGTCGAACTCGCCGTCCTCGCGGCGGAACTTCATCAGGTTGAGCGACGCGAGGTTGCACGCCGAGTCGTCGATGCTCATGTATTCGGAGCAGGGATTCGACGCGTTGATCCGGCCGGTGTTCGGAAGCGTGTGCCACGCGTTGATGGTCGTGTCGTACTGCACGCCCGGATCCGCGCACTGCCAGGCGGCCTCGGCGATCTGGCGGAGCAGGCTCCGCGCGTCGACGGTCTCGATCACGGCGCCGTCGGTGCGCGCGGTGAGGTTCCATTCGTTGCCGTCGACGGCGGCGTGCATGAACGCGTCGCTGACGCGCACCGAGTTGTTCGCGTTCTGATACTGGATCGACGCCCAGTCGGGCGAGTCGAGCGTCATGTCGTAGCCGGCCTGCTCGAGGACGCGCGCCTTGCGCTCTTCCTTCGCCTTGCACCAGATGAACTCCTCGATGTCCGGATGGTCGGCGTCGAGGACGACCATCTTCGCCGCGCGCCGTGTCTTGCCGCCCGACTTGATCGTCCCGGCGGACGCGTCGGCGCCGCGCATGAACGACACCGGCCCGGACGCGTAGCCGCCCTTCGACAGCTGCTCCTTCGAGGAGCGCACCTTGGAGAGGTTGAGCCCCGAGCCCGAGCCGCCGCGGAAGATGACGCCCTCGCGGCGAATCCAGTCGAGGATCGACTCCATCGAGTCGTCGATCGAGAGGATGAAGCACGCCGAGCACTGCGGCTTCTCCTCGAAGCCGACGTTGAACCACACCGGCGAGTTGAAGGAGGCGTACTGGTTGACGAGGATCGCCTTCAGCTCGGCCTCGAACGTCTCGGCCTCGGCCTCGTCGGCGAGGTAGCCGCCCGCGCGGCCCCAGCCGGCGATCGTGTCGACGACGCGGCCGATCATCTGCTTGACGCTGCGCTCGCGCTCGGGCGAGGACATGCGGCCGCGGAAATACTTCTGGGCCACGATGTTCGTGGCCGTCTGCGACCAGAAACGGGGGAACTCGACGTCCTTCTGCTCGAAGGCCGGCCCGTCCTTGCCCGGGATCAGCGCCGTGCGGAGCTCCCACTCGATCTCGTCGAAGGGGTCACGGCCCGGAATGGTGAAAAATCGCCGCACGCCGAGGCTGGCGCCCTCCTCGACGACCGTGTTGACGACGTCCTCGACCGCCGGGTCGGGGCCCGTCTCATGTTCTGCTGCGCGCGCCATTCCTGCCTCCAATGGTAGCCGTGGGCACCTCGTCAAAAGCGGACCGATGAGGCTAGTCGTCGCCCCGGACGGAACCCGCGAAGACCCGGTTTAAGGCTGCTTCGGAGGCGTCGGGACAGGGCGCAGGCGGCGCGCCTGGATGCGTCGCGCGACGAAGCTGGCGGCGGCCGCTGCGAGGAGCAGGAGGGCGATCCCGGCGAGGATCAGCAGCGGCAGTGGAATCGACTCGGCGTTCGACGGGCCGAGCCAGTCGATCGCGTTCTGGATCGGCCCCCTGCGCCTCGGGGGCGGCGGCGCAACGCTCGTCCCCCTGCCGCCGCCGGTGCTGCTGCTGCTGCTGCTCGAGCCGCCCCCGCTCGAGGTGCTGCCGCCGCCGCCTGAGCTGCTCCTGGCGCCGCCCCCGCCGCCGCCACCACCGCGGTCCTGACGGATCGCCGCGAGCAGCGCGCGGTGGATGTCGTCGGGCGCGCCGGAGTAGTTGACAGCGTCCTCGCCGAGGTGCTGCTGCGCCTGCGTGTAGCACGCGATCGGATAGGTGTTGTCGATTCGTCCGTCGACGAACCAGTCGTTCAGCACCTGCTTCCAGCAAGGAGTCGCCGCCGAGGCGGACGAGGCGCCGAGGGTCAGCCCGGCGACGGCGAGCGCGGCGAGGGCGAGCAGGGCTCTGAGGCCATGGCTGTGCTTCCCGCTTCGTCTCGTCTTCGTCATCGGTTGTCGTCTTCAGCGCGCGCGCTCTGCACCGATCTTGGCCAGTCTCCCGGACGCGGGTGTGTCAACCGTAAGACGGCCGTAAACCGTTTGTAAGGGCCAGGGCCGCGGCGTAGGGGGCAATGCTAGCGTGCGCGCCGATGCGAGCGGCGGCCCAGCGGGGGACGGTCCCCGCCGTCGCCGTCGCGATCGTTCTCTGCGCACTCCTCTTCAGCGGCGGCTCGTCCGAGGCCCCGCTCGTGTGGATCGGGGGCGCGGCGCTCGTCCTCGCCGGCGTCGCCGCAGCCGCAGTGGCCGCGGGGGCGCTGCCGGGCCCGGCGCTCTCCCGTTCGGGCCTCGTCTTCTTCGGCTTTCTCGGCGGCCTCGTCGTCTGGATGGGCGCGTCGGTGATCTGGTCGGCCGTTCCCGACAGCTCCTGGGGCTACACGAACCGGACGCTCGCGTACTTCGGGTTCGCGTGCCTCGGCGTCCTGACGGCGACGCTCGTGCCGCAGGCTCCGCGGCGGGTGGCCGAAGTGTTCGCCGTGCTGCTCGCGGCCGTGCTCGGGTGGGCGCTGCTCGCGAAGGCCGTGCCGGCGCTCTACTCCGACTACGGTCGCATCGCGCGGCTGCGCTCGCCGGTCGGCTACTGGAACGAGCTCGCGCTGCTCGGAGACGTCGCCGTCGGGCTCGCGCTCTGGATCGCGTCGGCGCGCGAGAGCCGGCCGGAGGTGCGCGCCGCGGCGACCGTCCTCGTCTTCGTCGCGTCGGTAGCGATCCTCCTCACCTATTCGCGCGTCGGGATCGGGCTCGCCGTCCTCGTCGCGGTCGCATGGGTCGTGCTCGAGCGCAACCGCGTCGAGAGCCTCGCCGCGCTGCTGATCGCCGGTGTGCCGGCGGTCGGAGTCTTCCTCTACGCACTCTCGCTGCACGGCGTCTCGAAGGACCACCAGCCGCACGCCGAGCGCGTGCACGACGGCTGGATTTTTCTGGTGGTGACGCTCGCCGGCGGAGCCCTCGTCGCGCTCGCCTCGTTGGCGGCGGCACGCGCTCAGGCGCGCCGCCCGGTCGCCGAGTCGGTGCGCGCGCGCATTGAGCGCGTCGCACTGTGGGCCGGTCTCGCCGCCGCCGCCGCCGCCGCCGTCGTCGCGATCGTCTTCGCCGGACGGATCTGGGACTCGTTCTCGAACCCGGTTACTGCGCAGGTCGCGAATTCGGCCGGCCGCATCGGCACGCTGAGCTCGAGCAACCGCTGGACGTGGTGGCAGGAGGCCTGGGACGCATTCACGCGGCATCCGCTCGGCGGCACCGGCGCCGGCACGTTCGAGCTGACGAACCGGCTGCACCGGACGAGTCCGTACGACGTCACCGTCGAGCCGCACAACACGCCGCTGCAATTCCTGAGCGAGACCGGGATCGTCGGCTTCCTACTCTTCGTCGGCGGCGTAGTCGCGGCCGCGGTCGCCATCGTGCGCACGCGCCGCCGCACCCGCGATCCCGCCGTGACGGCGATTGGCCTCGGCCTCGCGGCGTGGCTCGTGCACATGGTCGGCGACATCGACTGGAGCTACGTCGCGGTCTGCGGGCCGCTGCTCTTCGCCGCCGGAGCACTCGTCGCCGGCGCGGCGCGGCGGCCCGTCCCCCGGCGGCGGCCGCTGCTCGCGATCGGCGCCGTCGCCTTCGCGCTCGTCGGCGTCTACTCGCTCGCGGCGCCGTGGCTCGCGACGCGGCAGCTCGCGAGCTCGGGGGCGGCGATCGACCGAAACGACTTCGCCGCCGCGCTCGCGGACGCGAAGACCGCGCACTCGTACGATCCGCTCTCCGTCGACGCGCTGATGCAGCAGGCCGCGCTCGAGACCGACCCGGTCCGCGCGCGCCGTCTCTACCGCGACGCGATCACGCTCGAGCCGCTCAATCCGGAGACCTGGTACCAGCTCGGCGCGTTCGAGTACGGGCAGCGACGCTGGGCCGCCGCGTACCACGCGCTCGACCGCTCCTGGGGCCTCGACCGGCACGGGCCGGCGGCCGTCAAGTGCGACTACCTCGATCTCGTACGGCCGAAGGTGACCGGCTACGGGGTCAAGTGCCGAGGATTTCGACGACCTGTGCGCCCTTGAGGTCGGTGACGTGCAGACCGTCGAGCGGGCCGACGAGCCGGATGCCGACGTCGCGCGCGAGTCGAACCGCCTCGGGCCGGTAGCCGGGCCGGTACATGACGAGCGACGCCGCCCGTCGCGCGCGCGGCGCGTTCCCGGTCGTGATTGCCGGATAGCCGAGTGTCTGGAGCCGCACGGCCTCGGTGTTCGCCGCCCCCGCGCGTCCGTTGCCGTTCAGCACCAGCACGTGCATGCGCGCACGCGCGAGGCGCGGAACGGCGGGCGGCGCGACGACGCGGGCGGGGCGCAGGTGCACGGGTGCAGCGGCGGTCTTCGCGGCCGCCTTCTCGTGGACGCGCCGCGCGAGCGGGCCGCTGACGAGCATCAGTCCGGCGACGACGAGTGCCGCGAGCTCGACGAGCGCGATCGCGGTCGCGACGAGCGTCGCGGTGCGCCAGGGTCGGATTGCGGCGTCCATGCGGAGCGCCTATTTCGATTCGGGCGTTAGCGCTCCTTCACCCAGCGCCACGTCGTCTGCAGACCCTGCTCGAGATCGAGCTCCGGGCGCCAGCCGAGGTCCTGCGCTGCGCGGCTCGGATCGAGGACGCTGTCCCGCAGCTCGCCCGGCCGCGCGTCGACGAGCTCGGGCTCCGCATCCGACCCCGCGACCCGCGCGCAGAGCCTGTGCAGGTCGAGCACCGAGGTCGCCACGCCCGTGCCCACGTTATAGACGCCGTCGCCCCTCGCGGACGCGGCGAGCAGGGCGCGTGCGACGTCGCCGACATAGACGAAGTCGCGCGTCTGGCCGCCGTCGCCGAAGATCTGCGTCGGCTTCCCGTCGCGCAGCCGGTCGAGGAAGATCGCGATCACGCCGCCCTCGAGGCTCGGGAGCTGCCGCGGCCCGTAGACGTTGCCGAGCCGGCACACGACGTTGCGCGTCCCGTACAGCCGGTTCCACGTCGCGAGATACTCCTCCCCGGCGAGCTTCGACGTCCCGTACGGCGAGAGCGGACGACGCGGATCGTCCTCCCGCGCGGGCCGCTCGCACTCGCCGTAGATGGCGCCGCCGGTCGACGTGAAGACGACCGGAGCGTCCGCCCGTCGCGCTGCCTCGAGCACGCGCACCGTCCCGACGACGTTCACGGCCGCGTCGAAGTCGGGCTTCTCGACCGATGTGCCGACGTCCGCCTGCGCGGCGAGGTGGAACACCGCCTCGGGCCCGGCCTCGTCGAACAGCGGCGCGAGATCGGCGCGAATGTCCTGCACGTGCAGCGTCGCTCCGTCCGGCACGTTGTCGCGGCTGCCGGTGGCGAGGTTGTCGATGAGGTGCACCTCGTCGCCGCGTGCGAGCAGCGCATCGACGACGTGCGAGCCGATGAACCCTGCGCCCCCGGTCACGATTGCTCGCATGCGGCCATATCCTAGGTGGCGCATGTTCGTCACGTTCGAAGGACTCGACGGATCGGGGAAGTCGACGCAGGCGGAGCTCCTGCGCGCGGCGCTCGAGGCGGAGGGCCGCGAGGTCGTGCTGGCGCGCGACCCCGGCGGAACCGAGCTGGGCGAGAAGATCCGCGGGCTGCTGCTCGGCGGCGGCGAGATCACGCCGTGGGCGGAAGCCGCGCTCTTCGCAGCGGCGCGCGCCGAGCTCGTCGAGCGCGTGATTGAGCCCGCGCTCCAGCGCGACGCGGACGTCGTCTGCGACCGCTACGTCGACTCGTCGCTCGCGTACCAGGGAATCGCGCGCGGGCTCGGCGTCGAGCGCGTGCTCGAGCTCAACCTGCAGGCGATTCGGGCACTGCTCCCCGACCGGACGATCCTCCTGCTTCTCGATCCCGACGTGTCGGTGCAGCGTGCCGGCGAGACCGATCGGATCGAGCGTGAGGGCGGAGACTTCCGCCGCCGCGTCGACGCCGCGTACCGCGACCTCGCCGAGATGTTCCCGCGCCGCATCCTCACCGCCGACGGCACGCAGCCGGCGGAACAGCTCTCGATGTTGATCCGTGGACAGCTTCGAGACCTTTCCTGAGCAGGCGGAGGCGAAGCGCCTCCTCCGCGCGGCATTGAACGAGGGGCCTGCGCACGCGTACCTGCTGCACGGCCCGCCTGGCGTCGGCAAGCGCGCGGCCGCGACGGCGTTCGCCGGGGAGCTGCTGGGAGACGCGGACCGCGTCGCGCGCGGCGCGCACCCTGACCTTTACGTGCTCGAGCCGGTCGGCGACCAGATCCGCATCGACGACATCCGCGAGCTGCGGCGCGACCTGCACATGCGTCCGTTCGAGGCGTCGCGCCGCGTCTACGTGATCGTCGGCGCGGACACGATGAACGAGGACGCAGCCGACGCGCTGCTGAAGGATCTCGAGGAGCCGCCTTCCTACGCAGTCATCCTCCTCGTTGCGAGCGACCTCGGACCGCTGCCCGAGACGATCCGGTCGCGCTGCCAGCTCATCCCCTTCCGCCGCCTCTCCGAGAAGGCGGTGCGCGAGGAGATCGCCGCGCGCGCGCCCGGACTCTCGCCGGAGGAGCAGACCGCGCTCGCGCGTGTCGCCGCCGGCCGTCTCGACCGCGCGGGCCGACTCCTCGACCCGGCCGCAGCCAAGCGGCGCGAGACGCTGATCGTCGTTGCGCGGTCGGTCTACCTCCAGGCCGGATTCGATCCGGCTGCCGCCGCGGACGCGCTGATCGACGGCGCCTCGGAGCGCGGGGCGGAGGCGAAGGAGCTCGCCGAGACGCAGGTACGGATGCTCGACCTGACCGAGCGCGAGGTCGAGCAGCGCCTGCGCCGCGCCCAGCGGGGCGCCGAGCGCGAGGAGCTGCTGGCCGCGCTCGAGGAGCTCGCCGCCTGGTACCGCGACCTCGTCGTCGTGGCGGCGGGTGCGGAGCCCGCCGTGATCCACTTCGACCGCCTGGCCGAGCTCTCGGAGGACGCGACGCGGGAGCGGATGCTCGGCGCGGAGCGGGCCTGCGAGGTTGTCCGCGAGACCTGGCGGGCCTTCGAGGAGTTCCAGCTCAACGCGTCGCTCGCCCTGGAGGCTCTGTTCGTGCGGCTGCGGGCCGAATTGGCTGGCCCCTCGCTCGTCTCTGCCTAGGAACTCGTCTCAAAATCAAGGACGGGCCGCCCGGCCGCGCTGGGCGGCACGCTGCCGCGTCCTCAGTCCCGCCCGTAGCGATGCTACGAGCGCTCTGCCGCGCGAGCGCGGCCCATTGCATCGCACTCGCCCATCGCACCCGGTCAGCGCGTCGTCATTCTGAAACGAGTTCTAGGCGCGCTCGGGACCGCAAGTTTTTTCGCCGAAGGGCCTCTTAGCGAGTGCAACTTCTCCGCCCTTGGGTACGTTTGAAGCTAGGTGAATACTCCTTGAGACGCGTCTTCGTTCTCCTGGCCGCCGTCGCCGCACTCGGCGTTGCCGGGCCTGCGACGGCCGGCACGTTCAAGGGCACGGTCGTCGCCAAGCAGCGCAGCACCCTGCTCGTCGCCGGCGCGAACGGCGCCGTGCGTGCGATCGGCGGCAGCGCCCGGATCGGCGCCCGCGTCGTCGTCAGCGGCGCCCGCCTGCGCGCGATCGGGCGCGCCCATCGTGCGATCGTCCGCGGCGTCGTCGTGCGCCGCTCGGCCGGCGTGAGCTTCCTCTCGGCGGCGAACCACGTTCTCGTCGTCCACACGGCTCGCCGGCTCGCGTCGGCCTCCGACACGACGCCGACGACCCCGCAGCCCGGCGCCGTCGTCCAGACGAACGTCGCGATCGCCGACGAGGGCGACCTGGAGGAGCAGGACGAGCATCAGGTCGGCCAGGCCGGCAACGTCCAGGTGCAGGCGACCGTCGCGTCTGTCGCAGCCGGCTCCGTCACGCTCACGGTCAACGGCCAGCAGCTGACGATCAACCTGCCGGCCGGGCTGACCCTGCCCGCGACCGTCGTCGGCACGCAGGTGACGCTGAACGTCTCCTTCGCCGGCGGCGCGGCGACGGCCGCGCAGAACGGGCAGCACGAGGACGACGACGAGGCTGACGCCGACGAGGGTGGAGGCGGCGACGACTAGCGCTCCCGATCCCTTTCCCGCAGCGGGCCGGCTCGAAAACGAGGCGGCCCGCGGGCATACTGCCGACCTCTTCGCCCGGCACGGTCGGATGGTCGAAGGCCTCTGCCGCGGCCTGCTCCGAAACGCCGGGGAAGCCGAGGACGCCGCACAGCAGACGTTCCTCTCCGCCTATCGCGCGCTGATCGGCGGAACCGAGCCGCGCGAGCCGGGCGCATGGCTCGCTGCGATCGCCCGCAACGAATGCCTTGCGCGTATCCGGACGCGGATGCGCGAACCGCTGCCGGTCGAGGGGCTCGAGAGCGAGGAGGCGCGCGACGATCCCGTCGCCGAGGCTCTTCGTCGCGCCGACCTCGACGCACTCTGGGCGGCGATTCGCGAGCTGCCGGAGCAGCAGCGGGAGGCGCTACTGCTGCGCGAGTTCAGCGGCCTGTCATACGAAGAGCTCGCCGTCGCCCTCGGCGTCTCCGGTCCGGCCGTCGAGTCGCTGCTCTTTCGCGCGCGCACGCGCGTCCGTGCGCAGCTGAAGGAGGCATTCGCGTCCGTGGGCTGGCTCTCGGACGGGCTGGCCCGCCTGCTCTCCGCGGGGGGCGCCGCCAAGGTCGGCTCGGTCCCCGTCGTCGCGAAGATCGTCACGGCGGGCGTCGGAGTCGCCGTCGTCGCGGGCACCGCTGTCGTCGGCGAGCGCCGCGTTACGCCGCAGCGCCCGCACCGCACGCATCACGCAACCGTTCAGTCGCCGGTCGCGCCGCAGGCACAGGCGCCGGCGTCGGTCGGCGCTGCGCTGACGCCCGCCGCCGTCACGCACGTCGTTCGGAACGACCGCCGGGTCGAGCGGCCCTCGAGCCACCATGGCCGCGGTGGGGAGGATGGCAACGGCGCCGGTGGCGAGCACGGCCACGGTGCGGTTCCCAGGCAACACAGAGCCGACGAGCACCCGCAGCACGGGGCGGGCCACCGGCCCACCGGCGACCGCGGCGACCACGGCTCGAGCCGACACGAGGCCGAAGCGCGGGACACCGCCGTCCCCTCCGACGTGGGAGAGGTGGGCGCCGAACCCGACGGCTCCGGGCAGCCGGCCAAGTCCGGCTCGGACCCGAATGGAAACTCGGACTCCCGACCCAACGGCTCCGACCGCTTGGCGCAGTCGCCTCCGAGCGCCACCCAGGTGACCCAGCTCCTGCCGCAGGATGGTAGGGGTCTGCCGGCCGGCAACTAAATACTTCTTTCGAGGCACTTGTTCCTCCGGCGGACCTGACTCACACTGCGACAGGTCGGCTCGGGCGGGCCACCAACCGTCAGGCGAGTAGGGGAGAGTGGGAGTGGCAGCTGTTCCGTCCATAGGCCGCGCGACTCGTGTCGACGCACCCGTCGCTCCGGAGGCCGAGGCAACCCGGACGCTGTACGAGCGATACGCGAACCAGATCTTCGGCTACTGCGTCCACCAGCTCGGCTCGCGTGAGGAGGCCGAGGATGCGGTCCAGAGCACGTTCCTCAATGCCTTCCGCGGATTGCGCAGCGGCGTCGTTCCCGAGTCCGAGTCGGCCTGGCTGTTCAAGATTGCGCAGAACGTCTGCCTGTCGCGCCACCGGTCGAGCTGGCGCCGGGGCCGGGTCGAGTCGCCTGCAGACTTCGAGCTCGTCGAGGAGATGGCGCCCGCGCCGTCGCGGCGGGCGGACGAGCTAATCGGCCTCCAGGACGTCCTCGAGCAGATGCCCGAGAACCAGCGACGCGCGATCCTCCTGCGCGAGTGGCAGGGCATGTCCTACCGCGAGATCGGCGAGGAGCTCGAGCTCTCGCAGGCCGCCGTCGAGACGCTGATCTTTCGCGCGCGCCGGTCGCTCGCCCAGGGACTCGAGTCGTCGCCCGCGGAGCAGCGGTCGTGGAGGGAGCGCGTCAGAGCCCTCGACCTCGGCAGCCTCGTCGGCGCGATCAAGTCGCTGCTCGCGAGCGGCGCGGCGGTGAAGATGACGACCGCGGCCGCCGTCGTCGCGGTCTCATCCGTCGCCGCCACGACGCCCGTCACGCACCATCCCCACCCGCCGGCGAAGCATCCGCACTGGACGCCGGCGCCGAAGACCTCGCCGGCCGCCGTCACTCCGGCTCCAACCTCGGCGGCCGGCTTCAGTCGGCAGCACGTTGCCGCCGTGCAGCCGAAGCACGCTGCTCCGGTGAGGCGCAGTCCGCATCGCCTCTTCCAGGCACACCCTGCGGCAAAGGCCAAGGCTGCCTCGCCCGCCGCGGCTCCGACGGCCGCCGGGCCGTCGCCCGACCCGCCCGTCGAGCAGACTCCGGCGCCGGCGCCCGCACCTGCGCCGCAGGACGCGACGCCCGCGCCGGCTCCCCAACCGACGCACGAGGCGCCGCCGCCCGCACCTCCCGCACCCGCGGCACGCGCCGACGACAAGCCGAAGCCGAAGGACTCTCCCGCGCAGGGCCAGACCCAGGGACAGACGCAGGTGCAGGGTACGACGCAGACCTCCCAGGAGAGCTCCAAGGACAAGTCCAAGGACAAGCAGAAGGACGGACAGGGGCAGGGCCAGCGCAGCGACGGCCAGCCTCAGGTCACGCCCTCTTCCGCCCCGACGGCGACGCCGACGCCCGCTGCGCAGCCGACCTCGAGCCCGGACGGCTCGCGGCCGAACGGCGGCGGCGACGAGCAGCGCGGTAACGGCCGGCATTGGGGCAACGGCCAGCAGGGCGGGAACGGGAACAGGGTTCTGCCACCGGCTATCCAGGTGGGGCCCGTGCAACAGACCGGGTCGGCGTCGTCGACTCGGGTCACCGTGACGACCACGGCTCCCCCGACGCAGCCGCAGCAGCAGCCGGCGCAATCGTCCGCCTTCGCGGGCGGCAACGGCAACGGCCACGCGAGCCACGGCGGCGGCCACAACAACTAGCGGGGCCCGAAGGCCCCGCTCAGTCAGTACCGGATCGAACCGTGTCTAGGCGGCCGAGGCCAGATCGCCGAGCTCGGCCAGGTCCTCGAGCTCGCGCTCGAGCCGGACCAGGGCCTCGCCCTCGAGCTGGCGGACGCGCTCGCGCGTCAGGCCAAGCGCCTTGCCGATCGCCTCGAGCGACTGGATCTCGCCGTCGAAGCCGAACCGCAGCTCGAGGATGCGGCGCTGCCGCTCGGGCAGGTTGTCGAGCGCCTGCCGGACGCGACGGCGCTGGATCGCCTCCGCGGCCTCCTCGACCGGATCGGCCGCCGTCTCGTCGGCGAACAGGTCGCCCATCTCGCCGTCGCCGTCCGACCCGATCGTCGCGTTCAGCGAGATCGAGTCGACCGCGTCCAGCGCCTCCTCGACGTGCTCGTGCTTGAGCCGCGTCGCCTCGGCGAGCTCCTCGGTCGTCGCCTGCCGGCCGTAGCGCGCCTCGAACTGCGCGGCGGCGCGGGCGAGCTTGACGCGGCGCTCCTGGACGTGGACGGGAATCCGGATCGTCTTGGATTGGTTCGCGACCGCACGCTGGCAGGCCTGGCGGATCCACCAGGTCGCGTAGGTCGAGAACTTGTAGCCCTTCCGCCAGTCGAACTTCTCGACCGCCCGGTTGAGGCCGATGACGCCCTCCTGGATCAGATCCAGCAGCGGGACGTCGTGGCCCTGGTACCGCTTGGCGATCGAGACGACGAGGCGGAGGTTGGAGTTGATCATCCGCTCCTTCGCGGCGAGATCGCCGCGCTCCACGCGCTTGGCGAGCGCGACCTCGTCCGCGGCCGTCAGCAGCTTGTGCCGGCCGGCCTCGTTGAGGAAGAGCTGGAGCGAATCGGTCGTGACCGCGGGCGCGGCGTGCCGGGGCGCCTCGAAGGCGTCCTCCTCGGCCTCCGGCCGCAGCTCGACATCACGCTCTTCGAGCGCGCGCCGAAGGTCATCGAGTTCCTCACCCTGGATGTCGTGCTCGAGGGCGAACGCCTCGAGCTCCCGCTCCTCCAGGAAGCCTCGCTCGGTGGTCTCGTCGAGTAGCGACTCGACGTGGGCAAGTTGAAGCAGCTCGTTCAGAATGTTCCTCTTTCGTCTCTATCGTCGTCAGCTGGGGGACGCCCCAAACGCGCGGAAAGCGCCCCTGGGCCCCCTCGCATCTGTTCAAACGATACACCGGAATCGCTTATTCCATGCGGTCTGGCGCGAAAATTCACCAGATATTTAAGAAGGCCGCTTTGAAGCCCGAAATCGGCGCTTCCAGGCCGGGATCGTGACCTCTCGGGCCCGGCGGGCCCGGCCCGAGAGCGGCGCTAGACTTCCGAGGCCCCGCCGACGTAGCTCAGCTGGTAGAGCACTTCACTCGTAATGAAGGGGTCCGCGGTTCGAGTCCGCGCGTCGGCTTTCCCGGTTTGTACGATCGGCCGATCTCCGCCGCTGGGTCGCAGGGTCCGCACGACGAGCACACGACGCGCGCCGGCTTCGTCCGCCGCGCCTCCGGCGGTGCTCTCGGACTCGCCCTGCTCGGCGGCGTCCGCCTCGACGGCGCTGCCGCCGCGACGCTCCGGTCGCGGAGCGACGTCCGGCACTTCCGCTCGCGCCCCGACCTGCGGCCGCCGCGGCTGGAGGTTCTGCGGGCGCCCGCGGCGGCATCCGACCGCTACCTGTTCCTGTCGCCGTCCTCGGGGCCCGGTCAGCGCGGGGTGCTGATCCTCGACGACCGGGGCGACGTCGTCTGGTTCCGGCCGACCACCCCGAGCACGGCGATGAACTTCCGTACGGCCCTCTACAAGGGCGAGCCGGTCCTCACCTGGTGGCAGGGAAAGGCCGAGCGGGGCCTCGGCCGCGGTGTCCACGTGATCGTGGACTCGACGTACCGCGAGATCGCGCGGCTGCCGGCCGGCGCGGGCCGCCAGTCCAACCTGCACGAGTTCACCCTCACGCCGCGAGGCACCGCCATCGTCACGAGCTACGAGGTCAGGACGGCGAATCTCTCGGGCGTCGGCGGTCCGCCGAGCGGCAAGGTGATCGGCGGGATCGTCCAGGAGATCACGATCCCGGGCGCGCGCGTGCTCTTCGCGTGGCGCAGCCTCAACCACGTTCCCATCGAGGAGTCGCACGTCGTCTTCAACGGCCACGCGTACGACTACTTCCACGTCAACTCCGTCGACATCGACGCCGACGGAAACCTGCTCGTTTCGGCCCGGAACACGTGGACCGTCTACAAGGTGCACCGCGAGACCGGCGAGGTTCTCTGGCGGCTGGGCGGCAAGAGGAGCGATTTCCAGATGGGACCCGGGACCGCCTTCGCCTGGCAGCACGACGCGCGTCATCACGACGAGGGCGGTCTGATCAGCCTCTTCGACAACGGCGCAGCGCCGCCGGTCGCGCCGCAGTCCCGTGGGATCGTCGTCGCGCTGGACCGGCGCGGGCGGCGCGCCAGGCTCGTGCGCCAGTACACGCATCCGCGGCGGTTGCTCTCACCCTTCATGGGAAACGCGCAGCTGCTGCCGAACGGGAATGTCGTCGTCGGCTGGGGTGGCCTGCCGTATGTCACCGAGTTCCATCGCGGCGGCGGGGTGTCTTTCGACGCGCGGTTGCCGGCCGGCGGCCAGAACTACCGGGCGTTCCGCCTACCGTGGGTCGGGCACCCTCACGACGCGCCGAGGCTCGTCGCCCACAGAGCGTCAGGGCGACGGCTGCTGTACGCGAGCTGGAACGGCGCGACCGAGGTTGCCGCCTGGCGGCTCGAAGCGGGGGCACGGCCGGACGACTTGCAAACTGCATTGACGAGGCCGAAGAAGGGCTTCGAGACCTCGCTCCCGGTCCCGGCGAGCGGCACCTACGCCTCGGCCGTCGCGCTCGGGCCGGTCGGTGAGGAGCTGGGCCGGTCGACGACGATCCGCCTCTAGGCCGACCGGCCCGAGGTGACGGGCTCTACCCCACCGCCTACAGTTCGCGGAGCGGCTAGGAGGGTTGGTGAGAGGCCTCGTCACAGTCGTGGGGTACGTCAACCTCGTCGCCTTCGTGGTGCTCGGGGCCGTCGGCGTGCGGCAATGGCGCTCCCGGCGCGACGTCGCCGCGGCCTGGGTCGCCCTGACCTTCGCGGCGCTCGCGTTCGTCGTGATCGCCGGCCGGTTGGTCCCGAAGCACCCGCACGCCTTCTGGGAGCTTGCGTTGCAGCGCGTCGACCTCGCGTTGCTCGTGGTCTTCCCGTACCTGCTCTTCCGGTTCACGATGGCGTTCGGCGACCCGCCGCGGCGCCTGTTCCGGTTCGTCAGCGCGATGACGGTCGGGCTCGTCGTGTGGACGTTCGCGCTGCCGCACATCCCCGCGTCGGGCCAGAAGCGGTCGGTCATGTTCACCGCGTACATCGTCGTGTTCCTCATCCACTGGACCGTCCTCTCGGTCTCATCGGCCTCGCTGCTGTGGAAGGCCGGGCGGCGCCAGCCGACGGTGGCGCGTCGGCGCATGCAGTTCCTCTCGTTTGCCGCCGGGGCGCTGACGCTGGCGCTCATCCTCGCTGCGTCCACGACCGACGAGAGCTCGCCGCTCGCAGCTGCCGGCGGGCTGCTCGGGACGGTGAGCGCAGTCGCGTTCCTGCTGGGCCTCTCGCCTCCGTTGTTTCTCCGTTACGCGTGGCGCCGCCCCGAGCAGCGGCGCATCCAGGGGGCGATCGGGAGCCTGATGACGCTGGCCACGACGCAGGAGGAGATCGCCGCCCGGGTGCTCGAGCCCGCCGCTGCAATCGTCGGCGCGGAGGCGATCGCGATCCGAAACGAGGAGGGCCGCATCGTCGGACAGCATGGCCGGCCTCCGTCGGACGTCGACCCGACCGTGGTGGAGATGCAGGGCGGCAGCTCGCTGCTCGTCTGGACGACGCAGTACGCTCCGTACTTCGGCAGCGAGGAGCTCGCCATGCTGCGGACGCTCGGCGCGCTCACCGGCCTCGCGCTCGACCGCGTCCGCCTGTTCGAGCAAGAGCACGCGGCACGAGTCGAGCTCGAGCGTGCGAATCAGGTGAAGACGAACTTCGTCGCGCTCGCCGCGCACGAGCTGCGGACGCCGGTCACGACCATCCACGGCTTCGTCCAGACGCTGCACCATCTCGGGGATCGCCTGCAGGAGCGGGAGCGCGAGCAGCTGCGGACGGCGCTCGAGCAGCAGACGGCGCGGATGGCGATGCTCGTCGAGCAGCTGCTCGACCTCTCGCGCCTCGACGCCGACGCAATCGAGATCAATCCCCAGCGGCTGAACGTGCGCGAGCACGTCGAGGAGATCGTCCGCGGCGCTGCCGCCGGCCGCAGCGACTCGGTGCGGGTCGAGGTCTCCGACCAGCTCGAGGCGTCCTTCGACCCGAATGCGTTCGACCGGATCCTCTCGAACCTCGTCGTGAACGCCTTCCGGTACGGCGCGCCGCCGGTGATCGTGACCGCCGAGTGCACCGACCGCCACCTACGCGTCGCGGTCGAGGACCGCGGCACGGGGGTCGCGCCGGAGTTCGTCCCCGACCTGTTCGAGCGGTTCAGCCGCAGCGAAGCGTCGCGGGCGACCGCCGGCGGCACCGGGCTCGGGCTCGCGATCGCACGCTCCTACGCGCGGGCGCACGACGGCGAGCTGCTCTACGAGGCTGTGCGGCCGCACGGCGCCCGCTTCCGCCTCGTCCTGCCGACGGCCGTGGCCGCTCCGTAAGTTGTGAGCGTGACTAGATCTGCCAGTCGCCCCCGGCGATGAGCGGCACGCGGCGGTCGCGCGCGCCGACGCCGGTCACCTCGAAGTCGTCGGTCCCGATCATCACGTCGAGGTGGAGCGCGGACTGATTGACGCGCGGCGCGCCGGGCTCGCGCGTGTGCGGGAACCCGGCGCCGAACGCGATGTGCGCGGCGGCGTTCTCGTCCAGCAACGTGTTGCTGTACGTGCGGCCCGTCTGCCCGATGCGCGACGAGCGGTCGACGAGGGCGACCTCGCCGAGGCGGCGGGCGTTCCGGTCGGTGTCGAGGAAGGCGGTCAGGAGCTCCTGGTCGTCCTTCTGTGCCGCCTCGAGCGCGACGAGGCGGCCACGCTGGAACTCGCCGGCGATGCCCTCGATCGTGCGGCCGCGGAAGTTCAGCGGACGCGAGCAGCGGAACGTGCCGTTCGTCCCCGCGGGCGCCGGGCTCGTGAAGACCTCCTCCGTCGGCATGTTCGGCGAGGTCGAACGGCCCTGGGCGCGCTCGTTGCCGCCCATCCAGCGTGTTCCCGGAGGGAGCTCCACGTCGAGCTCGGTTCCCGGACCGCGCAGCTCGAGGTGCGTGAGCTTCAGCCGGTTCAGCGTCCTCGTCCTGGCGGCGAGCGTCTTGATGTGCTCGACCCAACCGGAGATGCCCTCGCCGTCCTCGTCGCTGACGCGGCAGAACCAGACGAGGTCGCGGGCGAGGCGGCGCTGCGCCTCGAGCGGTTCGAGCTCGGGGTAGACCTGCTTCGCCCACGGCTCGGTGGGCCAGCCGACGATCGACCAGCGGACGCGGCCTTCGAGGCTCGCCTTCCGGAACCAGCTCAGTCTCGTGCGGACGACCGCGTGGTCCTGCGCGAGCAGCTTCGGCGGGATCCCGTCGAACGCTCCCGGATCGCCCTCGCCCGCGACGTAGACGAGCGCGGCGTCCTCGCGCATGAGGGCACGCGCGCGGCTGACCTCCCACGGTGCGCGCTCTCCGATCGCCGACTTGCCGCCGTACCGGAAGCGGGCGGCCTGGACGAGCGGATCCTCGATCTCGGCGTCCACGTGACGCGCGCCGCGCCGGTAAGCGGCCTCCGCGAGCGCGACGAGGAGCTCGCGGTGCGCGTGCTGCCCGACGAGAGCGAGCAGGTCTCGCCGCTTGAGCGCGACGCCTGCGGCGACGATTGCGTCCGCGTAGCGGCTGAGCGTCCGGTCGTCGAGGATCTGCTCGGCCACGGCAGCGGAACGCTACTCGTTGGCCTCGCGTGGAGGCGGCCACCCGATCA
>VAWW01000062.1 GCA_005884575.1 Actinomycetota bacterium
AGCGATCGAGCGCGGGCTGGAGTACGGCCTCGAGGCGGCGCCTTCGGTGCAGGACCGGACGATCTCCACCTTCGCGCGCGGGCACCAACCGGCCTTCGCCGGCATCAACACGTTCCTCAAGGCTCCGTACGTCGAGGACGTCCACGAGGTCGGGAAGCACGAGGTCGCCGTCCTCGGAGCGCCGTTCGACATGGGGACGACGTACCGCGCCGGCTGCCGCTTCGGTCCGCAGGCGATCCGCCGGATCTCGGCCCTGTACGACTCCTACTCCGTCGACATGGCGGTCGACCTCGAGGAGGAGCTCGATCTGGTCGACCTCGGCGACGTCTTCGTGATCCCCTCGAACCTCGAGAAGAGCTTCGACCAGATCGACCGGGCTGTCTCGTTCGTCGTCGGCCGGGGAGTCTTCCCTGTCGTCCTCGGCGGCGACCACTCGATCGGCTACCCGGACGTTCGCGGGATCGCGCCGCACGTCGACGGCCGCGTCGGGATCATCCACCTGGATCTGTTTCGCATGCACACAACGCCGTGGTTCCACGCGACGAACATCCCGAACGCTCCGCCGGCAAACCTCGTCCAGATGGGGATCGGCGGCTGGTACGGGTCGCGTCCGGGCGTGAAGGTCGCACGCGAGCGACAGACGACCGTCCTCACGATCACCGACATCGAGGAGGTCGGTGTCGAAAAGGCGGCCGAGGTCGCCCTCGAGGTGGCCTGGAAGGATGCGGACGCCGTCTATCTGAGCTTCGACATCGACTCCGTCGATGCCGGCTTCGTGCCCGGCACCGGCTCGCCTGAGCCGGGCGGACTCCTCCCACGGGAGGCGCTCAAGCTCCTCCGGCTCATCGCGCGCGAGGGCATCTGCGGGATGGAGGTTGTGGAGGTCGCCCCGCCCTACGATGTCAGCGACATGACGGCCCAGCTCGCCTGTCGGGCCGTCATGGATGTGCTCGGCACCCTCGTCGCCGAGGGAAAGCTCGGACGGCGCGAGCCGGTGGCGGCGGAAGAGCCGACGTCACCGGACCTCGCCTGAGGGCGCGCGAAGAGAGGTGCGTCCCCAGCGGTCGTCGGCAACGTCGAGCGGACACATGAGTACGTCGAGGAAGACCGTGAAGAACCGAAACACCCTATGAGCGCTGACCCGGCGGCATAGCGCGATGCTCGGTCTCGACAACTGGATCGCGCACTTCTCTGACGGCGCCACGTTCGGCCTCGTGGTCGTCGTGGCGATCGTCCTCGGCCTGCGGCATGCGAGCGACCCCGACCATCTGGCTGCCGTCACGTCGCTCATCGCATCCGGACATGACCGGAGCAAGCGGGCCGCTGCGCGGCTCGGCGCCGCCTGGGGCCTCGGTCATGCGGTGAGCCTGTTCTGCTTCGGCCTGCCCATCGTCCTCTTCAAGGCGTTCTTGCCCGAGCCAGTGCGGCAGGGGGCGGAGACGAGCGTCGGCCTCGTGATCGTCGCGCTGGCCGTCTGGCTGCTCGTCCGCTGGCGACGCGGGCTCTTCCACCTGCACGTCCATCCGCATGACGGCTCCTTGCATGCTCACGGGCATATACACCCGGCGGGTAGACACGCTCACCGCCCGCTGCGGGCCCGCTCGCCGTACCAGGCCTGCGCGATCGGCCTGGTGCACGGGATAGGCGGGAGCGCTGGCATCGGAGTGCTCCTGCTGTCAGCGATCCACGACCGCGTCGTCGCCGTCGGCGCACTTGCGCTCTTCGCTCTCTGCACCGCCTTCTCGATGGCGCTGCTCTCGACCGGCTTCGGGGCCACCCTCGTTAGCCGGCCGGTTCGGCGCTCGTTTGGTCAGCTCGTGCCTGTGATGGCCCTGGTGAGCCTCGCCTTCGGCGTCTGGTACGCGCTCGGCGCTCTCGATCTCGCTCCATACTTCTTCTAGGGTCGCCGTGGCGGACCACGAAGTCTTCGACGCGGGCGATGTTGGAGCTGCAGCCCGACGCAGTTCACGGATGATCCACATCGACGAACTGCTCGTGGCACTCGATCGCGTTTCATGAAGAGCTTGCGGCTGATCACGTGCCCGTACGGGGTGGGGCCGGTGTGCGCGACGGCGATCCTGGCCGAGCTCGGCGACCCGCGCCGCTTCGCACGCTCCGACGACGCCGTCCGCCACTCCGGTCTCGACGTCACCGTCTACCAGTCGGACAGCAAACGCGCGCCCGGCCACCTCTCGCACGAGGGGCCGGAGCTGTTGCGCTGGGCGCTGTTCGAGGCGGCGCTGTCGGCCGCCCGGGCCGGCTCGCCCGACCACGCCTACTACCGCCAGGTCGCCGGGCGGATCGACCACAACCGCGCCTGCCTCCGGTTGCCCGCAAGCTCTGCCGACGCGCCTACCACATCCTGCGCGAGCTCGGCGACGAGGCGCTCGCCCCCGTCGAGCGCGACCGGTACGCCGAGGAGGCGATTGCCGCTACCGCCTAACCACGCCAGCGCACGCGCGCGCCTGCCCGTCATCACGCAGATGCGTTGCGGCCGGCTCCCGCAAGGAGCCTGCCGCCAGGCCGCGATGGCCCGGACGGCCCCTAAAGACCGAGCGGCTGCAAGCAACCTCTCGCGGGGATCACACCCCATCGATCATCTTGTCGCCGGACGTCTGTCCGTGGACCTAGGTAAGGCTGGGCGCCCCGCGCGCCGGAGGCTGGCCCGTCGTTTCGCTCAGGAGGTGACGCCGGTGAACTGAGCTGCGAGCGCGACTCCCTCGTAGCGTGATTGTGCGCCGGCCCTCGCCGGCGTCAAGGTCGTTCGTCCAGTCGGGCGCTCCACCTTGACCCCGACTGCGGGCTGGCAAGAAACGGTCGCCACGAGGAAGCCGCTCCCCGTGTCCCGACACCCCCGCTTGACCAGCGGGTCCCACTACAGGTAAGGCTCCATCCGCGGCTCCGCGGGTGTCGACCTTCTACCTTCGACGAAGGTCGGCTTATCACGTGCGTCCGACTGATCACCGCTTTGAACCTCTGCGAGTGCAGTTCGGCTGGCGACTCGAACTCGGATTTTCGCGGCTGCGCCGTCTGGATCGTCCGCGACTACATCTTGAGCGTGTAATTCTCGAGACTCTCTGCGCCCGACTACTGAGCCCCGAAGGAATATTCGTCGCGGTCTGCGCTAGTCGGGCTCGACGAGAGCAGCGAGTCTCGCGAGGGCTGATTGCCAGCCGGCCTCGTTGTCGGCGGCCGAGACGCCGGGTGGTACGCCGTCATGTACAGCGATCAGATCGGTGCCGCCGTCATCGGCGTCTCGGAGCGTGATCGCGATCGTCATCTCCCCGCGCATTGCTGGGTCTGCGGTTTCGAACTCGTCGACCTCGACCACGCGCTCGTTAGGCACGAGCTGTACAAAGTGACCGTGGTAGGTGTCGGTGTGTGCGCTGGTTTTGCCTGTCCCGGTTTGTGCGTCGTAGGTAAGCGAGATTCGGAACGTGCCCCTTTCGCGGGCTTCAAAGGTATGAACGTGAGACGTCATGCCGGTAGGCACCTTCCACTTGGCGATTGCCTCCGCGTCGATCAGGGCTGCATAGACCTTCGCGCGCGGAGCCTTGATGCGGCGAGTGATGCGGGTGGAACTCACTCGGTCACTCTCATGCAATCGCTGTGAAGCCGGCCTGATCTTGGGTGCTACAGCTTGTCGACCAGGGCGACATCTCTGTGGGTGATCTCCTCGAAGCGTATCCCGTGGGCCTCATCCTTCTCGCGGCGCGTCCCTCGCTCGCCGATCGCCGCGCCCGTGGGTGTCACTGCCGCGCCTCCGCCCGCTTGTTGAGGCGCAGGAGCAGCTCGCGCACCTCTTCGTCGCTCGTCTGCGAGAAGTCCTCGTACCAGAGCCCGACGGCGCGGAACGGCCTCGGCGTCACGCTGCAGACGATCTCGTCGACGACGTCGCGGAAGTCGTCGCACGTCTCGGCGGCCGCGACCGGAACGGCGACCACCACGCGCGCCGGGTGCAGCTGTCGGACCGCGAGCGCGGCGGCGCGCATCGTCGCGCCTGTGGCCAGACCACCGTCGACGAGGATGACCGTCTTGCCCGCCACGTCGGGCGGGTCGTGGCCGCCACGGTAAGCCTCCTCGCGCCGCTCCAGCTCGCGCAGCTCGGCCGCGGCCGCGCGCTGGATGTCCGCTTCGCTGATCGGGAGGGCCTCGAGCGCCTCGGGGTTGAGGACGATGAGCCCGCCGCTGGCGATAGCGCCCATCGCAAGCTCCTCGTAGCCGGGCACGCCGAGCTTGCGCACGACGAAGACGTCCAGCGGCACACCGAGCGCCTTTTGCGACCTCGTACCCGACCGGCACACCCCCGCGTGGCAGCACGAGCACGACCACGTCGTCGCGGCCGGCGTAATTGCGCAGCCGGTCCGCGAGCAGGCGCCCCGCCTCGGCTCGATCGCGAAAGCGCTCCCTCTCCATCGCTGCCTCCTCCTCTGCGCCTCGAGTCGACGCGAGCCGAGGCCGGCGCCGGCTACGAGGCGGCGGTAACGGACTCGCGGTCAGCCGTCGGCTGCTCCACCTCTTTCTCCGCCTCCTGCTCGACTGCGGCAAGCACCGCGGCCGACCCGGCCGCTCCCGCGGCGAGCGCCGCGAGCGCCCAACCCGTGCCCCAGCGGTCTCTCCGCAGCGCGCCGTCGATCGACCACTTGCCCGGTCCGTTCTCGGTCAGCCCGAAGACCGCCGCGAGCAGAACGAGGTTGTACTCGTAGCCACCGGCGCTCACCCAGACGCCCTTCTCCCAGTGGACGGTCTTGATCGCCGTGATCATCGAGCCCGACACGGCCGCTGCGGCAAGCGGCGTTGCAGCGCCGAGCGCGAAGAGAAGACCGCCTCCGGCCTCGGCGGCACCGGCGGCCAGTGCCCACCGCCGCCCGGGCCGAAGGCCGACCTGGTCGAAGAACTGACCGGTCCCCTCGGGGCCCCCGCCGCCGAACCACCCGAAGAGCTTCTGGGTGCCGTGGCCGACGAACAGCAGCCCGATCGTCGTTCGTGCCAAGAGGCGAAACAGACCCATCACGACTCCTTTCTCTGAGGTACGAAACTCGCGTCCTCGTCGCTGTCGCTCGAAGAGGCGTAGGCGGCCTCGCGCACGGCCTCGTCCGACTCGAGCCCCGCGCCTAGGGCGCCGCCGACGGTTGCAAGCGAGGCGGTGAACCAGGCTAGCGTGGCGTAATCACCTGTCCCAACGGCGTGCCCGAGTCCCGCGCCGAGCGCATCCGGGCTGAGCAGCAGCTCAGCCGCAGCGAAGATCAGCAGGAAGAGGGCGACGTAGAGCGTGGCGATCCCGATTAGAACGGTCGCTGCAGTCGCGAAGTTGAACAGGATGACCTGGTCGCGCAGGCGGCGGTCGGGCGCTCGCTCCCAAAGGCCGTGCGCCACGATCACCGCTCCGCTCGTGAACGAGATCGAGGCGATGGACGCGAGTGCAAGTCGCGTCGACCCCGCGCTCGCGGAGATCCGCCAGATATCGGATGTGACAAGGCCGTAGGCGCTGGCCACGACCGCCGCCAGCAGGGCGCGGTAGAGCCGAGCCGCCAAGCGCCAGGGGCGGTTTGCCCGCACCATTCCGAGTAGGAGGCGAAGGTGGCTCGAGAGAACCTCTGCGATGAGGAGGAATCGCAGCGCTCCTGGCCGATCTGCTGTGTCGGTGGCGAGCTCCTGGAGCACGTCGCGGCCCCAACGGCGTCGCAGACGCGCGAGCGCACCGTCGCCGCCCCATTGCCCGTCGCGGTCGCCGACCAGCTCGCCCACGAGCTCGAGGAGCGTCCGCCGCAGCCGGGGCGCGAGATGCAGTGCGCCGAGGGCGGGAAGGGAAACGACGGCGATGCCGTGCGTCGGACTGACCTGTCGTGAGACTGGCCGGCGGCCGACTCGCAAGGGAAGGTCGGTGACGACGACGCCGAGATCCCAGTTCGCGTCGAGCAGTTTGCGCCGGGCGGCGTCGATGATCTCGGTCGTCTGAACCGGAGGAGCGACGAGGCGGTCCACCGTGAGCTCGGTCCGCCAGTCGACACCCGTGTCCAAGGCGCGGAGGTCGTCCCCGAGCTCGGCCGCGATCTTGGCAGTACGGTCGACGCCCTGGAGGGGGAGCTGCGCTTCGACGTCGATACGGGTGCGGCTCGGAAGTTGGAGAAGGCCGGCGAGCGCGAGGTCAGCGCGGAGCCCGCCCCGCGCTGACCTCGCGCTCGCCGGCCTTCTCCAACTTCCGAGCCGCACCCGTATCGACGTCGAAGCGCAGCTCCCCCTCCAGGGCGTCGACCGTGACGCGGTCGCCCGGCGCGATCGCGTCGGAAAGCACCATTCGCGAGAGCTCGTTCTCGACCAGGCGCTGAATCGTCCGCCGCAACGGACGGGCGCCGAACTCTGGATCGAACCCCTCGTGGGCAAGGAGTTCGATCGCCTCGTCGGTGAAGACGACCTCGATCCCCTGCGCGCGCAAGCGCCGCTCGAGCCGGTCGAGCAATAGCTTTGTGATCTGGACGAGCTGCTCATCCGTGAGCGCCCGGAAGACGATGATCTCGTCGATCCGGTTGATGAACTCCGGGCGGAAGCTCCGGCGCAGGATGTCCATCAGCTCCGCTTTCAGCTGCTCGAACTTCTCGCCGCGACGGGCGTAGTCCTGGATCCGGTCAGCGCCGAGGTTCGAGGTCATGATCACGACGGTGTTCTTGAAGTCGACCGTCCGCCCCTGCGCATCGGTCAGGCGGCCGTCATCGAGGATCTGGAGCAGGATGTTGAACACGTCGGCATGGGCCTTCTCGATCTCGTCGAAGAGCAGCACCGAGTACGGCCGCCGCCGCACCTGCTCGGTCAACTGGCCGGCCTCCTCGTAGCCGACGTAGCCGGGCGGCGCGCCGACGAGGCGCGAAACCGTGTGCCGCTCCTGGAACTCGCTCATGTCGAAGCGGACCATCAGGTTCTCGTCGCCGAACAGTGCCTCGGCGAGCGCGCGGGCAAGCTCGGTCTTGCCGACGCCGGTTGGCCCGAGGAAGAGGAAGCTGCCGACCGGTCGGCGCGGGTCACCGAGACCCGCGCGCGAGCGCCGGACCGCCTCCGCGACCGCGGAGACCGCCTCTTCCTGTCCCACGATCCGGCCGTGCAACTCCTCTTCGAGCTTCATCAGCCGCTGGCGCTCCTCGGTTGTCAGCTGCGAGACGGGGATGCCGGTCGACCGTGAGACGACCTCAGCGATGTCTTCGGGCGTGACCTCTGCGGCCCGCTGCCGTCCGGTCCGGCGCTCCTCGAACTCCTGCCGCCGCGATTCGACCTGCTCTTTGACCGCACTCGCGCGTTCATAGTCCTCGGCCGCCGTCGCCTGGTCCCGCTCACGTGTCAATCGGCGCAGGTCCTCTTCAAGCGACTTCGTGTCGTCGTCCTTCGTCTTCGTTCGCAAGCGCACGCGCGCGCTCGCCTGGTCAATCAGGTCGATCGCCTTGTCGGGCAGGAAGCGATCGCGGATGTAGCGGTCGGAAAGCTCGGCCGCGGCCACGATCGCCTCGTCGGAGATCCGCACGCGGTGGAAGGCCTCGTAACGGTCCTTCAGGCCGTGAAGGACGTCGATCGTCTCCTCGACCGTCGGCTCGCGGACGAGTACCGGTTGGAAGCGGCGCTCGAGCGCGGGGTCCTTCTCGATGTTCTTGCGGTACTCGTCCAGCGTGGTCGCGCCGATCACGTGCAGCTCGCCGCGGGCGAGCGCGGGCTTGAGCATGTTCGAGGCGTCCATCGCCCCCTCGGCGGCCCCCGCGCCCACGACGGTGTGCAGCTCGTCGATGAACACGATCAGCTCCTCGGAAGCGCCCCGGATCTCGTCGATCACGGTCTTGAGCCGCTCCTCGAACTCGCCGCGGTATTTCGTGCCGGCGATCATCCCGGCCAGGTCGAGTCCGATGATGCGCCGGTCGGCAAGCGTCTCGGGAACCTCGTCGTTGATGATGCGCTGCGCGATCCCTTCGACGATCGCGGTCTTGCCCACGCCCGGCTCGCCGAGCAAGGCCGGGTTGTTCTTCGTCCGGCGGGAGAGGATCTCGATCGCCTGGTCGATCTCGTCCGCGCGGCCGATGACGGGGTCGAGCTTGCCCTCGCGTGCCTCCTGCGTGAGGTCGCGTCCGTACTCGTCGAGTCTTGGCGTGCGGCTCCTCTCGCGCGTGCCGCCCGCCGGCTCGACACCGCGGATGACGCCGCCGCGCAGCTTCGTGTGCGAGGCGCCGAAGCGCTCGAGTAGCCGTCCGGCCTCGCTCTCGTTGTCGCGTGCGAGCGCAAGCAGCACGTGCTCCGGCCCGACGTACGAGGCCCCGAGCTCGCGCGACTCGTCGTAGGCGGCTAGCAGTGCCGCCTTCGCGTCGGGTGAGAGCGAGGGGGCAACGTCGGTCCGCTCCGCCTTGTCGGCCTCCTCCTCCAGCTGGGCCGCGATCGCGTCCGGGTCGGCGTCGATCTCACGGAGCACGTGGCGAACGACGTCGTCGCGGAGCGCCGCGTGCAAGAGGTGGTCGGTGTCGAGGTCGAGGCTTCCCCACTCGAGCGCCGTCTGGGCGGCCCGCTGCAGCAGCTCGCGCGTCGCGTCGCTGAAGAACTGTGTGACGTCGACCCGCTCGACCTGCCGGGTGGGCGCGGCGACGCGCCCGGCTGAGCGTCCCTGGTCGAAGACGTCGGAGAAGAACTCGTCGAAGAGGCTGCGGCCGCCGAAGCGGTTCGACATCCGCTCCTCGGCGAGATCGAGCTCGCAGAGGTACTCCGTTTCCTGCGTCCCGTCCGGGCGAAGCCGAACCCGGGACGCGACTGCCGGTCGCCCATGGCGTTGGCAAAGGTGCTCGACGGCCATCTCAACCCCCTGTCGCTAGGTCGGTGATCTGGGTGCACACGAGGGCGACCGGCATGTCAGCGCCCTCGCCTCACTTCGACTTGATCTCGATCTTCTGGCGCTGCGAGCGCTCCGACTTCGGGACGCGGATCGTGAGGACGCCCTGGTCGAGGCTCGCCTCGATCTTCGAGGCGTCGACCTGCTCCGGAAGCCTGACGCGGTACTCGAAGCGTCCGGTACGGCGCGTTCGTCGCCGCAACGCGCCCTTGCGCTCCTTCTCCTTGATCTCGCCCGTGATCGAGAGCTCGTTGCCGACGACCTCGATGTTTACGTCGTCGCGCTTGACGCCGGGAAGCTCCGCTTCGAGGACGTACGTGTCGTCTTGCTCCTCGATGTCCACGAACGGCGACCAGCCGGCGCCCTCGGTCAGCAGAGGCGACGGCCAGCCCCCACCGATCGTCTGCTCGAGCATCCGGCGCATGCGCTGCGTCACCTGCTCGAGCTCGCTGAACGGCTCCCACCGATCCGGCGGAGTCGAGGGTCTACGTTCAGGAAGAACCTGCGACATCATGTACCTCCTTCATCTGTTTGCTGGCTCCAAGCTCAGATCGCCGCCTGCTGGGCCAGGGTCGCGGCCTCGACGGAACGCGTGCGGAGGTCGACCACGGCGTAGCGGCCGCGGTCGAGCCGACCGGGGCAGACGACGAGCGTTCGTCCGAGTTCCTCCTCCACCGGCTCCTCACCGCCGACGATCACGAGTCGCGGGTTGTAGGTCTTGATCAGCTCGGCGAGCACCTCGCTGCCGGGCTCGCGCAAGCCCTTGTGCGCAGGCGGCGTCGTGAACAGGAAGACCTGCTCCTGCGCGTCGAACTCGCGGATCACCTTCAGCCGGTACTCGACCTCCCAGCCCGGGTAGCGAACGAGCGCCTCCTCCGCCCTGATCGTCTCCGGGTCGTCGGCGATCTCACCACCCATTCCGGCGAACAGGACATCTCCGGGGCCGAGCGCGACCGTGCCATGCACGCCGTGCAGGAAGGGATAGGCGATCTCCATGTTGTACGACTCGCGGAGGTAATCGCGCAGGGGTGCGTCGGTCCGGCCTGGGGTGTGCCGATTCCCCTCTCCGAGCGCGCGGAAGATCGCTCGGTAGGTGTCCGCCTTGCTCCACGGCGCACCGAGGTCGCCCACGACCGCGACCGCGTCGGCGCCGCTCTCGGACATCTCTCCGAACAGCTGCTCGAGCGAATGGACTTCCCCACCGATCCCGGCGACTGCCACCAACTTGCGAACGCCTTGCGCCATCCCACGCACGCTCCTTCGGCCACAGGAGTCGAATCCGGTCCGTGCCACTCGCGGCGGCACGAATCCGCTTGCTCATCTCTAGCCCGGAGGCGAGCACACAAACTGTCGGATCTGCGACAGTCCGGGCATCACACGCTCGACCTCGCTTGCCGCCGCAGGGAAGCCGCGGGCCGATAGCCCGCGATTCGCTCCGTGGCTGCGCGCGACGATGACGCAGGAGGACTTCGAGGGGCTGCCCGGGAGCGACGTCGAGGCGCTTCGTCGCTTTGCCGTTCGTCGCAGCTACCCGGCCGGGGAGACGCTCTTTCGCCAGGGCGCGTGGCCCCGCGAGCTGTTGATCATCGAGCGGGGCGAACTCGAGCTCGTCTACGAGACGCACTCCGAACGCCTCGTTATGCAGATTCTCTACGCGGGCTCGAGCGTCGATCACCTCGCCATCCTTCTCGGCATCCCGTATCCCTACTCGGCCGTCACGTTGAGCGAGGCTACGCTCCTACGCCTCCGTCTCGACACGATCCGCACACTTGAGGAGCTCTTTCCTGAAATCGCCGTCCGCTGGCTCGGGCTGCTGGCCCACGCGCTTGAGCGTGCCCACCAGCGGCTTCTGGAACTGGCCGGCAGGTCAGCCCTTGAGCAGGTCAGTCATCTCCTCTTGCATGAGTCGGCGGAACGCGACGAGCCGACGCTCGAACTGACCCAGGAGGAGCTCGCGGCGGCACTGGCGCTGAGCCGGCAGACGGTCTCGCGCGTCTTTCACGACCTGGCGAGCGAGGGCGCGATCAAGCCGGAACGCCGCCGCGTCCGCCTTCTCGATCTCGAGAAGCTACGCGAACATCTGCCGCGCTGAGGTCGGGCCAGGCCCGCGGGACTTGTGACCTCGCAGGCGTCTGTCGCAGATCCGACAGTTTCCACCCGCTCGCCGAGGGCTAGCTCAAGAACGTGAACGTCTTGGCCGGGGCTGCCCGGATGGCGGGTGCCGCCCGGGTTCGACAGGGACGCCCGCGCCGCTGCGAGCCGCGGGGTCGGCGATGAGCGACGGGGAGATGCGTACCCGGTCAAGCCATCTCCTGCGCCGGCGACCCGTGCACGCAACGAGAAGGGCACACGACGAACCCGGCCAGAAGCCGGCTGTGGTGGAAGCTGAGCAGGCGGGGCCGGTGACGAACGGGTACGCCTGGAGCGGCAGGATGCGCGCGACCGGAGACGTCGTCGAGACGATGATCCCGCGCCGGCTCGACCGTCTGCCCTGGAGCCGCTGGCACTGGCTCGTTGTCACTGGGCTCGGCATCACCTGGATTCTGGACGGCTTCGAGGTCACCCTCGTCGGCGCGATCGCGAGCATGCTTACCCACAAGGACGCGCTCGGTCTGACCACGCGGCAGGCGGCCTCGGCAGGCACCTTCTACCTCGTCGGCGCAATCACGGGCGCGTTCGTCTTCGGCTACCTGACCGACCGCTTCGGACGCAAGAACCTGTTCACGGTCACGCTCGCGATCTACCTCGTCTTTAGCGTCGCCTCGGGACTGGCCTGGAACTACTGGAGCTTCGTCGGCTTCCGCCTGCTGGCCGGGGCCGGCATCGGCGGCGAATACTCAGCGATCAACTCGGCCATCGACGAGCTGATCCCGGCACGCGTCCGCGGTCGAGTCGCGCTTGCGATCAACGGCAGCTGGTGGGTCGGGACCGCGGGCGCTGCCTTCTTCTCCTACGTGCTGCTTCACGGCCTTCGCGAGTCGATCGGCTGGCGTCTGGGCTTCTTCGTCGGTGCAACGCTCGCCCTCGGGATCATCATCATCCGCCGCTTCATCCCCGAGAGCCCGCGTTGGCTGCTCACGCACGGACGGGCGGCGGAGGCGGAGCAGGTCGTTGGCGACATCGAGGACGCTGTCCGCAAACAGCACCCGGTCTTGCCAGAGCCGACGGGCGCGCCGATCGTCATCGAGCAGCGCCGACGTCTCGGTTTCTTCTCGATCGCCAAGTACGTCGTCCAGAACTACCCGCAGCGAGGTCTGCTCGGCCTGGCGCTGATGACTGGGCAGGCGTTCCTCTACAACGCGATCTTCTTCACGTACACCCTCGTGCTGACGAAGTTCTTCGCCGTCGATGCCAAGACGGCGCCGCTCTACCTGATCCCATTCGCGGTCGGGAACTTCCTCGGGCCACTCCTGCTCGGTCCCTTGTTCGACACGCTCGGGCGGCGCGTGATGATCCCGTTCACGTACATCACCTCGGGGCTACTCCTGATCGCCACGGGCGAGCTTTTCGTCCACGACGTGCTCACCCAGACGACGATGACGATCGCATGGTGCGTGATCTTCTTCTTCGCCTCTGCCGGTGCGAGCTCGGCCTACTTGTCGGTGAGCGAGCTCTTCCCGCTCGAGGCGCGCGCGATGGCGATCTCGCTCTTCTACGCGTTCGGCACCGGGCTGGCAGCGTTCGCGCCGACTCTCTTCGGGGCCTTGATCCAATCGGCGAGCCGGACGAACGTGAACTACGGCTATCTGATCGGAGCAGGGCTGATGCTCGCCGCCGGCATCATCGCGATCTTCCTCGCGGTTCCGGCTGAGCGGCGTGCGCTCGAGGACCTTGCTTCTCCATATACAGCTGTTCGCGGGCGGGGCCCCACCTCGATTGCCGCTCCTGCGCGGGCGAGTTAGGGCGCCGATGCTCGCGTCCTTGGCCGGCCGCTATGAGCGTCTGCTCTGGGGTGCCGCAGCGATCGTGATTGCCGTCGCGCTCGCGCGGGTTCTCAAGTGGGCTGTGCACCGGCTGGAGCAGCGGCGGCCAGGCGAGGAGCGGGAACTTCTGTGGCTCCGCCGACGTGAGACTGCGATCGTTCTTGTCGCGACCGCGATCCCCTACGCGACCGCGATCGTCGTCCTCGTTGTCGTGGCCTCCATCTTCGTCTCGCGGAACGCAGCCGCGCTCGGCGGAACCGCCTTCGTCGGCGTTCTCGTCGGCTTTGCCGCGCAGCGCTTCCTCATGGACATCGTCGCCGGTGCTCTGATCGTCTTCGAGCGCTGGTATGGCGTCGGGGACTTCGTCATGGTCGAACCGGCGAAGGCAACCGGCATCGTCGAAGAGTTCAGCCTCCGCACGACCATCCTGCGCTCGCTGAACGGCGACCGCGCCTATGTACCTAACTCGCAAATCATCACCGCCATCCGGAGCACGCGCGGCTATCGGCGCTACAGCATCGAGCTACTGACAAGCGATCCAGATGAGGCGCGGCGAGCGATCGAGAGCGCCGGACGCCGCTCGCCCGTTGGCGAGGCACGCTTTCTTCGCCCGCCGCGCGTCGTCGAAGAGCGCGAGCTCGGCGAGGGCACCTGGCTCGTCCGCGGCCGCGCCGACGTTGCTCCGACCATCGAGTGGCTCGCCGAGGGTCTGCTCGTCGGCGCACTGAAGGGCCAGCTCCGCAGCGACGCGCTTCTCGCCGACCCGATCGTCTACACGCTCGACGAAGGGACCCTCTCCCGCTACGAGCGCCGCGTGCTGGTCAGCTGAGCCGTGATCCATCCCTGGGACGCAATCTGGATCTTCCTCATTCTCAGCTCCCTGCAGCCGCTCGTCCAGAAACACCTGCTCGCGCTCTCGCGACGCCGGATGCTGGGGCAGATCGCAGCGGGGCGCGACGCGACCGTGATCACGCTCATCCATCGTCAAGAGACGATCTCGCTGCTCGGGTTCCCGCTCATGCGTCACATCGACATCGACGACGCCGAGAGCGTCCTGAAGGCGATCCGCGGGACCAAGCCGGGAAAGACGATCGAGATCATCCTCCACACGCCCGGCGGCCTTGTGTTGGCGGCCAGTCAGATCGCGCGGGCGCTCCGCGACCACGAAGGACGCGTCGTCGCCATCGTCCCACACTACGCGATGAGCGGTGGAACGCTGATCGCGCTCGCCGCCGATGAGATCGTGCTCGACGGCCACGCAGCGCTTGGGCCCGTCGATCCCCAGCTCGGCCAGTATCCAGCAGCGTCTCTGGTCGAGGTCGCTTCGATGCCCGTGCAACACCAAGACCAGACGCTGATCCTCGCCGACGTCGCCCGCAAAGCGCTCCGCCAAGTGGAGGCGGTCGTAACGGAGCTGCTGGAGAGGCACTCCGATCCGCAGCGCGCCCGTGATGTCGCTCGTCTGCTTTCGCAGGGAACCTGGACGCACGACCACCCGCTGATGGCACGGGACCTCGAACTGCTTGGTCTCCCGGTGCGCGTGGGCGTGCCGGCCGAGGAGCGTGCGCTGATGGATCTCTACCCACAGCCGCGAAGTCGGGAGAGCCCGGTGGAATACGTTCCCGGTCGTCCGCTTCCGCCGGGACTGCCTCCCGGCCGCGACGTCCCGCGCCGCCGCCGGGAAGCCCGGGCGGCGCGTCCATGATCCGGGCGGCGCACCTCTCGACAACGTTTGCGAACAGGCGACCAGACGTCCTGCTCACTGGGCTAGAGCGTGCGCGGGCCGAGTTCGAAAGAGCCGAGCGGGTCGCAAGGACCTATCTAGTCGAGCGAGGCATTCTCGATCAGACGAACCTGGATCTAGCGGCCACACTGAGACGCCTCGCCCGCCGTAGCGAGTAACGTCGAGCCGTGATCCGCGACGCAGGCACCGGCTGTGGTTGTGACCAGTGCCAGTGCCCGGACTGCAGCAGCAAGAGATAGCGCGCGGCGAAGCAGGATAGGTCGACCTCCTCCTTCTCAGGGAGGGGACCTTCCGCTACGGGTGACAGCCCACGGCAGACGCCGTGCTTACCATGGCAACCGGTGGCAATCGGTCGCAACGGTTTTCGCTTGTTCCCGCGGTTTCTGGCGCCGTGGCATTTGCCGCGGGGTACCGCGACGACGGCGCGCCGGGGCCGCGCACGCAGTACGGCCCGACGTACTACGGCGGGTTCCTGCTCGACCCGGACGGCAACAGCGTCGAGGCGGTCCACGGCGACCGCGAGGACGCCGTGCCCGCCGGCCGCGTCGACCACCTGTGGTTCCGCGTCCGCGACCCGCAGGCCTCCCGGCGCTTCTACACGACGATCGCCCCGCATGCCGGGCTTCGCCTGGCGCAGGACGAGCCCGGCCGCGTGCAGCTGTCCGGCCCGGACTACAGCTTCTCGCTCGTCCGGGACGAGCGGCCACTCACCGAGCACGTCCACCTCGCGTTCCCCGCGCGCGAGGACGCCACGGTGCGCGCGTTCCACGCCGCCGCGCTCGCGGCGGGCTACGAGGACCACGGCGCGCCGGGCGAGCGCGCGGTCTACCACCCGGGCTACTACGGCGCGTTCGTGCTCGACCCGGGACGGGCACAACGTCGAGGTCGTCAACCACAACCGGGGCTGAGCCGTGGCCGACGAGTCCGCCCACCACATCTCGGCCGAGGGCCTCGCGGCGCGCGACTTCCGAGCGTCGAGCAGGCCGGAACGACGCCAATAGGATTGCGCCGTGCCGTTCACGGTCAGCAACATCAAGGAAGATCTGGAGGACATCGGCCCTAGGTTCGACGGCGCGCCGGACCTGGAGTTCCGCGCTGCGACCAAGGCGCTCGAGCTCGAGAAATCCGCCCTGAGCTACCAGCGCGTCCCGCCCGGCACGTGGCGAGGCTACGAGGCCGGGTCAGAGGGCCTCGAGATCCTCGTCATCGGCGCGCCCAACCTCGGCGAGGATCCGCGCGAAGACGTTGATGGCCAGCGCGACTGGTGGGCTGACTAGCGGAGTTGTCCGGACGTTTGATCGTCTCGCGCAGCGCAAGCCGGCGCTCGACATCGAAGCGTGACCTCGACTGGGCCAGTGTTCGCGAATGTCCCCCGAGTCGCGACGGATTAGGGCGGAGGCATCATGCTTTCCGTAGCCGGTTGGTCGGGCAGACTGGGCCACCGTGGATCGACTGTCGAGTGAGCTGGTGGGTTTCGCGCCTGACGCACGGGTGCTGATCGTCAACTGTGACGACTTCGGCATGCACGACGCGGTCAACGCTGCCGTGGTGGAGTCGATCGAGAGCGGCATCGCGAGCTGAGGGGTTTCAAAATGTCGGTTGATGCTGCGGCGCGGTGGTATTCGTGATTAGTCCGCCGCGTCGGTCGCGGCGTTTGATTTCTCCGCCGCTCGGTGGCTGGTCGGCGTTTGTCGGGTCGGGCGGGTGTAGTGCGAGTCCGCGGTGAGGGCGCTCGCGGTTGTAGTGGGCGGTGTGGATGTGTAGCAGGGTCTCGAGGTGGCGGCGGCCGATGATCGGTAGCCAGTCGAGAGATTCGGCGCGGATGGTGCGGACGAACCGCTCGGCGTGGGCGTTTGCTTGTGGTGCGCGGATCGGTGTGTGGATGACATCGATCCCCTCGCTGCGGAAGACCTGGTCGAAGGCCCTGCTGAACTTGCTGGTCGCGGTCGTGGATCAGGAACCGCATCCGCTCGAACAGGCCCGTGGAGCTGAGGTTGCGCGCCTGCTGGGTCACCGAGGCGCCGCTCGGATTGGTGGTGCAGCCCGTCAGGTGCACGCGGCGGCTTGCGAGTTCGATGCAGAAGAGCAGGTAGAAGCGGCGCAGCGAGATCGTCTCGACGGTGAAGAAGTTGCAGGCGAGCATGCCGGCGGCCTGCTGACGCAGGAACTGCGGCCAGCTCGGCCCCGAGCGCCGCGGCGCCGGCCCAAGCCAGTTGGCAAGCAGGATGCGCCTGATCGTGCTCGGCGAGACACGCAGGCCCAGCTTCAGCAACTCGCCGGCGATCCGCGGGTAGCCCCAGCCCGGGTTCTCCCGTGCGAGGCGCAGCGCGAGCTGGCGGATGCGATCATCGACCGGCGGACGGCCGCCGTTTCGACGCGGTTGCGTCCACTTGCGACGCACGAGCTGCCGGTGCCAGCGCAGAAGCGTCTCTGGCGTCACGATCAAGCCACGCCGGCGTGGCTGCGGCAGGACTCGCGTCAGCGCGGCAAGGAAGGCACGATCGGCCG
>VAWW01000075.1 GCA_005884575.1 Actinomycetota bacterium
CAGATCCGTCATCTCGAGCTCCCATCTCGAGGGGACATCAGGACTGGAAGCCCTTCGTCACTCGCCGACGGGTCCCTACCGCGCCACCGCCGATTTCACATCAAGCCTCTAGCAGGCGCACGCTCGGCGTTCTCGACCCGCAAGGCGCCCACCTCGCGGCGCTGCGACGTCTCGCGGACTTCGCCGGCGCGCGCGTCCTCGAGGTCGCGAAGCAGTCGACCTGTTCATTAGGGAGCGTCTGCTCGAGAAAGAAGGCGTCGACGACCACGACGTCGTCCAGCATTACTCAACGGGCGCCGAGCTTCTCGAGGATTGGGAGCCCAAGAAGCGGAAGCTACCCGTCGAGACAGTACCGCTCCTGCGCACGATCGAGCGCGAGTGCGTTGTGCGGGAGCGCTGCCGGCTACGCCGGCTGCGGCGCGTGGACCCGCGCGCAATCTAGGAGTGTCGGGTACGTGAGGGTGCGCGAGTGTAGTTCCGAGAAACATTGTTCACGCGCGTCGGGGGCGGATGGTAACTGGGACTGCCGTGTCGTCTGCGGTCGTTGTGGGGCATGAAACTGCGGCCATGGAGCTCTTGGAGCGTCCACTGCGGCGAGTAGCTTCGGCGGACGTTCCGGGACAGGCGCTTCAGGGACACGCAGGTCGGGCAGGCCGTCGAATCACACGATGGGCTGCGAGCCCGCGATTTGTAGTTGGCCGCCCCTCCGACTGGCCGGATGTGCTGTGAGCACGGATCCGTAGTTGTCGTGTTGCCCGCCGCGGCTCAGCCAGTTAGCGGCCGAAGGGAGGACACATGCGCTCAGGGCGACGGGCATGGAGCGGTGGCGGACGAACGCGTAACCGCTGTAGCCTCGTCACGCATGGCACCGATGCGCGTCGGCGTCGTCGGCTGCGGCGACGTCGCCACCAGGATCTACCTCCCGAACTCGCAGCGGTTCCCCGAGTTCGAGATCGTCGCGTGCGCCGACGTCGATCCCCATCGCGCCCGTGAACTATCGACCGCGAGCGGCGTCCCGCACCTGAGCGTCCCGGAGCTGCTGCGGAGCGACGGCGTGGACATCGTCCTCAACCTCACTTCGCCGACCGCCCACCACGAGGTGTCGCTGGCGGCGATCGAGGCGGGGAAGCACGTGTATTCGGAGAAGCCGCTGGCAATCGAGCCGGCCGCGGCGCGGCAGATCCTCCGCGCGGCCGAGCGGCGCGGCGTCCGCGTCGCGTGCTCGCCGGACACCTTCCTCGGCGCCAGCCTCGCCACCGCCCGGCGGCTCGTCTCCGAGGGCGTGCTGGGCATCCCGGTGAGCGCCGAGGTCGTGATGCAGCACTCCGGGATCGAGCGCTTCGGGCACCCGCGGCCGCAGGCGTTCTACGCCCCCGGCGGCGGGCCACTCCTTGACATGGGCCCGTACTACCTGACGCCGCTCGCGCGGCTCTTCGGCCCGGTCGCGCGCGTCGAGGCGATGAGCCGGATCACCCACCCGACCCGAACCGTCCTGACCGGCCCTGACGAAGGGACGAGCATTCGGGTCACCACTCCTTCGCATCTCGCGTCCCTGTTGAGGTTCGAGCACGGGCTGCTGGCGACGGTCACGATGAGCTTCGACTGCGCGTTCTGGACGCACACGTTCACGCTGAATGGCAGGGACGCGTCGCTGCGGCTCGCCGATCCCGACGAGTTCGGCGGTCCGATTTCGATCCGACGCGCGGACGACGACGACTGGTCGGACGTGGAGCTCGATCCCGGGATCACCGACCAGGGACGGGGCCTCGGGCTCGCCGACTTGGCCGAGGCGATCGCGGAGGAGCGGCCGCACCGCGCGTCGTCCGCGATCGCGCTGCACGTTGTGGACGTGATGGCCGCGGTGCTCGCCGCGGCGGACGGTGAACACCCCGTCGCGGTGCCCCCGCTCGAGGTCGTCGACGAGCTCGCCGGCGACCTACCCGGTGTCGACTCGTCGCTCCCCAAGTCGGAGCGGGCGACGTGACGACCGCGATCCTTTCGCTCGAGCGCGACGCGACCTGATGCGGCACCGGTGACAAGAGGGGTAGCTTGTTGATCCCTCCCGCCAGGGTGTAAGACTACGCCCCCATGTCCGTCGTCGATCCGAGCCGCCAGAAGTTCGACTTCGGCTTCGAGTTGATCATGTGGGACCTGGGCGGCCACTCCGTCCCCGACGCGCTCGACCTGCTCGAGCGCGAGGGCTTCGGCTGGTTCGAGGCGCTGTTTGGGGACACCCTCGGCGGCGACTACTCGCGCCGCGTGATGACGCTCGGCCCCCGCGAGCTGCCGAAGGTCGTCTCGGACGTCGAGATCTTCGACCGCATGGCCGCCTTCGCTCGCGCGCACACGGAGCGCGAGATCAGGCTCGCCTCGCTCTTCTGCGACGGCGACTGGCTCGACCCGCAGCTGTGGCCGCACGAGTTTGCCAAAGCTCAGGTCCTGACTCGCTTCCTCCAGAGCTGCGGCTCGCCGATCCTCGTCGTCGGCGGCGGACCGCCAGAGGACGCGCCTCGCGAGCCGGCAGACTACGAGGCCTTCGCCGCCCGCCTCCACGACATCGGCCGCTTCACCGGCGAGCTCGGGCTGCGCTCGGTCTACCACCCGCACATCGACACGTTCATCGAGACGCGGGAGCAGCTCGACCGCCTGATGGACGTCCTCGACACCGAGCTAGTCGGGCTCTGCGTCGATCCGGCGCACTTCCAGCTGAAGCGCGACGACCCGGTCGACATCTTCCGGACGTACAGCGCCGCGATCAACTACGTCCACCTGAAAGACGTGAACGGCGACGAGTCGACGCTCTCCGGCCTCGATCGCTACGTCGCCTTTTGCCCGCTCGGCGCCGGGATCGTCGACCTTCCGGGGATCGTGAACGAGCTGCTTGACGTCGAGTACGATGGGCTCGTCGTCGTCGAGCAGGACATCTCCCAGCAGCCGGACGAGGACTGCCTTCGCAGCACTGCCTACATCCGGGACGAGCTGGGGCTCCGGCTGACGGCGAGCGGCGATCTCGTGAGCGGGTGAGCTCGCGACAGCGGCCGATCCGGGTCGCCGTCGTGGGATGCGGCGAGATCGCCCAGATCATGCACCTTCCATATCTCGCGGAGCTGCCCGAGTTCGAGATCAGCGGGATCTGCGACATCTCGCCGAGCGTCCTCGAGCGCGTCGGCGACCGCTACGGCGTCCACGACCGCTCGGACGACCACCGCGACGTCGTCGACGGTGCGGACGTCGTCGCCGTCCTGACGCACGACCACGCCCCGATCGCGGAGTACGCGGCGCAGCGCGGGAAGGATCTCTTCGTCGAGAAGCCGCTCGGCTACTCGCTCGAGGAGTGCGACCGTGTGCTTGGCGCGGTCGCCGAGGCCGGCGTGAAGCTGATGATCGGCTACATGCGCAGGTACGACCCCGGCTACCTCTACGCGCTGGAGCAGATCGGCGACCCTGGCGAGATCCGGTTCGTCCGCGCGCATGACTTCGGCGGGAGCTTCGGCGTCCACCCGCAGCTCTACACGCTCTACCGCGCCGACGACGTGCCGCAGGAGGCGAAAGACGCGCTCGACCGGAAGATCCGGAAGACGATGCTCACCGCGCTCGGCGCGGAGCACGAGCCGCTCGTCGACGCCTACTACGGGCTGCTGATGTCGGGGACGCACGACCTCGCGGTCCTCCGAGGCCTCCTCGGGCGGCCGCAAGGCGTCCTACACAGCGAGCCGCTGGGCTCGGACGGGCTGATCTCGGTCCTCGACTACGGCCGCGGACGGACCGGCGTCTTCGAGCTGGCGCTGCTGGAGACGCACAGGTGGTGGGACCAGTCCCTAGCCGTCTACACCGACGAGCGGGTCGTGACGGTCGAGTTCCCGAATCCCTACGTACGGAACGCCGCCACGACCGTCGAGATCCAGGCGAACGCCACCGCCTCGGCCGCGCGCACGACGGTTCCCGTCTCCCACGACACGAGCTTCCGCCGCGAGTGGCAGCATCTCGCCGCCTGCATCCAGGAGGACACGGCTCCGTTGACCGACGGCGAGGGAGCGAGAGCGGACGTCGAGCTCTCGCTCGCGATGGTGCACACGACGCACCCTCGCCCCGATTGACACTCTCTCGACGACTGATCTATCGTCGAGAGAGTGGCGAGGCTGATCGGCATCCGTCGGCTCGAGCAGCCGGGGCGGGCGCCGGCGCAACGGGTCGCCGAGCACGACGTCACCTTCCGTGAGGTTTCGAAGGTCTACGACGAGACGGTCGCACTCGACCGGGTCGACCTCGAGGTCCGCCGCGGTGAGTTCCTCTCGCTGCTCGGGCCGTCCGGCTGCGGCAAGACGACGAGCCTGAAGCTAGTCGCCGGCTTCGAGCGGCCGACCTCGGGCGACGTCCTGATCGCGGGCGAGGCCGCCGTCGACGTCCCGCCGCATCGCCGGGACGTCAACACGGTGTTCCAGAGCTACGCGCTCTTCCCGCACCTGACGGTCGTGGACAACGTCGCGTACGGCCTCAAGCAGCGCGGCGTATCCAGGCGCGAGCGGCGGCTGCTCGCCCAGCAGGCGCTCGAGCTCGTCGACCTGCGCGGCCGCGAGCACCACCGGCCGGCGCAGCTCTCGGGCGGGCAGCAGCAGCGGGTCGCGCTTGCGCGGGCGCTCGTTCTGCGCCCCCGCGTCCTCCTGCTCGACGAGCCGCTCGGTGCGCTCGACCACAAGCTGCGACAGGCGATGCAGATCGAGCTGCGGCGGATCCACGACGAGGTCGGGATCACGTTCGTCTTCGTCACCCACGACCAGGGCGAGGCGATCGCGATGTCGGACCGTGTGGCCGTGATGAACAACGGGCGGATCGAGCAGCTCGACGACCCGCAGCGCATCTACGACGTGCCCGCCACGCCGTTCGTGGCCGAGTTCGTCGGTGACATGAACGTCCTCGAGGGCCTGAGGACGGCCGCCGACCGGGTGCAGCTCGACGACGGCACGCTGCTTCACGTCGGGCGGGTCCTCGACGAGGCTCCTGCCGGCGGCCGCGTCCGCGTCGGCGTGCGCCCGGAGCACACCCTGGTCGTCCAGGACGAGGGCTCCGGTCGCCGCGGGAGGCTCGAGGCGGTGATGGTCGTGGGCCACGAGCTCCAGCTCGTGGTGGTGATGGAGGACGGCACGAAGGTGGTCAGCCGGCAGTCGCGCACCGACACCGCCGTTGGAGAGGCGCTCGAGCCCGGCACGCGGGTTTGGCTCGAGATCGCCCCCGGAGCGGCGGTCGTGCTCGGCCCCGCCCAACCTGCGCAGGCAGATGCGGCGCCGCTGGCCGCGGCCGCGCCGAGCCCTGCTCGGAACCCCCAACGGAAGGAGAAGACGGCATGAACAAGCCGATCGACATCCCCGCCGAGATCAATGTGCTAGCGCCGGAGAACCGTGCCGACGAGATCGCCGGCGAGATCTCGCGCCGTCAGTTCCTCGCCGCGGCGGGCGTCGGTGCCGCCGCGCTCGCCGTTCCCGGGCTCGCGTCGGCCGCCCGCCGCGCAGCCGCGCTCGAGAGCAAGCTGCTGATCGGGAACTACCTGAACTACGCGGCGCCGTCCGACTACACGACGTTCACGAAGCTCTTCGGGCCGAAGGTGACGGTTTCCACGTACAGCTCGAGCCAGGAGATGGTCGCCAAGCTCCGCGCCGGCGGCTCGGCGTACGACATCGTCGTCGGCGGCGGCTCCGAGGTGATCATCCTCCGCTCGCTCGGCCTGATCCAGAAGCTCGACCACAGCAAGTTGCCGAACCTGAAGTACCTGCGGCCCGACATGCACAAGACGCCGTACGACCCTGGCAACGTCTACAGCGTCCCGAAGAGCGTCGGGATGCTCTCCTTCTGGTACCGGCCGGCAGTCGTCAAGGAGCGGCCGAAGACGCTGATGGACATGTTCAAGCTGCTGCCGAAGTACAAGTCCGCGCGCGTGAACTTCCTGGACGGCGCGAAGGAGACGCTGGACATGGCGCTCTGCACGCTCGGGAGAAACCTCAACTCGACGAAGCCGCAGGACATCGCCGACGCGAAGAAGCTCCTGATCGCAGCGAAGCCCTACGTCGACACGATCGGCGGGAACGCGATCGAGCTCGGCAGCCGCGGCCAGATCGACATCTGCCTCGGCTTCAACGGCGACGCGAAGGTCGTCAACCGCGCGCTCCAGAAGCATGGGGACAGGGTCATCTTCTTCCTCCCGCAGGGCACGACCGAGTACTTCATCGACAACTGGATCGTCCCCAACGCGGCCAAGGACCCCGACGCGGCGCACAAGTGGATCGACTGGATGTGCACGCCGACGGTCGCAGCGCGTGAGATGAACTTCATCGGCTACCTGTCGCCGATCACCGGGATCGAGAAGTACGTCACCAAGGACCTCGCCAACGACCCGACGATCAACATCCCGGCGAAGGATCTCGCCCGCTACCAGACCTCGCATCCGAGCCCGAAGTTCCTCCAGCTCGCGAATCAGGTCTACGACGCGTTCAAGGCCGCCTAGAACGAGTACGTGATCCAACGGATCTACCCGCGCGCGCTGGGCGGAGCGGCCGGCCTCTCCGTCCTCGCGCTCGGGGTCCTGCTCTATGTCGGCATCGGCCGGCTCGGGCTGACTCTCGCTCCGTCGCTCCTGCTTGTGCTGTGCACGGTCCCGCTCTACCTGGCCGCGAGTATCGCGTTCGGCGCCGCGAGGAGGCGCGGGCGGCGGATCGGCGACTACCCGCTGTCGCTCGCGCTGCCGTCGGCGACGTACTTCGGCGCGTTTTTTGTCGTGCCGACGGTGTTCCTGGCTGTGTTCGCCGTCGCCTCGACGACCGGGTACGGCGTCATCCACTACGGGTTCTCGCTCGACGCCTTCCGCACCGCGCTCGGGAGCGTTTACCGCGAGGCGTTCTTCCGCACGCTGCGGATGGCCGCGGTCGGCACGGTCCTGACCGCGCTCGTCGGCTATCCGCTCGCGTACTGGATCGCGCGCTACGCCCCGGCGCGGCGCAAGGGGCTGCTCGTCGCCCTGATCCTGCTGCCGTTCCTGACCTCGTTCCTGGCGAGGACGCTGGCGATGCTCCTGATCCTCTCCGACTCGTTCGTCGCGTGGCACGTGCTGAAGACGCTGCATCTGATCGGGGATCCGCCGCACCTGGCGGACACGACGACGGCCGTCCAGATCGGACTCGTCTACAACTACTTGCCGCTCTTCATCCTGCCCGTCTTCGCGGCGCTCGAGCGGATGGACTGGTCGCTCGTCAACGCGGCGCAGGATCTCGGCGCGTCCGGCTTCACGGCGTTCCGCGAGATCACGCTGCGGCTGACGGCGCCGGGGTTGCTGGCAGGCGTGCTGCTCGTGTTCATCCCGATGATGGGCGAGTACGTGATCCCGTTCATCCTCGGCGGCGGCCGCGTCGACATGGCCGGCAACCTGATCACGCGCTCGTTCCTCGAGGTGAGCAACTATCCCGTCGGGTCGGCCGCGGCGCTGCTGATGATGGGTGCGCTGGCCGTCTTCCTGGCCGTCTACATCGTCCTCAGCGTCCGCAGCGAGGAGCAGTACGGTGCGTAGGGCGTCGGCTCTGCTGGTCGCGGTCGCCGCCGCGCTGTGCGTCGTTGCCGCGCTGCCCGCCTGGGCGGTGCTCGTCGTCGGGCTCGCGGACGGGCGCGTCGTCTGGGGAGCTGTCCTCGCCGCGGCGGTCGCGAGCGGCCTGGCGGTCGTCGTCGTGCGCCGCGTGTCAGCGCCGCGGCTGCTGATGGGCTACAGCGTGCTCGTGTACGTCGCGCTGTACCTGCCGATCGTAGTCGTCGTCGTGTACGCGTTCAGCGGCAGTGTGGTCGCCGGCGCGTGGCAGGGCTTCTCGACGAGGTGGTTCGGCGAGGCGCTCGCGGATCCCGTGATCACGGCGTCCGTCGGCCGCTCGGTGCGGGTCGCGTTCGGAGCCGCGGCCATCTCAGCGGTGCTCGGCACGGCTGCCGCGCTGGCCGTGACTCGGGCGCGCCTGTCGATCCGCGTCCCGTTCGA